>NZ_JBHZTA010000005.1:0-297411 GCF_042879215.1 Kocuria arenosa | reverse complement strand
TACGGCGACACCCTCCCCTCCCGGGACTTCCCGATGCTGGTGGACCAGTACCGGCTGGGCCGGCTGGACCTCGACGGGTTCGTCACCGAACGGATCTCGATCGAGGACGTCGAGCCGGCGTTCGAGCGGATGACCGCCGGCAAGGTGCTGCGCTCCGTCGTGGAGCTCGACCGATGAGCCCCGTCGACGGCCACGACGGCGAGGCCCTGCCCGACCAGGAGCGCGCCCGTCCCGCCGACCACGGCGCCGTCCCGGTGCAGCCTGCCGGGGGCGCCGGCCGGGCCCGCATCGACCGGCTGGTCACCGCCGGGACGTTCTCCCTCGACGGCGGGACCTGGGAGGTGGAGAACAACGTGTGGATCGTGGGCGACGACGACGAGTGCGTGGTGATCGACCCGGCCCACGACCCCGCCGCGGTGGTGGAGGCCGTCGCCGGGCGCACGGTCACCGCGGTCCTGCTCACCCACGCCCACGACGACCACATCCGCTCCGTCAAGGAGGTGGCCGGGCAGGTGGGCGGGACGATCCACCTGCACCCGGAGGACACGGTGCTGTGGGAGCAGGTCTATCCGAAGACGCCCTTCGACGCCGCGATCGCCGACGGGGACGAGTTCACCGTGGCCGGGACGACCCTCACCGCGCTGCACACCCCGGGCCACTCCCCCGGGTCCGTGTGCTTCTGGGCCCCGGACCTGGGCGAGGGCGGGGTGCTGTTCTCCGGGGACACCCTGTTCCAGGGCGGTCCCGGGGCCACCGGCCGTTCGTACTCGGACTTCCCCACGATCGTCGACTCCATCCGGGACCGGCTGCTCACGCTGCCGGAGTCCGCGGAGGTGCTCCCCGGCCACGGGGACACCACCACGATCGGGGCCGAGGCCCCGCACCTGCAGGAGTGGATCGACCGGGGCCACTGACCGTCTCCACCCGGACCACCTCTGACCCGCCGGGCCTCCGGGCCCGGCGGGTCAGAGGTCGCCGGGGCTGATGCGCCGCCAGCGGTGCACGAAGGTCAGGGCCGTGGCGAGCAGGGCGGCCGCGGAGAGCACCGGCACGAGTGCCGCGCTCCGGTAGCCCCAGGACTCCCCCCACCACCCGGACAGGGCGAGACCTCCCGTCAGTCCTATGCTCATCACTGCGGTCATCACCGTGGTCAGGGCCGTGACGCGGTCACTGGGGGCCACGAGCCGCGCGATCTCGTAGACCGCCACCAGGCACGGGCCGGTGGTCAGCCCGGCCAGCGCCAGCACGACCACCATCCCCGCGGAGTCGTCGGGGATCGTCAGGAGCATCGCGGCGAGCACGGCCCCGGCGGACGCCGCCACCCATCGGTTCCACAGCCGGAGCTCCTCGGTGCGGGCGGACGCCGCCACCGCCGCCAGGGCCGAGGTCAGCCCGGAGACCGCGTGCAGCCAGCTGACGGAGATCACGGCGTCCACGGCGGTCGCGAAGACGACGACCGCGCCGAGGGTCGACCCCACGAGAGCGCCCAGCGCACCCATCCCCACCACGGGGAGCAGTCGGAGCTGCCGCGCCCGGCGGCGGCGACGGCGGGCCGCCCGGTTCGGGGCGGCCGCGACGGGCGGCAGGAAGCGGATCAGCCCCGGCGGCAGACGGGCGGAGCAGTGCAGCAGGAACACCGTGGTGCCCACGAGCGTGAGGGTTGCCGCGAGCACCAGCACGGCGACCGGCCCGAGGGTCACGGCGACGAGGCCGGTCACCGCGGCCGCCAGGACGGTGCCCAGCGCGTCCATGACGCTCTCGTGGCGCAGCGCGGTGTCGAAGAGGTCCTCCCGGGAGTCCCGGGCCAGCAGGGACCACCAGCGCAGCCGGCACGCCACGCCCATCTGCGGCAGCACGAGCCCGGCGAGCAGGCACGGGAGCACCAGCTGGGCGGGGGCGGCCCCGCTGTCGGCGGCGAGATCCGGGAGCCGGCGCACGAGCCACCACATCGCGAGCGGATTCACGAGGGTGAGCAGCACCAGGCCGACCTGTCGCCGGCGCCACGAGGCGGCGGCGCCCATGGCGAGCCCGCACAGGGCCGAGCCGAAGGTCACGGCGGCGGCGCAGAAGGCGCCCAGGGCCGGGGACCCCGAGATCAGCGCCACCGTGATCAGCACGCCGAGCGGGACCATGGTCTGGGGCAGCCGGACGAGCAGGGTCAGCACGGGGTACAGGGCGCCGCTGACGGCGGCGAGCTCCCGGGAGTCGGCCAGGGGCGAGCGGGCGGCCGTGCTGAAGCCTCCGAGGGGCTCGGCGGCGCGCGCACGGCTCACGGGGTACCTCCGCTTCCTCCCGACGGCGGCCGGGCACGGACCAGCCTAGCCCCGCCGCTCGGCCGATGACGGAAAGCGTCGCCCCCGGCGGTGAGCGGTGCCCGAGGATCCGGCCCGGGTTCCTGGACCTCGTCCTGCGGGGGGCCCGGCCGTCCGTGCGGCACGGCCCGCCGCGCCACGAGGGCGCCCCTGCCGTGGAAGGACCTGCCGAGGCGCCGGTCGGAGGCGCGGACGAACCGCCCGCTGTCGATCCGTCGGCCCTGCCGGACACGGCAGGGCCGCGGGCTCACCGCTCCTGGTCGGGCGTGGAGGTCGCGGCCGGGGTGCTCTCGGTCGCGGCGAGCGCATCGGTGCCGCGGCGCGGCCGCGACAGGGCCACCGAACGGTGGACCAGACCGGCGACGAGACCGCCGAGCAGCGGGGCGACCCAGAACAGCCACAACTGGCCGAGGTGGCCGGCGCCGGCGACCACGGCGGCGCCCGTCGAGCGCGCGGGGTTCAGCGATCCGCCGTCGAACGGCGCGGTGATCGTGAGCAGGAACGCGAAGGCCGCGCCGATGGCCACGGGGGCGAGCACGGCGTTGGCCCGCGGCGCCGTGGAACCCAGGACCACGAGGGCGAACAGGGCGGTCGCCACGAACTCGACGAGCAGCACGGTGGTCCACCCGGCCTGGGAGGTGGAGTTCTCGCCGAAGCCGTTGGACACCGCGCCGAGGACCTGCGCGGTGGTCGAGGAGTCGAGCAGGGTGGCGAGCACGGCCCACAGCACGCCCGCCGCGGCGAGCGCGCCGAGCACCTGGGCCACGACGTAGCCGACCGCCGCCCTGGCGGGGGTGCGCCCGGCCACGAACGCGGCGAGCGTGACCGCGGGGTTGAAGTGCCCCCCGGAGACGTGCCCGAAGGCGACGATCGCGGCGACCAGGCCCAGGCCGAAGCCGAGGGCGGAGTCGATGACCTCCGTGGCGAACATGCCCGTGCCCAGACCGGCGAAGACCAGCAGCGCCGTGCCGGCGAACTCGGCGGCCCACCGGGCCGGCGCGGACCCGGCGTCCGGGGCGCCGGCGGGCACGGTGTCCTTGCGCGCGGCGACGGGCACGGGCGCCGCGAGGCCCTCCGAGCCGGGGGCGACGGGCGTGCCGTCGTGGACGGCGCTGTCGGCACCGTCGGCGCCGGGGCGCGCGGTGGTGCCGGGAACGTGGTGACTCATGGAGCTCTCCTCGAAGATCGGGGCGGCACGGTCGGGGGTGCCCGTGCCGGCGGGGGCGCCGGGCGCCCGTGCCATGCAACCACACTCCCCTGAAGGGCAGTTGAACCCGCCCGGGTCCGTGTCGGCCGCCGACTACACTGACCGCATGCCCGCACCCCTGCTCTCCCCCGACGCCGGCCTCGACCCCGCCTGGCCCGAGTACGCCGACTCCGTGCGCGCCGCCCTGCTGGGCGGAGCCCTCGGGGACGCGCTGGGCGCCCGCGTGCGCTCCGACCGCCGCCCCGAGGCGACCGGCGCGGACGCTCCCACCGGCCCCGAGGGCACCGGCGGCCCCGCCGGGGTGCTGCGGATCTCCGACGCCACCCAGCTGACGCTCTACACCCTGGACGCCCTGCAGGAGGTCGTCGAGTGGGCGAACCAGGGCCACGCCGCCGACGAGACCGCGTGCCTGTGGCTGGCCTACCTGCGCTGGCTGGGCACCCAGGGCGAGCGCCACCCGGCCGAGGCGCCGCGGCCCCTGCCCCGCCGGATCGACGAGCTCGAGTCCCTGCACGCCGTGCGGGAGCCCGACGGGACGGTGCTGGAGGCGCTCCGGTCCGGCCGGATGGGCGAGGTCGAGCGCCCGCTGCTGCCGGACGCCAAGGGCGCCGGACCGGTGCTGCGCTCGGCCCCGTTCGGTCTCCTCCCCCACGTCGGCTGGCGCACGCTCGCTCCGCTGGCCATCAACGGCGCCGCGCTGACCCACGGGCACCCCGAGGCGCAGTCCGCGGCGGCCGTCCACGGCTTCGTGGTCCACGCCGCCGTGCGGGCCCGCCGGGAGGGCGTGCCACGGCCGGTCGCGGCGGCCGTGGCCGCCGCCCGCGAGACCGCGGGACACCTCACGCGCCCGGTGGCCGAGACCCTCGCCCGGCTCGACGACGCCGTGCGTGCCGCCGGGGGGGAGGACCTCGACCCCGAGGCGCTCCCGCGGCTGCTCGGCGCGGGCGGGGCGGCCCCGGAGACCCTGGCGGGCGGGCTGGGCGCGGCCCTGCGCGCGGAGGCCGAGGCGCCGGGAGCCGGGGACCCGCGGGCCGTGTTCCGACGCGCGGTGGAGCTGGGCACCGCCCACGCCGGCGACCCGGCCGCGGCGGGGGCGATCGCCGGGGCCGTCACGGGCGCGGCCCTCGGGACGGCCGCGCTGCCGCCGGAGTGGCGCGCCCGTCTGGACGCCGGGGACGCGGTGGCGGAGACGGCCGAGCGCTGGCTCAGGGAAGTGGGGGCGCTGCCAACCGCCTGACGCTCAGGCCCACGCCGGCGAGCAGCTCCCGGACGGTGCCCGCACCGGCCCGGTGGACCAGGTCCACCACGATCCCGGCGCACGCCCGGGCGTCCTCGAGGGCGTCGTGGTGGCGGCGCAGCGGCACCCCGGCAGCCTCGGCCGCCCGGGGCAGCGCGTAGGACGGCAGGTCGTAGCCGCGCCGGGCCAGCGCCAGGCTGCACGCGTACGCCAGCGGGGCGTGCCGCGTGTCCGTCTCCGCGCACGCGGCGCGGATCACCCCCATGTCGAACGCGGCGTTGTGCGCGACCACGAGCTCGTCGGGATCCTCCGCCAGGATCCAGTCCTCGATCCGCGGCCACAGCTCGGCGAAGCCGGGGTGGCCCGCGACCGTGCGCTCGGTGATCCCGTGGATGCGGGTGTTGCCGGGGTCGAAGTCCGCGCGGGTGCGCGGTGGCCGCATGTACGCGGAGCGCTCCGCCACCACCCTGCCGCCGCGGACCCGCACGAGGCCCACGGCGCACGGCGAGCCGATGAACCGGTTCGCGGTCTCGAAGTCGATGGCGGTGAAGGAGAGGGACGACGGGTCCGCGGCGGGCCGGACGGTGGTCGTGTCGGGGGAAGCGGGAAACGGCACCGGAACAGCCTACTGCCCCCGCTCAGGCGGAGACGCCGCGCAGATTGGTCTCGATCCAGTCGTCGGCGCGGGCGATGGACTGGTTGACCTGGGCGGTGTCGAGGTCGTGGTGCAGCGCGTACGCGACGGCCTGCAGCGGGAACGTGCGCGCGTGCAGCCGGGCCCGCTCGTACACGCTCTCCGAGACGGCGGCGCGCAGGGTGTCCCAGCCGTACCACAGCCCGAGGGACGCGGCGTCGTGCGCGGGGTCGGACAAGCAGGCGTGGTCCCAGTCGATGATGCCCGTGAGCTCGTCACCGTCCCACAGCATGTTGTGCCCCATGAGGTCCCCGTGCACCAGGGTCGGCACCACGGTGGGCAGCGCCGCGAGCTCGGCCACGGCCCGCCGGGCGGCCTCCTGGTTGCGGGGCAGCAGCCGCGGGATGACCTCGTCGAGGAGCACGTGCCGCCGCCGGTGCCCGCCCCAGTGCTGACCGGGACGGTCGAGGTAGCGCGCGAACCCGAAGGTGTCGACCTCCGCCAGCTCGGTCAGCACCCGGTGCAGCACGGCCGGGTCCCCGTGCCCGGGCGGGTGCGGGTGGCCGGGCAGCCACGTCAGTCCCACCCCGGTGTAGCCGTGGGAGACCACCACGCCGGTGAGCGGCCGCGGGGTCGCGAACGAGAAGCGGGGCAGCCTCCGCAGCACCTCCGTGCGGCGATGGACGTGCTCGCACACCGTGGCGTTCTTGGCGATCCGCACGGAGATCACGTGACCCACGTTCACCACCACGTGGGCGGACCCGCCGGCGTGCACCTCCCACTGGCTGGGGTCGGCTTTCATGCCGGCCTCGCGAAGCACGGACTCGACGGCGCCGGCGAACGGCAGGTGGTGGAGCTGCGACCAGGGCATGGTCAGATTCCTCGGTTCGGACGTGGGTCAGTCGGGGACGGCGGCGGGATCGACGGCGGCCAGCAGGTGCGGGAGCAGGGCCCGCATTGCGCGTCCGCGGTGGCTGATGGCGTTCTTCTCCTCGCGCGTGAGCTCCGCGCAGGTCCGGCCGAGCCCGTCGGGGCGCAGCACGGGGTCGTAGCCGAAGCCGCCGTCCCCCACGGGCTCCCGCAGCAGGGTCCCGCGCAGGGTCCCGGTCTCCACGTGCTCGTGGCCGTCCGGGGTGACGAGCGCGGCGGCGCACACGAACTGTGCCCCGCGGTGGGTGTCGGGGACGTCGGAGAGCTGGGCGAGCAGCAGCCGCAGGTTCGCGGCGTCGTCGCCGTGCCGGCCGGACCATCGCGCGGAGAAGATCCCCGGGGCCCCGCCCAGCACGTCGACGGCCAGGCCGGAGTCGTCGGCCACGGCGACGAGCCCGGTCGCGGCGGCCGCGGAGCGGGCCTTGAGCAGGGCGTTGGCCTCGAAGGTGGTGCCGTCCTCGACGACGTCGGGGGCGCCCGCCGCGGCGGCGTCCACGACGAGCTGCTCGACGTCGGCTCCGGGCAGCGCGGCCGCGAGCAGGTCCCGCAGCTCGGCGAGCTTGCCCCGGTTGTGGGTGGCGAGCACCACCCGGGCGCCGTCGTGCTCACCCATCGTCGGCCTCGCGCAGTGTCTCGACCTGGATCTGGGTGAGCTGGGCGCAGCCGGCCAGCGCGAGGTCGAGCAGGGCGTCGAGCTCGGCACGGTCGAAGGGGGCGCCCTCGGCGGTGCCCTGCACCTCCACGAAGTCGCCGGACCCGGTGACCACCACGTTCATGTCGGTCTCGGCCCGGACGTCCTCGACGTACGGGAGGTCGAGCATCGGCACGCCGTCGATGATGCCCACGGACACGGCGGCCACGGTGTCGGTGAGCGGTTGCGCGCGGCGGGCGATGAGCCCTTCGGCCCGCGCCCAGCCGATGGCCTCGGCCAGGGCCACGTAGGCGCCCGTGATGGCCGCGGTGCGGGTCCCGCCGTCGGCCTGGAGGACGTCGCAGTCGAGGACCACGGTGTTCTCGCCCAGGGCGGAGAGGTCGATGACCGAGCGCAGGGAGCGGCCGATGAGCCGCGAGATCTCGTGGGTGCGCCCGCCGATCTTGCCCTTGACGGACTCGCGGGCGGACCGGGTGGAGGTGGCCCGCGGGAGCATCGCGTACTCGGCGGTCACCCAGCCGCGGCCCTCCCCCTTGAGCCAGCGCGGGACGCCCTCGGTCACGGACGCGGTGCACAGCACCCGGGTGCTGCCGAACTCGATGAGGGCGGAGCCCTCCGCCTGCTGGGACCAGCCGCGGGTGATCGTGATGGGCCGCAGCTCGCCGGGCGAACGGCCGTCCGACCGGGTCGCCCCCGGGGTCGAGGGGGCCGGTGCGGTCTGGTCGACGGGGGAATCCATGTGCTCCACCTTACCCCGCGGCTCCGCGGGCTCGGCCCGATCGCCGGCGGCGGGGCTCACGGTCCGACCGCGGCGGCGGGACGCCCGCTGCCCCGGCGGACGATCGGGTAGGTGTAGGCGGGCTGGGCCACCCCGATGGGGCCCTCGAAGACCTCCTGGGCCTCCTCGACGGCCCGCGTCGGGGAGTTCCACACCGGCAGGTGCGTCAGCAGCAGCTTGCGCGCCCCGGCGTCCCGGGCGGCCTCCGCGGCGCGCCGGCCGGTGAGGTGGATGCCGCGCAGCGCGTCGTCGCGGCCCTCGTGGTAGGCGGCCTCGCACAGGAAGACGTCGGCGTCCCGGGCGGCGTGCACGAGGCCCTCGCACGCGTCGGTGTCCCCCGAGTAGGCAAGGGTGCTGGGGCCCGTGACCCCGTCGTAGTCGATGCGCAGGGCGTACGGCTCGGGGGTGGGGTGCTCCACGAGGAAGGGCGTGATCGCGAACGGCCCCACCCGCACGGGCTCCTCCGGGACCCAGGTGTGGAAGTCGAACTCCCCGTGCATCCCGGGCTCCGGGGGGAGCCCGTGGGTGCTGCTGAGGTACTCGTGGAGGCCGGTGGGCGCCCACAGCGGGATCGGGGGGCGGCCCCAGCCCCGCGGGTCCCACTTGATCGCCACGTGCAGCCCGGCCAGGTCGATGCAGTGGTCGGGGTGCAGGTGGCTGACGAGCACGGCGTCGATGTCGTGCAGGTCCATGTGGCGCTGCAGCACGCCGAGGGCGCCGTTGCCCATGTCCAGCAGGATGCGCCAGGTCCGCCCCTCGGCGTCCTCGCCGCTGACGAGGTAGCAGGAGGCGGGGGAGTTCGGCCCCGCGAAGGAGCCGGTGCATCCGACGATGGTGAGTTTCATGGAGCGTGTGCCTTCCAGGGAGTACCGGTGGGACGGCGGCCGCACCGGCCGCGGAGCTGCTCAGGGCGCGGACGGGCCGGTGCCCCCGATCATCTCCGGGGTGATCCGAGCGAGCGAGCCCGTGGGGTACTGCTCCGCCACGGAGCTGGTGTGCCGGACGCGGGCGACCTCCGGCCCCAGGAACCGCCGGGCGAGGACCTCGAAGGACGCGGCGTCCCCGGTGGCGAGGAACTCGTGGTGGGCGGGCAGGCTCGGGTCCCGCTCGAGCCCGTGGCCGACCAGCGCGCGGTAGACGTCCTTGGCGGTCTCCTCCGCGCTGGAGACCAGCGTGACGGCATCGCCCATGACGTAGGAGATCACCCCGGTGAGCAGGGGGTAGTGGGTGCAGCCCAGCACCAGGGTGTCCACGTCGGCCTCGCGCAGCGGGTCCAGGTAGGACTGGGCCGTGGCCAGCAGGCCGGGCCCCGTGGTGACGCCCGCCTCCACGTAGTCGACGAACGCCGGGCAGGCCACCGAATCGATCCGCAGGTGGGGCGCGGCGGCGAACGTGTCGTCGTAGGCGCGGGACCCGACCGTCGCCTCCGTGCCGATGACCCCGATCCGGCCGTTGCGGGTCGAGGCGACCGCTCGGCGCACCGCCGGCTGGATGACCTCCACCACGGGGATCCCGTAGACCCGGGTGTAGCGCTCCCTGGCGTCGCGCAGCACCGCGGCGGACGCCGTGTTGCAGGCGATCACCAGCAGCTTGACGCCGGAGTCCACGAGCTCGTCCATGATGCGCAGGGCGTGCGCGCGGACCTCGGCGATCGGCAGCGGCCCGTAGGGCCCGTGCGCGGTGTCGCCCACGTAGACGATCTCCTCGTGGGGCAGCTGGTCGATGATGGCGCGGGCCACGGTGAGACCGCCCACCCCGGAGTCGAACACGCCGATGGGTGAACCGGGGTTGGGGCGCCGTGCGGCCCGGCCGCCGGCCCCGAAGACATCGTCATCCTGCATATCGACAAGAGCGTAGTCCCGGGCGTGCCGCCGCCCCAAACCGCGCCGCGGCCGTGCCGCCGTGATGCGCGTCACCCCCCGTCGGGGCGGGGTCCCCGCGGGGTGTCGTGGCAGGTCAGTCCCGGGGCAGGTCGTGGAGCAGGGCCTCCATGAGGGTCTCCTGCAGCCACGAGACGAAGTTGTACAGGAGCGACATGTACGTCTCGACGTCCTCGATCGCGGACCAGTCGTCGTAGCGGCCCACGCGCTCGGCGTCGGCCTCGCTGCGGATCCCCAGGCGGTCCGCCAGCACCAGCCGCACGTCGTTGAGGGCCTGGCCGAAGGCCTGCGCCTGTTCGGGGTCCAGCCGCACGGGCTGGGCCTCCAGCGCCAGGGCCGCCTGCTTCAGCACGCCCCGCTTGGTCTCCCGCAGCCCCCGCTCCGTGTACCGGCGGAACTCGGCGGCCCGCTCGGGGTCCAGGCTGCCGTCGGGCAGCAGGCGCCGGAGCGCGGAGTCGTCGGGGACGGTGGCGTCCCCGGACACGCCCAGCATCCGCTCGAGCGAGTCCTCCGAGGCCGGCTGCTCGGGGGCGAGCGCCTGGGCGACGTCCGCGAACAGCTTCTGCAGCAGCTCCTTCTCGGGCTCCTCGAAGCGGGCGGTGATGCCCCGGCGGGTGGACCGGAAGCCCTGCGCCATCAGTGGCCCCCCGCCTGCTCGAAGGTGGCCCACAGCCCGAAGCCGTGCATCGCCGCGGTGTGGGTCTCGGCCTCCTCGAGGGAGCCGCTGGCCACCACGGAGCGCCCGTGGTGGTGGACCTCCAGCATGAGGGAGCGGGCCTTCTCCTCCGGGTAGCCGAAGTAGGAGCGGAACACGTACGTGACGTAGCTCATGAGGTTGACGGGGTCGTCCCACACGACCACGTTCCACGGGGTGTCGGTCTCCGTGGCCACGGACGTCGCGCCGGTGGGCCGGGTGCCGGTCTCCGGGGTGGCGGTGGCCGCGGGGCGGGCGGCGGCGGGAGTAGCGCAGTGCATGGTCCGTCCATCGTAGCGAGTGCCGGACGCGGGGCGCACCGGCGGCGTCGCTAGAGTGGTGCCCGTGAACCAGCGCAGCCACCGGTGGGCCCCGCCGCCCACGTCCCTGATGACCGACCACTACGAGCTGACCATGCTGCAGGCCGCCCTGCACGCCGGCACCGCGCAGCGGCGCAGCGTGTTCGAGGTCTTCGCCCGGCGGCTGCCGGCGGGCCGCCGCTACGGCGTGGTGGCGGGCACGGGGCGTCTGCTCGAAGGGCTCGACAGCTTCCGCTTCGGCGACGAGCAGCTGGCCTTCCTCGAGGACACCGGCGTGGTCAACCGGGCCACCCTGGACCACCTCGCCGGCTTCCGGTTCACCGGGTCGATCTCCGGCTACGCCGAGGGCGAGGCGTACTTCCCCTCCTCCCCGCTGCTCGTGGTCGAGGCCACGTTCGCCGAGGCGTGCGTGCTCGAGACGTACTTCCTGTCGGTGCTCAACTACGACAGCGCCGTGGCCTCGGCCGCCTCCCGCATGGTGGGGGCCGCGGCGGGACGCCCGTGCATCGAGATGGGCTCCCGGCGCGCCCACGAGGAGGCCGCCGTCGCGGCCGCGCGGGCGGCGGTGATCGGCGGC
Organism: Kocuria arenosa; assembly: GCF_042879215.1. Taxonomy (NCBI): domain Bacteria; kingdom Bacillati; phylum Actinomycetota; class Actinomycetes; order Micrococcales; family Micrococcaceae; genus Kocuria; species Kocuria arenosa. Next base: position 286,190 of record NZ_JBHZTA010000005.1, on the reverse strand, counting down.
TTCGACTCGACGTCGAACCTCGAGGCCGGGCACCGCTACGGGCTCCGGACCGTCGGGACGGCGGCCCACTCCTTCACGCTCCTGCACGACTCGGAGGAGGACGCCTTCCGCGCCCAGCTCCAGTCGATGGGCCGGGACACCACCCTGCTCGTCGACACCTACGACGTCGAGAGCGCGGTCCGGAAGGCCGTGGAGCTGGCGGGTCCCGAGCTGGGCGGCGTGCGCCTGGACTCGGGCGACCTCGTGACCCAGGCCGCCTGGGTGCGCGAGCTCCTCGACGAGCTGGGCAACCCGGGCACCCGCATCACCGTCACCTCCGACCTGGACGAGTACGCGATCGCGGCCCTGAACGCCGCGCCCGTCGACGCGTTCGGCGTCGGCACCCGCGTGGTCACCGGCTCCGGGGCGCCGACGTCGTCGATGGTCTACAAGCTGGTGGCCCGCGAGGACTCCTCCGGCGAGCTGCGGCCCGTGGCGAAGGCCGCCAAGGGCAAGGTGTCCGTGGGCGGGCGCAAGCACGCCCTGCGGCGCCGGGACGAGAAGGGCACGGCGACCCACGAGATGGTCGGGATCGGCCGGCTGCCCGACGACGACGGCGACGACCGGCCGCTGCTCGAGGAGTTCGTCCGCGACGGCGAGCTGCTGGACGGCTGGACCGGGCCGGCCGGGGTCCGGCGGGCCCGGGAGCGGCACGCGGCGTCCGTGGCGGAGCTGCCCCGCTCGGCCCGGCGGCTCAGCGAGGGCGACCCCGTGATCCCGACCGTGCTGGGGCCGCACGCCCCGGCCTGAGCGGCCGTCCGGGCGGACGTCGCCGGACGGGATGCACCGAGCGAGACCCACCGAACAGAGGGAGGAACACCATGAGGACCGCACTGATCGTCGTCGACGTGCAGAACGACTTCTGCGAGGGCGGCTCGCTGGCCGTCGCCGGAGGCGCGGCGGTGGCCGCCGCCGTGTCGGAGCACCTGGAGGACCACCACGGGGACTACGCGGCCGTCGCGGCCACCCAGGACTGGCACATCGACCCCGGGGCGCACTTCTCCGACGAGCCGGACTACGTCCGGTCCTGGCCCGTGCACTGCGTCGCCGAGTCCCGCGGGGCCCACTTCCACCCGGACCTGGACACGGACTGGATCCAGGCGTGGTTCCGCAAGGGCGAGCACGACGCCGCCTACTCCGGCTTCGAGGGGCTCCTCGCCCCGGACGCGGACGTGCCGATGGGCGACGACGAGGACGTCGACGACGAGCCGGACGTGAGCCTCGACGACTGGCTGCGGGAGCACGAGATCGAGGCCGTGGACATCGTGGGCCTGGCGACCGACCACTGCGTGCGGGCGACCGCCCTGGACGCCGTCGAGGCCGGCTACGACACCCGCGTGCTGGTGGAGCTCACCGCGGGCGTCGCCGAGGAGAGCACCGAGCGCGCCCTGCGGGAGATGGCCGCGGCGGGGGTCGAGATCGTCCGGTCCTGACCGGCGCCCGCCGTCGCGCCCGGCAGCGGCCCGCCCCTCGCCGAGCGGGTCGCGGCCGGGCGCCGCTCACTTGCGCCCGATGAACCAGTCCTGCAGCTTCTTGACCCGCGCCTGGAGCTGCTCCTCGTTGGCCTGCGCCACCGGCGGGCCCCCGCACACGCGGCGCAGCTCGTTGTGCACCATCCCGTGCGGGGTGCCCGTGCGCGACGCCCACGCCGAGACGTTCTTGGACAGGGTCGAGCGCAGCTCCTTGAGCCGCCGGTGGTCGGGCACCGCCGGCTGCTCCGGGGCCCGGACGGCGCCCGGGCGCCGGCGGGCGTGCTGGGACTGCCGCTCCCGCAGCAGCGCCGAGACCTGGTCGGCCTCCAGCAGGCCCGGGATGCCGAGGAAGTCCGCCTCCTCCTCCGAGCCCACCGCCACGCCGCCGCCGAAGGCGCCGCCGTCGAAGAGGACCCCGTGGAAGGACGCGTCCGAGCCGATGGCCTCGAACCGGCCCTGGGCGAGGGCCGCGGACGCCTTCTCCTCGCGGTTGGCCTCCTCGAGCAGGTCGTCGTCCCAGCCCTCCTCGAGGGGGTCCGCGGGCAGGCCGGTCTCCTCCGCGGCGGGCTTGTCGAGAGCGTGGTCCCGCTCGGCCTCCATCTCGTTGGCGAGCTGCATCAGCGCCGGCACGGACGGCAGGAAGACGGAGGCCGTCTCCCCGCGCTTGCGGGCGCGCACGAAGCGCCCGACCGCCTGGGCGAAGAACAGCGGCGTGGAGGTGGACGTCGCGTAGACGCCCACGGCGAGCCGGGGGACGTCGACGCCCTCGGAGACCATGCGCACGGCGACCATCCACCGGCTGTCCCCCGCGGAGAACTCGTCGATCCGGTCGGAGGCGCCCTTGTCGTCGGAGAGCACCACGGTGGGGTTCTCCCCGGTGATCCGGCGCAGCTGCGCGGCGTAGGCCTTCGCGTCCTGGTGGTCGGTCGCGATGACCATCGCCCCGGCGTCCGGCACGGTGCGCCGCACCTCCGTGAGCCGCTGGTCCGCGGCCTGGAGCACCGACGGTATCCACTGCCCGTTCGGGTCGAGCGCCGTGCGCCACGCGTGGGCCGTGATGTCCTTCGTGAAGCCCTCGCCGAGCTCCGCGGCCATCTCCTCCCCCGCGCTGGTGCGCCAGCGCATCTGCCCCGAGTAGGCGAGGAAGATCACGGGCCGGACCACGTGGTCCTTGAGCGCGTCGCCGTAGCCGTAGGTGTAGTCGGCGCTCGAGCGGCGGATGCCGTCCCCGTCCTCCAGGTAGCGCACGAACGGGATCGGCGCGGTGTCCGAGCGGAAGGGGGTGCCGGTCAGGGCGAGCCGGCGGGCGGCGGGGTCGAAGGCCTCCTGCAGCCCGTCGCCCCACGTGAGCGAGTCCCCGGCGTGGTGGATCTCGTCCATGATCACCAGGGTCCGGCCCGCCTCGGTGCGGGCCCGGTGCAGGAGCGGCTTCATCGCCACCTGGGAGTAGGTCACGGCCGCGCCCAGGTAGTCCCGGCCGTGGGAGCCGTCCGCGTTCTTGAAGTTCGGGTCGATCGCCAGGCCCACGCGGGCCGCGGCGTCCGCCCACTGCCGCTTGAGGTGGTCCGTGGGCGTCACCACCGTGATCCGGTTGACGGTCCCGCGGTCGAAGAGCTCCTTGGCGACGCGCAGCGCGAAGGTCGTCTTGCCGGCCCCGGGGGTCGCGACCGCCATGTAGTCCCGGGGCTGGGCCTCGAAGTAGCGCTGGAGCGCCTCCGCCTGCCAGGCGCGCAGCTTGGGGGCGGTGCCCCACGCGGCGCGGTCGGGATACGCCGGGGGGAGGTCGGCGGCTGCTGCGCCGAACAAGGAGAGCTGGTCGTCCTGGGACACGCTGGCGACGTCCTTTCGCTCGTGGTCCCGCGGCCTCGTGGCCGCGGTGGATGACGGGGGCGCGGCGGCGGGCCACGCAAAAGCGCCCGCCGGCGGCGGGCGCTTGCTCGGGGGGCGGTGCTCAGCCCTGGTCGTCGCCCTGGTCGTTCGGGGGGCGCAGGCCGTCGTAGATCTCCTTGCAGGTGGGGCACACCGGGAACCGCTGCGGGTCGCGGCCGGGGACCCAGACCTTGCCGCACAGGGCGATGACGGGCTCGCCGGAGAGGGCGGACTCCATGATCTTCTCCTTGCGCACGTAGTGCGCGAAGCGCTCGTGGTCGCCCGGCTCCTGGAGCTCCCTGGTCTCCTCGCGCTCGATCGTGGAGGTGCCCCCGGCCGGCTGCGCCGGGTCGGTGCTGTAGGGGCTGTCGTCCAGGCCGTTCGTCGGGGTGCCGGTGGTCGCCGCTGAGACATGCATGGGCGCCACTTTACCCCGTCCCTGCCGGCCCGCGTGCGCCGAGGGCCGACCGGCCGGCCCGGTTCAGCGGAACTGGGCGACCTCCTGGAGCAGCTCGGGGGCCCGCCGGTCGTACCAGCGCCCGCCGAGGACGACACCGCCGCAGCACAGCAGCGGGCCGAGCACCGCCCCGGCGGCCAGCGCCGCCCATCCCCACACGGGATCGCCGGTGAAGACCTGCACGAGGAGGGGGACCGCGGCCGGCAGGACGAGGACGAGGATCAGCCCCAGCGCCACGAACTGCACCAGGACGTTCAGGACGGTGAAGCCCTGCGGCGTCTTCAGCGGCGACGCGCCCGGCGGGGCCACGGGGTAGGTGTACCGGGCGGACATCACCGAGGACAGGCCCGCCCCGCCCAGCAGCGCCAGCAGCGCGGTGCCCGCGATCCCGGGCAGCAGCTGCCACCGGCCCTCGACCGCGAACGGCAGCAGGAGCCCGAGCGCCGTGAGCGGCACGGCGATCACGACCAGCGCGAGCACCCGGCCCGCGCGGTCGTGGACGCCCCGCACGCCGGAGAGGACGTGCAGGTGCAGGGCGGTGTTGTCGTAGGACACGTCGCCGGAGATCTGGTACGCGAGCAGCGCCGCGATCATCGGGCCCAGGCCGTAGAGGAAGAGGCTGCCTCCCCCCGGGTCCCGGGAGAACCAGATCAGCACGGCGAGTGCGGGGATGACGAGCAGACCGGCCGCGTAGCGGGGGTCCCGGACCCAGTAGATCAGGCACCGGGCCGCCACGGCCGCCCAGGGACGCCGGGGCCCGCGGTCGAACAGCCCCGCGCCGGCGGCCCCCTCGCGCGGGGCGGCGGTCCGCCCGCCGGCCGTGGTGGTCAGGGCCCGCTCCTGCGCCACGCGCCAGACGAGGACGAGGACGAGGACCGTCACGACCGTGAGGACCAGCCGGACCGCGGCGGACCCCCACCGGCCGGCGGCGACGTCGGCCGGGACCGCCCAGACGGCGCCGACCGGCGTCCACGCGAGCACGCCGGCGTACTGCGGCAGCCGGTCCCACAGCCGCTCCAGCCCGCTGAGCAGACCGGTGACGATGGGGCCGAGCAGCACCAGGGCCACGAGCGCGGCCAGCGAGACCAGCTCCGTGAGCCGCCGGCGGCGGCCGAGGCCGACGGCGAGGGCGGTGACGCAGCGGGAGCCGGTGACCACGAGGGCCAGCGCGAGCGGCACGCACAGGAGGGCCGCGAGCAGCGCGGCCGCGGACGAGCGCCAGGAGCTCACCGTGGCGAGGAGACCGACGGCCGTGAGCGCACCCGGCACGCCGACGAGCGCGCCGAGCGCCTGGCCCCACTGGAGCTGGCCCACGGAGAGGGGCAGGAGGGCGAGGCGCGCCGGGTCCAGCGTGGCGTCGGCGCGCGCCGCGAGGACGGGCAGCAGCCACCAGACCAGCGTGGCCGCCGTCCCGGCCAGCACGAGGACGGTGCGCACCAGGACCAGGTCCTGGCGGCCCAGCAGGAACAGCGCCACCACGGCCAGGCCGAGCAGGAACACGAAGTAGGCGGCACCCAGCACGGTCCCCACGAGCACCCAGGTGCTGCGGGTCAGGGTGTTCACGAGGATCCTCGCCTTCAGGCCCACGAGGCGGCCGGCCAGGACGGCGGTGCCCGCCCGGGCGGGGGCGAGGCCCTCCGGGGCCGGGGCGAGCTCCCGGCTCACTCCGGGCGCAGCCACGCCAGCCCCTCCCCCGTCTCCCGGCGCCCGCCGACCAGCTCGACGAACCGGTCCTCGAGCGTGGCCCCGGCCCGGACCTCGTCGACCGTGCCGGCGGCCAGCACCCGGCCCCGGTCCATGACGGCGACGTGGTCGCACATCCGCTGCACGAGGTCCATGACGTGGCTGGAGACGACCACGGTCCCGCCGGCGGAGACGAAGCCGTGCAGGATCTCGCGGATGTTCGCGGCCGAGACGGGGTCGACCGACTCGAACGGCTCGTCCAGGACCAGCAGGCTCGGGGCGTGGATGAGGGCGCCGGCCAGCGCGATCTTCTTGGTCATGCCGGCGGAGTAGTCCTGGACCTGCGTCCCGGCGTCGGCCACCAGGTCCATGGCCCGCAGGAGGTCCTCGGTGCGCTCGGCCACGACTTGCCGGTCCATGCCGCGCAGCAGACCGGAGTAGGTGACGAGCTGACGTCCGGTGAGCCGGTCGAACAGGTGCAGCCCGTCCGGCAGCACGCCCATGAGCTGCTTGGCCCGCCGGGGCTCGGCCCAGACGTCGACACCGGCCACTCGGGCACTGCCCGCCGTCGGGCGGAGGAGGCCGGTCGCCATGGACAGCATCGTGGTCTTGCCGGCGCCGTTGCGCCCCACGAGGCCGAAGAAGGAGCCGCGGGGAACGTCGAGGTCCACGCGGTCCACGGCGACCTTGGCCTCGGGGGTGCCCGGGCGGCCGAAGACCCGGACGAGCCCGCGCACGCTCAGCGCCGGCGGCCCGCCGCGCGGCGGCGGCGCGGACCCCTCCGGCGCGGGTTCGCCGGCCCGTTCCGGGACGGCCTGCGGGATGTGCTGGTGGCTCATGCCACCAGCGTAGGCAGGCGGGGACCCGGCACGCCTCCGGCGCGCGACGGAGCCGGGCCCGCCCGCCCGGGGCGGGCGCTCCGCCGCGCGGTGGACCCCGGGCCGGGCCGCCGGTGCCGCGGGCGCGCCGGGCGGCCGGCCCCGTCGGGCGGTGGGCCCTTCAGGGGCGTGGGCTCAGAACAGGGCGCGCATCAGGGCGCCGCGGGCGGTCACCACGCGCGGGTCCTCGGCGCCCACCACGTCGAAGAGCTCGAGCAGGCGCAGCCGGACGGCGTCGCGGTCCTCCCCGGCGGTGCGCCGCACCAGGTCCAGCAGCCGCCGGAAGGCGTCCTCCACGTGGCCGCCCGAGGCGTCGAGATCGGCGACGGCCAGCTGGGCCGCCACGTCCTCGGGGGCGGCGGCGGCCTCCGCGCGGACCGTCGCGGCGTCCAGCGGCAGCACGCGCTGGAGCAGGTGCACCTGGGCGAGGGCGAGCTTCGCCTCCCGGTCCCCGGGGTTCTCGGCGATCGCCTTCCGGTACGCGGCCTCGGCGGCGTCGACGTCCCCCGCCTCGAGGGCGTCCACGGCCTCCTGGTGCAGCGGGGGCAGCGGCTCCGGCTCGTCGTCGGCGCGCGCGGGCTCCACGGTGCCCGAGATCCCGTTCTGCTCGGCGAGGGCGAGCAGCTCGTCGAGGAGCTGGCCCACCTGCTCGGGCGGGACCGTGGAGTTGAACAGCGGGACGGGCCGTCCGCCGAGCAGCGCCACCACGGTGGGCACCGACTGCGCCTGGAACATCTGGGCGATCTCGGGGGCGGCCTCGGCGTCCACGGAGGCCAGCAGGAGCCGCCCCCGGTAGCGGTCGACGACCTGCTCCAGGGTGTCGGTGAACGCCACGGACTGCTCGCTGAAGCGGGCCCACAGGGCGAAGACCACCGGTACCTGGGTGGAGAGCTGGGCGACCTCCTGGAAGTCCGCCGCGGTGACCTCCCGGCGGTACCCGCCCGGCCGGTCCTCCCCCGCGGGCGGGCCTCCGGGGGCGGGCACGGCGCCCAGGTCCACCGCGCCCCGCACCGACGACGGGAGCGCGGCCTCCTGGGGCGGCGGAGCGGCCTCGGCGGTGCGGCGGGGCTGCTGGTGCTGGAACTCGTTCACGGGGCGTCTCCTGAGGGCTCGACGACGGGCTCGGCGGTCCGCTCGGCCGTCGGCGTCGGGGGCTGGGTCGGTGGTCTGGGCCGGTGGTCCGGGTCGACGGCGGCGGAACGGCGGGTCTCCCACGATTATCGACCGCCGGGGGCGGCTCGGCCACCGGCGCGGCCCCGTGTCCGCTCCCGGCGTGACGGCGGCCGCGGCGAGGGGCGGCAGCGGTCTCAGCGGCGGGTGCGCCAGCAGCGCTCGTGCCAGTGGCGGCGGTCCTCGAAGGCGCTGCGCGCCCCCAGCAGGGAGTCCTGCTGCCAGACGACCAGATGCGCGATCCCCGGCGGGATCGACCGGCCGCAGCCGGGGCAGGTGTAGGTCTTGACGGCGTTGACGGGCCGGACGTGGCGGACCAGCCAGTCCCCGTCCGCCGAGCGCTCCACCGTGGGCGCCGGCTCCAGGACGCGTTCGACCGACCACGGCTCCTGCGCCGCGCCGCGCTGCCACTTGCTGGCGCGCGGGCCGGCGCCGGGGCCGCCGTGGCGGCGTCGCGAGGAGTGGTTGGAGCGTGGCACGGCGCCATCGTCTCACACGGGTGCCACCGGGTCCGGTCCCGCTCCCGCGGAGCGCTAGGCTGGAGCGCGTGCGTCTTGTCATTGCCGATTGCTCCGTCGACTACGAAGGGCGTCTGCGCGCCCACCTGCCCGCCGCCCGGCGTCTTCTGCTCGTGAAGGCCGACGGCTCCGTGCTCGTCCACTCGGACGGCGGCAGCTACAAGCCCCTGAACTGGATGAGCCCGCCCGCCCGACTGCACGTCGGCGAGCCCGGGGCTGAGCTCGCGGCCGAGGGGGTCCTGCAGACGTGGACCGTGCAGGCCGCCAAGAGCGACGACCGCCTGGTCATCCAGGTGTTCGAGATCCACGAGGACGTCTCCCACGAGCTGGGCAGCGACCCCGGGCTGGTGAAGGACGGGGTCGAGGCGGACCTCCAGCGCCTGCTCGCCGAGCAGATCCACCGCCTGGGCTCGGGGCACACCCTCGTCCGCCGCGAGTACCCCACCGCGATCGGTCCGGTCGACATCCTGGCCCGCGACGCCGCCGGCGCCACCGTGGCGGTCGAGCTCAAGCGCCGCGGCGACATCGACGGCGTCGAGCAGCTCACCCGGTACCTCGAGCTGCTCAACCGCGACCCTCTCCTGGCGCCCGTGCGCGGGGTGTACGCCGCCCAGCTCATCAGGCCCCAGGCCCGGGTGCTCGCCGAGGACCGGGGCATCGTGTGCCTCACCCTCGACTACGACGAGATGCGCGGGCACGACGACAGCGACTCGCGCCTCTTCTGAGCCCACCACGGGCTTCCGGGTCCCCCGCCGGGCGCAGGAGCGATCACGCGGTCGGCGAACAGCACGCAACACGCGATGATCAGCAGGCGAACAACGTTGACCGCCCCCGGGGAGTGTGTGAAGCTGAACATGTTCTTCGTTCCATGTTTTGCATGCTCGCAGAACGGGTAAGCGAGCGTGACGTTCGACCCTGGCCCTGGTCCTCCTCCCTCGGGAAAGGAGGCCTCGGCCCTCGGCTCATCTCGTGGTACCGCCCTTCCGTGCACGACCTGTGCACACGTTTCGCACCATCTCGCAAGGAGAGATCTTCATGGCCCAGGGCACCGTCAAGTGGTTCAACGCCGAAAAGGGCTTCGGCTTCATCACCCCCGACGACTCCGACTCGGACGTCTTCGTCCACTACTCGGAGATCCAGTCGGGCGGCTTCCGCACCCTCGAGGAGAACCAGCGCGTCGAGTTCGAGATCGGCCAGGGCCAGAAGGGCCCGCAGGCCACCGGCGTCACGCTCATCTGATCCGCTTCCCGCGCACCGGCTGAGCAGGAGCCCCGCACCCGTCCCGGGTGCGGGGCTCCTCCGTGCCCGACCGGCAGCTCAGTACGCGGTGCCGGCCAGGTGCCGCTCGACGGCGGCCCCGGCCGCCGCGAGCTGCTCGACGAAGTGCTCGTAGCCGCGGTCCACGTGCTCCACACCGTGCACGTCGGTCGTGCCCACCGCGGCCATCCCCGCGATCACCAGGGCCGCGCCCGCCCGGATGTCCTTCGCCTCCACGGGAGCCCCGGAGAGCACGGGCATCCCGGCGACGAGGGCGTGGTGGCCGTCGAGGCGCACGCTCGCGCCCAGCCGCTCCAGCTCGGCCGTGAAGCCCCATCGGGCCTCGAAGACGTTCTCCGTGACCATGCCGGAGCCCTCGGCCACCGCGTTGAGCGCGACCACGAACGGCTGCAGGTCGGTGGGGAACCCCGGGTACGGGAGGGTGGAGACGTTGATCGCCCGGGGACGCTCCGGCCCGGCCACCACCAGGGCGCCGTCGTGCGCGTCCACGTGGCACCCGGCCGCGCGCAGCTTGTCGAGCACGACCGCCAGGTGGCCCGGCTCCGCGCCCTCGATCCGCACGGTCCCCCCGGTCACGGCCGCCGCGAAGGCCCACGTGCCGGCCACGATGCGGTCCGGCACCGTCCGGTGCTCGACCGGGCGCAGGGACGCCACCCCGACGACCGTGACGGTGCTCGTGCCCAGGCCCTCGATCCGGGCGCCCATGCCCTGCAGCATCCGCCCGATGTCGACGATCTCCGGCTCCCGCGCGGCGTTGTCGATCACGGTGGTGCCCTCGGCCAGCGTCGCGGCCATCATGAGGTTCTCCGTCGCCCCCACGGAGGGGTAGTCCAGCCGGAAGTGCGTCCCGCGCAGGCTCCGGGGCACGGACGCCACGAGGTAGCCGCGCTCGATCTGCAGCACCGCCCCCATCGCCTCGAGCCCCGCGCGGTGCATGTCCAGCCCGCGGGAGCCGATGGCGTCCCCGCCGGGCAGCGCCACCTCGGCCACGCGGCACCGGGCGACCAGGGGGCCCAGCACGGAGATCGACGCGCGCATCGCCCGCACCAGGTCGTAGTCCGCCTGGTGGTGCAGCACCGGCGGGACGTCGATCCGGACCGTCTTCTCGGCGCGCTCGTAGGCCACGGCGCAGCCGAGTCGGCGCAGCAGCTCCGCCATGATCGTGACGTCGTGGATCTCGGGGACGTTCGTGATGGTGGACTCGCCCTCGGCCAGCAGCGTCGCCGCCATCAGCTTCAGCACGCTGTTCTTGGCGCCGGAGACGCGCAGGGTGCCGTTGACCGCGGTGGGCCCGTGCACGACGATCTTCTCTTCCATCCACTCTCCTGGGCGGTCTCGCCGGGGAACCTGGGGTCCCCGGGTACGGCCGCGGCCTCCGCACCGGTGGTGCGGAGGCCGCGGCTGGACTGGGTGCGCGGGGCGGTGCCCCGCGCGGACGGGCGGGATCAGGCGGCGGCGGCGCCGGGCAGCTCCACGTTGTCCGCCACGATCGTCACCCGGTCGTTGTCGACGAACACGAAGCCGGCGTCGATCGTGCCCTCGACCCGGGAGCCGTCCACCGGGTCCACCGCGAAGTCGCCCGGCTTGAGGATGCCGGCCAGGGCCTCGTGGCCGGGCAGGATACCGATGTCGCCCTCGGACGTGCGGACCCGCACCATCCGGGCCGTGCCGGTCCACACGGCCTGCTCGAGGGAGACGATTTCGACGATCATCTCAGCCACGGCTACTTGCCACCGGTCCGCTTCTTGATCTGCTCCCACTGCTGCATGACGTCGTCCAGGCCGCCGACGTTGTAGAACGCCTGCTCCGGGACGTGGTCGAACTCGCCCTCGGTGATCTTGCCGAACGCCTCGATGGTCTCCGCCAGCGGGACCGTGGAGCCCTCGACACCCGTGAACTGCTTGGCGGTATAGGTGTTCTGGGAGAGGAACTGCTCGATGCGGCGGGCGCGGGAGACGACGACCTTCTGCTCCTCGGAGAGCTCCTCGACGCCGAGGATCGCGATGATGTCCTGCAGCTCCTTGTTCTCCTGCAGGATCGACCGGACGCGGATCGCGACGTCGTAGTGCTCCTGGCCCACGATCTGCGGGTCGAGGATGCGCGAGGTCGAGGTCAGCGGGTCGATCGCCGGGTACAGACCGCGGGAGGCGATGTCGCGGGAGAGCTCCGTGGTCGCGTCCAGGTGGGCGAACGTCGTGGCCGGGGCCGGGTCGGTGTAGTCGTCGGCGGGCACGTAGATCGCCTGCATGGAGGTGATCGAGTGGCCGCGGGTCGAGGTGATGCGCTCCTGGAGCACGCCCATCTCGTCCGCCAGCGTCGGCTGGTAGCCCACTGCGGAGGGGATGCGGCCCAGCAGGGTCGACACCTCCGAGCCGGCCTGGGTGAAGCGGAAGATGTTGTCGACGAAGAGGAGCACGTCCTGGTTCTGCACGTCGCGGAAGTACTCCGCCATCGTGAGCCCGGTCAGGGCCACGCGCAGGCGCGTTCCCGGCGGCTCGTCCATCTGGCCGAACACGAGGGCGGTGTCCTTGAGGACGTTCGCCTCCTCCATCTCGACCCAGAGGTCGTTGCCCTCGCGGGTGCGCTCGCCCACGCCGGCGAAGACCGAGGTGCCGCCGAAGTTGCGGGCCACACGCGTGATCATCTCCTGGATCAGCACGGTCTTGCCCACGCCGGCGCCGCCGAACAGGCCGATCTTGCCGCCCTTGATGTAGGGGGTCAGCAGGTCGATCGACTTGATGCCGGTCTCCATCATCTCCGTGGAGCCCTCGAGCTCCGCGAAGGACGGTGCCTTGCGGTGGATCGGCCAGCGCTCGGTGATCTCCAGGGAGGAGGTCTCGACGTCGAGGGCGTCACCGAGCACGTTGAAGATGTGGCCCTTGACCACGTCGCCCACGGGCACGGAGATCGGCCCGCCGGAGTCCTTGACCTCGGTGCCGCGCACCAGGCCGTCGGTCTGCTGCAGGGCGATCGCGCGGACCATGTTGTCGCCCAGGTGCTGGGCGGTCTCGAACGTGATCGTCCGCTTCTCGCCGTTGAGCTCGTACTCGGAGGTCAGGGCGTTGTAGATCCCGGGGACGGCGTGCTCGGGGAACTCGACGTCGACGACCGGCCCGATGACCCGGGCGATGCGGCCCGTGGCACCGCCCGAGACCGGCTGCCCGGCCTGTTCGCTGATGGTGGCAGTCATATCTCTCACTTCACTTGTTCGTGGTGGATAGTTGCTGGATCGCCGGGACGGCCCGTCACAGGGCCTCGGCGCCGCTCACGATCTCGGTGAGCTCGGTGGTGATCTCGGCCTGGCGGGCGTTGTTCATCAGGCGCGTGTACTTCTTGATCAGGTCGTCCGCGTTGTCGCCGGCCGCCTTCATGGCCCGTTGCCGGGCCGCGAGCTCGCTCGTGGCGGCGTGGGCCAGGCTCGCGAACAGGCGGGCGTCGATGTAGCGCGGCAGGACCGCGTCGAGGAACTCCTCCGGGTTCGGCTCGAACTCGAAGGTGCTGTCCGGCTCCTCCAGCTCGTCGAAATCCCGGGCCACCTCGTCGGTCAGGGCGTTGGCGTCCACGACCTCCAGCGGCAGCAGCCGCAGCACCCGGGGCTCCTGGACGACCATCGACTGGAACGAGGTGTAGACGAGGTGGATCTCGTCGACGCCGCCGTCCTCGTACGGGGTCTCCAGGTCCCCGATCAGCACCTTGCGCAGCTCGCGCGCGCGGTCCGGGCGGGCGTTGTCCGTGTCACCGGTCCAGTTCTGCTCGTACGGGCGGCTGCGGAAGTCGAAGTACGCCTGGGCCTTGCGGCCGATCAGGTACACCTTGGTCTCCTTGCCCTCCCCGTGCAGCAGCTCGAGCAGGCCCTCGGCCTCCTTGAGCACGTTGGACGAGTAGGACCCGGCCAGACCGCGGTCCGAGGTCATGATCACCACGGCCGACCGGCGCACCTCGTCGGCCCGCGTGGTCAGGGCATGGGAGACGTTGTGCTGGGTGGCGACCTGTGAGACCGCCCGGGTCAGCGCGTTCGCGTAGGGACGCGCCGCCTGCAGACCCTGTCGGGACTTGTTGATGCGCGAGGTCGCGATCATCTCCATGGCCTTGAAGATCTTCTTCATGGACTTGGTCGACGCGATCTTGTTCCGGTAGACCCGAATCTGCGCTCCCATGTGACTTCCTTTCGTCACCGTGCCCGGTGCGCCGCCGCGGCGGCGCACCGGACCGACCGGTTACTTCCTGACGATCCGTTCCTGGTCGACCGCGGACGCGTCGAGGGGCTCGTGCTCCTCGTGGCCCGGCTCGATGCCGTGCTTCGTGCCCCGGAAGTCCCGCTTGACCTCGGCGACGGCGGTCTCCAGGGCCGCGACCGCGTCGTCCTCGAGCTTGCCGGTCCCGACGATCGAGTCCATCACGTTGGTGGTGCGGCGCACGTGCTCCAGCAGCGCCTGCTCGAAGTCGAGCACGTCGGCGACCTCCACCTCGTCGAGGTGGCCGTTGGTGCCGGCCCAGATCGACACGACCTGGTCCTCGACCGGGTACGGGGTGTACTGCTTCTGCTTCAGCAGCTCCATCAGCCGGGCGCCGCGGGTCAGCTGCTGCCGGGACGCGGGGTCCAGGTCGGAGGCGAACATCGCGAAGGCCTGCATCGAGCGGTAGGACGCCAGCTCGAGCTTCAGCGTGCCGGAGACCTTCTTCATGGCCTTGACCTGCGCGGCGCCGCCGACGCGGGACACCGAGATGCCCACGTCCACGGCCGGGCGCTGGTTGGCGTTGAACAGGTCCGACTGCAGGAAGATCTGGCCGTCGGTGATGGAGATGACGTTGGTGGGGATGAACGCCGAGACGTCGTTGGCCTTGGTCTCGATCATCGGCAGCCCGGTCATCGAGCCCGCGCCCAGCTCGTCGGAGAGCTTGGCGCAGCGCTCGAGGAGGCGGGAGTGCAGGTAGAAGACGTCGCCCGGGTAGGCCTCGCGTCCCGGCGGGCGGCGCAGCAGCAGCGAGACCGCGCGGTACGCCTCGGCCTGCTTGGACAGGTCGTCGAAGACGATGAGGACGTGCTTGCCGCCGTACATCCAGTGCTGGCCGATGGCCGAGCCGGCGTAGGGGGCGAGGTACTTGATGCCCGCGGCCTCGGAGGCGGGAGCCGCGACGATGGTCGTGTACTCCAGGGCCCCGTTGTCCTCGAGCGTCTGGCGCACGCCGGCGATGGTGGACGCCTTCTGACCGACGGCCACATAGATGCAGCGCACCTGCCGGTTGACGTCGCCCGTCTCCCAGTTGGCGCGCTGGTTGAGGATGGCGTCCACGGCGATCGCGGTCTTGCCGGTCTGGCGGTCGCCGATGAGGAGCTGGCGCTGGCCGCGGCCGATCGGGATCATCGCGTCGATGGCCTTGATGCCGGTCTGCAGGGGCTCGTGGACCGACTTGCGCATGGTCACGCCGGGAGCCTGCGTCTCGAGGGCGCGGCGCCCCTCGGCCTCGATCGGGCCGAGGTCGTCGATGGGCGTGCCCAGCGGGTCGACCACGCGGCCGAGGAACGCGTCGCCCACCGGCACGGAGAGGACCTCCCCGGTGCGCTGGACCTCCTGGCCCTCCTCGATGCCGCGGAAGTCGCCGAGGATCACGACGCCGATGTCGCGGGTGTCGAGGTTCTGCGCGAGGCCGAGCACGCCGTTCTCGAAGCGCAGCAGCTCGTTGGCCATGACCGAGGGCAGGCCTTCGACCCGCGCGATGCCGTCGGAGGCGCTGCTGACGCGGCCGACCTCGGTTCGTTCTGCGGTGCCGGGCTCGTAGGACGCGGCGAATTCGCTCAGCGCGCTACGGACGTCGTCGGCATTGATGGTGACTTCGGACATGTCCTGTCCCTGCTCTCCTAGTTCGTGATCACTGCCGTCAGCGGTGACCGTGAGTCCAAATCTGTGGCGGAACGCTGCGCCCGTCCACCGGCTGCCGCCGTTCGGCCGGCAGCGGCGCCCGCCCACGGCGGCGTCGTGCCGACCCCGGGGATCAGGCCCCGATCCGCTGGCGCAGCTCGTCGAGCCGGGCCGCGACGGAACCGTCGATGACCTCCTCGCCGACCTGCACCTTGAGCCCGCCGATCAGCGTCGGGTCGACGTCCACGGTGAGCTTGAGGTCCTTGCCGTACAGCGTGTTCAGCTGCTGCTGGAGCCGGCGCTGCTGGTCCTCGGTCAGCGGCCGCGACGTGGTCACGTGCGCGAGCCACCGCTGGCGGCGGGCCGCCACCTCCTCCGCGAAGCGCTCCACGAGACGGCCCACCAGGGCGCCGCGCGGCGAGAGCACGGCCTGCTCCACGAGCAGCAGGGCCTCGTCCGAGGCCCCCGGGGTCAGCCGCTGGGCCAGCCTGGTCTTGGCCTCGACGTCGGCGCGCTGGTCGCTGAGGGCGCGCTGCAGCTCGTGCGAGCCGTCCAGCACCCCCTTGAACGCGATCAGCTGGTCGACGACCTGCTCGAGGCCCTCGAGTCCGCCGCGGTTCTCGGCGGACGCCGCGGTAAGGGTCACCCCGGCGTGCTCGAGGGCGTCGGTGAACTCACGGTCGTCGCTCCAGCGCCGGCCGGCGAGGGTCGCGACGATCTCCACCGTGTCCGGGGAGACCTTGTCGGCGAAGATCTGGCGCACGACCTGCTCGCGCCGCGGCCCCTCGTAGGAGGGGTCGACCAGCGCGCGGCGCAGGGCGCCGTTCTCGTCGAGGATGGCGAGCACGGCGAACAGCTCACGGGCGAGCGCGGGGCTGGCGGAGCCGGCCCAGCGCTCGACCTCACGAGCGTTCTGCTGAGTGAATTCGTTCGCTGCGTCTGCCATTACCGCGCCGCACCTGCATTCCGTTCCTGCTCCTGCTCGAGGTCGGCGAGGAAGCGGTCGACCACCCGGTTGGACCGGGCGTCGTCGTCGAGGGACTCGCCCACGATCTTCGCCGCGAGCGTGGTGGCCAGGGCGCCCACCTCGTTGCGCAGGGAGACCACGGCCGCCGAGCGCTCCGCCTCGATGGTGCGGTGGGCGTTCTCGGTGATGCGCGCCGACTCGGCGTTCGCCCGGTCCTTGAAGTCCGCGAGGATCTTCTCGCCCTCGAGGCGGGCCTCCTCGCGGATCTTCTGAGCTTCCAGGCGCGCGCTCTCGAGCTGCTGGTTGTACTCGTCGCGGGCGGCGGCGGCCTCGGCCTGGGCGGCCTTGGCCTTCGCCAGCCCCCCTTCGATGGCCTCGGTGCGCTCACGGTAGACCCGCTCGAACGCCGGCACGACGAACTTGACGACGAGGAAGAGCAGGATCAGGAACCCGATGCCGGTGATCAGCATTTCCCAGACGTTGGGGAAGAGGGGGTTCGCCCCTTCCTCGGCTGCCAGCAACAGTGTCATGTGCGCGATTCCTGTTCTCTCAGAAGGACGTGTACTTGGTCAGGCACTCAGGCGATGAACGCGAGCACGAAGCCCAGAATCGCGAGGGCCTCGACCACGGCGAAGCCGAAGAACAGCATCGGCTGGAGCACGCGCTGCGACTCGGGCTGGCGGGCGACGGACTGCATGTACGCGGCGAAGATCAGACCCACGCCGATGCCACCGCCGATGGCAGCCAGACCGTAACCAATAGCGCTGAGCGAACCAGTCATGAGGGGTGTTTCCTTTCTAGGTGCCCGGGGGCCGGGCGTCGTAGCCGTGTCGGCTCTGAACATTTCGAGGATGGACTGCGGGGTCCGGCCGGGGCCGGGGCTGCTCCGCCGGCGTCAGTGGCCCTCTTGCAGGGCGCCCTGTACGTACACGGCGAAGAGGAGGGTGAAGATGTAGGCCTGGAGGACCTGGATCAGGATCTCCAGGAAGTAGATGAACACGCCGAGCACGGTCGAGCCCAGGGCGACGACGCTGATGGCGCTGGCCTGGGAGAGCAGGTAGCCCGTCATGGACGCCGCGACCATCAGGGCGAGGTGACCGGCGAACATGGTGGCGAACACACGCAGGGCGTGCGTGACCGGGCGGATGATCAGGTTCGAGAGGAACTCGATCGGGATGAGGAAGATGTAGAGCAGCTTCGGGACGTCCGGCGGCATCGTCATCTTGCCCATGAAGCCGCCGAGGCCGTGCCGCTTGATGCCCATGAAGACCCAGGTGACGTAGGCGATGCCGGCCAGGACGTAGGCGGAGCCCGCGTGGGAGAGGGTCGGCAGCTGCAGCACCGGGATGGAGCCGAACAGGTTGTTCACCAGGATGAAGAAGAAGAACGTGAACAGCAGCGGGACGTAGGGGCGGAACTCCTTCTCACCGATGATGTCCCGGCCGAGGTGGTTGCGCACGAAACCGTAGCCGCTCTCCGCGAGGTACTGCGACTTCGACGGGACGAGCGCGTTGCGGCGGATGGCCCACATGAAGAAGCCGGCGATCAGGACGACCGACAGGAGGATCAGCAGCGTCTGCTTGCCGAACTCGAAGGTGCCCAGCGCGAAGAACGGCGGCAGGTGCATCTCGTCGACGGTCGGGGCGGTGAATCCTCCGGTGGCGGGGAGCCTGATGAGGGCGGCGTTCAATGCGGGTCCTTTCTGCAGTGCTCTGGCCGGTGGTCACGGTCGGGGCGCCGAGTCCGGGCCGGACTGGTGCGGGTTGTGTGGATCTCGCCCATCGGAGGTCAGGCTGCGACGAAGCCCCTCCTGCATGTGGAGGTACACGACGTAGATCCCGGAGGCGGCGCCGATGCACGCTCCCAGGACCACGATCCACCGGGTTCCCAGCACGCGATCCGCACCCCACCCTACCAAACTCCAGAACCCCATCCCGATCACCACGTAGAGGAGTGTCGTGAGACCTCCGGAGAGTCCTCCGCCCTCCACGAGCTCCCCCGCGGTGCGCAGTCCGGGGGTCTCCGGGGGCCCGTTCCGCCGTGCCCCGGGGCCGTCGTCCGGGGCTCCCGGCAGGGGCGTCCCGTCGGGGCCGGCCGCGTCGTCGCGGTCATCCGTGCTCATGGTCGTCCTGCCTCCTGTCGTCCTGCTTCCGGTCGTCGGTGCTGCCGGTCGCGCCGGGGCCGCCCGGGCGCTCGGCCTCCGCCCGCCGCCGGGCCGCCGGCACCGGGCCGAGGGCGGCGCGGGTGCCCCGGGCGCCGGCTCGGGCCGCGAGCGCCAGCGAGACGACCAGCGCGGTCAGCACGCCGGCCGCGACCCAGCCCGGTGCGAGCCAGGGCGGCGCGGGCACGGTGAGCAGCACCCAGCCGAGCAGCAGCACCTTCAGCACGTACGTCGCGGCGAGCACCGGGGCGGCGACCGGCCCGTCCGTGCCCGCGGTGGCCCGCGCCACGAGCACGGTGACCAAGTGGCTCGCGGCGACGAGCCCCGCGCCGAGCAGGACGCTGAGCGCGGTCGCGCTCACGGGCGGGTCTCCATCCGGGCGCGGGCGGCCGCCCGGCGCCCGAGCAGTGCGGGCAGCACGAGGTAGAGCGCGAGCACCGCGAGCACGAACGCGCCGGCCAGGGCCGTGGCGGCGGGTCCCGTGCGCAGGCCCACGACCGAGGCGACGCTCACGAGGACGGTCGCGGCCGTGACGACGAGCGCGGAGCCCGTGTGGGACAGGCCCACGTCGGTCAGTCGCTGGTAGACGTGCTGGCGGTGCGGCCGGTACCAGGCCTCCCCCGCGCGGACGCGGCGGAGCAGGGTCACGGAGGTGTCGGCCACGTAGACCGCGAGCGGGGGCAGGAGGTACTCGACGTAGACGCCCGAGAGGAAGGCCGCGACCGCGATGCCGGCCAGCGACCCGCCGAGCAGGTAGGAGCCGACGTCGCCGAGGAACACGGTGCCGCGGCCGAGGTTCCAGGGCAGGAACCCGGCGAAGCCGCCCGCCACGGCCAGGCCGGCGGCGACCATCCACGGCAGGTCGTTGGAGGCGCCGGCCCACGCGTACAGCAGCCCGGCGGCCAGTCCGTGCAGCCCCGAGATGCCGTTGATGCCGTCCATGAAGTTGGCCATGTTCACGTAGGCGGCGATCGCGAGGGTCCCCACGGGCAGCCACCACGCGGAGGTGCCGAGCACCGTGACCAGGACGGCCGTGGCGGCCAGGCCGATGCCCAGCTGGGCGGCCAGGCGCACCCGCACGGACACGCCCCGGTAGTCCTCGGCCCAGCCGAGGGCTGCGAACAGCCCGGTGACGGCCAGGACCACGAGCGCGACGGAGCGGTCGACCTCGATCGCGCCGGTGAGCAGGGCGGAACCGTAGGCGAGGAGCACGGCGACGGCCACGGCCAGGCCCATGCCCCGCACCACGGTGCGGTGGTGGGAGGAGCGCTCGTTGGGGACGTCGAGCACGCCCCACCTGGCGAGCAGCGGCTTGACGACCAGGGGCAGCAGGAGGCTGAGCACGAGGGCCGGGACACCGACCGTGAGCACGAGCTCCCCGAGCCGGCGCAGCTCCTCGGGGTCGGGGGCTGCGCCCGGGTCGGTGAGGTCCAGCCCGGCCGGGAGCAGCACGGCCGGGAACGGGGCCGCGCTCACGACGCCCGTCCCGAGGAGCTGCGCGGACGCTGGACCGACGTGGGCGGCGGCTGCGTGGACGGTCTCACCACGGGGATCGTGCCCGTGTAGACCATGCCGCCGCGCACCTTCCACGTGTGCCGGTCCAGCTGGGCGGGGTCGAGTCGGTCGGCGCGCGCGTGCGAGATCTTGGGGTGGAAGGGCCGCTCGTCCTTCTCGCCGAGGCCGATGAGGTCCTCGTGCAGCTTCTCCCCCGGGCGCAGCCCGGTGATCTCGATCTCGATGTCCTCGCGTCCGCTCATCACGCGCAGCCGCTCGGCGATGTCCATGATCCGCACGGGCTCGCCCATGTCCAGGATCAGCACCTCGCCGCCGCGGGCGATCGCCCCCGCCTGGATCACGAGCTGGCAGGCCTCGGGAATGGTCATGAAGTAGCGGGTGGCCTCCGCGTGCGTCACCGTGATCGGGCCCCCCTGGCGGATCTGCTCGGTGAACAGGGGGAGCATCGAGCCCCGGGAGCCGAAGACGTTGCCGAAGCGCACGGAGACGTACCGGCTCCCGGTGCGGTCCGCCATCCAGGCGGTGAGCTTTTCCGCGACGCGCTTGGAGTGGCCCAGGGCCGTGGTGGGATTGGCGGCCTTGTCCGTCGAGATGTTGACGAAGACCTCGACCTCCGCCTCCTCCGCGGCCTGCAGCACGTTGAGGGTGCCGATGACGTTCGTCTTCCACGCCTCGTCCGGGTACTGCTCGAGCAGGGACACGTGCTTGAGAGCGGCCGCGTGGAAGACCACCTGGGGCCGGCGGTCGCGGAAGATCGCCCCGACGGACTCGGGATCGCGGATGTCGGCGAGGACGGTGTCGCGGCCGTCGAGCAGACCGCGGCCCGTGATGGAGATCTGGGTGCCCTGCAGGGCGGACTCGTCGCGGTCCACCATGATCAGTTCCGCGGGATCGAACCCGACGAGCTGGCGGCACAGCTCGGAGCCGATGGATCCGCCCGCCCCGGTGACCAGGACGCGGCGGCCCTTGACGTAGCCGGCGATCTCCTCGACGTCGATGTCGACGGGGCGGCGGCCGATGAGGTCCTCCATGCTGATGTCCCGGAAGTCCGAGGCCTGGTGCTTGGCGGTGAGCACCTCGCCGAGCGGGGGCATCGTCATGACCCGGATCCCGGTGCCGGCCACGGCGTCCGCGACCCGGTGCATGATGCGGGGGTCCGGGCTGGACATCGCCACGATGAGCACGGAGGCGCGGGTGCGGGCCATGACGTCCCGGATGTCGTGCAGGGTGCCGAGCACGGGCACGGAGGAGATCCGCAGGTGCTTCTTGGCGGGGTCGTCGTCGAGCAGGGCCACGGGCAGGAACTCCGAGTGCGGGTCCTGCATCATGCGCTGGATGAGGAAGGTCCCGAGGTAGCC
The DNA here is from genome assembly GCF_042879215.1 of Kocuria arenosa. Lineage (NCBI taxonomy): Bacteria > Bacillati > Actinomycetota > Actinomycetes > Micrococcales > Micrococcaceae > Kocuria > Kocuria arenosa. Next base: position 264,964 of record NZ_JBHZTA010000005.1, on the reverse strand, counting down.
GGCGCCGTAGATCACGACGTGCTGGGCGGAGGCCCCCGGGCGGGCGGAGGCCTCCTGGTACATCCGCTTGAGGTAGCGGAAGGCGGCCATGAACAGGCACGCGAAGGGGAACGCGATGAGGGCGGTGGAGCGCGGGATGCCGATGCTCGTGCCGACCACCAGGAGCAGGACCTGGACCACGGCCGTGACGATGAGGGTGACCACCACCAGGAGCTTGGCCTCGTCGAAGCTGCCGAAGGAGTACCTCCCCTTGTACAGGGCGAAGGAGAAGCCGACGACGAGCTGGGCGGCGACGGCCACCAGGGACACCAGCAGCAGCCCGGGGGTGCTGATGAACTGGAGGTCCATCTCGTAGCGCAGCACGAGGGCGAGCACGAAGGCCACGACCCAGGCGACGGAGTCCAGCAGCATCTGGATCCACAGCCACGCCACGGGCCGGTCCTGCGGGGCGGCGCGGGGCGGGAACCCCGTGCCGGCGCTCCCGGGGGGCACCGCCGTGCCGGCGGGGCGCTCGGGCTCACCACTCATCGCGTCGTTCCTTTCGTGGTCGGTGCCGGAGCCGGGGGCCGGGCGGGAGGAGGTCCGGTGCGGGTCGGTCAGCGGCGGGGCGCGCCGACCATGGCCCGGTAGGCGAGCTCCCGGAGCCGGGTGGGGACGAACCGGTAGCCGCCGCGCACCACCACGTTGCGCCCCCATTGTAGGAACCCGACGTGGCCGATCCCGCGCAACCGGGCCTGGAGGGCGAGCTCCGCGCGGAGCACGCGCCACCCGCCGCGCCGCTCGTAGGAGCCCGCGGAGACGCGGTAGCCGACCAGCGGCTCGGCCACGTTGCGGACGTCGGCGCCCGCGCGCAGCATCCGCACCCACAGCCAGTAGTCCTCGGCCAGGGGCACGTGCACGTAGCCGCCGGCAGCCCGCACGGCCGAGCGCCGGAACACCACCGTCGGATGGCTCACGGGGTTGCGGCGCCGCGAGACGGACAGGATGTCCCGCTCCCCCACCGGGGAGCGGCGCAGGGCGAGCGGGGTCCGCTCGTCGTCGCCGATCTCGTGCATCGACGAGCCCACGAGGTCGGCCCCGTCCTCGATCACGGGCAGCTGCACCGCGAAGCGGCGGGGGTAGGAGACGTCGTCGGCGTCGGCGCGGGCCACCACGTCGTGCCGGCACCGGTCGAGGCCGGCGTTGAGCGCCGCGGTGAGTCCCTCGTTGCGCTCGAGGTCGACCCGCACCACGGGCACGGGGAGCTCGCGCACGAGGCGGTCCAGCTCGGCCTCCAGCAGCGCGGGGACGGGGCCGTCGCGCACGACGACGAGCTCGGCGGGCCGGCGCTGCTGCTCGACGGTGGCCGACTCGGCCGCCCGGCGGACGCGCTCCGCGGTGTCGGCGCGGTAGACGGGCATGAGCACGGAGAACTCGGCGCCGGGGGGCGGGCTCACGGCGTCACCGCGGTCCGCCGAAGCCGCGGCCGCGCATCCCGCCGGCGTAGCGGCTCGCCCAGGACGCGAGACCGCGCACGTCGCGCCGGCGCAGGTAGTAGAGGGGGTAGCCGACGAGGTCGGCCCCGAGCTGGACGACCCGCTTGTACCGCCACGTGGTCCAGCCCCGGTTGCGGAAGAAGTGCTCGCGCTTGAACGCGGTCCCGGGCACCACGACCTTGAGCCGGCCGGGGACCACGACGTGCTCCTCGTCCCAGCCCGGCGGGTGTGCCACGGCGGTGCGGGTGGTGGTGCCGAAGGGCAGCCCGGAGCGGCGCAGCCGCACGAGGAAGTCGACCTCGTCGCCGCGCAGGAAGAGCTTGAGGTCCGGGAGCCCGACCGTGAAGAAGACGTGCTCGGCCATGAGGGCGCCGTTGAAGAAGGTGGCGTAGCCGGGCAGGAAGCCGAGCGGCTCCAGGTCCGCCCGGGCGTGGGTCATCCGCCCCTCGAGGCGGTAGGAGAAGGCCAGCGCGCCGTGGTCCTGGGGCGCCACGACGAGCGGGGACACGACCGACAGCTCCCGCTGCGCGGCCTCGTCCAGCAGGATCTCGAGGCAGTCGGGGCCCTCGGGACGGGCGTCGTCGTCCATGAGCCACACCCGGTCCGCGCCGGTCGCGAGCGCGGTCAGGATCGCGAGGGAGAACCCGCCGGCCCCGCCCAGGTTCGCAAGGGACCGCACGAGCTCGAGCGCGAACCGACCGCCGATCGCCTCCTCCAGCACGTCCCGCGGCAGCGCCTCGCGCCCCGCGTCGACGAGGCACAGGGAGGCGACGGGCACCGTCTGCTCGCGCAGCGCGGCGACGAGCGCGAGGACGTCCTCGTGCCGGTCCTGGGTCACGCAGGCCACCGCCACCGTGGGGGTGGGCGTGGGGTCGGACGGCATGCGGCTCCTCCAGTGCGGTGACGGGTGCGGGGTCCGGTGCGGTGCGGTGCCGAAGGTGGGCACCGGAACGACCCGAGTCTAGCAAGCGGCGCCCGGGCGGCAGGGCCGGCGGGCCGCGTCGCCCCGCCCCGGCGGTGGGCCGGTCTGTACGATGAGCGCAGGGATCGGGACCCGGACGACGGCGACCGGCAGCGACCGGCAGAGAGGAAGCACCGTGACATCGACGACGTGGGCAGTCCTGGGAGCGACGGGGTTCGTGGGTTCCGCGACCGTGGCCCGGCTGCAGGCGGACGGACAGACGGTGGTCCCGGTCTCCGCGCCGCGGCTGGCGTCCGGGGCGCGCACGGTCCACCACCTGCTCCAGCAGGCCGGCCGGCTCGAGTCCGTCATCGACTACCTCGCCGAGTCCTTCGCCGGGGCCCACGTGGTCGTCAACGCGGCGGGCCTGGCGGCCCCGGACCAGACCCACGAGGAGTCCCTCGTGGGGGCGAACGCGCTGCTGCCCGTGCTCGTGGCCCTCGCGGCGCGCCGCACGAGCGTGCGCCGGATCGTGCACATCAGCTCCGCGGCCGTCCAGGGCGACGTCGACGTTCTCGACGAGACGCCCACGGTCCGGCCGTTCTCCCCCTACTCCTTCTCCAAGGCCCTCGGCGAGAGCGCGCTCCTGAAGCTGCGCCGCGACTGGGCGGCCGAGGACGGGACCCCCACGATCACGGTGCTGCGCGCGACCTCGGTGCAGGGCTCCGGCCGGCGCACCACGGCACGGCTGGCCCGCTTCGCGTCCTCGCCGCTGAGCTCGGTGGCCGGCGACGGCAGCGCGCCCACCCCGGTGACCTCCGTGCACGCCCTGGCCGAGTTCGTCTCCCGGGTCGGGCGCCACCGCGAGGCGCTGCCCCCGGTCGTGCTGCAGCCGTGGGAGGGCGCCACCACCGGCTCCATCCTGCGGGACGCGGGCCGGCGGGAGCCGCGCCACCTCCCCGTGCTGCTGTGCCGGCTCGTGGTCGACGCCGGGTTCGCGGTCTCGGCCCTGGCCGGGAACCGCTGGCACGGGGTCTTCAGAAGGCTCGAGGTGACGTGGTTCGGCCAGCGCCAGGTGCGCGGCTGGGCCGAGGACCACGACGCGGTCCCTGAGCCGCGGATCAGCGAGGTGCTGCGCCAGGCGCACCTGGCCGCCGGCCGGGGCTGAGGCCCCGCCGGGGACGGCGCTCAGGCGCCGCCGTTGCCCCGCGCCACGAGGCGGGCGGCCTCGTCGACCGGCAGGGGCCGCGGCTCCCCCGGTGCCCCGGGGCGCTCGACGCGCGTGCGGTCCTGGTCCACCGCCGGCCGGGTGCCCGCTGCGGAGCGCGCCACGAGCGCCGCGGCCAGGCCCTGCGCCGCCGCGGCCCGCGCCGGGCCGGGCGCCGGGGGCTGCTGCTCCGCGGGCGCGGCGGCGCGGGGGTCCTGCGGGGCGGCCGGCTCCGCGGCGGCCGGCACCGCCTCCGGGTCGGGCTCGCTCACCGCGTGCGATCCCGCGGCCGCCGGGCGCTCGACGGCCGGGTCCGCGGAATCGGCCGCGGGGGTGCTGTCGAGCTCCTCGTCGCCGTCCGCCGGCACCACCGAGGGCACGACGGAGCGCAGCCGGGCGAGGCTCACGGTGCCGTGGCGCACCAGCAGCGGGGTCTCCCCCGTGCAGTCCACGATCGTGGAGGAGACCGGATCCCGGTCGGCGGGGCCGCCGACGGGCCGGGGGCCGCCGTCCAGGTAGAGCTCCACGGAGTCCCCGAGCATGTCGACCGCGTCCTGCGCCGTCGACGCGGCCGGGTGGCCGGTGCGGTTGGCCGAGGACACGGCCAGCGGGCCGCTCTCGATGAGCAGGGCCTGGGCGAGCTCGTCGTCGGGCACACGCAGGGCCACGGTTCCGTGGGTCTCCCCCAGGTCCCAGCCCAGCGACGGGTGGGAGTGGAGGATCAGGGTCAGCCCTCCGGGCCAGAAGGCGTGGGCGAGCGCGCGGGCGTCGTCGGGGACCTCGTCCGCCAGGCCGTCGAGCACCCCGGCGTGGGCGATGAGCACGGGCGGGGGCATGGCCCGCGACCGACCCTTGGCCGCGAGGAGGGTCGCGACGCCCCGGGCGGAGAACGCGTCGGCCCCGATCCCGTAGACGGTGTCGGTGGGCAGGACCACGCACGCGTCGGCCGCGAGCGCGCGCGCGGCGTGCTTGAGCCCGGCGGTGCGCTGGGCGATGCTGCTGCAGTCGTAGACGGTGGAGTTCACGGCGTCCATTCTCCCACTCCGGTCGTGCGCGCGCGGCCGCCGGGGGGCGTCCGGCCGGCCGTGGCCCGGTCCCGGCCCGCCAGGTCCTGGTGGCTCACGACGTCCTCGAGCCCCGCGGCCCGGAACGCGTGCGCCACAGCACCGGCCTGCACCTCGGCGTGCTCCATGACGAAGAACCCCCCGGGGCGCAGCAGCCGCACGGCCGAGGCCAGGGCCGCCCGCGGGAGCTCGAGCCCGTCCTCCCCGCCCCCGTACAGGGCGAGGTCCGGGTCGTGCTCCCGGGCCTCCGGCTCGCGCGGGACCGCGTCCGCCGGGATGTACGGCGGGTTGGAGACCACCACGTCGCAGCGGCCCTCGAGCTCCGGGAAGGCCGTGCGCAGATCGCCCCGGACGAGCTCCGCGCGCGTCCCGCGCAGGTTCTCGGCCGCCCACGCGTGGGCGGTGCCGGACAGCTCCACGGCGTGCACCCGCGCCTGCGGCACCTCGTGGGCCACCGAGGCGGCGATCGCACCGGAGCCGGTGCCCAGGTCCACCACGTGCGGCCGGTGCACGCCCGCGGCCAGCTGGTCGCGCAGCTCGTCGACCACGGCCTGCACCACGGTCTCCGTCTCGGGCCGGGGCACGAACACGCCGGGCCCGACGGCCAGCGTCAGGTAGCGGAAGTGGGCGACGCCCGTGAGGTGCTGCAGCGGGATCCGGCGGGCACGCTCGGCCACCAGGTCCGCGTAGCCCTCGGGCTCGTCCCCGCCGATGATGGCCCGCGCCTCGATCTCCCCCCGGGACAGCCCCGTGAGGTGCCCGGCGAGCAGCAGCGCGTCGGTGCGCGCGGAGTCGATCCCCGCCTCGGCGAGCACCTGCTCCGCCCAGCGCACCGCCTGGCCCAGCGACCTCGTCATCCCGGGACCCGCTCAGTCGTCCTGCTGGCCGATGGCCTCGAGCTGGGCCTGCTCGTCCATCTCGATGGCCGAGCGCACGACCGGCTCCAGGTCCCCCGCCATGACGTGGTCGAGGTTGTAGGCCTTGTACCCGGTGCGGTGGTCGTTGATCCGGTTCTCGGGGAAGTTGTAGGTGCGGATCCGCTCGGACCGGTCCATGGTCCGGACCTGGGAGCGGCGCTGCGCGGCGTTGTCCGCGTCGATCTGCTCCTGCTGGTGGGCCAGGATCCGAGCGCGCAGCACGCGCATCGCGGCCTCCCGGTTCTGCAGCTGCGACTTCTCGTTCTGCATGGCCACCACGATGCCCGTGGGCAGGTGCGTGATGCGGACCGCGGAGTCGGTGGTGTTCACGGACTGCCCGCCGGGGCCCGAGGAGCGGTAGACGTCGATCTTCAGGTCGTTCTGGCTGATCTCGACCTCCTCGGGCTCGTCGACCTCCGGGAAGACGAGCACCGCCGCGGCCGAGGTGTGGATCCGGCCCTGCGACTCGGTGACGGGCACGCGCTGCACGCGGTGCACCCCGCCCTCGTACTTCAGCCGCGCCCACACGCCCTCGGCGGGGTCCGTGGCGTTCGACTTGATCGCCACCTGCACGTCCTTGTAGCCGCCCAGGTCGGAGTCGTTGGTCGAGATGAACTCGGTCTTCCAGCCCCGGGCCTCCGCGTACTTCAGGTACATGCGCAGCAGGTCCCCGGCGAAGAGCGCGGACTCGTCGCCGCCCTCCCCCGCCTTGACCTCGAGGATCACGTTGCGCCCGTCGTCGGGGTCGCGCGGGACGAGCAGCCGGCGCAGCTTCTCCCGGGCGGCCGTGAGCTGCTCCTCGAGCGCCGGGATCTCCTCGGCGAACTCGGGCTCCTCGGCGGCGAGCTCCCGCGCCGCGCCCAGGTCCTCCTCGAGGCGGTGCACCAGGCGGTGCGCCTCGACGATGCCGTTGAGCTCGGCGTAGCGGCGCCCCAGCTTGCGGGCCTTGCCCTGCTCCGCGTGCACGGCGGGGTCGGCGAGCTGCCGCTGCAGCTCGGCGTGCTCGTCGATCAGGGACTGGACGGGATCCGGCATGGGGCGCTCCTTCGGAGGGGGCGGAGAAGGTCTGGCGGTGGTGGGCACGACGACGCCGCCGCGGCCCCGTCCGGTCGAACCGGTCGGGGCCGCGGCGGCGCGGACCTGCTAGCGGTCGCTCTCGGCGCGGGCCGACAGCGTGGTCTTCTGCACCTGGAGCAGGAACTCGGTGTTGGACTGGGTGTCCCGCAGCTTGTTCGTGAGCAGCTCGAGGGCCTGCTGCTGGTCGAGCCCGGACAGGACACGGCGCAGCTTCCACATGATCTTGATCTCGTCCGGGGAGAGGAGGTTCTCCTCACGGCGGGTGCCCGAGGAGTTGACGTCCACGGCCGGGTAGATCCGCTTGTCCGCGAGCGAGCGGGACAGGCGGAGCTCCATGTTGCCGGTGCCCTTGAACTCCTCGAAGATGACCTCGTCCATCTTGGACCCGGTCTCCACGAGGGCGGTCGCGAGGATCGTGAGCGAGCCGCCGTTCTCGATGTTGCGGGCCGCGCCGAAGAACTTCTTCGGCGGGTACAGCGCCGCGGAGTCCACGCCGCCGGAGAGGATGCGGCCGGAGGCGGGGGCCGAGAGGTTGTAGGCACGACCCAGGCGGGTCATGGAGTCCAGGAGGACCACCACGTCCATGCCCATCTCCACGAGGCGCTTGGCCCGCTCGATGGCCAGCTCGGCGACCGTGGTGTGGTCGTCCGCCGGGCGGTCGAAGGTCGAGGCGATGACCTCGCCCTTCACCGTGCGCTGCATGTCCGTGACCTCCTCGGGGCGCTCGTCGACGAGCACCATCATGAGGTGGACCTCGGGGTTGTTCGTGGTGATCGCGTTGGCGATCGCCTGCAGCATCAGCGTCTTCCCGGCCTTCGGCGGGGAGACGATCAGGCCGCGCTGGCCCTTGCCGATCGGGGCGACGAGGTCGACGACGCGGGGCCCGATCTTCTTGGGCTCCGTCTCGAGGCGCAGGCGCTCCTGCGGGTACAGCGGGATCAGCTTCCCGAAGTCCACGCGGTCCTTGTTCTCCTCGGTCTTCTTGCCGTTGACCGTGGTGAGCTGGACCAGCGCGTTGAACTTCTGCCGCGTGGCGTTCTGCTGCTCGCCGTCGCGGGGGGCGCGGATGGCGCCGACCACGGCGTCGCCCTTGCGCAGGTTGTGCTTCTTGACCTGGGCGAGGCTGACGTAGACGTCGTTCGGGCCGGGGAGGTAGCCGGAGGTGCGCACGAACGCGTAGTTGTCGAGGACGTCCAGGATGCCCGCGACGGGCAGCAGGACGTCGTCCTCGGTGAACTCCGTGTCGTCCACCTCGGGGCCGGTGCTGCGCCCGCGTCGGTTGCGGCGCTCGTTGCGCTCGGCGCGGTCGTTGCGGTCCCGGTCACGGTCGCTGCGGTCCCGGTCGCGGTCGTTGCGGTTGCGGTTGCGGCGGCTGCGGCGGCTGCCGCCGTCGTCCTGGCCGCCCTTGTCCTGACGGTTGTCCTGGCCCCGGTTGTCCTGGCCGCCCTTGTCCTGACGGTTGTCCTGGCCCCGGTTGTCCTGGCCGCCCTTGTCCTGACGGTTGTCCTGGCCCCGGTTGTCCTGGCCGCCCTTGTCCTGACGGTTGTCCTGGCCCCGGTTGTCCTGGCCGCCCTTGTCCTGACGGTTGTCCTGGGACTTCCCGCCCTCGGAGCGGTTGTCACGCCGGTTGCGGCCGTCTCCCTTGTCCTGGCCGCCCTGGACCTGGCGGTTGTCCTGGCCGCGGTTCTGGCCACGGCCCCGGTCCTGCTTCGACTGGTCGTCGTCCCGGCCCTCGGCAGAGGAGCGCGACTCGTCGGTCCTCTGCCCGTTGTCCTGGCCGCCGTTGTCCTGGCCGGTGCTGTCCTGGCCGTTGTCGTCGCGGTTGCGGTTGCGGCGGCTGCGGTTGCGGTTGCGGCCGCCCTCGCCCTCGGCGCCGGAGGAGTCCTCGGCCGGAGCGGTCTGCTCCGCCGGCTGCTGCTCGGTGGTTCCCTGAGCGGTGACCTGCTGCCCGGTGTCCTGCTGGGCGGCGACCTGCTGCCCGGTGTCCTGCTGGGCGATGTCCTGCTGCGCGGAACCCTGCTGGTCGGGGGCGGACACCACGCCGGTGCTCGTGGCGCGGCGGGAGCGCGAGCGCCGCTGCGGCTGGCCGCCGTCGGCGCCCTGCGCGGCGGAGGAGTCCTCGCCGGTCGTCGCGGCGGTGCCCTGGTCGACGCTGCCGTCGGCGGTCTTCTCGACCGTCTGCGCGATCTTCTCCTCGACGGCCTTGTCCCGGTCGGCGACGGCCCCGCCGCGCTGGTGGGCAGCGATCGCGTCGACCAGCAGGCTCTTGCGCATCCGGCGGGCGCCGGTGATCCCGAGCTGGGAGGCGAGCGCCTGGAGCTGGGCCAGCTTGAGCGCGGACAGGCCCGCGTTCCGGGGGTCGCTGGTGGTGGTCTCTTCCGTACCCGTGGAAAGGTCGGTGGTCTCGGTCACGAAGTGTCCTTCTCCCTCGGTGGGGGGCCCATGGATCTCAGAGTCCAGGACCGTGGATGGTTCCCGGCGGGCCGCGATCGCGGGCCGCCTGCGGCGGGGCGCACTTCAGGGCGCGGCAGCCTGGGCGAACAGGGTTGTCACCCGGAGATCATGGTGTGCTCCGGTCCGTGTCTGCGCGGGCCGGGGCGCCGACGGCATCGAAGAAGCCGGTGCCGGCGGGGGATCACCGGAGGATCTGAGGCGGTGGAGTCGAGGACCCGGGGCATCTCACCGGGGCGTGTCCCCTCATGATGCCCGCTGTCCTCACCGCGCCGGGCGCGGTCTCCTACCCCTGGATCTGCTGCGGGTGCTTCTCCAGCTTAGCACCCTGACCGTCGACCCGCAGACGGAGGACACGCCAGGAGACGGAATCGGTTCCGCGCACGACGAGCTCCGCGAGGGCCTCCTCCGTCTCCTGCGCCTGGTGCCGGTCCGCGGCGAGGACCAGGACGGTCGGCCCGGCCCCGGAGATCATGGCCGGCAGCCCGCGCTCCCGCAGCGCGGTCATCAGCCGGGCGCTCGGGGGCATGGCGGAGGCCCGGTACGGCTGGTGCAGCCGGTCCTCGGTGGCGGGCAGCAGCAGTTCGGGGCGCCGCGTCAGCGCCTCGACGAGCAGGGCCGTCCGCCCGGCGTTGACCGCGGCGTCGTGGTGGGGAACGGTCGCGGGCAGCAGGGACCGGGCGAGGCGGGTGGGCACCTCGAAGTCGGGGATCGCCACCACCGGCACGACGTCCTCGTGGACGGTCACGGGGGCGCTGCGGTAGCCGTCCGCGCCGGTCCAGGAGATCACGAGCCCCCCGTAGAGGGACGGGGCCACGTTGTCCGGGTGGCCCTCCATCGCCGCGGCGACCTGGAGCAGGCGCCGGTCGTCGAGGACGCGCTCCGCCGGCAGCAGCGCGTTGGCCGCGAGCACGCCGGCCACCACGGCCGAGGCGCTCGAGCCCATGCCGCGCCCGTGCGGGATGCGGTTGGTCGCCTCGAGCCGCAGTCCCGGCAGCTCCTCGACCCCCGCGGCCCGGAAGGCGGCCCGCATGGCGCGGACCACGAGGTGCTCCGCGGAGCGGGGCACGGACGCGGAGCCCTCCCCGCGGAGCTCGAACTCCAGGCCGCCGCCGGTCACGGTCACGGCGAGGTCGTCGTAGTGGCCGAGCGCCAGGCCCAGGCTGTCGTAGCCCGGGCCCACGTTGCCGGTGGAGCCGGGCACGCTCACCGCCACCCGCTGGCCGATCTCGAACATCCGGGACTACTCCAGGCCCAGCGCGGCGGCGACGGCCACCACGTCGAAGGGCACGCGCTGGGGCTCGACCAGTGCGGGGTCCTCCCGCTCGGCGGCCTTGATCGCCCACTGCGGGTCCTTCAGTCCGTGCCCGGTCACCGTGATGACGACCGTCTGCCCCGTGGGGGCCTCCCCCGCGGCGTGCTTCTGGAGCAGACCGGCCACGCCCGCGGCGGAGCCCGGCTCGACGAACACACCCTCCTTGGCCGAGAGCCACCGGTGGGCGGACAGGATCTCGTCGTCCGAGACGGAGCCGATGAGCCCGCCGGACTCGTCGCGGGCGGCGATCGCCGAGTCCCAGGACGCGGGGTTGCCGATCCGGATGGCGGTCGCGATCGTCTCGGGCTCCGTGACAGGGTGGCCGAGGACCAGCGGGGCCGCCCCCTCCGCCTGGAAGCCCCACATGACGGGCAGCTTCGTCGACACGGCCGGCAGCTCCCCCGCCGTCGCGGAGTCGTAGGGCCGGGCGTACTCCTGGTAGCCCTTCCAGTACGCGGTGATGTTGCCGGCGTTGCCGACCGGCAGGATGTGCAGGTCCGGGGCGTCGCCGAGGGTGTCGACCACCTCGAACGCCCCCGTCTTCTGGCCCTCGATCCGGTAGGGGTTCACGGAGTTCACGAGGAACACGGGGTAGGACTCGGAGAGCTTGCGGGCCACCTCGAGGCAGTTGTCGAAGTTGCCGTCCACCTGGATGATGTCCGCGCCGTGCGCGACCGCCTGCGAGAGCTTGCCCATGGCGATCCGCCCCTCGGGCACGAGCACCGCGCACGTGAGCCCCGCCTGCTTGGCGTAGGCCGCGGCGGAGGCGGAGGTGTTGCCGGTCGAGGCGCACACGACGGCCTCCGCGCCCTCTTCCTTCGCCTTCGTGATGGCCATGGTCATGCCCCGGTCCTTGAACGAGCCGGTCGGGTTCATGCCCTCGAACTTCAGCCAGACGGTGTTGCCGGTGAGCTCCGACAGGGCGCGCGCCCGGATCAGCGGCGTGCCGCCCTCCCCCATCGTGATGACCTCGGTGGAGCCGGAGACCGGGAGCCGGTCCCGGTACTCGTTGATGACGCCCTGCCAGACGTGTGCCATGTGCTGGATCTCTTCCTGTGGACTCGGTGGTGCGGGGGGTGCTCATGCAGTGGGGGGTGCGTGCGGCGGTGCCGCCCGGTCCGCGGGCGGCACCGCCGGGCGTGGGTCAGTCGGCGTGCTCCACGCGGACCACGCCGGTGACGTCCTCGACGAAGGGCAGCTCGCGCAGGGCGTCCACCGTGGCCACGAGATCCTTGTTCGCGCCCCGGTGGGTCACGAGCCGGATCTCCGCCAGCTGCGGGTCGCCGTGCGGGTGGTCCGTCTGCTGCATCGTGAAGATCGACACGCTGTGGTCGGCGAAGACCTGGGCGATCCGCGCCAGGACGCCGAGACGGTCCTGGACGGTCAGGGTGATCGAGAAGCTCGTGCGGACGTCGTCCATCGGCGCGGCGGCCAGCTGGGCGTGGGGGTCCGCGCCCTGGGCCGGACCGCCGAGCACGAGCCGGCGCGCGGCCGAGACGAAGTCGCCCAGCACGGCCGAGGCCGTGGCGGCACCGCCGGCGCCCGCACCGTAGAACATCAGGGAGCCGGCGTTGGCGGCCTCGACGAACACGGCGTTGTAGGCCCCGTGCACGCCGGCCAGCGGGTGCTCCCGCGGGATCATGGTCGGGGTGACCCGCAGGTTCACGCCGCCCGAGCAGCGCTCGCACACCGCCAGGAGCTTGATCACGTAGCCGGCCTCGCGGGCGGCGGCGACGTCCGCGGCGGTGACCCCGGTGATGCCGCGGCAGTAGACGTCGTCGATGGTGAAGGTCGAGTGGAAGGCCAGGGACGCGAGGATGGCGGCCTTCGCCGCGGCGTCGTGGCCCTCGACGTCGGCGGTGGGGTCCGCCTCCGCGTAGCCGAGCTTCTGCGCCTCGGCGAGCGCGTCGTCGAACTGCGCGCCCGTGGTGTCCATCTGGTCGAGGATGTAGTTCGTGGTGCCGTTCATGATGCCCAGCACACGGTCCACTCGGTCCCCCGCAAGGGAGTCCTGCATGGGGCGCACGATGGGGATCGCCCCGGCCACGGCGGCCTCGTAGGACAGGGGCACGCCGGCGGCGTCGGCCGCGTCCTGGAGCTGGCGGCCGTGCCGGGCGATGAGGGCCTTGTTGCCCGAGATCACCGGTTTGCCCGCGTGCAGGGCCCGGAGGATGCGGCTGCGGGCCGGCTCGATGCCACCGGTCAGCTCGATGACCACGTCCGCGGCGTCGACGAGGGCCTCGGCGTCGGTCGTGAGCAGGGCCTCGGGCAGCTCGACGGTCCGCCGGGCGGCGAGGTCCCGCACGGCGATGCCGACGAGCTCCACGGGCGCACCCACGCGGGCGGCGAACTCGGGGCCGTGGTCGAGCAGGGTCCGGGCCACCTCGGCGCCGACGTTGCCGGCACCGAGCAGGGCCACCTTCACGGTCGAGGGCGGGCGGGTGGTCTCAGGGGTCGAGGCGGTCAATCAGGCTCCCAGGTCGCGGGCGAACAGGTCTTCTTCGGTCTCGCCCCGCACGATGAGCCGGGCCTCCGGCCCGTCCCCGGCGGCGCGCACGGCGACGACCGGGGGGCGGGCGATCCAGTTGTAGTTGCTGGACAGCGCCCAGCAGTAGGCGCCGGTGGCGGGCACCGCCAGGACGTCCCCGGGGGCGAGGTCCCGGGGCAGGTAGACGTCCCGGACCACGACGTCCCCGGACTCGCAGTGCTTGCCCACCACCCGGGAGAGCACGGGAGCCCCCTCGGCGCGGCGGTTCGCGAGCACGGCCGTGTAGTCGGCCCCGTAGAGCACCGGCCGGGCGTTGTCGCTCATCCCGCCGTCCACGGAGACGTACTGGCGCTGCGCCCCGGACTCCACCGTGACGGTCTTCAGGGTGCCCACGGTGTAGAGGGTGCACGCGGCCGGCCCGGAGATCGCGCGGCCGGGCTCGATGGACAGGTGCGGGACCGCCATCCGCAGGGACCGGGCCGTGGTGGCCACCTGGTCCGCGAGCGCCTCGGCGATCTCGCGGGCCGGGCGGGGGGTGTCGGCCTCGGTGTAGGCGATGCCGTAGCCGCCGCCGAGGTCGAGCTCCGGGAGGGTCAGGCCGAAGCGCTCGTCGGCGTCGGCCATGAAGGCGAGCACCCGCTCCGCGGCCATCCCGAAGCCGTCGGCGTCGAAGATCTGGGAGCCGATGTGGCAGTGGATCCCGCGCAGGTCGAGCTCGGGCTCCAGGACGCACGCGGCGACGGCCTGCATCGCGGGGCTGTCCCCGCCGCCCTCGGGCGGGGCGAGGGACAGGCCGAACTTCTGGTCCTCGTGGGCGGTGGCGATGAACTCGTGCGTGGACGCGTGCACACCGGGGGTGACGCGGATCAGCACGGGGGCGACGACGCCGAGGGTGCGCGCCAGGTGGGCGACGAGCTCGATCTCGGCGAGGGAGTCCACGACGATCCGACCGAGCCCGTGGTCGAGGGCGCGGGTGATCTCGGCGGCGGACTTGTTGTTGCCGTGCAGGGCGATCCGGGCGGGCTCCATGCCGCCGCGCAGAGCGACGGCCAGCTCCCCGCCCGAGGCGGTGTCCACGTTGAGGCCCTCCTCGCGCAGCCAGCGCACCACCTCGGTGGTCAGGAAGGACTTGCCGGCGTAGTAGACGGAGACCTCGGCGCCGATCCGCGCGAACGCCTCGGTGAAGGCGGAGCGGAACTCGCGGGCGCGCGCCCGGAACGTGTCCTCGGAGTAGACGTAGGAGGGCGTGCCGTAGCGCTCGGCGAGCTCCGGGACCGGGATCCCCGAGACGGCCAGCACGCCGTCGTCGTCGCGGCGGAACGCCTCGGGCCAGATGACGGGGTCGAGGGCGTCGAGGTCCTCGGGCACGCTCAGCCAGGACGGCGCCAGGGGGGAGCCCTCGGTGCGGGTGGTCGGGTCGGCGGTCATGCGATCACATCCTCTCCGGTGCGGACACGCCCAGCACGCCCAGCCCGTTGGCCAGGACCTGGCGCGCGGCGTCGTTGAGCCACAGGCGGGTGCGGTGCAGGTCGGTGACCTCGTCCTCCCCCTGCGGCGCCACGCGGCAGGCGTCGTACCAGCGGTGGTAGGTCCCGGCGAGCACCTCGAGGTGGCGCGCCACGCGGTGCGGCTCGCGGAACTCGGCGGCCTGGGCGAGCACCGAGGGGTACTGGCCGAGGGCGGCCAGCAGCTCCCCCTCCATCGGGTGGTCGAGCAGCGACGCGTCGAACACGTCCTCGCCCCGCTCGTCCGTGCGGGCGACGCCCGCCGCCTCGGCGTTGCGCCCCACCGCGCACGTGCGGGCGTGGGCGTACTGGACGTAGAAGACCGGGTTCTCGTTGGAGCGGCGGGTCAGCAGACCCAGGTCGATGTCGATGTTGGAGTCCACGGAGAAGCGGGTCAGCGAGTACCGGGCGGCGTCGACGCCCACGGCCTCGACGAGGTCCTCCATGGTCACCACGTTGCCGGCGCGCTTGGACATCCGCACGGGCACGCCGTCCTTGACGAGGTTGACCATCTGGCCGATGAGCACCTCGACCCGGTCCGGGGCGTCGCCCAGGGCCGCGGCGGCGGCCTTGAGCCGGGCCACGTAGCCGTGGTGGTCGGCGCCGAGCATGTAGATGCACAGGTCGGCGCCGCGGTCCCGCTTGTCCTTGAAGTAGGCGATGTCCCCGGCGATGTAGGCGGCCTGGCCGTCCGACTTGACGACCACCCGGTCCTTGTCGTCGCCGTAGGCGCTCGAGCGCAGCCACCAGGCGCCGTCCGCGAAGTAGAGGGCGCCGGAGCTCTTGAGCTGCTCGAGGAGCTTCTCCACGGCGCCCTGGTCGAACAGGGACTGCTCGTGGAAGTACACGTCGAAGTCCACGCCGAAGTCGTGCAGCGAGGACTTGATCTCGGCGAACATCAGCTCCACGCCCGCGGCGCGGAACGCCTCCTGCGGGTCCCCGGCCTCGAGGACGCCGGGGTTCTCGGCGACGATCCGTGCGGCGATGTCGGTGATGTACTCCCCGCCGTAGCCGTCCTCGGGGGCGGGCTCGCCCTGGGCGCGGGCCAGCAGGGAGCGGGCGAAGCGGTCGATCTGCGCGCCGGCGTCGTTGAAGTAGTACTCGCGCACCACGTCCGCGCCCTGCGCCTCGAGCACGCGGGCGAGAGAGTCGCCGACCGCGGCCCAGCGGGTGCCGCCCAGGTGGACCGGGCCGGTGGGGTTCGCGGAGACGAACTCCAGGTTGACGGACGTCCCGGCCAGCGAGCGCGCCCTGCCGAAGGCCTTGCCCTGCTCCACGACGGTGCGGGCGATCTCCCCCGCCGCGGCGGCGTCCAGGGTGATGTTGAGGAAGCCCGGCCCGGCCACGTCGACGGCGGCCACGCCCGCGGTGTCCTGCAGCCGGTCCCTGACCACGGCGGCGACGTCGCGCGGGGCGCGCCCCACCTTCTTGGCGAGCTGCATGGCGACGTTGGTCGCCCAGTCCCCGTGCTCCCGGTTCTTCGGTCGCTCGATCCGCACCTCCGGCAGGCGGGCGCCGTCGGCGAGGGCGAGGTCGCCCCGGGCCACGGCGTCCTGCAGGCATGCGGATACGGCGAGAGAAAGTTGTTCTGGAGTCACCGGACCAGTGTAACCGGGCGCCGTGGAGCGCCCGTGCCGGGTGGTCGACGACAGCCCCGGGAAACCTGCTAGTATCGTTGAGGTTCATCGCTGAGGCGGTGAGAGGCCCGCGTAGCTCAGGGGATAGAGCGTCTGCCTCCGGAGCAGAAGGCCGTAGGTTCGAATCCTATCGCGGGCACCACACGGGACGAAGGCCCCGGACCAGCTGGTCCGGGGCCTTCGTCGTGCCCGGCCCCGGGGCGGGGACGCTCAGCGGGGCCCCGTGGGCTCCTCGGTCCGTGCGCCCTCCACCCGCCGGTACCGGACGGGCTGTCCGCCGCGGATCCGGGCGACGGCGTAGAGCAGCACGCCGACGGCGAGGACGATCCCGCCGCGCGCCCACACCCCGGCCTCCAGCTGCGTCAGCAGCACCAGGCACGACAGGACGGCGAGGACCGGCAGGGGCGTCCAGGCGCGGAAGTGCCGGTGCTCCACCGCCTCCCGGCGCAGCACGAGGACGGCGACGTTCGTGCTGATGAAGACGACGAGCAGCAGCAGCACCACCGTCTCCGCGAGGACGGCCACCCCGCCGGTGAGGGTCAGGGCCAGCGCGGCGAGGGTCGTGGCGACGATGGCGACCCACGGGGTGCCCCGGCGTGGGAGGACCCGGCCCAGCACCGCGGGGAAGAGTCCCTGCACGGCCATGCCGTAGGTGAGGCGGCTGGCCATGATCATGGTCAGCAGGGCACCGTTGGCGACCGCGACGAGGGCGAGCAGGCTGAACAGCCAGCCCGGCACCGGGACCCCGGTGACCGTCACGACGTCCAGCAGCGGGGCGCTCGAGGCCCCCAGCCGGTCGGCCGGCAGTGCTACCGACGCCGCCGTGCCGACGAGCACGTACATCGCCCCGGCCGCCAGGAGGGACCCGAACAGGGCCCGGGGGTAGACCCGCGACACGTCGCGGACCTCCTCGGCGACGTTGGCCGAGGTCTCGAAGCCCACGAAGGAGTAGTACGCGAGCAGGGCGGCTCCCAGCACGCCCAGCAGCGGATCGACGTCCTCGCCGAAGCGCACCGCACGCCCGAGGTCGCCGTTCCCGCCGCCGAGCATGACGGCGACGGCGACGACGACCAGCACCAGCCCCGAGACCTCGAGCGCGGTCATGACGACGTTGGCCCGCAGCGACTCCTTGATCCCGCGGGCGTTGAGCAGGGCGACCGCGACGAGGAACACGATGGCCCCGACGGCGGGGGGCACGTCCACGAAGACCGCGAGGTAGTCCCCGCTGAAGGCCAGGGCCAGTGCGGACGCGCTGACCACGCCGGCGGTGAGCATGCAGAAGCCGACGAGGTAGGGCACGATCGGGACGCGGAAGGCGCGGTGGGCGAAGACCGCCGCCCCGCCGGCCTGCGGGTACTTGGTGACGAGCTCGGCGTAGGAGGCGGCCGTGAGCAGGGCGAGCAGCAGCGCCACGAGCATCGGGGCCCAGGTGACGCCGCCCACCTCCCCCGCGATGACGCCCACGAGGGCGTAGACCCCGGCGCCGAGGACGTCGCCGAGGATGAACAGGAACAGGAGCGGCCCGGTGATGTGCTTCTTGAGGCCCGGACCGTCAGCAGGCTGATTGGGCATGGGACGAGTGTAGGCCCACCGCCCCGCCCCGGGAGCACCGGGCCCCGGCCGCGGGCTCGTCAGTCGCGGCCGCCGGGGCCCCGGTGCCCCGGGCCCCGGAACTCGTCCGGGTCGTAGGGGCGCACGGGGCCGTCGCCGAACTGCTCGTCGAGCAGCCGGTCCTCCGGACTGGGGCCCTCCCCCGCCGAGCGGCGCCAGTTGAACCCGGCGATCGCCAGGGCCCCCCCGCCGAGCAGGGTCACGGCGCCCACCACGACGACCACCACCGCGCGCCCGCTCAGGCCCGTCCCCTCGTCCGTCGAGGCGCGCGCGAGGTGGTGGATGGCCTCGGGCACGGTGAACGTGGAGATGAACAGGGCCACCACGCCCACGGCCAGCAACCACCTCCCGGTGCGTCGGCGGGCGTGGTGCGGGTCGGGGCTCTGGCTCACGGTGCTGCTCTCCTGGCTGCTGGACGGATGCGGGGCGCTGCCGCGCGGACCGCCCGCCGACGCGCGACGGGGCGGGCCGTGCCCGGCCCGCCCCGTCGTCCGTGCCGGTCGTGGACCGACGGCCGGTGCCGGCCGGTCAGGAACCGTCCTCGGTCTTGACGCTCTCGAACAGCGTAGCGTCGTCGAACGCGTCCTGCCCCGCCCCCGGCTGCAGCCGGCGGAACTGCTCCAGCAGGCCGGGCACGGTCATGGACTGCTTCTGGGCGGCGTCGAGCTCGAAGAGGATCCGGCCCTCGTGCATCATGATGAGCCGGTTGCCCAGGCGCAGGGCCTGGTCCATGTTGTGCGTGACCATCACCGTGGTGAGGTTCTGCTCGGCCACGATGTCCGCGGTGAGCCGGGACACGAGGTCCGCGCGCTGCGGGTCGAGGGCCGCCGTGTGCTCGTCGAGGAGCAGGATGCGCGGCTCGGAGAACGTCGCCATGAGCAGGGACAGCGCCTGGCGCTGGCCGCCGGAGAGCAGGCCCACCTTGGCGCCCAGCCGGTTCTCCAGGCCCAGCTCGAGGCTGGCCAGCTTGTCGCGGAAGAGCTCGCGGCGGGCGTTCGTGAGGCCCGGGACGAGCCCCCGGGACTTCCCCCGCTGGTACGCGATCGCCATGTTCTGCTCGACCGTCATGGTCGGCGACGACCCCTTCATGGGGTCCTGGAAGACGCGGGACAGGTATCGGGCGCGCTTGTGCTCCGGCAGCCGGGTGACGTCGGTGTCGTCGACCCGCACCGTGCCCGTGTCCGGGATCAGGCTCCCGGAGATGGCGTTGAGGATCGTCGACTTGCCGGCGCCGTTGGAGCCGATGACGGTGAGGAAGTCGCCCTCCTGCAGGGTCAGCGAGACGCCGGCGAGGGCGCGCCGCTCGTTGACGGTCCCGGCGAAGAACGTCTTGTGGACGTTGTCGATGGTGAGCACGGCTCAGGCACCTGCCTTCGTGGTCGCGGGGGTGTCGGTGAGGTCGTCGACGAGACGCGCCGCCTCGCTCGCGAGGTGCCGTTCCCTGCGGCGCCTGAAGAACTGCAGCTGCGGCACCACGAGCGCGGCCACCACGAGCACCGCGGAGATCAGCTTCATGTCGGACGGGTTGAGGCCCGCCTGCAGCGCCACGGTGATGACCAGGCGGTAGACGACCGAGCCGAGGACGACGGCCAGGGTCGCCATCACGACCGTGCGCGAGCCGAAGAGCCCCTGGCCGAGGATCACGGAGGCGAGCCCGACGACGATGAGGCCGATGCCCATGCCGATGTCGGCGAAGCCCTGGTACTGGGCCACGAGGGACCCGGCGAGGCCGACGAGCCCGTTGGACAGGCACAGGCCCAGCATCTTCTGGTGGTCCGTGTTCACCCCGAAGGAGCGGATCATCTCCGGGTTGTCGCCGGTGGCCTGCATGGCGAGGCCGGCGTCCGTGTAGAGGAACCAGTCGAGGAGGACCTTGACCACGGCGACGCCGAGCAGGAACAGGGCGATGCCGATCCACGTCCCCTGCACGCCCATCTCGGCGAGCGGGGTGAAGACCGTGTCCTCGCGCAGCAGGGACAGGTTGGCCTTGCCGTCCATGACCCGCAGGTTGATGGAGTAGAGCGCGGTCATGGTGAGGATGCCCGCGAGCAGACCGTTGATGTGGGCCTTGGTGTGGAGCAGGCCCGTGATGAGCCCGGCGAGCGCCCCGGTCAGGAAACCGGCGGCAGTGGCGAGCCAGGGGCTGCCGCCGCCGAGGATGATCATCGCCGTGGTGGCGGCGCCCGTGGTGAAGGACTGGTCGACCGTCAGGTCGGGGAAGTCGAGCACCCGGAACGTGAGGTAGACGCCCAGCGCCATGACCGCGTAGAGCAGTCCGAGTTCGATACCGGCTATCACTTCTGCTGGATCCGTTCTGGTTGGTGGGAGACGGGGGCCGTCCGCCGATCGGGCGGGCGCGCCCCCGTCGGAAGGGGGTGCCGCGGTGGGCCGGGGGCCGGGCGGGCCGGTGTCCGGGATCTCCGGGCGCCGGCGCCGTCCCGGCCGCCCGGGACTACTCGATGACCTGGTCGGCGGAGTCGCGCAGCTCCTGGGGGACCTCCACGCCCATCCGCTCGGCGGCCTGCAGGTTGATGATCAGCTGGGTGTCCTCCTGGGACTCCACGGGCATGGACGCGGGGTCCTCGCCCTCCTTGAGGATGCGCACGGCCATCTCGCCGGTCTGGCGGCCGAGCTGCTCGTAGTCCAGGCCCTGGGTGATGAGGGCGCCGCGCTCCACGGAGTCGCCCTCGCCCGCGATCAGGGGGATCTGCTTGGACTCGGCGGCGGCGATCACGGCCTCGAGGCCGGAGACCACCTTGTTGTCGGTGGGCACGTAGATGGCGTCCGTGTCGAAGGACTCGGCGGCCTGGGCCACCTCGGAGGTGTTGGTCACCGACTTCTCGACGACCTCCAGCCCCTCCTCCGCGGCGGCCTCCTTCGCGAGGTCGACCTGGACCTGCGAGTTCGTCTCGCCGGAGCTGTAGATGATGCCCACGGACCTCGCCTCCGGGTCGAGCTGCTTGACCAGCGCGATCTGCTCGGCGACCGGGTTCATGTCGGTGGTCCCGGTGACGTTGCCGCCGGGGCTGTCGAGGGAGTCGACCAGCCCGGCCTCGACCGGGTCGGTGACGGCCGTGAACAGCACCGGGCGGTCGGTGACGGACTGGGCCAGGCCCTGGGCGGACGGCGTCGCGATGGCCAGGACCAGGTCGGCGTCCGAGGACGCCATGTTGGACGCGATGCTGGTGGAGGTGCCCTGGTCGCCCGAGGCGTTCTGGAAGTCGAGGGTGAGGTTCTCCCCCTCCGTGTAGCCGCCCTCCTCGAGCGCCGCGAGGAAGCCCTCGCGTGCCGCGTCCAGCGAGGGGTGCTCCACGAACTGGCTGATCCCGACGGTGGCCTCCTCGGCGGCCTCGCCGCCGCCCCCGCCCCCGGCGGTCTCGGTGTCGGAGCCGCCGCAGGCCGTGAGCAGCAGGGCGGTGGAGGCGAGGGCCGCCGTCATCGGGAACAGTCGCTTCATGGTGGGTCCTTTCGGGAACGAGTGGTGTCAGCGATATTACCTTCCGTTCGGTCACAAAATGAGAGGCAGCTCACAAGTGGTGACATAACGGCGCCGACGGCGTGTCGCCGGTGCCCGATCGTCCACCGGGACCGGGCCCTCCGCGGCCCGTGTCCCCGGTAGGATCGGGAGGTCATGTCAGCATCCCTGGGCAGCCCCCGAACCATCGTCTATCCCGAGAACCTCCCGGTCTCCGCGCGCCGCGAGGACATCATGGGCGCGATCGCCGCGCACCAGGTGGTCGTGATCGCCGGCGAGACCGGGTCCGGCAAGACGACGCAGATCCCGAAGATGTGCCTCGAGCTCGGCCTGGGCGAGCGCGGCCTGATCGGCCACACCCAGCCGCGGCGGATCGCGGCGCGCTCGGTGGCGGAGCGGATCTCCTCGGAGCTGGGCGAGAAGATCGGCGGCACGGTCGGCTACCAGGTGCGCTTCACCTCCGAGGTGGGCGCCGACTCGCAGGTCAAGCTGATGACCGACGGCATCCTGCTCGCCGAGATCCAGCACGACCGGCTGCTGCAGAAGTACTCGGCGATCATCATCGACGAGGCCCACGAGCGCTCCCTCAACATCGACTTCCTGCTGGGCTACCTCCGGCGGATCCTGCCCCGGCGCCCGGACCTCAAGGTGATCATCACGTCGGCCACGATCGACCCCGAGCGCTTCGCCCGGCACTTCGCGCCGGAGCCGGCCGAGGGCGCCGAGCCGGAGAAGGCCCCGGTCATCGAGGTCTCGGGCCGCACGTACCCGGTGGAGGTCCGCTGGCGCCCCCTGGCCCAGCCGCGCTCGGGGGACGGCGGCCCGGACGCCGAGGACACCGGCGACGGGCTGGAGGACGAGGACCGGGACCCCATCGACGCCGTGTGCGACGCCGTCGAGGAGCTCTCCTCCGAGCCGCCCGGGGACATCCTGATCTTCTTCGCCGGCGAGCGGGAGATCCGCGACGCCCAGGAGGCGCTGCAGGGCACCCTCAAACGGGTCCGCGGCCTGGCCGACGCCGAGATCCTGCCCCTGTTCGGCCGGCTGTCCATGGCGGAGCAGCACCGGGTGTTCGCGCCGTCGGGCCGTCGCCGGATCGTGCTGGCCACCAACGTGGCCGAGACGTCGCTGACCGTCCCGGGCATCAAGTACGTGATCGACCCGGGCACGGCGCGCATCTCGCGCTACTCGGTGCGGACCAAGGTGCAGCGCCTCCCGATCGAGCGCATCTCCCAGGCCTCGGCGAACCAGCGCGCGGGCCGCTGCGGGCGCGTCTCCGACGGCATCTGCATCCGGCTCTACTCGGAGGAGGACTACCTCTCCCGCCCGGAGTTCACCGACCCCGAGATCCTGCGGACGTCCCTGGCCGCCGTGATCCTGCAGATGACCTCGGTGGGGGTCGTGAAGGAGCCCGGGGACATCGAGCGGTTCCCGTTCGTGGAGCCGCCGGAGTCCCGGGCCGTCAAGGACGGCGTGGCCCTGCTCCGGGAGCTGGGCGCCCTCAAGGAACCGCGGGGCGCGTCCGCGGGGGGTCCGCGGGACGACGACTCCCGCGGCGGACCCCTCACCCCGGTGGGCCGGCAGCTGGCGCAGCTGCCGGTGGACCCGCGGCTGGGCCGGATGATCGTGGAGGCGGACCGGCGGGGCTGCGCCCGGGAGGTCATGGTCCTCGCGGCGGCGCTGACCGTGCAGGACCCCCGCGAGCGCCCCCTGGAGAAGCGGCAGCAGGCCGACGAGCTGCACAAGCGGTTCTTCGACGAGAACTCGGACTTCACGAGCTGGCTGCTGCTGTGGCGCTACGTGCAGGAGCAGCAGGAGGAGCTCTCCTCGACGCAGTTCCGGAAGCTGTGCCGGCGCGAGCACCTGAACTTCCTGCGGATCCGGGAGTGGCAGGACCTCTACGCCCAGCTGCGCCAGATGGGCCAGCAGGTCGGCATCCGGGTCGGCAAGGGCCGGGAGGTGGACCCCTCCGGGAAGGAGCGGGAGATCCACGTCTCGCTGCTGGCGGGGCTGCTCAGCCACATCGGGCTCAAGGACGAGCGCAAGCGCGAGTACCAGGGCGCCCGCGGCTCGCGGTTCGCCGTCTTCCCGGGCTCCAACCTGTTCAAGAAGTCCCCGGACTGGGTCATGTCCGCGGAGCTCGTGGAGACCTCCCGGCTGTGGGCGCGCGTCAACGCCGCGATCGACCCGCTGTGGGCCGAGGAGCTGGCCCCGCACCTGGTCAAGCGCAGCGTGTCGGAGCCGCACTGGTCCCGGGCGCAGGGCTCCGTGATGGCCTACGAGAAGGTGACCCTCTACGGCGTGCCCGTCGTGGCCCAGCGCCGGATCAACTTCTGGCGGGTGGACCCCGCCCTGGCGCGGGAGCTGTTCCTCCGCCACGCCCTCGTGGAGGGCGACTGGCAGACCCGGCACCGGTTCTGGGCGCGCAACCGCAAGCGCCTGGCCGAGGTCGAGGAGCTCGAGAACCGGCTGCGCCGCAAGGACCTGCGGGTCGACGACGAGGCCCTGTTCGCGTTCTACGACGCCCGGATCCCCGACTCCGTGGTCTCGGCACGGCACTTCGACGCGTGGTGGAAGAAGGCCCGGCAGCAGGACGAGCACCTCCTGGACCTGGACCCCGAGGACCTGATCGCCGAGGAGGCCGGCGGCTACGACGAGTCGCTCTACCCGCGCCAGTGGGTCCGGCGCACCCGGGACGGGGAGCTGGTGCTCGACCTCACCTACGAGTTCGCGCCGGGCTCCGACCAGGCGGACGGCGTGACCGTGCGCGTGCCCGTGCTGTTCCTCAACCAGCTGGACCCCGAGCAGTTCCGGTGGCAGATCCCCGGGTTCCGCACCGAGCTCGTCACGGCGCTCATCAAGTCCCTGCCGAAGGCAGTGCGCCGCAACTTCGTGCCGGCCCCGGACGTCGCCCGCCAGGCGGTCGCGATGCTCGACGCCGACTTCGACCCGGCCGTCGACGCCCTCGAACCGTCCCTGGAGCTGGTCCTGCGCCGGCTCAAGGGCCACGTGGTCCCGCCGGGGTCCTGGAACTGGGAGGCCGTCCCGGCCCACCTGCGGATGCGCTTCGAGGTGCGGGACCGCCGCAACCGGGTGCTGGGCGAGGGCGAGGACCTCGAGGCGCTCCGGTCGGAGCTGCACGACGAGATCCGCGCCGCCCTGGCCGAGTCCCTCGGCGCGGTGCCCGGCGCGCCCTCCGGGGCCCCGTCCGGAGGAGCGGCCCGGACGGGCCCGCGCTCCCCCGCCCCGCGGCCCCCGGAGGCGGCCCCGCCGGCGCTCGAGCGCTCGGGGCTGACGGCGTGGCCCGAGGAGGACCTGCCGCGCAGCGTCGAGACCACGGTGGCGGGCCAGCGGATCACCGGGTGGCCGGCGCTCGTCCCCGAGCGCCCCCGCGCCTCGGCGACGCAGCGGCCCGGCCGGGAGGCCACGGTGGCCGTGCGCATCCTCTCCTCGGCCGCCGAGCAGCGGGCCGCGCAGCGCCGCGGGGTGATCACCCTGCTGCAGCTGCGCATCCCCTCTCCCGAGCGGTACGTGCTGGAGCACCTCAACAACCGCGAGAAGCTGGTCTTCACGCAGAACCCGCACGGGTCGGTGACGGAGCTCATCGCGGACTGCACGGTCGCCGCGATCGACAAGCTCACGCCGGCCGAACCCCCGTACACCCGCGCCGCGTTCGACGCGCTGCACGAGCACGTGCGGGCCGAGCTCATCGACACCGTCTTCCAGGTCACCGCGCTCGTGGAGCAGGTGCTCTCCGGGGCGGCGCGGATCCGCAAGCAGCTCAAGCGGTCCTCCTCGCTCGCCGCGGTGAACTCGCTCAACGACGTCAAGGCCCAGCTGGAGCACCTCGTGCACCCGGGCTTCGTCGCCGCCACCGGCTACGACCAGCTCCAGCACCTGCCCCGCTACGTGCGGGCGATGGAGGTGCGTCTCGAGAAGCTCGCCGGCCACCTGCAGCGGGACACGGTCGGCATGCTCGCCGTGCAGAAGCTCGAGGACGACTACGACGCCGCGCTGGACTCCCTGCCCCCGCACGCCCCGGTCCCCGACGAGCTGCGCCGGGTGGCCTGGATGATCGAGGAGCTGCGGGTCTCGCTGTTCGCCCAGGAGCTGGGCACCGCCCACACCGTCTCGGAGAAGCGGATCCGGAAGTCCCTCAAGGACGCCCTCGGGGCGGCCCGGGCCTGAGCCGGCGGCGGCTCTCCGCGGCCCGGTCCCGAGGACCGGGCCGCGGAGAGCCCAGCCGGCGCGCCAGGCCGGCACATCAGGCCGGAGGGTCCAGGCGGCGGGTCAGGCCTGCGGCACGGCGGACCCGTGCCCGGCCTCGGCGAGGGCGGCCCGGATGCGCTCCGCGGCCTCGTCCATCCAGGCGGGGTCCGGGTTCCGGATCACGTTGACGAACTGGAACTGCTCGACCGTGTCCGCCGGCCAGACGTGGACGTGGGTGTGCGGGACCTCGAAGCCCTGGATCATCTGGCCCACCCGCGCCGGGTGCCACACGGCGTCGATGGCCTGCCCGATCCGCTGGGAGACCACCATCAGGTGGGCCGCCAGGTCCTCGGGCAGGTCGATCCAGTGGTCGTGCTCCTCGCGCGGGACCACGAGGGTGTGGCCCTGGGAGAGCGGGTCGATCGACAGGAAGCCGACGCAGCGCTCGTCCTGCCAGACGAAGCGGCCGGGGATCTCCCCCTCGATGATCTTCGTGAAGACGGTGCTCACAGGTGCTCCCTTTCGGTGGTGGGTCGGGATCGGTCGGCGCGCCGGGCGGGCCCGCGGCTACAGGGCGACGCGCTCGCCGGTGGCGAGGTGGCGGTACTCGGCCCCGTACTTCGCGGCGAAGGAGGTCAGCTGTCCCTCGATCACGCCGAGACCCTCGGCGGAGAGCAGGCCGTCGTGGATCTGGAAGACCCGCTCGGGACGCACAGCCACCACGAAGTCGATGACCTCCGCCAGCTTGTTCCACGGCGCGTGGATGGGGGCCAGCAGCACGGGGGCGGCCAGCCCGTGCGGGACCACCAGCGAGTCACCGGGGTGGTAGACCGTGTCGTCGACCAGGTAGCCGATGTTGTCCACGGTGCGGATGAGCGAGTGGATCAGCGCGTGCTGGCCGCCGAACGTCCGCACGGTGAAGCCGTCGAGGTCCAGCACGGTCTCGGGCTCGGCGTCGTGGATCACGTGGCCCTCCCCCAGGGCCTCCCGGAGCTCCGCGGCCACCGGGGCCGGGGCGTACACCTGCAGCTCCGGGTGCGCCCGGAGGTGCGCGCGCACCGGCTCGGGGTCCAGGTGGTCGGGGTGCTCGTGCGTGACGAGCAGGGCATCGGCCCCGTCGAGGGCCTCCGCCAGCTCGTCCCGCCCGGAGAACTTGCCCGGGTCGATCACCAGGACACGGCCCGCCTTCTCGAGCCGCACGCACGAGTGGGTGTACTTGATCAGCTCCATGGGCCCACCCTATCCCCGGGTCCGGCCGTGCCCCACAGGGCGGCGGGGCACGTGTCGGGCGGTCCTTGTTAAGCTGGTGACCTGCCCGGGCACCAGCGAGGAGAGGACGAGGCGTGAGCGTGAGAACCAGCGGGGGGAGCGCCGGGGAGGTCCGCAACACCCGGCAGCGCCGTGCCGTCGCGCGGGCGCTCGCGTCCCTGGAGGACTTCATCTCCACGCAGGACCTGCACGCTCTGCTGCGGGAGCGCGGCGACTCCGTCTCCCTGGCCACGACCTACCGGATCCTGCAGTCGATGTCCGAGCTCGGGGAGCTGGACGTCCTGCGCAGCGACGACGGCGAGGCGATCTACCGCCGCTGCGCGGCCGAGCACCACCACCACCACCTGGTGTGCCGCCGCTGCGGCGCCGCCGTGGAGCTCGAGGCCCCCACGGTCGAGGAGTGGGCCGGGCGCACCGCGGCCGCCCACGGCTTCACCGAGGTGGACCACACGGTCGAGATCAGCGGTCTGTGCGCCGCCTGCGGGGCGCGGCGGGCCGATGGCTGAGCCGGGCTCGTCCCGCGGCGCCTTCGTCCTGGCGGTCAACCCCCGTGCCGGCCGCGGCCGGGCCCTCGAGGACGCCCACCGGGCCGCGGAGCTGCTGCGCACCGGCGGTGACGAGGCCGTGGTGCTCACCGCCGAGGACCTCGGCGCCCTGGTGGCGCTGGTGCGCGACCGCCTGCGGGCGCAGGCCCTCAGCACCCGGGCGCTCGTGGTCGTGGGCGGGGACGGGATGGTCCAGGCCGGTCTCGGGGTGCTCGTGGAGCTCGCCGCGCAGGGCGTCGACATCCCGCTGGGCGTCGTGCCGTGCGGCACCGGCAACGACCTGGCCCGCCACCTGCGCATCCCGCTCCTCGACCCGGTCGCCGCGGCGGGCCGGATCCTGCGCCGGCTCGACGAACCCGGCGTCCGGCGCCTCGACGTCGGCCGGGTGCGCTTCGCGGACGGGCGCACGTCCTGCTTCGCGACCGCCCTGTGCGCCGGGTTCGACGCCGTGGTCAACGAGCGCGCCAACCGGTGGCTTCGCCTGACCGGGTCCACCAAGTACCTGCTGGCCGTCCTGGTGGAGATCGCTCGGCTGCGCACCGTGCACTACCGGCTCGAGATCGAGGACGCCGGCGGCCGGCGCCGCGCGGAGCGCCGGGAAGGGGTCCTGCTGAACGTCGCCAACACGTCGTCGATCGGGGGCGGCCTGCGGATCGTGCCCGGCGCCCGGGAGGACGACGGCCTGCTGGAGCTCTTCACGGTGGCGCCCCTGGGCCGGCTCCGGTTCCTGTTCCTGTTCCCCCGGCTGTTCTCGGGCCGGCACGTGGCGCTGGAGTGCGTCCGGATCGAACAGGTGCGCTCCGTGGCCGTGCACGCCCCGGACGTCACCGCCTACGCGGACGGGGAACGCCTCGGCCCCCTGCCCGCGCGCGTGGACGTGCTCCCCGCGGCGGTCCGCGTCCTGGCCTGAGCGCGGTCGGGCGCGCCGGACCGGAGGTTCGTGCGCACCGCGGCGGCGCGGCGGCTCATCGGCGACCT
Organism: Kocuria arenosa; assembly: GCF_042879215.1. Lineage (NCBI taxonomy): Bacteria > Bacillati > Actinomycetota > Actinomycetes > Micrococcales > Micrococcaceae > Kocuria > Kocuria arenosa. The sequence goes on along the minus strand of NZ_JBHZTA010000005.1, from coordinate 236,840 downwards.
GCCCCGTGCCCTCGCGGCGGGGCGGCCGTCCGGGTCCCCGCGGTCACCCCGCGCCCGGGGCCGTCGGCCGCAGCGCGCCCAGGGCCTCCGCGACCGCGGTGACGTTGCCGTCCATCCACTCCAGGTAGGAGGTGCCCTCGGGCAGGGTCCCGGTGAGCTCCACGACCACCGCGCCGGCGGACCGGGCGTCGTCGCGCAGCTGCTCGGTCCGGGCCGAGCCGGTGCCCGCGTCGAACGCGAGGAACTGCACGTGGCCGTCCCGCATCTCGTCCCGGACCTGCCGGAGGACGAGCGGGGGGACGTCGGTGCCGTTCTCGACGGCCGCGGCCCACTCCGCGGGGGTGTCGTCGTGGAGCCCCGCGTCCTCGAGCAGGTGGACCGCCACGGGCTCGACCGCCACGAAGGCCGCGTTGTCGGCGGGCACCTCGGCGAGCTGCTGCCGCAGGCCCGAGAGCTGGGCGGCGAAGGCACCGGCGTTGTCCCGGTAGGCGGTCGCGCCGCGCGGGTCGAGCGCGGCGAGCCGGGCGGCGAGCGCCCGGGCGACGTCGTCCATGGCGTCGAGGTCGTACCAGACGTGCTGGTTGCTCTCGCCGTGCTCGTGGCCCTCGTGCTCGTGGCCCTCGTGCGGGGCGGGCCCGGCCGTCTCACCGGCCAGGCCCGAGACGCCGTAGGCCTCGACCACCGGGGCGTCGCCCTCGGCGGCGAGGTCCTCCATGAACGCGTCGTAGCCCCCGCCGTTGAGCACCACCAGGTCGGCGTCCGCCAGGGCGGCCCGGTCCTCGGGGGTGGCCTCGTAGGAGCGGGGGTCCTGGACCGTGGAGTCGATGATCGGGTCCACGACCACGGCGTCCCCGGCGATCTCCCGCACCACGTCGGCGTAGACGGTCGTGGTGGTCACGACGGTCAGGGCGTCGTCCGGCCCGGCCCCCACGGCGGCGCCGTCCGCGCACGCGGTCACGCCCAGGAGCACCGCTCCGGCGAGGGCGGTGGCCCGGAGGGCGGCGCGCGGAGGCGCGGCGGGGAGCAGCGCGGTCATGGTGGGTCCGTTCCTGCCCGGTCGCGGCCCCTTCGGGATCGCCGCGGGGCGCCGGGACCTGAGCACTCGGATGAGAACGGTTGTCCTCAGCGCGCCATGCTACCAAGCCGTCGGGACGCCGAGGACGCACCGGCCCCCCGCGGGAGTCCCCGCGGGGGGCCGGTCGGCGGGTGCCGGTCCGTCAGCGCGGTGGTTCCGAGGCGTCCATCCGGTCCCCGCGGCGCTGCCGCCGGTCCTGGGTGGTGTCCCGGATCTCCCCCACCAGCTCCTCGATGACGTCCTCGAGGAACAGCACGCCCAGGGTCTGCCCGCCGGCGTCGACCACGCGCGCCAGGTGCGAGCCCGTGCGCTGCATCGCCGCCAGCGCGTCGTCGATCTCGATGCCGGGGCGCAGGTTCGCCAGCGAGCGCACCCGGGTCACCGGCACCGGCTCGTTGTAGCGGCTCTCCGGGATCGAGAGCACGTCCTTGATGTGCAGGTAGCCGTTGAGCTCGCCGTCGTCCTCCGTGAGGGCGAACCGGGAGAAGCCGGTGCGGGCCACCGCCTTCTCGACCTCCGCGGCGGAGGCGTCCTCGGGCAGCGTCACGAGCTGGTGCAGGGGCACCATGACGTCGGCGGTGCGCTTGGACGAGAACTCGAGGGCGCCGGACAGCAGACCCGTCTGGTCCGCCACGGTGCCCTCCTTCGTGGACTCCGCCACGATGGACTGGAGCTCGTCGAGGGTGAAGGTCGAGGAGACCTCGTCCTTCGGCTCGATGCCCATGAGCTTCAGGACGTGGTTCGCCGCCCAGTTCAGCGTGGCGATGACCGGCTTGACCACGCGGGAGACGAACACGAGCGGCGGTGCGAGCAGCAGCACCGCGCGGTCCGCGGCGGACACCGACATGTTCTTCGGCACCATCTCCCCGAACACCACGTGCAGGAAGGTGACCACGAGCAGGGCCGTGAGGAACCCGCTGACATCGGCGACCTCGGCCGGCACGCCCAGGTGCTCCAGCGGGCCGGAGACGATGTGGTGCAGCGCCGGCTCGGAGATGTTGAGGATCAGCAGCGAGCACACGGTGATGCCCAGCTGGCAGCAGGCCAGCATCAGGGACACGTGCTCCATCGCGTACAGCGCCGTCCGGGCCCGCTTGTGGCCGTCCTCGGCCAGCGGCTCGATCTGGCTGCGCCGCGCGGACATGACGGCGAACTCGCCGCCCACGAAGAAGGCGTTGCCCGCCAGGAGCACCACGAGCCATGCCAGGCCTGCCCAGTCGCTCATCGTGCGTCCTCCTCTCGGGCGCCGCTCTCGCGGGCCCCTGCCGGGGCGTCCTCGGGCTCGGCCGGTGCCGGGACGAAGCGGATGCGGTCCACGCGGCGCCCCTCCATCCGGGCGACCTCGAGCACGCCGCCCTGCACGGGGACCACGTCCCCGGGCTTCGGGATCTGTCCGAGCCGGTCCATCATGAACCCGCCCATGGTCTCGTAGGCGGGACCGTCCTCGATGTCGAGCTCGGTGATCTGCTCGGAGACCTCGTCGGGGCGCATCAGTCCGGGGAAGTACCACTCGCCCGCCGCGGACTGCAGGGCGCCGAGGCTGAGCCGGTCGTGCTCGTCGGAGACCTCCCCGACCACCTCTTCCACGAGGTCCTCCAGGGTGACGACGCCGGCGGTGCCGCCCCACTCGTCGACGACGACGGCCATCTGGAGCCCGCCGGAGCGCAGCTGCACGAGCAGGGAGTCCAGGTGGACGGTCTCGGGCACGCGCAGGACGTCCTCCATGATCGCCCCGCACTCCAGGGCGGCGCGGCGCTCCGACGGCACGGCCACGGCCTTCTTGACGTGGACCACGCCGCGGACGTCGTCCGGGGAGTCGTCCATCACGGGGAAGCGGGAGTGCCCGGTGCGGGAGGCCACGGCCACGACGTCCGCGACGGACTCGTGGGAGTCGAGCATCTGCACGCGGATCCGGGGCGTCATGACGTCCGCGGCCGTGCGCTCCGCGAACGTGAGGGTCTTGGCGACGAACGCGGCGGTGCCGGCGTCCAGGGTGCCCATCTTCGCGGAGCGGCGGACCATCGAGGACAGCTCCTCCGGGGAGCGCGCGCCCGAGAGCTCCTCCTTGGCCTCCATCCCGAACAGGTGCAGGACGCGGTTGGCCACGCCGTTGAGGGTGACGACGAACGGCTTGAACACCGCGGTGAACAGGAGCTGGGGACGGGCGACCCGCCGGCCCACCCGGAACGCCTCCGCGATGGCCCAGTTCTTGGGCACGAGCTCGCCCAGCAGCATGGACAGCAGGGTGGAGATGAGCATCGACAGCGCCAGGGTCGCTCCCCCGGCCGCCGCCACGGACAGGCCGGTGAGCTCGGCGATCGGCTCCCGCAGGAAGGACTGGAGCGCGAGGTCCAGGGTGTAGCCGGTGAGCAGGGTGGTCAGGGTGATCCCGAGCTGGCAGCTGGAGAGCTGCGTGGACAGGGACTTGAGGCACTTGAGCAGTGGTTCCGCCGCACGGTCGCCCTCGGCGATCGCCCGGCGCACCGTGGTCTGGTCGAGGGCCACGAGCGAGAACTCCACGGCCACGAAGAAGCCCGTGCCGAGGATGAGGAGCAGGCCCGCCGCCAGGAGCAGCCATTCCATCAGGAGCGGCCTTCCGTGGCGTCCCGCCGTGCGCGGGCGGGGCGGTCGGGGGCCGGGCGGCCGGGGGTGGGGAGGGGGACGGTGGGTGAGCCGGCTCGGGGGCCGCGGCGGGGGACGCCGCGGCCGGGCCGGCAACTACTGAACGAGTCCATGAGAGCTCCAGGGTACCGGAGCGGGAGCCGCCGGGCGCGTGCTCACGCCCAGCTGACGGGGCGCGCCCTGCCCTCCTCGTAGCCGGAGGCCGACTGGATGCCGACCACGGCCCGGGCCGCGAACTGCTCGAGGGTCGTGGCGCCCGCGTAGGTCATGGAGCTGCGCACGCCCGCGGTGATCTGGTCCACGAGGTCCTCCACGCCGGGGCGCTCGGGGTCCAGGTACATCTTGGAGCTCGAGATGCCCTCCTCGAACAGTCCCTTGCGGGCCCGGGCGAAGGCGCCCTCGCCGCGGGTGCGCTCGCGCACGGCGCGGGTCGAGGCCATGCCGAAGCTCTCCTTGTACATGCGGCCGTCGGCGTCCACGTTCAGCTCGCCGGGGCCCTCGTGGGTGCCGGCGAACCAGGAGCCCACCATCACCTGGCTGGCCCCGGCCGCGAGCGCGAGGGCCACGTCCCGGGGGTGCTTCACGCCGCCGTCCGCCCAGACGTGCCGGCCCAGCCCGGCGGCGGCCTCGGCGCACTCGAGCACGGCGGAGAACTGCGGCCGGCCCACGGCGGTCATCATCCGGGTGGTGCACATCGCGCCGGGGCCCACGCCGACCTTCACGATGTCCGCGCCGGCGTCGACGAGGTCCTGGACGCCGTCGGCGGTGACCACGTTGCCGGCCACGACGGGCACGTCGGGGGCCGCCGCGCGGACCTGCTCGAGGGCCTCCACCATCTTGCGCTGGTGGCCGTGCGCGGTGTCCACGACGAGCACGTCCACGCCGGCGTCGAGCAGTGCCCGCGCCTTGCCGCGGACGTCCCCGTTGATCCCGACGGCGGCGCCCACCCGGAGCCGGCCCGCGCCGTCCAGCGCGGGGGTGTAGATGGTGGAGCGGACCGTGCCCTTGCGGGTCAGCACGCCCACGACCGTGTCCCCGTCGAGCACCGGCGCCACGTGGGCGCGGGACTGGGCGAGCCGGTCGTAGGCGGCGGCGAGGACGTCGTCGCCGGACCCGGCACGGACCTCCGCCAGCGAGAACACCGGGGCGTCGGTGCGCATGATCGAGCCGAGCTGCGTGAAGCGGTCCACCTCGGCGCAGTCGGCGGCGAGCACCACACCGCGGTAGGCCCGCTCCGGGCCGCAGACCACCACGGCGCCGTGGGGGCGCTTGTGCATGATGCCCAGGGCGTCGTGGACGGTGTCCTCGGCGCCGAGGACCACGGGCGTCTCGAAGCGCGGCGAGCGGTCCTTGACCCAGGACGTGACGTCCGCGATGACGTCGAGCGGGATGTCCTGCGGCAGGATGCCCAGTCCGCCGCGGCGGGCGAGCGTCTCGACCATCCGGCGCCCGGTGACGGCCGTCATGTTCGCGGCCACCAGCGGCACGGTGGCGCCCGTGCCGTCGCGCGGGGTGAGGTCGACGTCGAACCGGGAGGTGACCCGGGAGCTCGAGGGGACGAGGAAGACGTCGCTGTAGGTCAGGTCGGACGTGGGGGTGTTGAGGAATCGCACGCCCGCCAGTCTAGCCGGGGCCCGCGACACGCGCCCCGGGGGCGGGGCGGCGGACTAGCCATGCCGCCGCGCGGATCACTAGACTCGCCGGAGGTACGGCCGCGCCCGGTCGACGACCGTCCGGCAGCTCCCGGAGGCGGACGCCGCCGGCTGTCACGGGAGACGGCCGGCGACGAACACCGGCGGCGGTCCGGACGCTGCCGGGACCGACACTGTGGGGACCGGGCAGACGGCCTCCACGCGATCAACCATGGAAGAGGCGTATTCCCCGTGCCACATCAGCCACAGCACCCCATCCCTGAAGAATTCGCAGGTAACGAGTGGCTCGTCGACGAACTGTTCGAGAAGTACCGGACGGACAAGAACTCGGTGGACGAGAAGTGGTGGCCCATCTTCGAGTCGATGAGCGCGGACAGCGGCACCGCCGCGGAGCAGCCGGCCTCCGCGCAGTCCCCGGCGCCCGGGGCCGCCCAGGCCCCCGCGAAGGAGGCGGCCCCCGCGGCCTCCCCCGTCCAGCCCAAGGCCGCCGCCCAGCCCCCCGCGGCCCGGAGGACCTCCTCCGGAACCGCCGCCCGAACCGCCTCCGCCCCGACCGCCTCCGCCCGGACCGCATCCGCCCCGACGGCGAAGCCCGCGACGGCGCCGGCGCCCACCCGGTCCGGGGCCAAGGCGGAGGGCCGGCCCGAGTCCGACCACGGTGAGACCGAGGCCGCGGACGCGAAGAAGCCCATTCCGGCCCAGCCCGCCCGCGCCCGCGCCACGGCCCCCAACCACGACGCGCCGGCCGAGGACAAGGTCGTCAAGCTGCGCGGGCCCGCGAAGGCCGTGGCCGCCAACATGGACGCGTCCCTCACGGTGCCCACCGCCACGACGGTCCGCGCCGTCCCGGCGAAGCTGCTGATCGACAACCGGATCGTGATCAACAGCCACCTCGCCCGCAACCGTGGCGGCAAGGTGTCCTTCACGCACCTCATCGGCTACGCCGTGATCAAGGCGCTGGCCAACTACCCGTCCCAGAACGTCGTCTACGACGAGCAGGACGGCAAGCCCGTCGCGGTGCACCCCGCCCACGTCAACTTCGGCATCGCCATCGACATCCCGAACAAGGACGGCTCCCGCAACCTCGTGGTGCCGAACATCAAGGGCGCCGAGGCCATGTCCTTCATGCAGTTCTGGAACGCGTACGAGGACGTCGTCCGCCGCGCGCGCGCCAACGAGCTGACCATGGAGGACTACCAGGGCACCACGGTGTCCCTGACCAACCCGGGCGGCATCGGCACGGTCCACTCCGTGCCGCGGCTGTCCAAGGGGCAGGCGTGCATCGTCGGCGTCGGCGCGCTCGACCACCCCGCCGAGTACCGGGGCTCCTCCCCCAAGACCATCGCGCGGCACGCGGTCTCGAAGATCATCACGCTGACCTCGACCTACGACCACCGCGTCATCCAGGGCGCGGGCTCCGGCGAGTTCCTGCGCCTGATCGAGTCCTACCTGCTGGGCGCCGACGACTTCTACGACGAGATCTTCGAGGCCCTGCGGATCCCCTACGAGCCCGTGCGCTGGGCCGTGGACAACCAGGTCAACCCGGAGATCCAGGTCAACAAGGTCGCCCGGATCCAGCAGCTCATCCACGCGTACCGGGTCCGCGGACACCTCATGGCGGACACCAACCCGCTCGAGTACGTGATGCGCAAGCACCCGGACCTCGACATCCGCACCTACGGGCTGTCCCTGTGGGACCTGGAGCGCGAGTGGCCCACCGGGGGATTCGGCGGCGCGGACGTCCTGAGCCTGCGCACCATCCTGGGCCGGCTGCGGGACGCCTACTGCCGCACCCTCGGCGTGGAGTACATGCACCTGCAGGAGCCGGAGGAGCGCGAGTGGTTCCAGGACCAGCTCGAGCACGGGTACCAGAAGCCCAGCCGTGAGGAGCAGTTCCGCATCCTCGGCCGGCTCAACGCCGCCGAGGCGTTCGAGACGTTCCTGCAAACCAAGTACGTCGGCCAGAAGCGCTTCTCCCTCGAGGGCGGCGAGTCCCTGATCCCGCTGCTGGACGAGATCATCTCCGACGCCGCCGACGCCGGGCTCGCGGGCGTGGGCATCGCCATGGCCCACCGCGGCCGGCTCAACGTGCTCACCAACATCGCCGGCAAGTCCTACGCCCAGGTCTTCCGGGAGTTCGAGGGCAGCCAGGACCCGCGCACCACCGAGGGCTCGGGCGACGTGAAGTACCACCTCGGCACGGAGGGCTCCTTCACCTCCGACAACGGCAACGAGACCCAGGTGTACCTCGCCGCGAACCCGTCCCACCTCGAGGCCGCCGACCCGGTCATCGAGGGCATCGCCCGGGCCAAGACCGACGTCCTGGGCGCCGGCCCCGAGGGCGACGGCACGTTCCCGGTGCTGCCGATCCAGGTGCACGGCGACGCGGCCTTCGCGGGCCAGGGCGTCGTGGCCGAGGTCCTGCAGATGGCGCTGCTGCCCGGCTACACCGTGGGCGGCACCGTCCACGTCGTCGTGAACAACCAGGTGGGCTTCACCACGTCGCCCGCCGCGGCCCGGTCCACGACCTACGCGACGGACATCGCGAAGGGCCTCCAGGCGCCGATCTTCCACGTCAACGCCGACGACCCCGAGGCCGTCACCCACGTGGGCCAGATGGCGTTCGCCTACCGGCAGACCTTCCACAAGGACGTCATCATCGACCTCGTGTGCTACCGGCGGCGCGGCCACAACGAGGGCGACGACCCCTCGATGACCCAGCCGCTGATGTACAACCTCATCGAGGAGAAGCGCTCGACCCGCAAGATCTACACCGAGAACCTCGTGGGCCGCGGCGACATCACCCAGGAGGAGGCCGACCGGGCGCTGAAGGACTACCAGGAGCGGCTGGAGCGGGTCTTCGCCGAGACCCACGAGGCGCAGACCTCCTCCATCCCGCTGGTCACCGGGGACTCCGCCGCGATCTCGAACATCGAGCGGCCCTCCGCCCAGCAGGCGGACTCGGGGGTCTCGATCCCCCGCACCACGGCGATCTCCACCGAGGCCGCCGAGCGGATCGGCGCGGTGCACGTGGAGGTCCCCGAGGACTTCGCCGTGCACAAGAAGCTGCGCAAGCTGCTCGAGCGCCGAGAGGCGATGACCCGCGAGGGCGGCGTGGACTGGGGCATGGGCGAGCTCATGGCCTTCGGGTCCCTCATGATGGAGGGCATCCCGGTCCGGATGTCCGGCCAGGACGTCCGGCGCGGCACCTTCACCCAGCGCCACGCCGTGTTCTACGACTCCGACACCGGCGCGGAGTGGACCCCGCTCAACCACCTCTCCGGGAACCAGGCGCAGCTGGCGATCTACAACTCGCTGCTGTCCGAGTACGGCGTGCTGGGCTTCGAGTACGGCTACTCCGTGGAGCGGCCCGACGCCCTGACCGTGTGGGAGGCCCAGTTCGGCGACTTCGTCAACGGCGCCCAGATCATCCTGGACGAGTTCGTCTCCTCCGCGGAGCAGAAGTGGGGCCAGCGCTCGTCGCTGGTCATGCTCCTGCCGCACGGCTTCGAGGGGCAGGGCCCGGACCACTCCTCGGCCCGCATCGAGCGCTTCCTGACGCTGTGCGCCGAGAAGAACATGGTCGTGGCCAACCCCTCGACGCCGTCGAGCCACTTCCACCTGCTGCGCCGGCAGGCCTACAGCCGCCCGCGCAAGCCGCTGGTGGTGGCCACGCCGAAGCAGCTGCTGCGCCTCAAGGCGGCGGCCTCCCCGATCGAGGAGTTCACGTCCGGCGGGTTCCGCCCGGTGATCGGCGACCAGGCGGGGCTCGAGGCCTCCGAGGTCACGGACGTGGTGCTGGTCTCCGGCCGGCTCTACTACGACCTCGCCGCGGCCCGCGAGGAGCGCAAGGACCGGAGGACGGCGATCGTGCGCGTGGAGCAGCTGTACCCGCTGCCCCTCGCGGAGCTCCGGGAGGAGCTCGGCAAGTACCCCGAGGCCCGGCTCACGTGGGCGCAGGACGAGCCCGCCAACCAGGGCGCCTGGCCGTTCATGGCGGTCAACCTCGTGCCGCAGCTCGACCGGCCGGTCCGGCTGTCGTCCCGCCCCGCGTCCGCGTCCCCGGCCAACGGGTCGGCCAAGCGCCACGCGGCCGAGCTCGAGACCCTGGTGCAGACGGCCTTCGAGCGCGACTGAGCCCGTCCCGGGAGGGCGGGGGCCCGTGCCCCTGCCCTCCCGCACGTCCCCAGCGAGTCCGGCGCCGGCCCGTGCCCACGGGCCGGCGCCGCTCGTCCCCCCAGACATCCCGCACCCCCGACCAGAAAGAACGACGTGGAGCAACGAAGGATCAGAATTGTCGCAGTCGGTGACGAGCTGCTGGCCGGCGAGGGCGACCCCCGGGGCCTCGGCTGGTTCGGGCGGGTCATGGCCCGGACCCCGCACCACGTGGTCCCGGTGTCCGCCTACAACCTGGCGGCGCCCGGCGAGGGCAGCGAGTCGCTCAACGAGCGCTGGTTCGAGGAGGCGGCCCGCCGCTTCTCCCCCGGGCACGACAACCGCCTGGTCATCGCGCCCTCCACCCTGGACATCGAGCTGTCCATCACGAGTGCGCGGTCCCGGCTGAACATGGCCAACATCATCGACACCGCCTCCCAGCACAACGTGCGGGTCCTCGTCGTCGGCCCCCCGCCCACGATGGACGCCGAGCGCAACCGCCGGATCGCGGACCTCTCGGCCGCCTATGCGGACGTGACGACCCGGCGCAACCACGTCTACGTGGACACGTTCAACCCGCTGCAGCACCACGAGCAGTGGCGCAAGGACCTCGCGGCCAACCACGGCCACCCCGGCCAGGCCGGCTACGGTCTGATGGCGTGGCTCGTGCTGCACCGCGGCTGGTACGACTGGCTGGACCTGCCCGAACCCCGGTGAGCCCCGCCCGTCCCGCGTGTGAGACAATGGCGAGCAGTGCCTCGTCCGGCCGCCGCTGACATCTCCAGACCACGCGGGAACGGACGCCGACACCCACGATCCGCCGCGGGCGACCGCGGACAGACAGGAGGCTCGCATGAGCAAGCGCGGACGCAAGCGCAAGGACCGCCGCAAGGGCGGCGCCAACCACGGCAAGCGCCCCAACGCCTGAGGTCCTTCCCGGACCCCGGCGACGCCGTGACGGAAGGGCCCCGGACCGCTGACGCGGACCGGGGCCCTTCCGTGTGCCCGGGGTCCGTCCGGGTGCCCGGGGGCCCTCCGTGCGGCCGGGCGCCGTCCGCAGACCGGGGTGCCTCGTCCGGGCGGCCGGAGCCCACGCCGCTGCGCTCAGGCGGCCGGTGGGTCCTGGCGCGCCCCGTGCAGCCGGGCGAGGATGGAGACCCGCAGGTCGGCGGGCGCGGTCTCCGCGCAGGACCGCCGGACCACGGAGCGGATCACGCACTCCAGGTCGTACTCGCGGGCGCACTCCGGGCACTCGAGGAGGTGGCCGTGGATCTCGTCGAGGTCCTCCGCCGGGAGCACCCCGTCGAGGTACTCGTAGATCAGCCGGATCCTCTCGTCCGTGCAGCATCCGAGACTCTCGCAGTCGGCCATGTCTACTTGTCCTTTTCCTTCTTCTTGTCGCCGGTCACCCTGGACGTGTCGAAGCCGCGCTCGGCGGCGTAGTCGGCGAGCTTCTCGCGCAGCAGCTTCCGCCCCCGGTGCAGGCGGGACATCACCGTCCCGATCGGCGTGTCCATGATCTCGGAGATCTCCTTGTAGGCGAACCCCTCCACGTCGGAGAAGTACACCGCCAGCCGGAACTCCTCGGGCAGCTCCTGCAGGGCGCGCTTGACGTCGCTGTCCGGCAGGTGGTCCAGCGCCTCGACCTCCGCGGAGCGCAGCCCCGAGGAGGTGTGGGACTCGGCGCGGTGCAGCTGCCAGTCCTCCACGGTGTCGGTGTTCGCCTGCAGCGGCTCGCGCTGCCGCTTGCGGTACAGGTTGATGTACGTGTTCGTGAGGATGCGGTACAGCCACGCCTTGAGGTTCGTGCCGGGCTTGTACTGGTGGAACGCGGAGAAGGCCTTCGTGTAGGCCTCCTGCACGAGATCCTCGGCGTCGGCCGGGTTGCGAGCCATGCGCAGGGCGGCGGCGTAGAGCTGGTCCACGTACTCCATGGCGTCCTGCTCGAAGCGCGCCTTCCGGTCCTCGGGGGTCTCGGTCTCGACGTCGACGGGCGGCTCGGTGCGCTGGGGGGCGGCCCCCTGCTGGTTCTGCTCGTTCATCACGGACCAGTCTACGGGGACACGGGCCGGGGCCGGCTCGAGAACGCTCGTGGGGGCGGTGATGGCTGCTCCTCTCCCCCGGCCGTGCGGGTCCGCTCGCTGGACTGTGGTGGTGGCCTGCCCGTGGCGGGCCGGTCGCTGTCCTGCACAACGGGAGACACCGCCACGCCTATTCCCCACCACGGTGACGCCGTGCTCGCCCCGTGCGCGGTCCCCGTGGCTAGGATGGGACGAGCGGCGCCGTCCGCCGATCCAGACCCGCCCGACCACAGCCCCGCGGTACCGTCTGCCGCTGAGGAGGAACCCATGAGCATCGTCCGTCGCATCGCCCGCCCGCTGCTGGCCACCGGTTACGTCGCCAACGGGGTGGAGAGCTTCCGCTCCTCGTCCAGCGCCGCCCAGCACCTCGCCCCCGCGGCGTCCGCGGTCACGAAGGCCTTCCCGCAGGTCGGCCCCGCACTCCAGAACCCCGCGATGGTGGCCCAGGGGCTCGCCGCGGCGCAGGTCGGCGCGGCCGTGCTGTTCGGCCTCGGCCGGCTGCCCCGCCTCTCGGCCGGCGTCCTCGTGACCACCACGGCCCTCAACGCCTACGCCGACTACCGCGCCGCGGAGGCGAGCACGGCGGAGCAGAAGGCCGCCCGCCGCTCCACCGCGTTCAAGAACGCCTCGCTCGTGGGCGCGGTCATGCTCGCCGCCGTGGACACCGAGGGCAACCCGTCCCTGCTGTGGCGCGCCGAGCACCTCGCCGGGGACGTCCGCAAGAACGCCTCCAAGCTGGGCAAGGACACCCAGAAGCAGGTCGCGAAGGCCGAGAAGGCCCTCCAGCACGCCGTCAAGCAGGGCTAGGCCGCGGTCCCCCTGTCGTGATGCCGTCGGAGTCCTCCGCCCCCGTGGCCCGTCCCGACGCCGCGGAGCCGGCCCCGCAGCACGAGCTGTGGCCGGCTCCGTTCGTCGGTCCCCGTCCCGTCGTCGCCGAGCTGACGGTGCCGGGCTCGAAGTCCCTCACCAACCGGTACCTGCTGCTCGCCGCCCTGGCGGACGGCCCGTGCCGGCTGCGTTCGCCCCTGCACTCCCGCGACTCCCGGCTCATGGTCGACGCCCTGCGCGCCCTGGGGGCCCGCGTCGAGGAGGTGCCGGGGGAAGGAGGCTTCGGCCCCGACCTGCGCGTCGAGCCCGCCCCGTGGGACGCCACGGACCCGGTCACGGTCGAGTGCGGGCTGGCCGGGACCGTGATGCGCTTCGTGCCGCCCGTCGCCGCCCTCGCGCGGCGTCCCGTCACCTTCGACGGCGACCCGGGTGCCCGGGTGCGCCCCATGGGACCGGTGATCGACGCCCTGCGCGGGCTCGGCCTGCGCGTCGAGGACGACGGCCGCGGCCGGCTGCCCTTCACCGTGCACGGCACCGGCGGGGCGCGCGGCGGGGAGCTGGAGATCGACGCCACCGGCTCCAGCCAGTTCGTCTCCGCCCTGCTGCTCGCGGGCGCCCGCTTCGACGACGGGCTCGTGCTGCGCCACCGCGGCGCCGACGGCTCGGGCCGCGGCGTGCCGTCCATGCCGCACGTCGAGATGACCGTCGAGGTGCTGCGCGGCCTCGGGGTCTCCGTGGACGACACCGTGCCCGACGAGTGGCGGGTGGCCCCCGGGCCGGTGCGGGCCTTCGACGTGACCATCGAGCAGGACCTCTCCAACGCCGGCCCGTTCCTGGCCGCCGCGGTGGTGACCGGCGGGCGGGTCTCGGTGCCCCGCTGGCCCGCCCGCACCACCCAGGGCGGCGACCACTGGAAGCACATCCTCCCGGCCTTCGGCGCGGCCGTGGAGCTCACGGACGGGACCTTCACCGTCACGGGCCCGGACACGGTGACCGGGGTCGACCTCGACCTCGGCGCGGCGGGGGAGCTCGCGCCCACCGTCGCGGCCGTGTGCGCGGTCGCCGGCACGCCCTCGCGGCTGCGCGGCATCGCGCACCTGCGCGGCCACGAGACCGACCGGCTCGCCGCGCTCGTCACCGAGATCAACCGGCTCGGCGGCGACGCCGAGGAGACCCCGGACGGGCTGGTGATCCGGCCGGCGCCGCTGCACGGGGGGACGTTCCACAGCTACGAGGACCACCGCATGGCCACCGCCGGCGCCGTGATCGGCCTCGTGGTCCCGGACGTCCGGGTCGAGAACATCGCGACCACCGCCAAGACCCTGCCCGAGTTCCCGCGGCTGTGGGCGGAGCTCACGGGCACGAGCCGTGACGCGTAGGGACTCCGTCCGGCGCGACTGGGACGAGTCGGACGTGCGCGTCCGTCCCAGCAAGACCGGCTCCCGCCCGCGCACCAAGGAGCGGCCGGCGCACGAGGACGCGGTCACCGGCCGCATCGTCACCGTGGACCGCGGCCGCTACACCGCGATCCTCGAGGAGGACACGCCCCGGGAGCGGCTGGTCGTGGCGGTGCGCGCCAGGGAGCTGCGGCGCCGGCCCGTGGTCGCCGGCGACCTCGTGGGCCTCGTCGGCGACGTCAGCGGCGCCCCGGACTCCCTGGCCCGCCTCGTGCGGATCGAGGAGCGCTCCACCGTCCTGCGCCGCAGCGCGGACGACACCGACCCGGTCGAGCGCGTCGTGGTCGCCAACGCCGACCAGCTCGTGGTCGTCGTGGCCGCCGCCAACCCCGAGCCCCGCACCGGGTTCATCGACCGCTCCCTCGTGGCCGCCTACGACGCCGGCATCGAGCCGCTGCTGTGCATCACCAAGACCGACCTGCGGGACCCCGCCGAGCTCATCTCCCACTACACGGCCCTCGAGCTGCCCGTGCTCGTCTCCGGACCCGCCCGGGAGGTCCCGGCCGACGACGACGGGACCACGCTGCCCCTCGACCCCGCGCTCGTCGAGGGCCTGCGCGAGCGCCTCGACGGCCACGTCTCGGTGCTGCTGGGGCACTCCGGCGTGGGCAAGTCCACCCTGGTCAACGCCCTCACGGGCGCCGACCGTGCCACCGGCGGGGTGAACGCGGTGACCGGGCGGGGCCGGCACACGTCGTCGTCGGCCCTCGCCCTGAAGGTCGAGGACGCCTCCCCCGGGTCCTGGATCATCGACACCCCCGGCATCCGCTCGTTCGGCCTGGCGCACGTCGATCACGACCGGATCGTGGAGTCCTTCGACGAGCTCGCCGAGGCGATCGCCGAGTGTCCCAAGGGCTGCCGGCACACGGGCACCTCCCCCGGCTGCGCCCTGGACGCCTGGGTGGCGCAGGGCCGCGCCGGGGACGCCGGCGAGTCCCGGCTGGTCTCCCTGCGCCGTCTGCTCGGGGCCGGGGAGCGCCCCGGGGAGGCCCGCGAGGACAAGGAGCTCGGCGTCCAGTGACCCGCCGGGCCGCGTGCCACCCACCCCGGCCCGACCAGGCTCGGGACCGCGGTTCGGGGTAGGTTGGTCCAATGCGCAGCCCCAGCAACTACACCGACGACCTCCGCCTCGCCCACATCCTGGCCGACGCCGTGGACCGCCTGACCATGCGCCGGTTCAAGGCCCAGGACCTCACGGTGGAGACCAAGCCCGACCTCACCCCTGTGACGGACGCCGACCGCGAGGCCGAGCAGCTCATCCGCGCCCAGCTGGGGCGCACGCGCAACCGGGACGCCGTGATCGGCGAGGAGTACGGCGCCACCGGCAGCGGCGCCCGGCAGTGGGTCGTGGACCCCATCGACGGCACCAAGAACTTCGTGCGCGGCGTGCCGGTGTGGGCCACCCTGATCGCCCTCGTCGACGAGGGCCGGCCGGTGGTCGGTGTGGTCTCCGCGCCGGCGCTCGGCCGCCGCTGGTGGGCGGCGGCCGGTGGGGGCGCGTTCACCGGCAAGTCCCTGGCCAACGCCCAGCGCATCCACGTCTCCCAGGTCGGGCGGCTGTCCGACGCCTCGCTGTCCTACTCCTCGCTCACCGGGTGGCGGGACCGCGGTGTGCGCGACCGCTTCCTGGAGCTCACCGACGAGGTGTGGCGGACCCGGGCCTACGGCGACTTCTGGTCCTACTGCCTCCTCGCCGAGGGCGCGGTGGACGTCGCCTGCGAGCCCGAGCTCAGCCTGCACGACATGGCCGCGCTCGTGCCCGTGGTCGAGGAGGCCGGCGGCCGGTTCACGTCCCTCGAGGGCGAGCCCGGCCCGTTCGGCGGCAACGCGCTGGCCACCAACGGGCTGCTCCACGACGAGGTGCTGGGGATGCTGGCCACCGGTTCCTGAACCGCCGGTACGACGACGGGGGCCCGCACCGGTCGGTGCGGGCCCCCGTCGTCGTCGGTCGTCGTCAGTCGTCGTCCGTCGCCCGCAGGGGTCAGAGGTCCTGGCCGGTGAGGCCCATCTCCCGCTCGATGCACTGCTGGAACGCCGCCTGGTCCGTGGAGAACTGCGAGCAGGCCTCCATGGCCGGCCCGAACTCGCCGAACAGCGCCCCGAAGAGCACGAGGAAGAGGATGCTGGCCAGGATCGCCAGGACGCTCAGCACGATGCCGATGATCGGCAGGGCCTTGGACGCGCCCGGCGTCCTGCCCAGCTTGCGCAGCGCCACGATGCCCAGCACCAGGCCCACGAGGCCCGGGACGATGCCGAGCACGAACCAGCACGTCAGCAGCGCCACGATGCCCAGCACCAGGGAGGCGATGCCCAGCCCCGTGCCGGCGGGCCGCGGGCTCGCGCCGTACTGGTTCATGTCGTACTGCCCCTGGTAGCCCTGCTGCCCCTGGTAGCCCTGACCGCCGTACTGACCCTGGTTGTACTGGTCCTGGCCGTACTGGCCCTGGCCCTGGTAGCCCTGACCCCCGTACTGGCCCTGGTTGTACTGGTCCTGGCCGTACTGGCCCTGGCCGTAGGAGTCCTGGCCCTGGTTGTACTGGCCCTGGTTGTACTGGCCCTGGTTGTACTGGCCCTGGTAGCCCTGCTGCCCCTGGCCGTACTGCGGCGCGGAGTACTGGTCGCCGGCGGCGCCCTGGCCGGAGCGCGGCGGCTCGTAGGACGGACCGGAGGGCGCTCCCTCGACGCGCTGGCCGTACTCGGGGACGTCCCGGCGGCCGGAGCTCGACGACCCGCCGGCACCGGTGCCGCTCTGGTCTGGCGTGTTGTCGTTGTGGCTCATGGCGATGCCCTTTCGGTCGTCTGCGGTACGGCACCAGCTTGTCACACGGCCCGCCGGGACGTCCCTCTCCCCCGCCGGGCACGGCCCGGGGGGCGGCCCGGCGTGCGGGCGAGCGGAGAGCGGCCGTGCGGAGTCCGGGGCACGGAGGAACCCGGGCACGAAAAAACCGGGGAGCGCCTCGCGGCGCTCCCCGGTCAGGGATCTCGTGGAGATGGGGGGAATTGAACCCCCGTCCGATGCAGCATTGTCAGGGCTTCTCCGGGTGCAGTCTGCGTTGCGTTTTCTCAGTCCCGGCCCTCGTGCAGACACGTGGCCGACGGACTCAGTCGCGAAAGTGTTCTCCAGACGCCCGCGACGAACGGCTGGAGCAGTGGCCTTCTAAATGATGCCAGGCCCCGAGGCGAAGGCGAACTCGGGCTGACAGTCACCGTTGTAGCTGGTTACGCGGCGAGCGCGAAGTCAGCGTTGGTGGCGTTGCTCTTGGATTCGGCAACTATTGGTTTACAGAGAGCGTTTACGAGATAACCCTGCGTCCTCGACCCGCTTCCCCTGTCTCAACTCACATCGTCGAAACCGATCATCCCCGTATTTGTTTGTCAAGCATCCCGCCGGAGCAGGATACATCAGTCTACCGCGCGGTACGACCCTGCGCAAGCATCGGGCCGGGTCGCTCAGCCCAAATTCTTGTAGCGCATGGCCCGCTGGGCCTCGCGGTTGTCCTGCTGCTCCCGCAGGCTCTGGCGCTTGTCGTACTCCCGCTTGCCCTTGGCCACGGCGATCTCCACCTTGACCTTCTTCCCGTCCACGAAGTACAGGGACACCGGCACGATCGTGAATCCGGACTCCCGGGTCTTCTGCTGGATCTTGTCCATCTCGCTGCGGTGCAGGAGCAGCTTCCGGCGGCGGCGGGCGGAGTGATTGGTCCACGAGCCCTGCAGGTACTCGGGGATGTGGACGCCCTCGAGCCACAGCTCGCCGTCGGTGAACTGGCAGAACCCGTCCACGAGCGAGGCGCGCCCCATCCGCAGCGACTTCACCTCGGTGCCCATGAGCGCGAGACCGGCCTCGTAGGTGTCGAGGATGTGGTAGTCGTGCCGGGCCTTCTTGTTGTTGGCGATGACCTGGCGGCCGGTGTCCTTCTTGGCCATGGGCCTCCTCCCTGGTGACGGTGCGGACGGGGATCCGCCGCGCACCGGGGCACGCGGCAGGTCCTCCATCCTACGCCACGGCGGTCGCGCGGGACCGCCGGTCGGCGGCCGGACCCGGCGGGTCCCCGCGCAGGAGCGTCGCCCCAGGTCACCGCTCCGGCACCCGGTAAGCTGGGCGGATGCTGGAGCCAGTCCCCACCGAGCGCCCGCCCGCCGCGGACGTCCTGTACCTCGTCGGCACGAGCGGTCACCCGAACTTCGGCGACGAGTTCATCGTCGCCTCGTGGCTGCGCTTCCTCGGCCGCGCCCGGCCCGGCGCCGAGGTGTGGCTCGACTGCCCCCACCCGGGGCTGGCGTCCCACCTCTTCGACGGCCTGCACCCGGGGCTGCGGACCACCGACACCCTGTGGCGGCTCGCCTTCGAGACGACCGGGATGGACCCGGCCGCGGCGGACGCCCACGTGGACCGGGTGGTGACGCACCTGGGGTCCCCGCGCTACGACCTCGGCCTGCTCGGCGCCCGGCGCGCGGGCTCCGTGCACTTCCTCGGGGGCGGGTACCTGAACTCCATCTGGCCGCACCACGCGCGCCTGCTCCGCGCGGCGCTGCGGCTGCGCGAGGTCTCCGGGGCGCGCCTGGCCGCCACCGGCCTGGGCCTGGCCCCCGCCACCGACGCCGAGGGCCTGCGCGCCGCGCTCGGCGCCTTCGACCACGCCACGGTCCGTGACGCGCCCAGCGCCCAGCTCGCCCGCGCCGACCGCGCCCCCGACGACGCCTTCCTCGGCCTGCCCGGCCTCGCGGGTTTCACCGGCGCGCCGGCCGAGGGAGCGGGGGACGACGACGTGTGGGTGTGCCTGCAGAGCGACATGACCGAGCCCGGGATCCTCGACGGCGCCGTCGCCGCCGTGCGGGCCGCGCTGACGGGTCCGGCCCTGGCCGGCCGCACCGTGCGCTACCTCGAGGCGATCCCCGGGGCGGACCGCGCGGCCTTCGACCGGCTCGCCGACCTCGTCCCCGAGGAGAACTTCGTGCCCTTCACGCGGCTCTGGCAGGAGGGCTTCCCGGCCCGTCCGGGCCAGACGTGGCTCACCTCGCGGTTCCACTTCCACCTGCTCGCCGCCGCATGCGGCGCGGAAGGCACCGCACTGGAGGTCAGCCCCGACTACTACCGCGTCAAGCACCAGTCCCTGCTCGAGGCCGGGACGGGGTGGTCCGTCACGCCGACCGGCGCCACGGGACCGGCCGCGCCCGACCGGTCGCCCGCCTTCCCGGCCACGGCCGCACGGCTGCACCGCGCCAAGCTGCGGGAGGCGGAGGAGCTGTACCCGGCGGCCGCGGCCCCCGGGGAGAGCCCCGCCGGGTCGGAGTCCCGCACCCTGCCGGGACGGACCGTGGCGCGCTTCCTGCGCCGCTGAGCACGGGGCCCCGGCCGGTCGCAGGATCGGCCGGGGCCCGGGCAGGGATCCCGCGGGAGCTCAGGCGTCGGCCGGGGCGTGGCGCTGGTCGGCGCGCCAGCGGATCCCGGCGTCGACGAAGCCGTCGATCGCGCCGTCGAAGATCGCCGAGGGATTGCCCTCCTCGTGGTTGGTCCGCAGGTCCTTGACCATCTGGTACGGGTTCAGGACGTAGGAGCGCATCTGGTCGCCCCAGGACGCCTTGACGTCACCGGCCAGCTCCTTCTTCTTGGCGCTCTCCTCCTCCTGTCGCTGCAGGAGCAGCCGCGACTGGAGCACGCGCAGCGCGGCGGCGCGGTTCTGGAGCTGGGACTTCTCGTTCTGCATGGACACGACGATGCCCGTGGGGATGTGGGTCATCCGCACCGCGGAGTCCGTGGTGTTCACGGACTGGCCGCCGGGGCCCGAGGAGCGGAAGACGTCCACCTTGATCTCGGCCTCGGGGATCTCGACGGAGTCGTCCTGCTCGATGAGCGGGATGACCTCCACGGCCGCGAACGAGGTCTGGCGCCGGCCCTGGTTGTCGAACGGGGAGATGCGCACGAGCCGGTGGGTGCCGGCCTCCACGGACAGGGTGCCGAAGGCGTAGGGCGCCTTGACCTCGAAGGTCGCGGACTTCAGGCCCGCCTCCTCCGCGTAGGAGGTGTCGAGGACGGTGGTCGGGTAGCCGTGGCGCTCGGCCCAGCGCAGGTACATGCGCATGAGCATCTCGGCGAAGTCGGCGGCGTCCACGCCGCCGGCGCCGGCGCGGATGGTCACCACGGCCTCGCGCTCGTCGTACTCGCCCGAGAGCAGGGTCTGGACCTCCAGCCGGGAGAGCGCCTTCTTGACCGCGGCGAGCTCCTCCACGGCGAGCTCCAGGGTCTCGGCGTCGTCCTCCTCGGCGGCCAGCTGCACCATGACCTCGATGTCGTCGATGCGACCGCCCAGCTTCTCGAGCCGCTCGAGGTCGGACTGCTTGTGGGAGAGCTTGGAGGTGATCTTCTGCGCCGCGGCCTGGTCGTCCCACAGGTCCGGGGCCGTCGCCTGCTGCGAGAGCTCGGCGATGTCCCGCTTGATGGCGTCGACGTCGCTCACGGCCTCGATGGACGCGAACGTGGAACGGAGGGCGGAGATCTCTGCCGGGAAGTCAAGGGAGGCCATGGAAGCCAAGATTATCCCATGGGGGCAAATCACCCCGGCCCCGCCCGGCCCCCCTCTGGCAGGATGGTGCCGAGAGGAAGGAAGCACGATGCGCATCCCCCGCACGCTGGCCCTGGTCCTCGCCGGCGGGAAGGGCTCCCGGCTCGGCGCCCTCACCGAGAAGAAGGTCAAGCCCGCCCTGCCCGTGGCGGGCACCTACCGGCTCATCGACGTCGCCCTGTCCAACCTCGCGCACTCCCACATCTCGGACGTGTGGGTCGTCGAGCAGTTCCTCCCGCACAGCCTCAACCAGCACCTGGCCAACGGGCGGCCCTGGGACCTCGACCGCACCCACGGCGGCCTCCAGGTCCTGCCCCCGTACCAGGGGTCCGAGGGCGAGGGCTTCGCCGAGGGCAACGCCGACTCGCTCTACCGGCAGAAGGACCTGATCCGCGACTTCGCCCCGGACCTCGTCCTCGTGCTCAGCGCCGACCACCTCTACACGCTGAACTTCCTCGACGTGATCGACACCCACCTCGCGCGGGCCGCCGACTTGACCGTCGTCACCACCCTCGTCGACGAGGACCCCTCCCGCTACGGCGTGGTGCAGGCGGACGACGACGGCCGCGTCACCGGCTTCGACTACAAGCCCGATGAGCCCCGGGGGCGGCTGGTCGCCGGCGAGATGTTCCTCTACGACGCCGGCCGGCTGCTGGAGGCCCTGGACGTCCTGCACGAGCAGGAGGGCCGGCTCGAGGACTACGGCAACGACCTGGTCCCGTGGTTCGTGGCGCACCGGACGGTGGTGGAGCACCGCCTGGACGGGTACTGGATGGATCTGGGCACCCTGCAGTCCTACTGGACCGCCCACATGCAGATGCTCGACGGCGAGGGCGTCACCCTGGACGACCCCGGCTGGCCGATCCTCTCGGCCCAGCCGCAGCGGGTGCCCGCCCGCATCGCGGGCAGCGCCGAGTTGCGCGGGTCGATGGTCGCCGCGGGCGCGATCGTGCTCGGCGCCGTGGAGCACTCGGTGCTCGGCCCCGGCGTCGTCGTCGAGGAGGGCGCCACGGTGCGCGGCTCGGTGCTGCTGGACGGCGTCCGGGTGGGGCCCGGCGTCACCCTCGAGAACGTCGTGGCCGACGCCGGCGCCGACATCTCCGGCGGCAGCCGCCGCGGCTCCGCGAAGGGCGTGACGCTCATCGACGAGGACGGCAAGGTGCGCACCACGGAGGAGTTCGACCGCCGGGCGGTCCTGCCCAGCGGTTTCTGAGCCCACCGCGCAGGGGTCCTCCCCGTGCGGGGGCTAGTGGGCCTGGCGGTAGGGCTGCGGTTCGGGCAGGCCGGCGCGGGAACGCACCCGCCGGCCCAGTCGCTCGATCGAGGTCAGTGCCGCGGCGACGTCCTCCGCCCGCACGGCGAAGGGCATGCTGTGGATGGTCTCGCTCTCCACGGTCGCGGCCCGTGCCACGGCCCGGATCTCCTCGGTGTCCTCCGGGCGCAGCCCGAGCTCCGTGAGGGTGGTCGGCAGCCCGACCCGGGTGGTGAACTCGATGAAGTCCACGAGCTCAGAGGTCGGCGCGCCCTCCAGCACGAGCTGGGTGATCGAGCCGATGTTGACCTTCTGCCCGTGGGCCAGGCCGTGGGTCTGCGGTGCCGCGGTCAGCCCGTTGTGGACGGCGTGGGCCGCCGCCAGTCCCCCCGACTCGAAGCCGAGCCCGGACAGCAGGGTGTTCGCCTCGATGACCTTCTCCAGCGCCGGGGTCACGACGTGGTCCCGGGCGGCGTCCATCGCGACGAGGGCGTTGTCCCACAGCACGTCCCAGCTCAGCCGGGCCAGGGCGGTGCCCGTGAGGGTGGCCGTCCCCCCGGCCATGGTCAGCGACCCCGAGGCGGCGGTGGCCCGGGCCTCCAGCCAGGTGGCCAGGGCGTCGCCGACGCCCGCCGCCAGGAATGTCGCCGGCGCGCTGGCCACCAGCTGGGAGTCGACGAGGACGAGGTCGGGGTTGCGGGGGAAGAAGCGGTACTCCTCGAAGACGCCCTCGTCGGTGTAGACGACCGCCAGCGCCGAGGTCGGCGCGTCGGTGGAGGCGACGGTGGGGACGGTGACCCACCGGATCCCGGCGAGGAACCCGGAGGCCTTGACCGCGTCGATGGTGCTGCCGCCGCCCACGGCCACGGCCACGTCCGCCCCCACGTCGCGGATGACCGCGGTGAGCCGGTCGATCTCCCCGGCGGAGGGGATGCCGTGGAAGGTCTCGCGCGTGGTGGCCATGCCGGCCCGTGCCAGGGACGCCTCCACGTCGTGGCCCACGAAACCCCAGACCACGTCGTCGGCCACGACGAGGGGTGTCCGCCCGACGGCGGCGAGGTACTCCCCCAGGCGTGCGATGGCGCCCGGTCCCTGGACGTAGCGCCCTGGGCTGATGACGGAGCGGACGGGAGCGTCCATGGTCTTCTCCTTCGACGACGGGGCCGGCAGGTCGTTCCCCCCGCCGTCCGGGAGGCTCTCCCGGGTGCCCGCCAGCGTAGGAACGCCACGGTGGTGGGCGCCAGGGACGTTCTCGCCGGCTGAGAAACCGGGGAGGCGGCCGGGTCACGTCCAGCCGTCTCCGGAACGCCGCCCGCCGCCCGACCCGGGAGGACCCCCGGTCGTCATCTCCTGGTCATCACCCGATAGTGCTCCTCGATCCGCTCCGCGGGCAGCTCCTTGGTGTAGACCGCCACCTTGCCGACGGCCCCGTCGAAGAACGACCTCAAGTCCCGGGTGCCCACGCGGAACGGCGCACTGCCGCGCCGGGGCACGACGACCGTGCCGTCGTGCTTCAGGTCGTCCTGGTCCATGCGCTGCCCGTTCCGGTAGATCTTCGTGTAGCCGTTCGGGTACGACCCGCCCTTGTCCTTGGCGTTGATGACGAGCACGTAGTGGATCCACTCCCCCTTGCGCACGGGCTTCTGGAAGTAGGACCCCGGCCCCTCTCCTCCGGACGGGTTGAACGCGTAGCCGGAGATGCGGTTGGGCCGGTTCTCGGAGTTGCTCTTCGAGTACATCCGCGCCACGTACTCGTGGTTCCTCGGCGCGCCCTTGCCCATCCAGTGCACGTACCCCGACCCCTCCTGGGACCGGAAGTCGAGCGTGTCGGGGCGCATCCACGCCTCGATGGTGAGCACGCCACGGGTGGCTGCGCTGAGGGCGGCGGCGTCGGGCACCTCGAGGTACTGACCGGTGCCGTCGAAGTCCGCGGCCGTGTCGCCGTTCGGCAGGGTCGTCCGCTGGGGCCTGCCGTGGTAGCTGCCGTGGAGCTTGCCCGCCAGGTCCTTCTCCGCGCCTGCACCGGGACTGCGCATGGCCCAGTACGCGGCGGGTCTGTCCTTCGTGACCGTGTCGTCGTAGGAGACCGGGCGGGCCGCGGCCCGGAGGACGTCCCCGGGCTCTCCCAAGGCGCCTGACGACGGCAGCCCGGCGATGCCCAGCGTCAGCGCGAACAGCAGCGTCAGCACGCCCTCCACAGGCGCGCTCCGCCGCCCTCGCGCGCGAACAGTACTCATGTCGAGACCTCGTTGTGGTGTCGGACGGGACCGCACGCACCGGTTGCTCCCGTCGTGCGCATCCCGCTCACTGCGGCGCCGGCCGTGCGGCCGCACCGGACGTCGTCGCGACACCTCCTCCCCCACAAGGACCGATGCGATCCTGAGGATCGGTCCGGAGGAACATTCACCGGCACCAGCGTGCGCCGCCGATGGCGACCGGTCAATGAGATCGCGCCGAACAGCGCTCCAATGGTTACGGTCCCCGGCGCGCCGCCCGGACCCGGCCCGGACGCCCGGGTGAGCGCCGTGCGCGCGACGCTGCCCCCGGAGTGCTCACACGAGCGGGTCGTCGGCACCGGGGCGGTGACGTCATCGCCCCAACTGGGCGCGGGCCTCGCTCGTGGCGGTGATCGGGATGCCGTCGGACACCAGGAGGTTGACCACCGGCGGGTGCACGACGGCGGACAGGGTCACCTCCGCGGTCCGCCCGTCCGGGCTCCCGGTCGGTGCGGCCAGCGCCAGTCCCGGGGTGCCCGACCAGGCCCGGACCGTGTCGAGGTAGGCGGCCGCGGCCCCCGCCACGGCGTCGTCGTCCAGGACCGTGGCGGGCGGGGCGCCGGCCTCCCCCGGATCCAGGGCCACGAACGTGTCGGCCGCGGCGAGCGCGGCGTTGTCGGCCAGCACCTGCAGCTTGCGCTCCCCCACGTAGACGGCGGTGACGCCCATGACCACGACCGTCAGCAGGAGCAGCACGACCGCGAAGCCGATGACCAGGATCGTGACCTGGCCGTCGTCCCGGCCCTGGTCCCTGGACGCGGCCCGGTCCCAGTCCTCGTCCCGGCCCCTGCCCCGATCCCTGCCCTCGTCCCGGTGCGGGTCCGGGCGGGCGGTCCGCCCGCTCATCCGTAGCGCCCGATCACGACCGTCGCCGAGGACGTCAGCATGGCGACGTCCAGGTCGGTGAACCCGGGCACCAGCGGCAGCGGGACCTGCAGGGTGGCGTGCACCGTGGCCACCGCACCGGGCGCCGCGCAGGCGCCGTCGGAGCACTCGAGCCGGATCGCCAGCCGGTCGGGGGCGAAACCCTGGTCCGCCGCCGCCAGCTGCGCCGCAGCGCCCAGCCCGGCGTCCGAGAGCGTCCCGGGCTCGGCGCGGGCCAGCACCTGGGAGGCCTGCTGCGCGGCGGCCACGACCGCGAAGGCCCCGGACTGGACCTGGGCCACCGCGAGCACGAAGTAGACCACCGGAACGAGCAGCAGCGTGCCCAGCGCGACGAACTCCACGACCGCACTGCCCTCGTCACCGTCCGCACGCCCGTCGATCGCTCCGGGCGCCTCAGTCGCCGAGGACGGCATGGCCGCGCACCTCCAGGGAGTCGGGCGGGCCGAACAGCGCCACGACCGGCAGCGGCGACACCACCGTGACCTCGAGGGTCCGCAGCTCGCCCACCGTCACGGGGGTCGCGACGACGTCCTGGGCGTACCGGGGCCCCAGGGCGCCGGAGACGATCCGGCGGGTCCGCTCGACCCCGTCCTCGGGCGAGCGGTCAGCCAGGGTGCCGTACCGGGCGCCGGCCGCGGCGGCGTCGATCAGTGTGTTGCGCACGTGCAGGGCCAGGGCGAGCTGCAGCGTGGCCGCGAAGATCATCGCCACGAGACCGGCCACCATCACGTACTCGACCACCGCACTGCCCCGGTCCGTCTCGTGGGGCCCGGCCCTCGGCCGGGCGCGGTTCCCGCGCATCCTCAGTTCTGGCTCACGCGGGCCATCGCGTCCTGGAAGAGCCCCTCCAGGGCCGGCTGCGCCACCAGCAGCAGACCGGCCACGAGCACCGCGGACATCAGGGTCAGCATCACCCAGCCGGGGACGTCGCCGCGGTCGGGATCACCGGCGGAGAACCGGTCGCGCAGCGAGGACAGTGCCAGGGCGAGCACGCCGATCAGGGCGGCGAGCCGGTGGAGGAGTGTCATGGGGTGTGTCCTTTCCTGGAGGGCGGCCGGTCACCGGCCGCCCGGGTGAGAGGTCAGAAGCCGAGCTCGAGCACGGCGAGCCCGGGGTATACGGCGAACACGACCGTCAGCGGCAGCACGAAGAACACGAGGGGGACCATCATGGCGATCTCCTTGCGCCCGGCGGCCTCCATCAGCTCGCGCTTGTCGTTGTCCCGCACGTCCTGGGCCTGGGCCCGCAGCACGTCCGCCAGGGGCGTGCCGCGTTCGATGGCCACGACGATGCCGTCCACGAACCGCCCGATCGGGGCCACCGGGGTGCGGGCGGAGAAGTCCTGGAGCGCGTGCACGAGTCCGGCGCCGGACCGGGTCTGCGCGAGCACCGCACGGAACTCGGCGGTGAGCTCCCCCTCGGCGACCCGGCACACCCGCTCGAGCGAACCCACCGCGCTCTCCCCCGCGCCGACCGACAGCGCCATCAGCTCGGCCACGGCGGGGAACTCGGCCAGCATCCGGGCCTCGCGGACCCGGATCCGCCGGCCCAGCAGGTGCCCGCGCAGCAGGTGCCCGGCGGCCGTGGCCGCGCCCACGGCCAGCAGCACCCCGCCCGGGCCCGTTCCCCAGCGAGCCGCGGCGGCCGTGCCGAGCAGGACGCCGAGCAGGAGACCCCCCGTCGCGAACAGGAGCTGCTCGGCGCGGAAGTCCGCCGCCGTGGTGGTGACCCCCGCCCGGACGAGCCGTCTCTCCAGGGCGGCCGACGGGGCGGCGTGCCGGAACACGCGGTGGGCCAGCCCGCGCACGAGCGGATCCAGTCCCACCGCCGCCCGCCCGGGGGGCCGGGCCGAGCGGTGCCCGGGGCGGGCGAGCAGCGCCGACTGGACCTCCACCGAGCGCAGCTGCGGAGAGATCCGTGTCGCGAAGGACGGCCCGCCGGTGACCCGGGCACCGGTGAGCACCAGCCACAGCCCGGCGGCGTGCACCAGGGCGAGGAGCACCAGCAGGGCGGGGGAAGCACTCACCGCAGCACCCGCTCGGGCTCGGGCAGCGCCCCGATCCGCAGCATGAGGCGGTAGGCGGTCGCGGAGACGAGCAGCCCGCCGATCAGCACGAGGGCGCCGGCCGGGGTGTCGTAGGCGCGGATCGCGGCGGGCTGGGTGGCCATCAGCGCCAGGACGATCCACGGTGCTGCCACCGCCAGGCGGGCGGCGTTGACCGTCCAGGACTGACGGGCCTCCAGCTCCCCGCGGGTGCGGGCGTTCTCCCGCAGGAACTCCGAGAGCGTCCCGAGCAGCCGGCCGAGGTCGGTGCCGCCGACCTCGCGGGTCACCCGCAGCGCCTCGACGATGTTGTCGGCCACGGGGTCGGCCAGCCGGTCCTTGAGCAGGGTGAGTGCGCCCTGCAGCTGCCCGGAGGCGCGGTAGTCGGCGGCGAACCGGGCGAAGGCCGGTCGCACCGGCTCGGGTCCGCGGTACTGCAGCTGGATGAGCGCCTCGGGCAGGGACATCCCGGCCCGGATCGCCGAGCGCAGGTGGTCGACGACGTCGGGCCACACCTCGCGCAGGGCGGCCGCCCGGCGCCGTGCCCGGTGCTGGACCACGGCGAGGGGAACCCAGCCGCCCAGCACGCCGGCGCACAGGCCGAGGACGGACGCGCCGGTGACCGCTGCGACGAGCAGTCCGCTCAGTGTCCCGGCCGCGGCGCAGGCGGCCAGCAGTCCCCCCGGGCCGACCCGGGGCAGATCCGCGCGCAGCAGCAGCTCGCGCAGCCGGCCGGGCCTGCGCGCGCCCACCGGGCGCGGCGCCTCCTCGGCCCAGCAGGACCACCAGATCAGGAACACGCCGGCTCCCAGCAGCACGCCCAGCGCCGCGCTCACCGCGCTGCTCCGCCCGGGCCGTCGTCCGCCAGCAGGTCGCTCACCCGGTGCCCGGCACGCTCGAACTTCCACGCCGCCGGCGCCTCGGCCGCCACCGCCAGCAGGGCGCCGTCCACCTCGGCGAAGACCGGGTACGTCTCGATCACGCCGTTCTCCACCCGGTTTCCGATCGCGAGGATCTCGCTCACCCGGCGGCCGCCGTGCCGGTCGCGGTGGCAGTGCACCACGAGGTCGAAGCACGACGCCACCGTGGGCACCACGAAACCGGAGCTGATGTTCTCCCCCGCCAGCAGCGGCAGGGTGCAGATTTTGGTCACGGCGTCCCGGGCGGAGTTGGCGTGCAGGCTGCACATCCCCGGCAAGCCGCTGTTCAGCGCGATGAGCATGTCCAGGCTCTCCGCCTCCCGGACCTCCCCGACCACGAGCCGGTCCGGGCGCATCCGCAGCGCCTCCTTGACGAGCCGTCGCAGGGGGATCTCGCCCGTGCCCTCGAGATTGGGCTGACGGCACTGCATCCCCACGACGTCGCGCAGCGGGACCTGCAGCTCGAAGATCTCCTCCACCGTCACCACCCGCTCCCGGGGCCCGATCGAGGCGCACAGACAGTTGAGCAGCGTCGTCTTGCCGGCCTGCGTAGCACCCGAGACAAGGATGTTGAGCCCGCTGGCCACGGCCGCGTCCAGGAAGCGTGCCGCGCGCGGTGGCAGGGAGCCCAGCTCCACGAGGTCGTCCAGCCGCCGTGCCCGGGCCACGAACTTGCGGATGTTCACGGCCCAGTGCCGGCGCGTCACGTCGGGGATCACCACGTGCAGCCGGGAGCCGTCCGGGAGCGTCGCGTCCACGAACGGGGAGGACAGGTCCAGGCGGCGGCCGGAGGACTTGAGCATGCGCTCCACCAGGTTGCGGATCTGGGCCTCGGTCAGCACGAGGCTCATCAGCTCGGACTCCCCGCCGCGGGCGGCGTAGACCTCCGCCGGACCGTTGATCCAGATCTCCTCGATCCGAGGGTCGTCGAGCAGCGGCTGCAGCGGGCCGAACCCGGCGACCAGGTCCAGCAGCACCCGGCGGGCGGCGTCCAGGTCTGCCAGGGCCGGCAGCACCCCGCGCGCCGAGCGCTGGTCGTAGTCGCGCACCGCGGCGTCCACCAGCTCCCGGGTCCGCTCGAGCTCCAGCACCGGGTCCAGGCCACGGCGCCGGATGAGCTCCCGCACCTCGGCCTCGACCAGCCCGAGGGCGTCCTCGGAGAGCAGTGCCGTCATCCGTCCCCCTGTGCGTCGCCCGGCGCGGGACCCGTGCCGGCCGCGCTCCCCCCGGAGCGCATGCACAGGAACATAGGCCGATCCGCCGTCGTCCCCACAACCCCGTTCCGGCCTCCTGTGGACAGCCGTCGCTGACCTGCGACGTTGTTCCCGTCCGGAAACACATGAACTGTCACAGGATGCGCGCGCATGAAATCCGTCCCGGAGCGACGCCGCGCCGCTCCGCCGGCGTGCGCGTCGTGCCGCCGGGCCGTAGTGTGGGCGGGCGAACACGCTCCCCACCGGGCGCCAGCGCCAAGGCACCGCCTGTGGCACGCACGCCGCCGCCGATCGCAAGGACCCCTGTGACCCCCATGACCACCGAGCAGGACGGCCCCCGCCCCGACGTCACCGCCCGGGCCCGGGCGGTGCTCCGCGCGGCCCTTCCCTTCACCGGGAACCTGCTCACGAGCGCGGTCGGGGCGGCCCTCGGCCGGCACCTCGTGGCCCCGTCACCGGGTCCGAGGGCATCCGTGCCCCGTGACTGGCCGGCCACCTTCGCGCACCGGGGTGGCGCCGAGGTCGCCCCGGAGAACACCCTCGAGGCGTTCCGGGCGGCCGAGGCCCTCGGGGACGTCGTGCTTGAGCTCGACGTGCAGGCCTCCGCCGACGGCACGGCCGTGCTGATGCACGACCTCACGGTGGACCGCACGACGGACGGGACCGGAGCCGTCGCGCTGATGTCCACCGCGGAGCTCCAGCGCCTGGACGCCGGGCACGCGTTCACCCGCGACGGCGGGACCTTCCCGTGGCGAGGGCGCGGGGTGCACGTCCCCACGCTCGCCGAGGTCTACGAGGCGTTCCCCGAGCACCGCGTGGCGATCGAGCTCAAGGGCAACCGTCCCGGCGCCGAGGAGATCGTCTGGCGGACCATCCGGGCGGCGGGCGCCCAGCGGCGCACGCTCGTCGCGACGAACCGCACGGCCTCGATCCGCCGGTTCCGCCAGGTCTCGGGCGGAACCGTCCCCACGGCGGCCGCCCTCACGGAGTTCGCGGCCTTCCGGCTGCTGTGCCTGCTGGGCCGGCACCACCACTACACGTTCCCGTTCCAGGGCCTGCAGCCGCCCGACACCCTGATGGGGCTGCGCGTGCTCACGCCCGGGCTGCTGCGGGCCGCCCAGCAGGCCGGCCTGCGGGTCGACGTGTGGACGATCGACCGGGAGGACGACATGCGCCGCCTGCTCGAGTGGGGCGTGGACGGCGTCATGACGGACCGGCCCGACCTGCTGTCCCGGGTGGTCCGGGAGGCCTGACCCGCGCCGGGACGGTCAGGACGCGGGGCGCGCCGCCGGGGAGGTCTGCGCGAAGTGCCGCACCGAGGGCCGCTCGGCGTGCTCCGGGGTCGGCGCCCAGGGCCGCTCCGCCTCGGCGACGGCGATGTGCCGGGCCAGCCGGGTCACGTTGACCTCCTGCTGGCGGTTGCGCAGCGCGGAGGTGGCCTGGGTGATCATGAAGATCACCACGAAGCCGTACAGGACGAGGTCCGTGCCCCGCCCGATCCCGAAGACGTGGGCGACGCCCGTGAGCAGGTCGGGGAAGAAGATGGACAGCGCCGCGAAGACGAAGAAGGCCAGGCCCACCACGCGGCGGATCGCCTGGTGCTTGGCGTTGGCCCCGCCGCGGATCAGGGCGAGCGCGCCGTAGCCCACGGCCAGGACCAGCAGGATCTGGACGGCGTAGATCATCGGACGGCTCTTCCCTTCGACGGTGCGTACCGGGTGCGGACTACTTGACGAACAGCTCGGCGAGGATGTTCACGCCGTTGAGCAGCGACTGCCCCTTGGACTTCGAGTAGTCCGTGTAGATGATCTCGACCGGGTGCTCGACCCAGCGGGGCCGGATGTCGGCGAGCTGGTTGACGATCTCCGAGGCGTGCGCCATCCGGTTCTGGGTCAGCCGGATCCGGGACAGGGTGCCCCGGTCGAGGGCGCGCAGCCCGTTGTGGGCGTCGGAGAGGTCCATGCCGGTGGACAGCTTCGAGAAGAACGCGGCGGTCCGCAGCACGATCCGCTTGAGCGGGGAGATCCGGGTGCGCCGGTCGAGGAAGCGGGAGCCGAGCACGACCTCGGCCTCGCCCGAGCGGATCCGCTCGACCATGTCCCACGCGTCCACCACGCGGTGCTGGCCGTCGGAGTCGAAGGTCACCACGCAGTCCATCCCGGGGTCCTGCAGGGCGTACTCGAAGCCGGTCTGCAGCGCCGCGCCCTGCCCCAGGTTGATGGGGTGCTGGACGACGACGGCGCCGGCCTCGGCGCAGATCCGGGCCGAGTCGTCGGAGGATCCGTCGTCGACGCAGACGACGTGCGGGAAGGTCTTCCGGAGCTCCTTCAGCACCTCTCCCACGACGGCCGCCTCGTTGTACACGGGCATGACGATCCACGAACGACTCACCCGGACATTCTCGCACAGCGCGCCGGGCCCGCCCGTCAGGTCGCCGACCGCGCCCTGGTCGGCCGATATGATCGACCCGACCCTTCCCCCCGTCGTGAGGACAAGACCGTGCCCGCTGCCAGACAGAGCCCCGCAGGACCGACGTGCTGACGGACTGGGGACCCTATCTGCCGGCGTTCCTGGTCCTCCTGGCGTTCCTGTGGCTGCCCGGGCTGGCCCTGCTGTGGGCCTTCGGTCAGCGCGGGGGCCGGATCCTGCTGACGGCACCGGTCTTCAGCGTCGCCGTCGTCGGGCTCACGGGCGTGGTCCTGGACCTGGCGGGCATCCCCTACGGCGCGCTCGCCCAGGTGGTCGCCGCCGCGGTGCTGACGGCGCTGGCGTGGCTGGTCGGCCGGCTGCTCCCCCGGGGCGGCCACGTGCCCGGCTCGCACGCCGCCGGGGCGGACCCGGCGGACCCGGAGGCTCGCTTCGGCGAGGGGCGCCGCTGGCTGTTCCCGGCGGGCGCGGCCGCCGCGCTGGCGATCGGGGCAGTGCTCCTGGTGCACCGGATGGCGTCCGTGATCGGCCACCCGGAGGCGATGGCCCAGCGCTGGGACAACATCTTCCACCTCAACGCCATCCGCTACGTCGTGGAGACCGGCAACGGCTCGACCCTGACCCTGAACCGGATGGTGAACCCGGAGAGCACCATCGCCCTCTACCCCGCGGCATGGCACCAGCTGGCGTCCCTCGCCGTGCCCCTGACCGGCGACAGCGTGCTCGTCGCCCACAACCTGACGCTGCTCGCGGTGGCGGGGCTCGTCTGGCCCGCCTCGTGCATCTTCCTGGTCCGCTGCCTGATCGGCCCGTCCCCGGTGGCGGCCGTGGTCGCCGGCACGGCCGCCGCCGGGTTCAGCGTCTTCCCGTTCGGCCTGATGGCCTGGGGCCCCCTGTTTCCGAACATCCTCGCCCTGGCGCTCGCCCCCGTGTCCCTCGGCCTGCTCGTGCGGCTGCTCGGCCCCGGCGTGACCGCGGACCCGACGGCCCGCACCCCGGACGCGGCCGGCCGGGTCCGGCTGGCCACCAGCCTGGTGGTCACCCTCGGCGCGCTGTTCGTCTCCCAGCCCAACGCGTTCCTGGCCCTGCTCGTGGTCGCGGTCCCCCTGGCGGCCACGGCGTGGTGGCTCGGCCTGCGGGCCGCCGCGGGCGCCCGGCGCCGCGGTCCCGCTCTCGGGATGGTGGCGGTGGCGGCGGTCGTGGTCACGGCGTGGCTGCTCCTGTGGAACGTCCTGACCACGGACCGCGCCTGGGACCCCTTCACGTCCTTCGGCCGGGGTGTGGGCGAGGCCGTCATGTTCACGTCCAACGGCCGCGACGACGTCCCCTGGGTGCTCGTGGTCCTGACCACGGCGGGGGTCTACGCCGCGATCAGCCGCCGCCGGCTGCGCTGGCTCGTGCTGGGCCACCTGTCGCTCGTGCTCCTGTACGCGGTCTCCGCCGGCGGTGAGGAGGGCCCCTGGCGGGAGTGGCTGACCGGGGGGTGGTACGTGGACTCCTACCGCCTGGCGGCCACCCTGCCGCTGACCGCCATCCCCCTCGCCGCCCTCGGCGCCGTGCACGTGGTGGACGGACTGGCCACCGGTGCCGCCGCCCTCGCCTCGTTCGCCGGCCGGCCCCGGGCGGGCCTCGCCGGCTACCCCGTCGCGGCGGTCGTGGTGCTGGCGCTCGCGGTGCCGTACTCCCAGGTCGAGTCCCTCACCCAGGCCACGAGGTGGGGCAAGCAGTACTACGCGTGGGAGGGCCCCGAGAGCGTACTGACCCAGGAGGAGTACGAGTTCCTGGAGGGCCTCGACGAGCTCACGGACCCTGAGGACGTCATCGCCGTCAACCCGTGGAACGGCGGCTCCCTGGCGTTCGCGGTCGCCGAGCGGCCCGTGACCCAGTACCACGTGGGGACGCCGGATCCGCAGGTGCGGGAGGTCGTGACGGGCATCGACACGGCCGCCCCCGGCAGTCCCGCGTGCGAGGCCGCGGACGAGCTCGACGTCCGCTACGTCCTGGACTTCGGGACCCAGTTCATCATCCCGGACAACCCGGCCGCCCTCGCCTACACCGGGGTCAACGCCGTGGACCCGGCCGTCGACCTGAACCTGGCGCTGGTCGAGCGCAACGGGGAGGCGGCGCTCTACGAGATCGTCGGCTGCGACGGCCCCTGATCCCGCGGTGGGCCCCCGGCCCCCGACGCACGACGGGCCGCCCGGCTCCTGGTGGAGCCGGGCGGCCCGTCGTCGTCCGGGTGGGAGAACGTCAGCCGGCGTTCTCCGCGGCGCGGAACTGCTCGATCACCTCGTCGATGGGACCGTCGCTGCGGACCCGGCCGTGCTCGATCCACACCCCGCGGTCGCAGACCTTTCGGACCACGTCGAAGTCGTGGCTGACGACCAGCAGCGTCTTGCCCTCCGCCGAGAGCTCCTTGACCCGGCCCAGGCTCTTGCGCTGGAAGGGCTCGTCGCCGACCGAGAGGATCTCGTCGATGATGAAGATGTCCGGGTCGGTGAACACCGCCACGGCGAACGCCAGGCGCAGGTACATGCCGGACGAGTAGAACTTCACCTCGGTGTCGATGAACTGCTCGATCTCGGAGAACGCCACGATCTGGTCGAACTTCCGGTCGATGTCCTCCTTGGCCATCCCGAGGATCGCGCCGTTGAGGTACACGTTGTCGCGGCCCGTGAGGTCGGGGTGGAAGCCCGCGCCCACCTCGATCAGCCCGGCCACGCGCCCGTTGACCGTGAGCGAGCCCCCGTCGGGGCTCATCACGCCGGAGACCAGCTTGAGGAACGTGGACTTGCCGGAGCCGTTGAGCCCCACGAGCGCCACGCTCTCACCCGGCTCGATGCTGAGACTGAGGTCCTCCAGGGCGCGGAAGCGGTTGGAGATGTCCTGGCGCCGTCCCCGCGCGAGCCACATCACCGTCTCCTTGAGGGAGCGGGCGTGGCGGAGCGAGAACTCCTTGGCCAGGTGCTCGGCCACCACGGCGGGCTCGGCCGGCGGGGCGGTGCGGTCGGTGCTCATCGTCACAGCTCCTGCGCGAATCGGCCCTCGAGGCGACGGAACATCAGGTCGCCCAGGAACATGATGACCGTGACCACGAGCAGCGCCACCGGCGTCCAGAGGGAGAACAGGTGGGGCGGCACCTCGTGGGCGCCGGGGGTGGTGGTCGGCAGCCAGAACGCCGCGTGCGAGAGCTCCACGGCCACGGTCAGGGGGTTGAGCATGAACCCGGCGAACCACACCGGGCCCAGCACGTCGCGGACCATCGTCCACGCGTAGAGCACCGGGGCGGACCACGTGCTGACCATGACGATCAGGTCCACGAAGTTCTCGGCGTCGCGGAAGAACACGTTCGCCGCGCCGAAGAGCATGCCCAGCCCGGCCCCCAGCAGACCCACGATCAGCAGCGCCGCGGGCACGGCCAGCAGAGAGATCCACGTGGGCGACCAGCCCACGATCAGGGCGGCCAGGAGCATGACGACCAGCTGCGGCATGAGGTGCACCCCGGCCACCCACACGGACGCCACCGGGAACATCTGCCGGGGCAGGTAGATCTTCTTGATCAGGCTCGCGTTGGCCACGATCGAGCGCGCCGCGTTGCCGAAGGACTCCGAGAAGAAGTTGATCAGGATGATCCCGGAGAACAGGTACACGGCGTAGTTCTCCATCCCCCGCTCCAGGCCCAGGAAGATGCCCAGCGCCACGTAGAAGACCACGAACTGGATCCCCGGCTTGACGTAGGACCACAGCAGCCCGAGGACCGTGCCCCGGTAGCGGATCTGCAGCTCCTTGTCGACGAGCAGCTTCAGCAGGTAGCGCTGGCGGAACACCGCCGGCAGCCCCGTCCCGGGGGACGGTCTCCGGACGACCGTGGCAGCCGGCATCAGGCGCCGATCTCCGAGTGCTCGCGGAAGGTCGCCTCCCAGGCCTCCATGGAGGTCACCTCCGGCAGCGCGGCGCGGTAGCGGCGGGACAGCTCCGGCCAGCGCAGGGCCAGCTTGGCGTGCAGCCGCAGGGACTCCGCCATCAGGGCGCGGGCCTCCTTGGGCGAGCGCTTGTACCAGGTGTAGCCGGTGCCGTCCGAGGCGGAGACCAGGGCGCTGTCGTAGCGGGCGAGGCGCCACCACCGGGCGTCCTGGTAGGGCAGGTGCACCTGCGGGTGCTGCTCGGCCTGCTCCTGCGGGCGCACGGCGAGGTGGCGCACCACGGCGGTGCTCGCGGAGGTGAGCACCTTCAGCCCGTGCGGGGCGGAGAGCCGGCGCGTCCGGACGGGCTTGGCCGACGCGACCGTGGGGTACGCGTCCAGGTCCGGCTGGTAGACGGCGTCGGAGTGCTGGGTCATCATCCGGCGCACGTCGCGGATCCGCTGGGGCAGCAGCTCGTGCAGGGTCTCCGGGCCGGCCAGGACGTCCCGGAGCGCCAGGACCCGGGCCTCCTCCGCGAAGTACTGCATGGACAGCAGGTGCCGCAGGTCCTTGATCCCGTTGCGCCCGAGCACCTCGCCGCCGCGGTCGAACGGGGAGTGCAGCAGGGCCGCCACGAGCTGGTTGCGCTTGTGGAAGTACGCCTGCCAGCTGATGGTGTCGTCCTTGTCCGCCCAGGCCAGGTGCCACACGGCCACACCGGGGAGGGACACGGTGCGGTAGCCGGCCGCCTTGGCGCGGATGCCGTACTCGACGTCGTCCCACTTGATGAACACGGGCAGCGCCAGGCCGATCTCGCGGATCACCCGGGTGGGGATCAGGCACATCCACCACGCGTTGTAGTCCACCTCGATGCGGCGGTGCATCCACGCCGTGCTGCGCAGGTTGCTGCGCCGGAAGTC
Source organism: Kocuria arenosa (assembly GCF_042879215.1). Taxonomy (NCBI): domain Bacteria; kingdom Bacillati; phylum Actinomycetota; class Actinomycetes; order Micrococcales; family Micrococcaceae; genus Kocuria; species Kocuria arenosa. The sequence goes on along the minus strand of NZ_JBHZTA010000005.1, from coordinate 200,567 downwards.
GTGGCCGATCTCCACGCCCTCGCCGGCGGGGCCGTACTGGAAGCTGTACGGGTCCATGGCCTCGCCGAAGTTGTGGATCTTCGTCGGGTTGAGCAGGTCGATCATGTGCCCGCCGACCAGCGTGGGCCGCTTGCAGAAGTCGGCGAAGACGCTGATCCGGCGCACGGCCTCCGGCTCGATCTCGACGTCGTCGTCCATGAGCAGCACGTAGGTGCTGTCGGCGCGGACGGCCTCGTACATGCCGCGGGCGAAGCCGCCGGCCCCGCCCAGGTTGCCCTGATCGATGACGCGCAGGCGGTCGCCGAAGCGCGCCTGGACGTCCGCGAAGCCCGGCTCGTCGACGACCTTCTGGTTGCCCTGGTCCACGATCACGACCTGCGCGACCTGTGGCAGCTGGTCGCGCTGCTCGTCCAGGAGGCGGGCGTTGGTCAGGCAGTAGGAGGGCTTGTTCATGGTCGTGATCTGGAGGGTGACGGACCCCTCCGTGGTGCCCGTGCCGTCGCCCAGCCACTGGGCGCCCAGCACCTCGAGCTCCTGGTCCCCCGCGGTGGCGTCGAACCAGTACCACCCGCCGTCGGCGAAGGCCGTCAGCGGCAGCACGACCTCGGTCAGCCGGTCGGCGCCGGAGACCTCGTGCACCGAGACGGGCACGGACTCGCCGCGCGCGTTGGAGCTGTGCACGTTCACCGAGCCGCGGCCGGTGGTGCGCACCCGCAGCACGACCTCGCGCAGATGGGTGTTGTGCCGCCAGTAGCTGGCCGGGAACGCGTTGAAGTACGTGGCGAAGGACACGGTGCTCCGGGCCGGTACGCGCACGGACGTGCGGCCGAGGATCGCCGCGCCGCCGGCGGCGCCGGCGTCGGAGGCCACGTTGACCACGATCTGGGGCCGCTGCTCCTTCGTGTCCTCCTGCTGGGCGGCGGTGCCCGTGTCCGCCCGGGAGTCCAGGTAGAGGGGCTGGGTCGGGAAACGGTCCTTGGCCGGGAAGACGAGCTCCTGCAGCACCCGGTGGGCGGTGCCCTCGGTGCCGGTCCGTTCGGTGTCCTGGGTCGTCGCGGTCACGCGTCCACTCCCCCGCTCTCGATGGTGGCCCCGCCGGTGAAGTGGGGCGTGAGCTTGTTGTCGACCATGGACAGCGCGGCCCCGATGGCCATGTGCATGTCCAGGTACTTGTAGGTGCCGAGGCGGCCGCCGAACAGGACGTCGTCCTCGCCGCGGGCGAGGTCGCGGTACTTCAGCAGCTTCTCGCGGTCCACCGAGGTGTTGACCGGGTAGTACGGCTCGTCGCCCTTCTCCGCGAAGCGGGAGAACTCCCGCATGATCACCGTGGCGTCCGTGGTGTAGTCGCGCTGCGGGTAGAAGTGGCGGAACTCCAGGATCCGGGTGAAGGGGACGTCTGGGTCCGGGTAGTTGATCACCGGGGCGCCCTGGAAGTCCTCGATGGGCAGGACCTCCTGCTCCAGGTCGATGGTCCGCCACGAGAGGTCGCCCTCGGCGTAGTCGAAGTACCGGTCCACGGGGCCCGTGTAGACGACCGGGACCTGCCCGGCGACGGCGGAGCGGGAGTAGTCGTGGCCCTCGTCGAAGAAGTCGGTGTCCAGCCGGACGTCGATCTTGGGGTGGTCCGCCATGCGCTCGAGCCACGCGGTGTAGCCGTCCACCGGGAGTCCCTCGTACTTGTCGTTGAAGTACCGGTTGTCGTAGGTGTAGCGGACGGGGAGCCGGTTGATGATCGAGGCGGGCAGGTCCTTGGGGTCCGTCTGCCACTGCTTGCCCGTGTAGTGCTTGATGAACGCCTCGTAGAGCGGCCGGCCGATGAGCTGGATGCCCTTGTCGTTGAGGTTCTGGGGGTCCGTCCCCGCGAGCTCGCCGGCCTGCTCCTGGATCAGCGCCCGGGCCTCGGCCGGGGAGTACGCCGCGCGGAAGAACTGGTTGATGGTGCCGAGGTTGATCGGCATGGGGAAGACCTCGTCGTGGTGGCGCGTGTAGACGCGGTGCACGTAGTCCGTGAAGTCGGTGAACCGGTTCACGTAGTCCCAGACCCGCTCGTTGGACGTGTGGAACAGATGGGCGCCGTAGCGGTGCACCTCGATCCCGGTCTGGGGCTCGTTCTCCGTGTAGGCGTTGCCCCCGATGTGGGGGCGCCGGTCGATGATGGCCACGTCGAGGCCCAGCTCGTTGGCGGCCCTCTCGGCCACGGTCAGGCCGAACAGGCCGGACCCTACGACGACGAGATCTGCGTTCACGGGCTAACTCCTGGGGTTGGTGTCGTGGTGGGCCCGGCCGGCGTCCGGCCGGTGAGGGGGCGGCACGGGCGCACCGGGCGTGCGCTGCGTACCAAAGTACCTGATCAGTCGGGGAAGCCCTGGAGCAGCCAGTCGGCGGCGAGGCGACCGGAGGCCGCCAGAGAGGCGTTCTCGGCCGCCCACGCGGCCCGTCGGCGGCGCTCCCGGTCGTTGTCCTCGGCCAGCGCCGGGTCGAGCCGGCGGTCGAGGGCGGCGATCATGGCCTCGGCCACCGCGTCGGTGTCGTGGTCGACGGCCGTGCCCAGACCGTTGGCCTCCACGAGCTCGGCGGCGACCCCCGCCCCCGCGTAGACGACCGGCGTCCCGCACGCCGCGGCGGCGTAGATCTTGGTGGGCTTGGTGAAGTCGTAGCCGATGCCCGGGAGCACCGCCCCCAGGGCGGCGACGGCGCCCCGGGTCCACTCGGCGGTCTCGGCGGCGGGGCGCAGACCCTCGAAGAGCACGCTCCCGGGGGCGAGCCGCTCGGCGATCTCCTGGACCCGGTCGATGTCGGAGCCGCGGCCGAAGAAGCGCAGCCGGGCGTCGGGGTGGACCGCGAGGACGCGGGGCATGGCGCGGACGAAGACGTCGGCGCCCTGCCACTCGGACATCGACCCGGCGTAGACGAAGTAGGGGGCGCCGGGCTCGGCCACGGGTCCGTCGGGGCGGAAGACGTCGGTGTCGATGCCGTTCTCCGCCACGAGCACCTTCTCCCACGCCACGCCGGTGACGGACTGCAGCTCGCGGCCCATGGCCTCGGACACGGTGAGCACGCTCGCGGCCCGCCGGGCCGCGAGGGTCTCCATGACGCGCATGGCCCGCTTCACCGGCGCGGACACCTGCATCTTCTCGGCGGCGGTGGTCCAGATGTCCGGGGCGTACCAGACGTAGGGCCGCCCCCGGAGGAGCGAGGAGACGAGCACGGCCATCCCCGTGGTGGGGGGCGGTTCGCTGACCACGAGGTCGGCCCGGGTGGCCAGCAGCCGGAAGAGGACGGGGACGTCGAAGCTGAGGTACTGGACGATCCCGCGCACGTAGTCGAACCGGTCCCGCAGGACGGGCCACCGGCGCACCGGATAGGGCTCGGGCTCGATCACGGACCCGGCGGGCGGGCGCGTGGTGAGGACCGTGACCTGCGCCCCCGCCTCGGTCAGGCCACGGGCCAGGGCCCGCAGCCGGAACGACGCGGCGGCCGGCTCGGGGGCGAAGATGCGGCTGACGATGACGATGCGGCGGGGAGTCACGGGACCACCTGTTCGGAGCTGCTCGGCGGGAGGAAAGGGAGCGGACGGGGGCCGGGCACGACGTCGGCGGGCACGGGCGGTTCAACTGTACTGGTCCGGGCCGGCCGTCCCGGGCGGGCGCGCCCCGGGGCCGCGCCGGAGTTGGACGGGCGGTCCCGCTACCGGACGGTGCGGCTCGTCCACGCGAGCACGCCCGGCCGGAAGAGCAGGACGAGCACGAGGACGGCCGGCACGGCCGTCGCGAGCCCGGGCGCCCACTGCCCCGACCGGAGCAGGGGGTAGGCGAGCACCAGGAGGAAGAGCTGGACCACGAGGGCGGCCGCGCGGGGCCACCGGAAGCCGCGCCAGAGGCCCTGGCCCACGCGCAGCAGCCACAGGGCGCCCCCGGCGAAGACCGCCGCGAGGAAGACGGTTCCGCCCACGGTCAGGGGCTCCTCGAACAGGAGGGACCAGACCAGCCGCAGCGCGGCCCCCGCGAGGACCAGGGCCTCGAGCAGCACCACGCCGGTCAGGACCACGACCTCGCGCGGCCGGGTGTCCCGGGACGGGGTGGGCATGGGAGTCCTCCTTCCGGCCGGGCTGCGGACGCGGGCCCCGGCGCTCCCCGCCACCCTAGTCCGCCGGCCCCTGGGCGGGCCCCTGCGCGGACCGCGGAGCCACCTGCCCGGGCACCCTGTGAGCAACGCCTCACCGACCGGGGGGTGACGCGCCCCCCAAAGCCCTTGTCCACACCCCCCCGGCGTGGGAAGGTGGACGTCAGTTCTTCACAAGGCCCGTGCGAATGGGCCTTTTCTCTTGTCCCGGACGCGGCCGCCGCAGGATTCTTCTGCCCTGCGCTGACGGGACCCACCCTTGAAAGGAGCGATCGCTGACCATGGATTGGCGTAGCCGCGCAGCATGCCTGGAGAAGGATCCCGAGCTGTTCTTCCCCGTGGGCAACACCGGACCTGCCCTCCTCCAGATCGAGGAGGCCAAGGCCGTGTGCCGAAGCTGCCCGGTGATGGACACCTGCCTCCAGTGGGCCCTCGAGTCCGGCCAGGACGCGGGGGTCTGGGGCGGGATGAGCGAGGACGAGCGCCGGGCCCTCAAGCGCCGCGCCGCCCGCGCCCGCCGCGCCTCCTGAGCGCTCCGCTCGCACCGAGGACCGGGAACCCCACGGGGTCCCGGTCCTCGCCGCTTCCCGGACCGGCCCCGGACTAGTCGTCGAGCCGGGCGCGCACCGTCACCTCGGTGCCCCCGCCCTGCCGCGGCTCCCAGCGGATCCAGCCTCCGAGCTCGCCCGCCACGAGAGTGCGCACGATCTGCATCCCGAGCCCCTCGCCGCCGGCCGCCCGGCGGAAGGCCCCAGCCCCGGACTCCTCGATGACGACGTCGCCCATCCCGGCGCCGTCGTCGCTCACCACGACCTCGAGCAGCTGACCTGTGCCGTCCTCGTCCTGCACGCGGGACGCCTCCAGCGTGACCGTGCCGGTCCGCCCGGCGAGGCCGTGCTCGACCGCGTTCGTGACGAGCTCGTTGATGACGAGCGCCAGCGGGGTGGCCAGGCGGGTCGGCAGCTCGCCGAACTCGCCGATCATCCGGGTGCGCACCGTCTGCTCGGGGGAGGCCACCTCCGCCGCGAGCCGGAACTGCCGGGCGATGAGCTCGTCGAAGTCCACGTTCTGCGTGAACCCCTGGGAGAGGGTCTCGTGCACCATCGCGATGGTCGCGACCCGGCGCATGGCCTGCTCGAGCCCGTGGCGCGCCTCGTCCGTCGTCATCCGCCGGGCCTGCAGGCGCAGCAGCGCGGAGACCGTCTGCAGGTTGTTCTTGACGCGGTGGTGGATCTCCCGCACGGTCGCGTCCTTCGAGACGAGCTCCAGGTCCCGGCGGCGCAGCTCGGTGACGTCCCGGCAGAGCAGCACCGCCCCGAGCCGGCCGGACCGGTCCCGCAGCGGGACGGAGCGGAAGTTGACGCTCACGCGCGCGCCCTCCACCTCGGTGCGCCACGCCGTCCGCCCGCTGAGCACGGGGGCGAGGGTCTCGTCCGCGTCTGCTCCGGGCACCAGCACGGGGAGCACGAGGTCCATGAGCCGCTCCCCGAGCAGCTCGCCGTCGATCCCCAGCCGGCGCAGCGCCGACTCCGCGTTGGGCGAGACGTAGGTCACACGGTCCTCGGCGTCGAGCCGGATCGCCCCGTCCCCGACGCGCGGCGCGCCACGGCGCGATCCCGTCGGGGCGGAGAAGTCCGGCCACAGGCCCTCGTTGGCCATCCGCAGCAGCGCGTCGGCGGTCTCGCGGTAGACGATCTCCTGCCGGGAGACCACCTGCCCCGGTGCCCGTCCGGTGTGCAGGGTCAGCAGGGCGAGCGTCCGCCCCTTACGCACGAGCGGGACCACCTTGACCGGCCCGGAGGAGCCCGCCTCCTCCCCGGCCGCGCGCACCCGCTCGATCCGCCGGCCCACCCAGGCGGCCCGCAGGAACCCGCTCAGCTCCTCGGGCAGCAGCTCGCCCACCATGTCCTTGTGGAAGACCGTGGGACCCGTCGCGGGCCGCACGTGGGCGAGCACCCGGAACGAGCTGCCGGGGGCCGGCATGCCGCGGCCGTTGCCGCTGCCCGCGGCCGGGATGTAGTCGGCCGGGAAGCTGAGGATCAGGTCGCCGAAGGCGAGGTCGGAGATGAGCTGCCAGTCCCCCACGAGCAGGTGGAGCCACTCGTAGTCCCCGGGCCCGAAGTCATGGGTGTCCCTGATCAGTTCCGTGAACGCCACATCGCCTCCGGTGGTCGCAGGTGGGGAGGACCCGGACGGCGCCCCCGCGATCAGCGCCGCAGCCAGGCCCCGATCCTGCCGCCCAGCCTAGTACCGTGCACGAGCGGGTCCCCGCCCTCCCCGGCCTCCCCGGGGTCGGCGAGCACCCGGCCGGCCAGCACCTGGAGCGCGGTCCGCACCGGGGTCCCCGCCGCGGTCTCCGCGAGGACGGCCCCCGCCAGCAGCGCCTCGTCGCAGGTCGCCGGGTCCCACGGCACGAACAGCTCGACCGCCGGGCCGGAGCCGAAGCGCGCCCACGCCTCCCGGATCCCCAGCTCCGGGGAGCGTCCCGCCGCCGAGCGGCGCAGCTTGTTGACGGCGACGACGAGCCGGGCACCGGGCGCGGCCGCGGCGACCTCCGGCAGGCCCTTGACCAGTCTCGGCACGCCGATGGTGTCCGCGGCACCCACGGCCACCACCACGTCGGCGCGCTCCAGGACCGTGAGGGCCGCCGCGTGCCGGCGGGGAGCCATGGTGTCGACGGTGAGCTCCTCGTCGGCCTCCAGCGCGAAGCCGCAGTCCACCACCGTGGTGCCGAACTCCTGCACCGAGCGCTCGAGCACCGCCGCCACGGCGCTCGAGCGCAGCTCCGGCCAGCGGTCCTGGCGGGTCAGTCCCGTGAGCACCCGGACGGTGCGCCCGGCGACGGCCACGTCCGCCGCCGTTCGCCGCAGGGCCGCGCCGTTGAGCCGCCCCTGGTCGGCGAGCCGGCACGCCTGGGCCAGGCCCGCCGCCTCGTCCAGCATCCCGAGGGCGGCGGCCACCGAGGGGCCGTAGGTGTCCGCGTCGACGAGGGCCGTGTCCTGCCCGAGGAGCGCGAGCTCGGCGGCGAGGTTGACGGCCACCGTGGTCCGGCCCGGCGCCCCCGTGGGCCCCCACACCGCCACGATCCGCCCGGAGCCCCGGGGGCCCGGCGGCTCCGCGCCGCCGGGGTCCTCCCCGTCCCGCGGGTCCGCACCGGCCGCTGAGGACGCCGCGTCTCCGGTGGCCGTCGAGTCCGCACGGCTCGCCGCGACGACGTCGGCGTAGCCCACGGCGCTCGCGGCGCCCGTCGCCGCGGCGACGGCCTCCTCGACGAGGCGCGCGGCGTCCTCGGGGGTCGCGCGCTCCGGGACGACCACGGCACCCAGGCCCGCGAGGCGGCGGTGGTCGTGGCCCTCCAGCACCAGCAGCGCCGCGCCGCCGAGCCGGATCTGCTCCAGCAGGCTCGCCGTGAGGTCCTCGGCGCCCTCCGCGACGAGGGCGGCCCGGCCCAGCCCGGCGCGTGCCGCGGCCAGCAGCTCCGTGAGGTCGAGGCAGCGGCGGACCACCGTGACCGGCCCGTGCAGCCGTTCGATCCCGTCGACGAGGGGCCATGTCGAGACCCCGAGGGCCATGACCGGGAGGACCATCACCGGCCGCCCGCGGGGTTCCAGACGAGCGTGACGCGGGCGTCGTTGCCGAGCGCGTCCACGAGCTCCTCCATCGGGTCCTCCTCGACCAGGACGTGCACCACGGTGCCGCGGCCCGCGCCGAGGGCGGTCTGCTCAGCCTGCACCCCGGCGATCTCGGCGGCGGGAAGCAGCAGGCGGGCCGGCTCGTGGCCGCGGCCGGAGGGCTTCTGCGCCGCGACCCAGACGTCCACGCGCGTTCCCGCCCCGGCGTCCTGGGGCAGCGGGTGGTCCACCGGGACGGCGACCGGTTTGCGGTCCAGCCGGTCCGCGGTGCCCAGAGCGGTCCCCGGCAGCAGCTGGCCCGACGGGATCCGCTGCGTCGCGACCGTGCCCGGTCCGGGCGCGGCGTCCGCCGGGACGTACAGGTCCGCCGCGTCCTGCAGCCGGACGTCGACGACCACCACGTCCTCCCCGGTCACGTCCTGCCCGACCTCGATGTCCCGGGCGGCCGCCAGGTAGGGATCCGTCCGGTTCGTGACGGTGACCACGGCGGTCACCCCGGCGACGGAGAGCAGCACGAGCAGCAGCCCGGTGAGCAGCCTCGGGTCCCGCCAGGTCGGTCTCCGGAACCGGGCCGACGGAGCGTCCGTGCCCCTGACCGTGCCGCTCATCGGCGACCGCCTCTCTCGTTGCTCGGCACGGCCGTGGGGACCGCGCTCGTCGCCCACATTCTGCCCGCGGGCACGGTCCCCGGGAACCGGTCGGTGCACAACTGGGGACAGGACGCGCGTCCCAGACCGAGCGCCCGAGCACGCGGGGCGTTCGCGCCGGCCGCATGTGGACGGGGAGCCGCGCCGCCCGTTCGGTGGCAGACTGGAACGGGAGAGCAACCACGAGCAAGGAGGCGGAGGATGGCGCAGCAGCGCTTCCTGACCTTGGCGGACGTCGCCGAGATCCTCAACATCTCGGCCACGCAGGCGAGGGCTCTCGTGCGCAGCGGAGAGCTGCCCGCCATCCAGGTGGGTGGACGGGGGCAGTGGCGCGTCGAGACCGCCAAGCTGGAGGAGTACATCGCCCGCGGGTACGAGCGGACGGCGGAGGCGGTGCGCTCGGGCGCGCTCGACTGAGCCACCGGGACGGCCCCGCCGGCCGGCTCACCCCGCCGTGAGCGAGGAGACGCAGACCAGCGCGGGGAACGGCACGGCGCGCAGAGCGGTCACGCTGCTGCGTCTGCGGTAGTCGTCGTCCGGGTGCAGGGCCAGGTCGAAGAAGTCCGCGCCCACCCGGTCGACCGTCCCGTCGAGCTCGCCCAGCGGTCCTCCCCCGGTGAGCCGGATCCGCACCCCGGCCCTGGCCCGGGCCAGGGCGCGCAGCGCGTGTCCCAGGCCCAGCCGCAGCGCCACCGGGTCGTCATCGGGCGCCCACCCCCGTCCGAGGGACTCCCACCACAGGACCGCGCCCAGCGGCACCAGGTGCTCGGTCCCCCGGTCCTCGAGGGCGACCCAGCCGGCGCCCACCGTGCGCACCCGGCCCTCGACCGGCACGGACCCCGCCAGCAGGGCCCGGACGGGTTCGCCCTGCCGGAGGCGCAGCCGGTCGGCCAGGCGCACCCGCGAGTACTCCGCACGGGCCTGCTCCGCGGCCTCCTCCTCCACACCCTGCTGGTGCGCGGAGGCCAGTTGCGCCTCCAGGTCCGCGAACAGCTGCTCCCAGCGCACTGCGGGGCCTCCTCGTCCGGCTCCCGGGCCGTCCGGTCGCGCAGGGCCTCAACGTAGGCGTCCGTCCCGCACCCGTCAAGGAACGTCATGTCCACCGCGGTCCGCCGATCCCTTTACACCGACCGTCGTGAAGTGCTAATCATGCCCTAGGGCGCCAAAGCGCATCAAACTCAAACAAACAGAACCAAATCATACTTTGGGGAGACGGCATGAACGGCACCTCGGGATCCGCGCGCACCGCCGTCGCTCCGCCGTGGTCGGTGCTCCTGGTGCCCGCCCTGGGCGCGGCCACCGGGGCCTGCGGCGCCGTCCTGGCCGGCGCGGGCGACGGCCGCCTCGCCGGGAGCTCGGGCACCGGGGCGCTGATCGGGCTGGCTGCGGCGGTGATCGGCTGCGCCGTGGTGGTGGTCTGGACCCTCGCCGCCGTCCTGGCGGTGCTCGCGGTGCTGGCCGGTCACCACCGTTGGGAGCGCCTGGCGGGGATCTGCGGCCGGTGCTCCCCCGCCCTGCTGCGCCGCGCCGCGGCCGCGGCGCTGGGCCTGCAGCTCCTCGCGGCCCCGGGGGCGGCCGCCGACGACCGCCCCTCCCCGTTCTGGGACGCCGGGGCGTCCGTGCAGGAGGCGTCGCCCCCCGCTCCGCAGGAGACGCCCCCCGCTCCGCACGCGCCGGCTCCCACCCTGGAGGCACCGGGATCGGTGCCCGAGCCCGGGTCCGGCGCCGGGTCCGATCCCGACCGGGGCAGGGACCGGGAGCCCATCCCCGTGGCCCCGACCGCGCCGGCCCCCTGCCCCCCGCGGACCGGGGCGCCGGCGACGGAGCGCACGGTGGACGGCGCCGTCACCGTGGTGCGCGGGGACACCCTGTGGTCCCTGGCCGCCGCCCATCTGGGGCCCGCGGCCTCCGACGAGGAGGTCGCCCGCGCATGGCCCCGCTGGTACGAGCTGAACCGGCACGTCCTCGCGGACGGCCCGCACCGGCTCCTGCCGGGCCAGCGGCTCCTGGTGCCCGGCGCCGGAGGACCCTGACGTGCCCGCGTCCCGGCTCCGCAGCACTCGACCCCCGACCCACCGCAGCACCGTTCCCAGGAGGCCCGTCATGAACGCACCCGCCGCCGGTTCCGACCCGGTTGCCCGCCCGCTCGCGCCCGAGCGCGGACGCCCGGCGGCCGGTCCGCCGGCCCGTCGCACCCGCCCGGCGCCGCCCACGGCCCCGGGCGGCTACACGTGGGGTGCCACGCGCGTGCTGGGCCACGACGCCGAGGACGAGCTGGGCCGGGTCACGGCGCTGGCCCGGTCCATCGGCCAGGCTGCCGTGGAGGTGCTGGGCGGGAGCCGGCCGGCGGCGCAGCTGAGCCGCTGGACCACCCCGGAGATCGTGGAGCGCTTCCAGCAGCGCGCCGACATGCTCCGGCTGCTGCAGGAGCAGTTCGAGGGCAAGGCCGCGCTCCAGGAGCTGCACCGCAACCCCCACGTGCGCAGGTGCCGGGTCTGCCGGGTGGACCGTGGGATCTACGAGGTGGCCCTGGTGGTGGTCGAGCCGCGGCGCAGCCGGGCCGTGGCCATGCGCGTGGAGCGCCTGGGCCGGGGCTGGAGCGTCACGCAGCTCGAGGTCGGCTGAGCGCGCCGCGACACGGCGCGCTCAGCCCCCGGAGGACCCAGCCGTCGGAGCACTCAGCCGTCGGAGGACTCGGCGCTGCCGGCCCGGGCGCGGGCCCGGCGCCCCGCCCGGTTGGGTGAGGCCTCGCCGGCGTCCGTCTCGTCCTCCCCGCGGCCCGCCGGGGTGGGCTCCGTCCGGGTCTGCGTGCCGCCGCTCTCCGCGGGCGCGGTGTACTGCAGGAAACTGGGCTGACGCGGGATCTGCAGGTCGACGGGCCCGCCGTCGGGGCCGACGCGCTGGCGGCGGATCTCCATCCGGTACAGGGTCGAGACCGTCTCCTCGCGGATCGCGCCCATCATCTCCTGGAACATCGCGTAGCCCTCGCGCTGATACTCCACGAGCGGGTCGCGCTGAGCCATGGCGCGCAGGCCGATGCCCTCCTTGAGGTAGTCCATCTCGTAGAGGTGCTCGGGCCACTTGCGCCCGATGACCGACAGCAGCACGCGCCGCTCCAGGTTGCGCATGGCCTCCGCGCCGACCTCCTCCTCCCGCTGGTCGTAGACGAGGCGGGCGTCGGAGAGGATCTGCTCGCGCAGGAAGTCCGCCGTGAGCCGCGTGCGGCCCCCGGCCTCCTCCACGACCTCGTCGACCGAAAGGGTCACGGGGTAGATGGTGCGCAGGGACTCCCACAGACCGTCCAGGTCCCAGTCCTCGGGGTGGCCGACCGACGTGCGGTCCTGCACGGTGGAGGTGACGACCTCGTCGACGAACTGGGCGATCTGCTCCTGGAGGTCGTCGCCCTCGAGGACCCGGCGGCGGTCGCGGTAGACCGCTTCGCGCTGGCGGTTGAGGACGTCGTCGTACTTCAGGACGTTCTTGCGCTGCTCGGCATTGCGCCCCTCGACCTGGCTCTGCGCCGAGGCGATGGCTCGGGAGACGATCTTGTGCTCGAGAGCGGTGTCGTCCGGCGCCCCCGCCATGAGCCGCTGGGCGGCGCCGGCGTTGAACAGCCGCATGAGGTCGTCCGCGAGGGAGAGGTAGAAGCGGGACTCGCCCGGATCCCCCTGGCGCCCGGAGCGTCCGCGCAGCTGGTTGTCGATGCGCCGCGACTCGTGGCGCTCGGTGCCCAGGACGTAGAGACCGCCGACGGCGACCACCTCCTGGTGCTCGGCGCGGGTCTCCTCCTCGCAGGCGGCCATCACGTCCGGCCACACGCGCTCGTAGTCCTCCGCGTCCCGCTGCGGGTCCAGGCCTTTCTCCCGCATCCGGTCCACGGCGTTGAACTCGGCGTTGCCCCCGAGCATGATGTCGGTTCCGCGGCCGGCCATGTTGGTGGCCACGGTCACCGCGCCCTTGCGGCCGGCCTGGGCGACGATCGCGGCCTCCCGGGCGTGGTTCTTCGCGTTGAGCACCTCGTGGCGGACGCCGCGCTGGGCGAGCAGCTTCGAGAGGTACTCGCTCTTCTCGACCGACACGGTCCCCACGAGGACCGGCTGGCCCAGCGCGTGCCGCTCCTCGATGTCCTTGACCACCGCGGCGAACTTCGCGACCTCGTTCTTGTAGACGAGGTCGGGGCGGTCGATGCGGGCGAGGGGACGGTGCGTCTCGATGGACACGACGCCCAGCCCGTAGGTGTTCATGAACTCCGCGGCCTCGGTCTCGGCGGTTCCGGTCATCCCCGAGAGCTTCTCGTAGAGGCGGAAGTAGTTCTGCAGGGTGACCGTGGCGAGGGTCTGGTTCTCCGCCTTGATCTCGACGCCCTCCTTCGCCTCGATTGCCTGGTGCATGCCCTCGTTGTAGCGGCGGCCCGCGAGGATGCGCCCGGTGTGCTCGTCGACGATCATGACCTCGCCCTTGAGCACCACGTAGTCCTTGTTGGCGCGGAAGAGCTCCTTGGCCTTGATGGCGTTGTTCAGGAAGCCGATGAGCGGCGTGTTCTGGGCCTCGTAGAGATTGTCGATGCCGAGCCAGTCCTCGACCTTCTCGATCCCGGACTCGAGCACGCCCACGGTGCGCTTCTTCTCGTCCACCTCGTAGTCCGTGCCCGCGTCGAGCCGCTGCACGAGGCGGCCGAACTCGGTGTACCACCGGTTGGCCTCGCCGGAGGCGGGTCCGGAGATGATGAGCGGGGTGCGGGCCTCGTCGATCAGGATGGAGTCCACCTCGTCGACGATCGCGAAGTTGTGGCCCCGCTGCACGAGCTCGTCGGGGCTCCACGCCATGTTGTCGCGGAGGTAGTCGAAGCCGAACTCGTTGTTCGTGCCGTACGTGATGTCGGCGACGTACTGCTGTCGGCGGGTCGCCGGGTCCTGGTTGGCCAGCACCACGCCGGTCTCCATGCCCAGGAACCGGTAGACGCGCCCCATGAGGTTGGCCTGGTACTCGGCCAGGTAGTCGTTCACGGTGACGACGTGGACGCCGTTGCCGGAGAGGGCGTTGAGGTAGGCGGGGGCCGTGGCGACGAGGGTCTTGCCCTCGCCGGTCTTCATCTCGGCGATGTTCCCGAGGTGCAGGGCGGCGCCGCCCATGAGCTGGACGTCGTAGTGGCGCTGGCCCAGGGTGCGGGACGCGGCCTCCCGAACCACGGCGAAGGCCTCGGGCAGCAGCCGGTCCAGGGACTCGCCGTCGGCGACCCGGGCGCGGAACGCGTCCGTCTCGGCGCGCAGCTCCGCGTCGCTGAGCTCCCGGAAGCCGTCCTCGAGGCTGTTGATGGCGGTCGTGTAGGACCGCAGCCTCGTCAGGACCTTCTTGTCTCCGGTCCTGAGGACTTTCTCCAGGAATGACGCCACGTGCACACGCTCCTCGTGTTCGACTGCCGTGCTGGGACTGATGGGGGGGGTGTCCGGCACCGTCTCCAGTCTACGGGAGCCGGTGCCGGTCTCCGGGCGCGGACGAGCCCGGTGGCCGCAACCACCGGGCTCTTCCGGGGCGGGACCCTGCCGGCACCCAGCCGGACGGGCCTGCCGTCACGGGGGTGTGGTCAGCGGGCGGGCTCGGGCTGGTAGGCCCGGACGCTCTCCTCGGACTCCTCGCCGTTCTCGCTGAGGCTGATCACGCCGTAGCTCCAGCCCTTGCGGCGGTAGACCGCGGAAGGCTCGCCGGTGTCCTTGTCGACGAAGAGGTAGAAGTCGTGGCCGACGAGCTCCATGTGGTCGACGGCTTCGTCGACGCTCAGTTCGGAAGCCGGGAACCGCTTGCGCCGGATCTCGACGGGGGTGACCGCATCGGTGAGGCTGACGCTCTGGTCGAACGCCTCCTGCTCGGCGGTCGCGAGCTCCGCGGCGGTGGTGTAGATGGGTCCGGAACTCGGGACCACGGGCAGGGCGCCGGTGGCCTCGTGAACGGCCGTGGGACGGTGGGCGCCGCGGTGCACCTTGCGGCGGTCGCGCGCCCGGCGCAGGCGTTCGAGCAGCTTGCTGTAGGCCTCGTCGAAGGCGGCGAACTTGTCGTCGCCGCGGGCCTCGGCCCGCAGGACGGGTCCGCGGCCGGAGACCGTGATCTCCACGCCCATGCCCTGGTGCCCGGGAAGCGCGTGGTCCTTGGTGACCTTGACATCAATGCGCTGGACCTTCTCGCCCAGCTCCTCGAACTTGACGACCTTCTCGGCGGCGTACTCCTTGAACCGCTCCGGTACGGCGACGTTGCGCCCCATGACGTTCAGTTCCATGATGCCCTCCAAATCTCGGGGGTGACGTGGGCGGATGGCGCCGCCCACCCGGGAGGATTGTTGCGTCCCGTGACTCAACGTTAGTTGAATCACACGGGATGTACACCCGGCCCCGGCCGCGCCGGACCTGAATCAGCGGTGAGCGGAACCCCCGGAGGGCGCACGGCTGCGAGCACCACCGCACCGACCACCTCGGCCCCGCCGGCCCGCAGCGCGCGGGCCGCCTCCCCGAGGGTCGCGCCCGTGGTCAGCACGTCGTCGACGACGACGCACCGGGCGCCGGGGGCTGCGGTGCACCGCATGGACCCGGCAGGACGGGCCCGCCGGCCCGCGGTGCCCAGTCGCTTCTGCGCCGGCCCGGTCGGCAGGGCCCCGGTCGTGCGGTGCCGCAGCCCGCGGCTCACGACCGCCTCGGCGGGGAGCGCACCGCGGCGCGCGCAGTCCTCGAGCAGCAGCCGCACCGGGTCGAACCAGCGGCGCCGCAGGGCCGCGGGGCTCGTGGGCACCGGGACGAGCAGCACGGGCCCGGGCGGCCAGCCGGGTGCGGCCGCGTGCAGGGCCGTGGCCAGGCAGGCGGCGAGCACGGGGACCAGGTCCGTGCGCCCGGTGCTCTTGAGCGCGAGCAGGCACGTGGCGAGTCCGTGGGCGTAGCGCCCGGCGGCGACGACCGCCAGCGGCGGGTCGAGCAGCGGCGCGGCCGAGGACGCCTCGAAGGGACGCGCGCAGGAACGGCGCAGCACCAGCCGGCAGGCGCGGCACAGGGAGGCCCCCGGGGCCCGGCACACGGCGCACTCCACGGGCAGGAGCACCTCGGCGGCCTCGGCCAGCCGGTCGAGGACCCGGGCGGCCGCCCGGTCGAGGGCGCGGGTGGTGGACGAGGTGGTGGACGGGGTCGCGGGCATGCGCCCATCCTGGCCCGTGCCCGCAGACGTGGTCGGGGCACGGCTCCGGTCCGGACCGCCAGGCCTGTGGACGGCGGGTCGTCAGCCGGCGAACGCCGTGTCCAGCACGTCCTCGCTCTGCGGCGCCCAGGCGTTCCCGGTGAGCATGTGCAGGGCGCCGCCGGCCACGGCGTAGACGGCGGACGTGCCGTTGCCCCCGCTGAGCCCGGCGAGCCCCACGAGTCCGGGCAGCTCGCGGAAGCGCCCGGACACGTCGTAGACGCGGGGCCGGACGGAGCCGGTCCCGCCGAGCGGTGCCGCGACGAACTCCCGGTCGCTGAGCCACAGCGCCGCGTCCGCGTCGACGTCCGCCGCCACCCGGAACGGCTCGTTGAGCCGGCGCGGCGTGCCGTCGGGCTCGCGCACCACGCCGGCCAGCCAGATCTGGGAGACCCCGTCGTCCTCGGTGACGACGAGCGCGCGCGTGCCGCCGCGCGAGATCCGCAGGGAGGTCACGGTCCGAGCCGCGAGCCAGGAGGCCTCGACGCGGACCGGGTCCCCGGCGCTCGGGCCGGTGCGCACGGCCCGAACGGTCCCGGCGGAGTCCCCGGTCCACACCCACCCGTGCTCGTCGAAGCTCGGCCGGGTCAGACCGGTCCCGCTGAGGCGCTCCACGGGCTCCTCCTCCCTGGCGACGGTCACCAGCGAGCCCGTGCCCGTGTCCACGAACGCGAAGTGCTCGGCGGCGGCGTCCATCGCGGGGCTGGACGGGTGGTGGCCGTCCAGCGGCGGGATCCCGTCCACGTTCTCGGTCTGACCACCCTGGTAGAACACCAGCGCCCCGTCGCGCAGCCCCACCTGGCGGGAGGGGACGGTGACGTCCTGCACGGGCGCGGAGTCCGTCCACCCCGCGCCCAGCTCCACCGGTGCCCCCTCGACGAGCAGCTCCACGTCGTTCACCGCGGTGAGCGACCGGAGGCTCAACGAGAGCTGGTCGTGCATCCGGCGGTTGATCTCGATGTTCGCCGGGTCGAACTCGGGCACGCTGAGCTCCACCGTGGCGGTGCCGTCCCGCACGGGCACCGCCGAGCGCGCGAGCGTGGTCCCCGGTGGGAACGCCGAGGTCACGGCTCCCCGGAGGTAGGGCGCAGGGCCGCCGAGCAGGGCCCGCACGATCGACGTCGACACCGGCACCCGGTCCGGGAACCACCGGGGGTCGACCACCACGTTGGACAGGTCCTCGTCCGCGAAGTAGAGGTGGTGGGGCTCGAAGATGTCCTCGAAGTCGGCCGGGGTGAGCGCCGTCGCGTCGGGGGCGTCGGCGATCCGCCACTGGCCGTCCACCTGGACCACGTCGAAGTCGAGCACCTCGGTGGCGCCCGCCGGCTTGCGCTCGATCACGCCGCTGCCGTCGACCACGCTGTCCACCTCGAGGTTCACCCGGTACTCGTTCTCCTCGAGCCTGGGCACGGGCGCGGCGTCCCCGCGGTGCACGAGGGTGCGCGCGTCGGGGTGCCAGGTGCCCGCGAGCTCCGGGGTCAGGTACTCGCGGGCCACGGAGTAGTCGTCGGCCACGCCGGTTCCGGCCGCGAGGAAGCCCCGCACGATCTGCTCCGGCGTCGCCCCCTCGCGGGGGCCGGCCGGCTCGACGTCGTAGGAGGGCTGGACGGCGGACCGGCTGGGCTCGGCGTGCCGGTGCACGGGTCCCGTCCGGGGAATGGCGCCGCAGCCGCCGAGCGCCACGGCCGCGACCAGGGTGAGCGCGGCCGTGCGGGTCCGCCGCCGGGTCCTGCTCATGACCGGTCCTCCTCGACGTCGGACGACTGCGCCGCGGCGGCGGCGGGCGCCTGCCCCGCGGCGGCGGGGGGCGCCAGGGCCAGGGTCCCCGTCCTCGTGACCACCGCCGTCTCCGGGTACGCGTCGGCGTCGGGCGGGAGGCCGAGCGGGCTCTCGTCGTCGGGCCCGAGCCGCCGTGCGCGGGTCCGGGGCAGGGTGAGCCGGAAGCACGCGCCCTCCCCCGGGGCGCCCCAGACGTCGAGCCGGCCGCCGTGCAGCCGCGTGTCCTCGGTGGCGATCGCGAGGCCCAGCCCCGTCCCCCCGGTCGTGCGGGCCCGTGCCGGGTCCGCACGCCAGAAGCGGTTGAACGCCTTGGCGGCCTCCTCCTCGGTCATCCCGATGCCGTGGTCACGCACGGCCACCGCCGCGGCCACCTCGGAGGCCCCGACGACGACGTCGATGGGCCGGCCCTCCCCGTGCTCGAGGGCGTTGACCACGAGGTTGCGCAGGATCCGCTCGATCCGTCGCTGGTCCCCCTGGACGGTGCAGCGGGACAGCTCCGAGCGCACCCGCACCGTGGAGCCGGAGGAGACGGCGAGCGGCGCGGCGGCCTCCACGACGTCGTGCACGACCGAGAACAGCTCGACGCTGGCCACCTCGAGCCGGGCCGCGCCCGCGTCGAAACGGGAGATCTCGAGCAGGTCGGCCAGCAGGGAGTCGAAGCGGTCCACCTGGTGGTGGAGCAGCTCGGCGGAGCGCCGGTTGACAGGGTCGAAGTCCTCGCGGGCGTTGAAGAGGACCTCGGCCGCCATCCGCACCGTGGTCAGCGGGGTGCGCAGCTCGTGGGAGACGTCCGAGACGAAGGTCTGCTGCATCGAGGAGAGCTGCTCGAGCTGCGTGATCTGCTCCTGCAGGCTGTCCGCCATGCGGTTGAAGGACCGGGCGAGACGTGCGACCTCGTGCGAGCCGCTGACGGGCATCCGCACGCCCAGGTCGCCGTCCGCGAGCTGCTCGGCCACGCGGGCGGTGCTGGACACGGGACGGACGACCTCGCGGGTGACGTACCAGACGATCGCGCCCACGAGCAGGAGCAGGACGACCACCGACAGGAGCAGCACCGCGTGCATCGCGTCGAGGGTGCGCTGCGGCTCGGAGAAGTCGTAGACGAGGTAGAGGCCGTAGCGGCTGTTCTGGTAGAGGTCCACCACGGTGCCGACGACGATGACGGGGGCCTCCTCCCCGTTCTCCGTCACCCTGACCGAGGCGGGCTGCCAGAACACGCCGTCCTGCTCCGCGAGCCGCTCCTGCAGCTCCGTCGGCACGGTGCTCGAGGTCATCCAGGGGCTCTGGCTCTGCGCCGGGATGAGGGTCTGCCCGCTCGTGAAGTCCATCGGGAGCAGGATCCAGCGCTCCGTCTCCGCGCCGTCGACCGAGAGCGAGCCGAGGGTCGAGGCCACGAGCGCCTGCAGCTCGTCGCGGTCGGAGGCGTCCGAGGCGTCGAAGCTGGCCTGCACCTGCTCGAAGTCCGCGGTGGCCGAGGCGAGGACCTGGTCCAGCCGTTCGTTGAACAGCCGGTCCGCGATCTGGTGCGAGAGGAAGCTGCCCGTGACGAAGAACGCCAGCGCGGTCAGGGACAGGGACACGGCGATGGCCCGGAACTGCAGGGACTGCCGCCACCGGCGGGCCAGCAGGAGCCGCCCCAGCCGCAGCCGCCGGGACGCGGCACCGGCCGGCCCACGGCGCCGGGGGGAGGCGGCGGCGTCCGGTGGGGTCATCGGGCGGACGTGCCCGCCTTGTAGCCGACGCCGCGCACGGTGACCACGATCTCGGGGCTCTCCGGGTCGCGCTCGATCTTGGAGCGCAGCCGCTGCACGTGGACGTTGACGAGCCGCGTGTCGGCGGCGTGCTGGTAGCCCCAGACGTCGCGGAGCAGCATCTCCCGCGAGAACACCTGGTGCGGTGCGCGCGCCAGAGCGGTGAGCAGGTCGAACTCGAGGGGCGTGAGGCCGATCTCGTGGTCCCCGCGGTGCACGCTGTGCCCGCTCACGTCGATGGTCAGGTCGCCGATCCGCAGCTCCTGCGAGTTGGCGCGCTCGACGGGGCGCAACCGGGCCCTGACCCGGGCCACGAGCTCGGCGGGCTTGAACGGCTTGGGCACGTAGTCGTCGGCCCCGGCCTCCAGGCCGCGGACCACGTCGACGGTGTCCGACTTGGCGGTGAGCATGACGACCGGGACGTCGGAGATCGTGCGGATCTCGCGGCACACCTGGATGCCGTCCTTGCCCGGAAGCATGAGGTCGAGCAGCAGCAGGTCCGGGCGCACGGCCCGGAAGGTGTCCACGGCGGTGGCACCGTCGTAGCAGAAGACGGGCTCGAAGCCCTCTGCGGTCAGGACGATCCCGATCATCTCCGACAGGGCGGCGTCGTCGTCGACGACCAGTATTCGCGCGTTCATCGCCTCTCCGGTGGTGTGGGGCGGACCCGCCGGGGCGGGGGCCGCCGTGACCCGGGGCGTCCGGGGCGTCGTGGCCCGGGGTGTCCTGGGCGTCGTGGTGGACCGGGGTCCACCTGCATTGTGGCGGATTGCGGCCCGGCCCGCACCTCGGCGCGGAGTGTGTCGGTCCACGAGGTGGGACGGGCTCAGGCCTCGGCGGCGGTCCGGGCCAGCGCCGAGGCGGTCCCGGTGACCCGCGCGAGGACCTCGCGCAGCGCGGCGGGGCCCAGGGCGTCGAGCTCCTCGCGCGGTGTGATCCGGACCTGGTCGAGAGCGGTGGCCGGCAGGCCCAGGTCCCGCCAGACGGACCACACGCCCGAGGCGAGGGCGCGGGCCGATCCGCCAGGCACGGGGACGAGGCCGAGCCACAGCTGCATGCCGTCCTCGACGAGCGCGGCGAGCGGCTCCCAGTCGTGGACGGAGCCGGCGGGGGCCGGCACCTGCACGGCGTCCGCACCGGTCTCCCGGGCGAGCCGGGGATCGACCTCGGGCGGCAGCCGCAGGGCGACGCCGGTGGCGCCGGCCGCCCGGCAGGCTTCGACGACGGCTCCGAGCGAACGCCGTGCCTCCGCGAGGGGGACCGCGCGCAGGGTCCGGTAGCCGCTCATCGTGGGCAGGCCGCCCGCGAGCACCCGGGCGAGCTCGGGCTCGTCCAGCTGGACGAGGACGTCGCGCCCGGGCGCCGCGGCGCGCACGGCCCGGACGTGCCCGAGGACGCCGGAGGCCAGGGAGTCCGCGATGTCGCGGCGGGCGCCGTGGTCCTTGAGCGCCCGCTCCCCCGCGTGCAGGTGGAGCCGGGCGGCCAGGCTGAGCGGGCCGAGCAGCTGGGTCTTGACCGGCGCGTCGTCGGGAGCGCTCTCGGCGCCGATCACGTCGGCGAGCACGTTGACGTCACCGGCCAGCAGCGCCCGGGCGGACCGGGAGTCCTTGCCCGGCACCCCGGACACGCGCAGCCCGTGGGGCTGCTGGTCCGCGTACAGCTCGTCGAGCACCGCCGCCGTGCGGGCGACGGGGTCGGCGGCCGCACCGCGGCCCGGAAGGACGGGCAGGAACGAGATGTGCGGGGCGCCGAGCTCGCCCCGCAGCAGCGTGACGGACTCGACGACGTCGGTGCCCGGCATCGCGCCGAGGGCCGTGCCCAGGACGCCGGGGACGTCGGGGTCGGTGCGCCGGGGACCGGTCGGGACGCTGCGGGTCACGACGGGTCGTCGTCCTGCCGCCGGTGGTCCTCGGAGAGGGCCACGTGGTGGCGGATGACCTCGCTGATGATGAAGTTCAGGAACTTCTCCGCGAACTCGGGGTCCAGCTGCGCGGAGGCGGCGAGCGCCCGGAGGCGGCCGATCTGGGCGGCCTCGCGGTCCGGGTCGCCGGCGGGCAGGCCGTGCGTGGCCTTGAGGACGCCGACGCGCTGGGTGGCCTTGAACCGCTCGGCGAGCAGGTGCACCAGGGCCGCGTCGATGTTGTCGATGGTGCCGCGGATGGACTGCAGCTCGGCGAGCACGCGGGGGTCGGCCTGCTCCTGCAGCGAGGACGCGGTGGCGTCGAAGTCCTGGTGGGCCCGGACGTCGGCGGAGGCGTGGGGGTGCGGTGCGCTCATGCCGGCCAGTCTATCGGGCGGGGTCGGACCGGCCGGCGACGTCGAGGCGGGCCAGCGAGTGGGCGCGCTCGACCGTGGCCTGGCCGAGGACCCGGGTGCCCTGGTAGAGCACGACCGACTGACCGGGTGCCACGCCGCGCATCGGCTCCTCGAGGCGGACCACGAGCTCGGGCACCGGGCCGCCGTCGGGCCCCTCGACGAGCTCGACGTGCGCCCGGGCGGGAACGGGGTCCCCGTGCGCCCGGACCTGGGCGAGGACCGGGAACGGGGCCGAGGCCGTCCCGGCCGCGGCCCCGGGCCGCAGGAGCGGTGCCGCCTCCGGCACGGGCGACCCGGCCCAGGAGGGGCGGATCCCGCGCAGCTCGTCGACCGCGAGCATCTCCTGCGGTCCCACCACGACCTCGTTGGTCTTCGGCCGGATCTCCAGGACGAAGCGCGGCTTGCCGTCGGGGGCCGGGGTGCCGATGCGCAGGCCCTTGCGCTGGCCCACGGTGAACGCGTTGGCGCCGGGGTGGGTGCCGACCACGGTGCCCTCGACGTCCTTGATCTCGCCCTCGGTCATCTCGATGCGCTCGGCGAGCCAGCCGCGGGTGTCGCCGTCGGGGATGAAGCAGATGTCGTGGGAGTCGGGCTTGCTCGCCACGGACAGCCCGCGGCGCGCCGCCTCGGCCCGCACCTCGGCCTTGGACGGGGTCTCGGCCAGCGGGAGCAGCACGTGCTCGATCTGCTCGGCCGTGAGCACGCCGAGGACGTAGGACTGGTCCTTCGCCCAGTCGGCGGCCCGGTGCAGCTCCCGCCGGCCGTCGGCGTCCTCGACGACCTTGGCGTAGTGGCCGGTGCACACGGCGTCGAAGCCCAGGGCGAGGGCCTTCTCGAGCAGGGCGGCGAACTTGATCTTCTCGTTGCAGCGCAGGCACGGGTTGGGGGTGCGCCCCGCGGCGTACTCCGCCACGAAGTCGTCCACGACGTCGGCCTGGAAGCGCTCGGAGAAGTCCCACACGTAGTACGGGATGCCGAGCACGTCGGCGGCGCGCCAGGCGTCCCGGGAGTCCTCGATCGTGCAGCAGCCCCGGGAGCCGGTGCGCAGGGTGCCGGGGGTGCGGGAGAGCGCGAGGTGGACGCCCGTCACGTCGTGGCCGGCGTCGACGGCGCGGGCCGCCGCCACGGCCGAGTCGACGCCGCCGCTCATGGCTGCCAGTACTCGCACGGTGAGATCGTCTCCAGGGGTCGGGGGTTCGTGGTCCGTGTCGTCAACAGGGCGCGGCGGGCCGGTATTCCCCGGCGCGGCGGGGCGCCTCGCGCGAGCCCGGACCGGCGCGAGCCCGGACCGGCGCGAGCCCGGACCGGCAGGGGCTCAGACCGGCTGGGGCTCAGACCGGCGCGGCGCCGGAGAGCCCGGCGCGCAGCGCCCGACGGTGGACCTCGGGCAGCGCGGCGAGGAGGGCGTCGACGTCGGCGCCGGTGCTGGTGCGGCCCAGGCTGAACCGCTGCGCGCCGCGGGCGGTGGCCTCGTCCAGGCCCATGGCCAGCAGCACGGCGGACGCCCGGGGCACCCCGGCGTGGCAGGCCGAGCCGGTGGAGGAGGCCACCCCCGCGCCGTCCAGCAGGAACAGCAGGGAGTCCCCCTCGCACCCGGGGAAGGTGAAGTGGGCGTTGCCGGGCAGCCGGGCACCCGCGTGCTCCCGGTCCTCCGGTCCGCGCAGGACGGCGTCCGGCACGATCCGGCGCACGCCCTCCACCAGCCGGTCGCGCAGCCCGGCGAGCCGCTCCGCCTCGGCCTCGCGCTCCGCGGCGGCCTCCCGCACCGCCACGCCGAAGCCGGCGAGCGCGGCGGCGTCGAGCGTGCCGGAGCGCACCGTGCGCTCCTGCCCGCCGCCGTGCTGGACGGGCGCCAGCCCCACGGTCCGACCGGCCACGAGGGCCCCGGCGCCCACCGGGCCGCCCACCTTGTGGGCCGAGACCGCCAGCGTGGTGAGCCCGGGCAGGTGCGCGTCGACGGGCAGTGAGCCGAAGGCCTGCACGGCGTCGCAGTGGAAGGGGACCCCGAACTCCTCCGCGAGCGCGGCGAGCTCCGCGACGGGCTGGACGGTGCCCACCTCGTTGTTCGCCCACATGACGGTCAGCAGCGCGGTGGCGCCCGGGTCCCGGGCCAGTTCCTCCCGCACGGCGGCCGGGTCCACCCGGCCGGCCGCGTCGACGGGCAGCCAGACGGCCTCGGCGCCCTCGTGGGCGGCCAGCCACTCGACGGTGTCGGCCACCGCGGCGTGCTCCACCGCGGAGACGAGGACGCGCCGGCGGCGCGGGTCCTGCTCGCGCCGGTGCCGGTAAAGGCCCTGGACGGCCAGGTTGTCGGCCTCGGTGCCCCCGGAGGTGAAGACCACCTCGACGGGCTCCGCGCCCAGCGCCGCCGCGACGTCGTCGCGGGCCTGCTCGACGACGGCGCGCGCCGCGCGGCCGGGCCGGTGCAGCGAGGACGGGTTGCCGCCGCGGGCCAGCTGCTCGGCGACCGCGGCGAGCGCGGAGGGCCGGAGGGGCGCGGTGGCGGCGTGGTCGAGGTAGACGGGCTCGTGCGGCACGGACGCCAGTCTAGGGGCCCGGCCTGGGCGCGCGCCCGGCGTCCGTAGACTGGCGGTCATGCTCCGCATCCTCTTCCACACCCCCGAGATCCCGGGCAACACCGGCAACGCGATCCGCCTCGCCGCGGTCACCGGGGCTGAGCTGCACCTGGTGGAGCCGCTGGGCTTCGACTTCGGCTCCGCGCACCTGCGCCGGGCCGGCCTCGACTACCACGACCTCGCGGTGCTGACCGTCCACCCCGACCTGGAGGCGGCCTGGGCCGCCCTGGCCCCGGAGCGGGTCTGGGCGTTCACCACCGACGGCGAGGTCTCGCACACGGACGTGGCCTACCGCCCCGGGGACGTGCTGCTGTTCGGGCCCGAGTCGGTGGGCCTGCCCGCCGCGGTGAAGGCCGACCCGCACGTCACCGCGCGGGTCCGCATTCCCATGCTCCCGGCCCGCCGGTCGCTGAACCTCGCGAACTCGGCGTCCATCGCCGTCTACGAGGCCTGGCGCCAGCTGGGCTTCGCGGGCGCCGGGAGCTAGCTAGCGCGGGGCAGGAGGCCCGGCCGCTCTCCGCGGCTCACTGCTGCCCGCTGCTGCTCGCTGCTGGTCTGCGCTGCTCACTGCTGGTCGGCGTCGCCGACCGTCACCTCCACGGTGCGCTCCTCGCCGTCCCGCACGAACGTCATCGTCCCGGTGCCGCCGGCGGGCAGTTCTCGCACGGCCGCCGTGAGCGAGTTCGCGTCCTGGATCCGGTGGCCGTTGAACTCCGTGATCACGTCGTCCACCTCCAGTCCGGCGTCGTCGGCCGGCGAGCCGGGCACGACCTCCTGCACCGCGGCGCCGTCGGAGAAGGCCCGGCTCCGGCCCTCCCCGCCAGGAGCGGCGCTCACGCTCGTGCCGAGGTAGCCGTGCGTGGCCCGGCCGTTCTCGATGATCTCCTCGGCCACCCGCTTCGCCGTGTCGACCGGGATCGAGAAGCCCACGCCGATGTTGCCGGCCTCCGTGCCGGAGCCGGCCGAGGCGATGGCCACGTTGATCCCGATCACCTCGCCGTCCGTGTCGATCAGCGGCCCGCCCGAGTTGCCGGGGTTGATGGCGGCGTCGGTCTGGATCACGTTGAGGAACACCGACGACGAGGAGCCCTGCGAGCGGCCGCCGGAGCCGCCGTCCTCGTCGGGGAAGTTGAAGAAGAAGTCGTTGCCGTTGCCCTGCTCGTCGCTCTCGCCCTCCGAGGGCGTGCTCGGCGCGGCGGAGGAGGCCACCGTGATGGTGCGATTGAGGGTGGAGACGATCCCGTCCGTCACGGTGCCCGCGAGGCCCAGCGGCGCGCCGATCGCAATGGCCGTGTCGCCCACGTTCACGTCCTCCAGGGAGCCCAGGGTGGCGGGGGTCAGCCCCTGGGCGTCGACCTTGAGCACCGCGAGGTCGGACAGCGGGTCGGTGCCGACCACCTCGGCCGGGAGCACCCTGCCGTCGTCGAGCTGCACCTCGAGGGAGGGGCTGCTCGTGGTGCCGTCGAGGGTGACCACGTGCGTGTTGGTGAGGATGTGGCCCTCGTCGTCGACGATCACCCCCGAGCCGGAGCCGTTCTGGCCGCCGCCGGACGCGGAGATCGTCACCACGGACGGCGACGCCTTCACGGCCGCCGCGGTGACCGCGTTCACCTCGTCCTGGTCGTTGACGATGATCGAGCTGGACGTCGACCCGCCCACCGCCGGCGCCGCGCCGCCGCCGTCCAGCAGGGCGTCCGTCCCCACGGCCGCGCCCGCCCCGACCAGTGCGGCCAGGACCATGCCCGTCACGAGCGAGCCCCCCGAGAAGCGCCGCCGCTCCCGGCGGCCTCCGGCGCCGTTCCCCCACGGGTGCTGGGCGGTGGGGTCCCCGCCGCCCCGCCACGCACCGGGGTACGGGCCCGCGTCATGATCGCCGCCCTGCCGCGCCCCGTAGACGGGACGCGGGTCCTGCTCGCCACCGGCCGCCCACGAGTCGTGGGCCGGACGGCCGCTGACCGGCGGGAGCGGCTGCGTGAGCTGCGGATCGGCACCGTAACGGGGGTCGCGGGGCTCGGACATGGAAGTCTCCTCCTGGAAACGGACGGGCCCGGCGCGGCCCCGGACGGGCGGGGTGGCGCGGGCGGCTCTGCCCACCAGTATCCACGTCCGCACTGAGACGACGCTGAGAGCTCTGGCCGTGACCGGGGTGCCGCCCGGACGGCGGCCGTGTGCCGGCCGGGTGCCCACCGTCAGGTCATCAGCCGCCTTGGGGTTTCGCCCTGCGCGTAGGCCCGGCGCCGATCGCCACGCCGCGGGGCCCCCGCCCTAGAATCGGGAGCACCGACCACGTGAGGGAGATCATGCACTGGCGCCCCATTGCCCGCCGGACCGCCGCCGGCTGCGGCCTGACGCTCGCCCTGTTCGTACCCACGGGGGCGGCTGTCGCCCAGCCGCCCGTCGACGTGCCCCCGGGCGAGCGGATCGTCGACGAGTCCGGGGTCCTGGACGACCCCTCGGCCCTGGTCGCCGACGTGCGCGAGCTCGCCACCCAGGAGGGCATCACCCTCACCGCGGTCTTCGTCGACTCCTTCACCGACCCGTCCGACCCGGACGCGTGGCTGCAGGAGTTCGCTGCGATCAACGGTCTCGGCAGCTCGGACGCGGTGCTGGTCGTCGCCACGGAGGACCGGCAGCAGCGCTTCTCCGCGTACTCCGAGGGGCCCCTCAGCGCCGAGCAGCAGGAGCGCATCAACCGGCAGTACATCACGCCGGCGCTCGCGGCCGACGACTGGGACGGCGCGGTCGCAGGCGCCGTCGAGGGCATCGAGGCCGAGCTCTCCGGCGCCCCCGCCGGGACCCAGGAGGGCTCCGACGGGGGCGGCGCGGGGTTCGGCCTGCTCGGTCTCGGGGCGCTGGGCCTGGGCGGGCTCGCCGTCTACGGCATGGCCTCCCGCAACAAGAAGCGCCGGCAGCAGGGACCCGCGCCGCAGGGCGGGCCCGGCGGCCGGGGCGGTCCGCAGGGCCCCGGCGGCCCCTACCAGGAGGTCCCGGTGCCGGAGCTGCGCAAGCGGGCCGGG
This sequence comes from Kocuria arenosa, assembly GCF_042879215.1. Taxonomy (NCBI): domain Bacteria; kingdom Bacillati; phylum Actinomycetota; class Actinomycetes; order Micrococcales; family Micrococcaceae; genus Kocuria; species Kocuria arenosa. The sequence continues at coordinate 173,515 of NZ_JBHZTA010000005.1, read as the reverse complement.
GAGCTGCTCGTGTCCACCGACAACGCCATCCAGCACTCCGAGCAGGAGCTCGCCTTCGCGCAGCTGCAGTACGGGGACGAGCAGGTCGAGCCGTTCCGCCGCGCCATCCAGGACGCCAAGAAGCACATGCAGGCCTCCTTCTCCCTCCAGCAGCAGCTCGAGGACCACATCCCGGACACCGAGCAGCAGCAGCGAGCCTGGCTCGGCGAGATCATCGCCCGCTCCCAGGACGCCCAGCGCCCGCTCCAGGAGCACCAGGAGGCCTTCAGCGCGCTGCGCCGGCTGGAGTCCCGGGCCCCGCAGGCCCTCGAGGACGTCCAGCGCCAGGCCGAGGCCGTGCGCCCCCGCTTCGCCACGGCCGACACCCGGCTGCGGCAGCTGACCGCCCACTACAACGAGACCGCGCTCGCCCCCGTCAAGGACAACATCGACCAGGCCCGGGACCGGCTCGACTTCGTGGACACCGCCGTGCAGGAGGCCCGCACCGATCTCGCCGCCGGGCGCACGAGCGACGCGGTGCTGGACATCCGCGCGGCCGAGGAGGGCGTGGGGCAGGCCGGGGGCCTGCTCGACGCGGTGGAGCACGCTGCCACCGAGCTCGCCCAGGCCGAGGAGTCCCTCAAGGACGCCGTGACCATCGCCCAGCGGGACGTCGCCGAGGCGGACGCCCTCGTCCGGCGCGGCTCCAACCCGGAGCTCGCCGGGGCGGTCGCCGGCGTCGGCGCCGTCCTGCGCACCGTCGAGGAGCAGATGGGCGCGGGCCGGATCGATCCGCTCGGGCTGAGCCGACGCCTGGCCGTGGCCAAGGACGAGCTGGACAAGGGGCTCGCGTCGGTGCGCTCCCAGAACGACCGGGACCGCTCCGCTCGGGAGACCCTCGCCCACACCCTCGTCTCCGCGCAGGCCCAGCTGAGCTCGGCGAGCGAGTACATCTGGGCGCGCCGCGGTGGTGTCGGCCCGGAGGCGCGCACCCGCCTCGCGGAGGCCGAGCGCTACCTCGAGTCCGCCCAGCAGGCCCGAAAGTCGGACCCCTCCGAGGCGCTGACCTACGCCAACGAGGCCGTCCGCCTCGCCGGTGAGGCCCAGTACATCGCGCAGCAGGACGTCGACTCCTTCTCCTACGGCGGATTCGGCACGCCCGTGGGGATGGGAGGCCACCACGGCCGCTCCAACAGCGGTCTGGGCGGCGCGATGCTCGGCGGCATCCTCCTCGGCTCGATCCTCAACGGAGGCGGCGGGTTCGGCGGCGGAGGAGGAGGCGGCGGTTTCGGCGGCAGCTTCGGCGGCGGGTTCGGCGGCGGAGGAGGCTTCGGCGGCGGCATCGGGGGCAGCTTCTGAGCCCGGCCGCCGGGCGCCCGCCGCTGCCGGACGGCCCCCGGCCACCCAGCGACCCGTCCGCCCCGTGATCCCTGTCCACCCCACGATCCCCGACCGACCCGCGATCCCGGGAGGCCCTCCCGGGACGCACCAGAGGAGAGAAGGAACCATGATCAAGCAGTCCATCTTCGGCCGCATCGCCCAGCTCGCGAAGGCCAACATCAACGCCATGATCGACGCCGCCGAGGACCCGCAGCTCATGCTGGACCAGATGGTGCGCGACTACACCGAGAACATCCGTGAGGCCGAGGCCGCTGTCGCGCAGACCATCGGCAGCCTGCGCCTGCTCGAGCAGGACCACGCGGAGGACGTGCGCGAGTCCCAGGAGTGGGGCAACAAGGCCCTCGCCGCCTCGAACAAGGCCGAGGAGTACCGAGGGGCCGGCAAGGCCTCCGAGGCCGACAAGTTCGACAACCTCGCCAAGGTCGCCCTCCAGCGCCAGATCCAGTACGAGACGGAGGCGCGGGGCGCCGAGCCGCAGATCCAGTCCCAGACCGAGGTCGTGGAGAAGCTCAAGGACGGGCTCAACAAGATGCGGGGCAAGCTCCAGGAGCTGTCCAACAAGCGGGACGAGCTCAACGCCCGGCAGAAGACCGCGCAGGCGCAGGCGCAGGTGCAGGACGCGCTGAAGGCCTTCGACGTGCTCGACCCGACGAGCGAGGTGTCCCGCTTCGAGGACAAGATCCGCCGTGAGGAGGCCCGCGTGCTGGGCCAGCAGGAGCTCGCCGCGTCCTCCCTGGACGCTCAGTTCGAGTCCCTCGAGTCCCTGGGACAGCAGTCGGAGATCGAGGCGCGGCTCGCCGCTCTGAAGTCCAGGAACGCCGAGAAGATCGTCTCCTCCGAGGAGGTCTGACCCGGTCGCCCCGGAGACCGGAGGAGCCCCCACGGCCGCGGCCGTGGGGGCTCCTCCCCGCCCGGCAGTTCCCGGGCACGGCGAAGGCCCCCGGACCGTGACGGTCCGGGGGCCTTCCGTGGTTGCGGGGGCAAGATTTGAACTTGCGACCTCTGGGTTATGAGCCCAGCGAGCTACCGAACTGCTCCACCCCGCGGCGACATGTATGACTATACGTGCCGCGGGGTGGGCCCGCAAATCGGCTACGGGGCGGGCTGCTCGGCCGGCTCCTCGGGGGCCAGGGCCCCCTCCGCCTCGGGGGCGACGACGCCGTCCGCCTCGAGCGCCCGCTCGATGGCGTCCTGCAGCCGCTGCTGGGCCTCGCCGTAGGAGGTCCAGTCGCCCTCCTGCAGTGCCGCCTCGGACTCCTGGATCGCCTGGTTGGCGTCGCTGAGGGCGTCCTCGAGGCTGGCGCCGCCGGCCGGGGCCTCCGCCCCGTCCTCGCCGGCCCCGTCCGGGGAGCCGGCCTCGGTGTCGTCGACGCCCGCGCCGGACGACGTCTGGGCGCCGGAGTCGCCCTGGAAGACCTCGTCGAGGGCCTCCTCGAGGGTGGGCGCGAAGCCCACCTCCTCGCCGAAGCCGACGAGCACGCGCCGCAGCGTCGGGTACGCGGCGTCGCCCGAGGACTGGACGTAGACGGGCTGGACGTAGAGCATGCCGCCGCCCGCGGGCAGGGTGAGCAGGTTGCCGTTGATGACCTCGGAGGCGCCCTGGCGGAGCAGGTTCAGCTCCGTGGAGACGTCGGTGTCCGAGTTGAACAGGTTCTGCGCCTGGCCGGGGCCGGGCACCACGGAGGAGCGCGGCAGCTCGAGGAGGCGCAGCGTCCCGTACTCGTCGCTCTTCACGCCGTCCTCACCGGTGCCGGCGTCGGAGTTGGCGGAGAGGTACCCGTACATCACGTTGCGGGTGTTGCCCGTCTCGGACTGCTGCGGGATGAAGGAGGTGGTGAGGGAGAAGTTGGCCTCCTCCTCACCGGGCATCCGCATCGACAGGTAGTACGGGGGCAGCGCCACGTCGGAGTCCTGTGTCGGGTCGTTGGGCACGGACCACACGTCGTCGTTCTGGTAGAAGCTGCCCGAGTCCGTGACGTGGTAGCGGTTGAGCAGCTCGCGCTGGACCTTGAACATGTCCTGCGGGTAGCGCACGTGCGCCATGAGCTCCGCCGACATCTCGGAGTACGGCTTCAGCGTGTTCGGGAAGACGTTCTGCCACGCCTTCAGCACCGGGTCCTGGTCGTCCCACGCATACAGGTTCACGGTGCCGTCATAGGCGTTGACCGTGGCCTTGACCGAGTTGCGGATGTAGTTGACCCGCTCGGGCGGGAGGGCCGCGGCGGCGCCCTGGGCGGTCTGCGTGTCCTGCGTCGCCTCCTGGAGCACCGACGGCGTCGAGTACGGGAAGGCGTCCGAGGTGGTGTAGGCGTCCACGATCCACTGCACCTGGCCGTCGATGATGGCCGGGTACGGAGCGCCGTCGACCGTCAGGTACGGAGCCACCTTCTCGATGCGCTCGCGCGGGTCCCGGTCGTAGAGGATCTGCGACTCCGGGCGCACGGCGTCCGAGAGCAGCATGTCCGAGGACTGGAACTTGATGCCGTAGGCGAGACGGTTGAAGAAGTTGCCGATGCTCGGCCCGCCGTCGCCGGCGAACGTCGTCTTGGCGTCGCCCGCCTCGTCGCCGGCCGTCTGCGGGCGGTCCAGCTCGAGGGGCTCGTCGCCCTCCGCGCCGCCGACGATCGAGTACATCGGGGAGTTCTCCCCGAAGTAGATGCGCGGCTCGTAGTCGTCCGAGATCACGCCCCGGGACGGGATCCCGGACTGCATGAACTGCGGCTTGCCGTCCACCTCGACCCGGTTGCCGTAGGCGGCGACCACGCCGTAGCCGTGGGTGTAGACCACGTGCTGGTTGAACCACCCCTGGTTCTGGTCCGGGTTCAGCTCACGGGTCGCGATGACGGTGTCCTGGACCTCGCCGTCGATCTCGTAGCGGTCCACGTTGAGGGTGTCCGGGAACTGGTAGTAGGGGCGGAACTGCTGCAGCTGGGAGAACGCGGCGGAGACCACGTTGGGGTCCAGCAGGCGGATGTTCGACGTCGTCTCGGTGTCCTGGCGCAGGGCGCCCTGCTCGGTCTCCGTGGTGGCGTCGTACGGCATGACCTCGGCCGCGTCCAGCCCGTAGGCCGAGCGCGTGAGGTCGATGTTGCGCTGGATGTACTGGCTCTCCAGGGCCTGCTCGGTGGGCGTGACCTGGAAGCGCTGGACGATCCACGGGTAGATCCCGCCGGCCACCACGGCGACCACGAGCAGCATGGCGGTGCCGATGATCGGCAGCCGCCAGCGGCCGATGAAGGACGCGACGACGAACAGGACCGCGACGATCAGGGCGGCCGCCGCGAGGATCGCCTTGGTGGGGATCACGGCGTTGACGTCGGTGTACAGGGCACCCGTCCACGTCCCGGACGTGGACTGCAGCGTGGAGTACCGGTCCAGCCAGAAGTTCGCGGCCTGGAGCAGCAGGAACAGGGCAGCCAGCACCCCCAGGTGCACGCGCGACGCCCGGGAGGTGCTGAGCCCCCGCTCGGTGATCCGGATGCCGCCGTAGACGTAGTGCATCAGGATCCCGGCCACGCCGGCCAGCAGGATCGCCGAGACGAGGAAGCCGATGAGGAAGCGCAGGAACGGGAGGGTGAAGACGTAGAAGCCGAGGTCGAGACCGAACTGCGGGTCCTCCTGGCCGAACGGCTCCTGGTTGAGGAACAGCAGCACGGTGTCCCACTGGGTCATCGCCGTGCTCGCCGCGAACAGCCCGAAGAGCACGGGCACGACCACCATGACGATCTTGCGGACCGGCTCCAGGGCCTCCTGGTAGCGGCGCAGGTTGTCGTCCACGATGGACTCGGCCGTGATCGGCCGGCTCCGGTAGGCGAGGAAGAGGCTGGCGAACATCAGCGCCGCCACGAGCACGGCGGCGACCACGAAGATCACGATCTTCGTGACGTTTTCGGTGACGAACACGCTGAGGTAGCCCAGCTGGTCGTACCACAGGACGTCCGTGTAGAGCTGCGTCAGTCCCACGAAGGCGGCCACGAGGACCAGGACGACCACGACCGTCGGCCACAGCGCACCCCGTTTCCGCCGCTGTCCTGCTGGCTGCTGCCTCGGTGGTCGGGGGGCTGTGGGTCCGGCGGTCACTGGTTACCTCTGCAATCGGGGTCGTTCGTCAGGTGTGGTGCGTGAAGTCGTGGGGTGTCGCCCGCGTCGGGGAGGAGCGCCGCCGGCGGGTCGCCGGGACACCCCGTCCATTCTGCCCGCGGGCTTCTCGGGGGTGCAATCGTGCACACGGCGCCCGTCATCGGGCGGAGCACCCCGGCAGCGCCGAGAGGTCCCCGCCGTCCCCGGCCGCCTCGGCGGCGGCCACGGCGTCGTCGAGGGTGCGCACGGACACGACCGTCAGCCCCTCGGGGACGTGCCCCTGCGCCTCGGCGCAGTTGCCCTCCGGGGCGAGGAAGACCTCCGCCCCGGCCGCCGCGGCGCCCTCGAGCTTCTGCCGGATGCCGCCGATGGGCCCGACCTCCCCCTCCGGGGTGATGGTGCCGGTGCCGGCCACGTGCCGGTCCCCGGCGATGGAGCCCGGGGTCAGCTCGTCGACGATCCCCAGCGCGAACATCAGTCCCGCGCTGGGCCCGCCGACCTCGTCGAGCTCGAAGGCCACGTCGATCGGGAAGTCGTAGGCGGCCAGCAGGAACACGCCGAGCTGCCAGTTCCCCGACGCCTCGTCGCGCACGGTGTCCACCTCGACGTCGCGCGGCGTCCCGGCGCGCTCGACCTGCAGGGTGACGCCCCCCTCCCCCGCGGCGTCGAGAGCCGACTTGAGGGACGGCAGCGACCGGACGGGCTCGCCGTCCACGCCGCGCAGGACGTCGCCGTGCTCGAGCACTCCCTCCGCGGGGCCGCCCGGGACGGTCTCCTGGACCGAGAGGCGCGTGACGAAGTCCTGGCCCAGGTGCGTCAGCGCCGCGGCGACGGAGTCCTCCTGCGAGGTGCTCATGGCGGCCATGCTGTGCTGGGCGGCCTCCTCGTCGGAGACGTCCCGGGGGTAGAGGGTGTCGGCCGGCACGACGGAGGCGGACGGGTCCAGCCAGGAGCCGAGGACGGTGAGCACGGTGACGTTCTTGTTGGGCCCCCCGGTGACGTAGACCGTGGTCAGGTCCAGGACGGACTCGCTCGGGTAGGTCGGGGCGCCGGAGACCCCCAGCAGCTGCCGTCCCTCGTGCTCCCCCACCGTGTTGAACGTGGGCCCCGGCGCCTCGATCACGAACGGCGCGGGCAGCACCGTCCCGGCCAGCAGCAGCCCGACGGAGCCCAGCAGCGCCCAGGACTCGAGGCCGCGGCGGCGCAGGGCACGGCGCGGGCGGGGGGGTGCGGTCACGGGCGGTCCTCGGCGTCGTCGTCGGGAGGACCGGGGGCTGCGGGGCCGCCCGGTCCGGACGGTCCAGCTTATCGTGCGGGACCCCGTCCTGAGCTTCCAGCGAACTGGGAGTTGGCTCATGGTCGGCCCCGTCCGGTGCTCGCTACGCTGGGAGCAGAGACGTCGGGCGCGCCCGTGCCGCCCGATCCCCCGAACCGACCGAAGAACGGTGGACCCATGACTCCCCAGCCTCCCAACGACCGCCCCGGGAACAACCCCGGGGACGACTCCGGCGACGGCCCCAAGGACCCCTTCCAGGAGATGCTCGAACGCCTCATGGGGCAGAGCGGGATGAGCCCCGAGGACCTCCAGCGCGCCGGTGTGCCGGTGGATCCCCAGGCGATGTCCATGATGTTCCAGCAGATCCAGTCCATGATGGGCGCCGGGGCGTCCGAGGGACCGGTCAACTGGAAGCTCGCCCACGACCACGCCCGGCAGATCGCCGCCGCCGACGGCGACCCGTCCGTGACCCCCGCCCAGCGCGGCGCGGTCGAGGACGCGATGCGCCTCGCCGAGCTGTGGCTGGCCGACCACACCGAGTTCGACCAGACCGCGATCCGGCCCCAGGCGTGGTCCCGGGCGGAGTGGATCGAGGCCACCCAGGAGACGTGGAAGGACATGACGGGCCCGGTCGCGGAGTCCGTGACGAAGGCGCTCACCGACGCCCTCACCCAGCAGCTGCCCCCCGAGCTGTCCGCCATGATGGGCGGGGCCTCGGGCATGCTCGCCGGCGCGGGCGGGATGCTGTTCGGGATCCAGCTCGGCCAGGCCATCGGCGGTCTGTCCCGCGAGGTGCTGTGCTCCACCGACATCGGCCTCCCCCTCGCGGAGGGCCGCTCCGGGCTGCTGCCCTCCAGCATCAAGGCGTTCGGCGAGGGCCTGGACATCCCGGCGCAGGAGATCATGCTGTACGTCGCCGTGCGCGAGGCGGCCCACGTCCGCCTGTTCGCGGCGAACCCGTGGCTGCGCCAGCACATCCTGGACCTCGTCAAGCGCTTCTCCGCGGGGATCCACATCGACATGTCCCGCATCGAGGAGGCCGCCCGGGACATCGACCCGATGGACCCCTCGAGCCTGCAGGAGGCCCTGTCCTCCGGCATCTTCGCCCCGCAGCAGACCCCGGACCAGGAGGTCACCCTCAAGCGGCTCGAGACGGTGCTCGCCCTCGTGGAGGGCTGGGTGCACGTGGTGACCGTCGCCTCGACCGCCAACCTGCCCTCCGCGGAGGCCCTGTCCGAGACCGTCCGGCGGCGCCGCGCCTCCGGCGGGCCCGCCGAGCACGCGTTCGGCGCCCTCGTGGGGCTGGAGCTGCGCCCGCGCCGGCTGCGGGAGGCCGCGCAGTTCTGGCAGTACGTCGGCGAGCGCCGCGGCGTGCAGGACCGGGACGGACTGTGGGACGCCGCGGAGCTGCTGCCCACCGACGAAGACCTGGACGACCCCGCCGGCTTCTCCGAGCGCCGCGGGCTGCTCACCGCGTCCGAGGACGAGGTCGACGCCGCGCTCCAGCGGCTGCTCGCGGGCGGTTACGAGGGCCCCGGGACGGACGGCGGTACCGGGACGGACGGCGGTACCGGGACGGACGGCGGTTCCGGCCGGCCGGAGGGCGACGGGCCTCAGGACGGGGACGGCTCGCGCTGATCCGCTGCGGCGCGTCCGGCGTGCCCGTGCGCCCACGCGGCGCCGTCGAGGAACGCCTGGGCCTTCTCGGCGAGGGGGTACCGGGCCTCGAGCTCCCGGAACCGGGGGCTGTGGTCGGCCTCGAGCAGGTGCGCGAGCTCGTGGACCAGCACGAAGTCGAGCACCCACTCCGGTGCCTCCTGGAGCTGCGCCGAGATCCGGATGACGCCGGTGGCGGGGGTCGCGGAGCCCCACCGGGTGTGCTGCCGCCCGGACCACCGCACGTCCGAGGGCCGGGCGCGGCCGTCGAGGTGGCGCCGCGACAGCTCCTGGGCGCGCCGCAGGAGGCGGTCGTCGGAGCGCCGGTCGGCGCCCTTGGCCGCCTCGCGGCGCCGGCGCTCCACGACCCGGGGCACGAGCTCCCGGGTCCAGTGCTCGATCTCCCGCCGGGTGGCCGTCTGGGGGACCGAGAGCACCACCGTGTCCTCGCTCCAGTGGGCGGACACGGTCTTGCGCCGGCGGGCGGAGCGGCGCACGACGACCTCGGGCTGCGACGGTACGGGCATGGGGCCATTGAACACGCCGCGGGCGCGGGCCGCGAAACGCCCGCCCGCGCCCGTGTGCACCGTCCTCCGACGTGCACTGTGGACGACCTCCCGGCGGGCGCGCCGCGGGCACGGTCCGGGCGAGAGTGACGGCGTCCCGCCCGCGCGTCCCGGAAGGCGTCCCGTGCCCACCACCCCGCTCCCCGACCCCCGTCAAGGTCCCCGCCCCGGTCCGGACCTGCGTCCGGTCTGTCTCGAGCGCCCCCGCCCGGACGAGGTGCACGTCCTGCTCCTGGGCCTGGACGGTCTCGCGGCGGCGCTGGCCGTGCGCCTGCTGCGCTGCGGCGTGCTCGGGCTCAACGTCAGCGACGCCGCCCCCGTGACGACCGCCGACCTCGGGACCGGCGCGTACCGGCCCGCGGACTCCGGTCGGAGCCGGGAGGCGGCCCTGCGCCGGAGGCTGCGCGAGCTCGACGCACGGTGCGCCCCGGTCAGCGCGCCGGAGCTGTTCCCGGGTGCGCTGCTGCCGGGCACCGTCGTGGTGCGCAGCGCCGGGCACCCGGCCCCGGGCGGCCGGCTCCCGCCCAGAGCGGCGGAACCGGAGGCGTGGGCGAGCATCGATCCCCGGCACCCGCTGGTGTCGCTGCACCACGCCGACGGTGTCCTGCTGCGCTGGCCCACCGTGCCCTGGGCGCACCGGCCCTGCCCGGACTGCGTGCGGGCGACGCTCGAGGGCAGGGAGCCGGGCTCGGCGCCGCACGGCGCCGCCGCCGTCCTCGCGGCGTGGGCGGCCGCGGCCCACGCGGAGGCCGTCGCGGTCCGCCTGGCCGTCGAGGTGCTCGCGGTGGCCCTGGACTCGCTGTGCCGCGCCGACGGCCGGGGACCGGGGCCCGCGGTCCGGGAGCAGGGCGGTGCCCGGCACGCCGTCCTCTTCGCCCCGCCGTGGCCGGACGCGGTGTCCTGGCCGGAGCTCGACCGGAGCCGGTGCCTGTGCGGGCTCGATCAGGAGTGAGCGCGGGCGCCCCGCGGGCGGGACCGGTGCTGGGGCGGACGGGACCCGTCCGTCTCGCGCAGCGCGTCGAGGAACCGTGAGGGCTTGCGCGTGGACCTGCCGCCCGGGGTGCGGGAGAGGGTCCAGGAGAGCACCAGGTGCTCCCGGGCCCGGGTGATGCCCACGTAGAGCAGCCGGCGCTCCTCGTCGATCTCGTCCGGGGTCTCGGCGAAGCCGATCGGCATCAGCCCCTCGCTGAGGCCCGCCAGGAACACGGCGTCCCACTCGAGGCCCTTGGCCGAGTGCAGGGACGCCAGGGTCACCCCGTTCATCACGGGAGCGTCCTGCTGGGTCATGCGCCGCTCGAGCTCCGCGGCGAGGTCGGGGAGGACGAACTGCTCCTCGCGGGCCGCCGCCTCCGCCGCCATCCGGTCCGCGAGGGAGACCAGCGCGGCCAGTGACTCCCACCGCTCGCGCACCGCGCCCGTCGAGCGCGGCGCCCGGTCCGAGTAGCCCAGGGAGGAGAGGATGTCGCGCACCAGGCGCGTGGGCTCGTCCGTGGCCTCCGCCGCCCGCGCCGCCGTGCGCAGCTGCACCACGGCCTGCTTGACCTCGGGCCGGTTGAAGAACCGTTCCGTGCCGCGCAGCTGGAAGCCGATGCCCGCCTGCGCGAGCGCGGTCTCGAAGGCCTGCGACTGCCCGTTGGTGCGGAAGAGCACGGCAATCTCGGCCGCGGGCACGCCGTCGTCGATCAGGTCCTGGATGCGCGCCACCGTTCCCGCCGCCTCGGCCTCGTCGTCCGCGTACTCGTTCCAGGATGGAGCCGGCCCGTCCGGGCGCTGCGCCACGAGGCGCAGCGGAGTGGCCCAGGCGCCGGGGGTCGAGCCCCGTGCCGGCCGGCGGGCGGCGAGCAGGCGGTTGGCCGTCTCCACGACCTGCGGGGTGGAGCGGTAGTCGCGCACGAGCTCGATCACCCGCGCCTGCGGGTGCCGGGCCGGGAACTCGAGCAGGTGCCGCGAGGTGGCACCGGTGAAGGAGTAGATCGTCTGGGAGGCGTCGCCCACCACGCAGAGGTCGTCCCGGCCCCCGAGCCAGGCGTCGAGCAGGCGCTGCTGGAGCGGGGACACGTCCTGGTACTCGTCGACCACGAAGTGCCGGTACTGCTCGCGCACGGTCGCGGCGACCCGCTCGTCCTCCTCGAGCACGGCCACCGTGAGCAGCAGGACGTCCTCGAAGTCGATGAGGTGCCGGTCGGTCTTGAGCTCCTCGTAGGACTGGTACAGGCGCTGGACCGTGCGCACGTCGTAGTTCAGCGGCATCTCCCGCCCGGCGGCCCGGGTCGGGTAGGTGTCGGGGGTCAGCATCGAGACCTTGGCCCTCTCGATCTCGGCGGCGAGGTCCCGCACGGCCGCGCGGTCGGTGGACAGGCGCATGTTCTGCGCGGCCTCGGTAATGAGCCGCGCCTTGTGCTCCACGAGCCCGGGCAGGGGCCCGCCCACGGCCTGGGGCCAGAAGTACTGCAGCTGGCGCAGCGCCGCGGCGTGGAACGTGCGCGTCTGCACCCCGGCGGCCCCGAGGCCGCGCAGCCGGTTGCGCATCTCGTTGGCGGCCCGGGCCGTGAACGTCAGGGCCAGGACCTTCTGCGGGGTGTAGACGCCCGTCGCGATGCCGTAGGCCATCCGGTGGGTGATGGCCCGGGTCTTGCCCGTGCCGGCGCCCGCGAGCACGCACACGGGTCCGCGCAGCGTGGTCGCAACCTCCCGCTGCTCGGGGTCCAGACCTGCGAGGATGCGTTCCTCGAGGGTCGACTCCACGTCCGTGGCGGCCTCGCCCCCGGTCACCACGCGGTCTCCGGGAGGTCCTCGCCGAGCCAGTGCACGATGAGCGCGTGCGCGATGGAGACCCGTCCGGGGAGGACCACCGACCCGGTGCGTGCCGCCTCCCGCAGCTGCGCCCGCGTGAACCAGCGCAGCTCCAGGATCTCCTGGCCGTCCGGGACGGCCGCACCGGACCGCACCACGGCCCGGCAGCCGAGCATCAGGGAGCGCGGGAACGGCCAGGGCTGGGACCCCAGGTACTGCACGTCCCCCACGGTCAGGCCGGCCTCCTCGGCGACCTCGCGGACCACGGCCTGCTCCAGGGACTCTCCCGGCTCCACGAACCCGGCGAGGGTCGAGAACCGGTTGCCCTTCCAGAGCGCGGAGCGGCCCAGCAGCAGCCGCTCCCGGGCGGGTTCGGGGTGGCCGTCGCTGACCGCCACGATGATCGCGGGGTCGGTGCGCGGGAAGTGCAGGGAGTCGTCGTTGGGGCACTGCCGGGCCCACCCGGAGCGGATCACCTCGGTGGGCTCGCCGCACTGCGGGCACCGGGGGTGGTCCCGGTGCCACAGGCCCACGGACTGGGCGGTGACGAGCAGCGAGGTGTCCCCGGCCGGGAGCACCGGGCCGAGCTCCCGCAGCCCGGCCCAGCGCAGATCCTCCCGGCCCCGGGCGGCGGCGAACGCGGTGACCGCCGCCACGAGGGGCTCGGGGACCGCGAAGGGCTCCGCCGCGGCGTCTTCGCCCCCGGGCTCGGGGGCGGCGACGGCGCGCAGGAGGACCCGGAGGCCGCGGACTCCGTCGGCGCCCGGCAGCCGGCCCAGGTACACCTCCGGCCGGCGCGGGTCGTGCGGCAGGGTCGGGAGCTCGGCCGCGGGCACCAGGACCAGGGCGTCGCCGGACACGGGGGCGAGACCGCCTGCGAGCACGAGCACGAGCGTGGTGGGGTCCTGCGCGGCGAGCACGCGCACGTCCTGGAGCTCGCGGTCGACGGCGTCGCGGTCGAAGGCCGTCGCCGCGAACGGCATGCGGGTCGGCGAGAGACGCTCGGGGGCGGGCACGGGGCGGGAGCCGGGGACGGGCTCGGAAGGGGTGGAGGCGGGCACGTCTCCCACTGTAGCGACCCGGGCGGACCACCGGCCCGGGAGCTCCGGGACGGGGGACGGCTGCCGTGCTCCCGCCTGGCCTCTTGTAGGGTGGACGCCGTGAGCACGTCCCTCGAGCACCTGGCCGCCGTCGCCGCCGCAGGCGTCCCCGGACTCGCGCCCGTGGCCGTGGGGCCCTCCCCCGACGACGACGCCGACTTCCGCTCCGCCGTCGTCCTCGACGCCTCCGGCCGGCGCTGGCGCGTGCGTTCCCCGCTGAGCCCCGAGGCGAGCGTGCGCCTGGAGACCGAGCACCTCGTGCTGCGCTCCTTCACTCCCGCCGTCCGGTCCCGGCTCCCGTTCCTGGTCCCCACCGCCGCGGGCTCCGTGGCGGACGGGGACCTGCACGCCTTCGTGCACTCCCACATCGAGGGCGCCCCGCTGGACATCGACGCGCTCGCCCGCATGGCCGCCGACCCGGACCCCGAGCACCACCGGCACGTGCCGAGCGCCGATCCGCCGCCCACGCTCACCGTGCAGCTCGGGCGGCTGCTGGCCGCGATCCACGCGCTGCCGACGGCATTGGTCCTGGACGCCGATCTGCCCGGCTACACCGCCGAGCAGTGCCGGCAGCGGCACCTCACGGAGCTGCGCCGGGCCGCCGACACGCAGCGCGTGCCGGCCGCGCTGCTGCGCCGGTGGGAGCGGGTCCTGGAGGACCGTGCCGTGTGGCGGTTCCAGCCGCGCGTGGTCCACGGCGACCTGCAGGAGGACGACCTCCTGATCTCCCGCGGACGGGTGCGCGGGGTGACCGGGTGGACCGATCTGCACGTGGGCGATCCCGCCGAGGACTTCGCGTGGCTCTTCGCGGCGCGCGACGCCCGCCTCGCCGAAGGAGTGCTCGAGGCCTACGCCGCGGCCTGCCGCCGCACGTCCTTCCAGGCACCCGACCGCGAACCGGACCCGCACCTGCTGGAACGAGCCCGGCTGGACGCGGAGCTCGCCCTCGCGCAGTGGCTCGTGCGCGGCGTCGACCGCGGCGCTCAGGACCTGGTGGCCGACGCGGAGCAGATGCTCGCGACGCTCGAGCAGGACGTCGCCCGGCGCCCCGACCCGGCACCGGGCGCCGCGGCCCCGGAGGGCGTGCCGGACACCCCCGTGCGGGACGGCGCCCCCGACGCCGCGGCCCCGGACCGCGCGCCCGAAGGCCCCGACCGGGCCGGAGCAGAGGCCAGGAGTCGCGGCGGCACCGGCGACCAGTAGCATTCGATGACGTCGGCACGGTGCCCTGGCACCGGGCCGGCGCCCTCTCGCGCGCAGCCATCGGCTGGTCCCGGGCATCCCGTCACGATCCGGTGGAGCCCACCCCGGCCGGCGTCACCGACAGCGGGAGCTGCCCGGGACCGGTCTCCGGACGGCCTCACCGGGCGGGTCGTACTGTCGAGGCGGTTCTGCCACCGCGGTGGGTTGCGTAGGGGGCGCCCATGATCGGACTGCTGCTGCAGGTGCTGCGGCAGTTCAAGGCGCTGGCGCACATCGTGGGGAACCGGAGGGCCGGGGGCCCTGCTGAGCCTGGCGATGATCCAGCTGCTCGCGGGCACCGTCCCGGACGCCGGCAGCACGTTCCCGGGCGATCGGCCGGGGGCGCAGCAGGCTCTGCATCCTGAAGGCACCCGTGCCGCCGCCCGGTACCTGGGCAGCCGGCACGCCGGACACCGGAACGTCGGTGCCCGGGCCGGGCCGGCACTGCCGTGCCCCGATCCTGGTCCGGGGGTGCACGTCCTCGGACCCGGCAGGAGCGCCTAGGGGCGCAGCACCACGTCGTAGGCCTCCCGGACCACCGCCTCGAGCTCCTCGGGCCCGGACAGGTCGTGCGGGCGGACCACCCGGTCCTCGGCCACGTAGTAGAAGGCGGCAGTGACCTCCTCGAGCGGGACGGCCCGCAGCCGGGACCATGCGAGCCGGTACACGGCCAGCTGCGCAGAGCGCTCCTGCAGCTCCCGGCCGGACGGGGCCCGTCCCGTCTTCCAGTCGACCAGCTCCCACGTGCCGTCACCGTTGCGGAAGACCGCGTCCACCCGGCCGCGGACCGTGATCCCGGCGATCGGGGTCTCGAGGGGGAACTCCACGGCGTACGGCTGGCGGTCGGCCCACGGGCCCGACCGGAACGTCGCCGCGAGTTCGGGGAGGTCGTAGGCCGCGTCGACGTAGTCGTCGGCGGTCCCGGGCAGCTCCCCGACGTCGAAGATCGCGGAGCTGCCGTAGTACTGCTCGATCCAGGCGTGGAAGGTGGTGCCCCGCCGTGCCGCGGTGCCGGGCCGGCGCGGCATCGGTCGGCGCAGACCCGACACGACCTCGAGCGGGTCGCGCGCGAGCGCCACGAGGGTCGAGGCCGAGACGTGGGACGGCATGCGGACCGTCCGCTCGGTCCGGCCGTCCTCGTGCCGGGCCAGCAGGATCTTCGCCTCCTCGGACCACCGGCGCGGGTCGGGAGCAAGCCCGTCCCGCTCCGCGACCCCGAGCAGGTCCTCGACGTCGAGGTCCGCGGTGTCCTCGAACCCGCGCTCCCGGACCGCGCGGGCGGCCCGTTCGAGCACGGCCCGGCGGCCGAGGTGCGGGGGCGGACTCACGCGCACGGAGCTCTGGCCACGCTCGTCCGTCACGGTCTCGGTGACCTCGGGGCCCTCCAGCGGGTCGTAGGGCCACGGGGCGCTCAGCACCGTGGCCGCGGCCGGGTTGCGCGCCCCCTCCGGCACCTGGGCCCAGGGACCGGGGCGGACGGGCGGCTCGGGACCCTCGGTCAGCGGCGCCAGCTCCGCGACGAACACGGAGGGCTCCTGGCCCTTCGCTGCCGTGCCCCGGAACACGGTGCAGGACAGCTCCAGGACCTCCCGGGCCCGGGTCACGGCCACGTAGGCGAGGCGGCGCTCCTCGTCCTCGGCGTGCTGGGCGGCGAGCTCCAGGTACTCCGTGTGGGACTCCTCGAGGGCCTTCAGGTCGGTCGTGTCCACGGCCCACTGCGGCAGGAACCGGGCGTCACCGCGCAGCGGCCAGGCCAGGGTGCCGGTGTCCAGGGTCCACCGGGAGGGCTTGTCGGTCGGGAAGTTCCCGGCGTTGAGGCCCGGCACGTAGACGTGGTCCCACTCGAGGCCCTTGGAGGCGTGGACCGTGACGAGCTGCACGGCGTCGTGCCGCGTGCGGTCGGGACCGGGCTCGAGCCCGTTCTCCTCCGCGAGCGTGACGTCGAGCCACGCGAGGAAGGCCGAGACGTCGCTGGTCGCGGAGAACGCGGTGAAGGACTGCGCGGCCTCGTGGAAGGCGTCCAGGTTGCGCCGCGCCTGGTGGACGGGACGGTGGGGGTGCGCGGCGACCTCGACGTCGAGCCCGAGGACCGTCTCGACCTCGTGCAGCAGGCTCGGCAGGTCGTCGGAGAGGAAGGAGCGCAGGTGGTCCAGCTCCGCCCGCAGCCTGGTCAGGCGCTCCCGCGCGGTCCCGGACAGCGTCCGGGCGTGCGCGGAGGTCCAGCCCGGCCACGGGAGGGTCTCCAGGGCCTCGATCAGTGACGCGTGGTCGGAGAGGTCGGGCTCGACGAGGGCGTCCGCCTGGGCCTCCTCCGCGGTCACCGGGCTCGCAAGGTCCTCGGCCCGGCCCGCCTGCGCGGCCTCCGTGCGGCGGCGTTCCAGGTGCGACGCCCAGTCGGCGAGGGCCATGAGGTCCCGGGTCCCGATCCGCCAGCGGGCACCCGCCAGCAGCCGCACGAGGGCGTCCGAGCGACCGGGGTCGTCCAGCACCCGGAGGGTCGCGACGACGTCCGAGACCTCCGGCGTGCTGAGCAGCCCGCCCAGGCCCACGACCTCGTAGGGGATGCCCCGGGCGGCGAGCTCCCGGCGCACGGGCTCGATCTGGGAGCGCTTGCGGCAGAGCACCGCCATCGTGGGCATCTGCTCCTCCGGGTCGCCGCGGTGCTGCTCCCGGCGGGCCCGGACCCGCTCCGCGAGCGCGACGGCCTCCTCGACGTCGGTCGCGTACCGGCTGATCCGCACCCGGCCGGCGCCCGCGCCGGGCCGCGGGGTGAGCTCGGGGACGGCGAGGGAGGACGTGCTGCGCGCCCACGCCGGCAGGGTCCGTAGGGGGGCGGCGATGGTGTTGGCGACGTCGAGGATGCTCTCGTCGTTGCGCCAGGCCGTGGTGAGGAAGCTCGGCTCCCCGTCCTGCCCGGGCGCGACCGGGAAGACGTCGTAGAAGCCGAACAGCTGCCCGGACGAGGCTCCGCGGAAGCCGTAGATCGACTGCTGGGGGTCGCCCACCGCCATCACGGAGTGCCCGTGCCCGAAGAGGGCGGCGAAGAGCCGCAGCTGGGCGTGCGAGGTGTCCTGGAACTCGTCCAGCAGCACCACCCGGTGCCGGTCCCGTTCGGTCCGGCGCGCGACCGGGTCCTGCTCCGCCAGCCGGGCGGCGGCCGAGAGCAGGTCGCCGAAGTCCATGGCCTGGGCCTCGTGCTTGCGCCGGGAGAAGTCGGCCACCAGCTCGGCGAGGACCCACGCGGTGCGCTGGTTGTCCTCGACCTTCTTCAGCTGGGCGCCCAGGGTCTTCTTCCGGCGCCCCGGCGGTGTCGTGGCCAGCGCGCCGAGCAGCCGGGCCGCGAAGCGCTCCACGTCCGCCGGGTCCACGAGGTGCTCCGCGCACGCCGACGCGAGGTCGAGGACCGCGGCGACCATGGTCGACTTCGCGGGCATGGTCTCGAGCAGCTCCCCGGTCCAGGCCTCCACGGTCTGCGCGGCGATCTGCCACGTGCGGGCCTGGCCCAGCAGCGTGGTGTCCGGCTCGATCCCGATCCGCAGCCCGTAGTTGCGCACGAGCGTGTTGGCGTAGGAGTGGTAGGTGCTGACCGTGGGGTCCTGGGGGGCGGCCGGGAGGTCGTCCTCCTCGGGGCCGTCGGGCGCGACGAGACCCTGGGCGCGCAGCCGGGCGAGCCGGGAGCGCATGCGCTCCCCCAGTTCGCCGGCGGCCTTGCGGGTGAAGGTGACGCCGAGGACCTGGTCCGGGGCGACGACGCCGTTGGCCACGAGCCACACCACCCGGTCGACCATGGTCGCGGTCTTGCCCGAGCCGGCGCCCGCGACGACCAGCCGCGGGGTGAGCGGGGCCGAGATCACCGCGGACTGCTGAGCCGTGGGGCGGTTGCCGCCGAGCAGCTCGGCGAGCTCCTCGGGGCTGTACCGGGGCTCGACGCCGCCGTAGGGGTGCTCGCCGGCGTCGAGCCGGGTGCCGTCGTGGGGGGTGCCGGGGGCGTCGGTCATGGGCGCTGTCGTCTCCTCCTGTCCGGGTGGGACGGGGCCGGGGGTCGTCCTCACGGTTCGCTGACCTGCCGCCCCTCGGCGCACAGCGGGCAGATCTGCGGCAGCTTGCACCCGTGCCCGTTGAACGCGCCCTCGGCCTGGTCGTGGCGGGCGGTGAACCGTTCCCCGGCCACGAGCTCCGCGGCCCGGGTGATCAGCTCCCGCGCCCACGTGGCGTCCGGATCGAGGGGGTCCTGCTGCTGCACGGCGGGGGACTTGGTCCGGGTGCCGAGCTGGACGAGCAGGGCGCCGCCGGAGAGCTCCGTCACGGTGCCGCCGGGCAGCTCGAGGACGGCCTCGTCCTCGCCGGCGAGCATGGCCGTGCCCGCCCCTGCCGTGAGCGCCACCTGGTAGGCCGCGAGCTGCGGGTGCTCGGCGATCTTCGCCCCGGCCGGCTGGTTCCGGCCGGTCTTGAGGTCGACGACGACGTAGCGGCCCTGATCGTCGAGCTCCAAGCGGTCCACGCGGCCCCGGAGCAGGGCGTCCCGCGCCCGCCCCTGGACGAGGACGCTGAACGCGCCCTCCACGGAGGCCAGCCGGCGGCCGTGCTTGCTGCGGGCGTCCAGGACGTACTGGGCGAACTTGCGCAGCATCTGCCGGGCGCGCTCGAGCTGGACCGCGGACTCCCAGGTGTCCGGCAGCCCCAGCGTGGGCCAGCGGCGCTCGAGCTCGGCGACGAGCTCGGAGCCCGACGCCTCCGGCAGCTCCTCGGCGATGGCGTGCACGAGCGAGCCGAGGCTGCGGCTGACGTCGGTCGCGGCCTCGGCCCGCGAGGCGGCCACGAACCAGTCGAGGGGGGAGCGGTGGATGGTCTCGATCCGGGACGGGGAGACGGGCACGGGGACCCCGTCGTCGAAGACGGGCGCCGTGCTGGAGAGCTCCGCCGCGCCCCACCAGGTGTCGGGGTGGGCGCCG
This sequence comes from Kocuria arenosa, assembly GCF_042879215.1. Classification (NCBI taxonomy): domain Bacteria; kingdom Bacillati; phylum Actinomycetota; class Actinomycetes; order Micrococcales; family Micrococcaceae; genus Kocuria; species Kocuria arenosa. The sequence goes on along the minus strand of NZ_JBHZTA010000005.1, from coordinate 154,470 downwards.
GGCACCGGGCGCGGGGAGGAGGAGATGCGGTGGAGCAGCCGGGCGGCGGCCTCCGAGCGCACCGGGTCCTCCTCGTGCAGCTGCACCCACTGCCGCAGCTCGGCCACGAGGGCGCGCAGCGTCATGGGCCGGGGGGCGTCCACCACGGCCCGGGCGCCGTCCCCGGGGCGGGACCCCGGGGGGTCGACGAGGTCCAGGAACTCCGAGGGCTGCTCGTCCTCGCCGGAGGCCGCCGTGACCACGAGCGTGCCGCAGCTGCGGGAGACCGCGGCGGAGAAGGAGCGCAGCTCGTCGTGGCGGACTTCCCGCATCCGGGTCACCGGGGTGACCCGCGCGGCCTGGTCGACGCCGAGGTCGAGCGCGTCCGTGAGCAGGTCCGCGCCGAGCAGCTGCCCGCGCAGGCGGGTGTTGGGCCACACGCCCTCCTGCACGCCGGCGACGAAGACCACCGGCCACTGCCGGCCCGCGGCGGTGGCGGGCGTCATGATCTCCACCGTCTCGTCGGTCGGGGCCCGGGCGGCCAGGGTGTCCATGGGCAGGTCCTGGTTGTCGATGTAGTCCAGGAACTGGGCGGGGCCGGCCCCGGGCAGGTGGTCCACGTAGCGCTCGGCCGACTCGAACAGGCCCACCACGGCGTCGAGGTCGCGGTCGGCCCGCTCCCCCGCCGGGCCGCCCTCCAGCGCGCGGCGCCGCCAGGACTCGGCGACCCCTGCCGCTTCCCACAGCGCCCACAGGACGGTCTCCGCGGTGGCGCCCTCCTCCCGGAGGGCACGGGTCCCGGCGGCGAGCATCCGGGAGACCCTGCGGGCCGGCACGGAGCGCACTCCGGCGGCGTCGAGCGCCCCGGGGGCCACGAGGGCCTCCACGAGCAGGTCGTCGCTGGTGCGCAGGCCTCCCGCGGCGAGCTCCTCCGCCCGGAGCCGCTGGCGGAGCCGGCGGACGTCCATCGGGGAGGCGCCGCCGATCCGCGAGGACAGCAGGTCGACGGCCGCCTGGACGGTGAGGGCGCCGAAGTGCGCGTCCTCCTCGCGGTCCGCGGCCGCCGCGGCCGCCTCGGTCACGATGCGCAGGGCGCCCAGCAGCGGGCGCACCGCCGGCTCGTCCCGCACCGGCGTCTCCGCGGCGGAGGTGCTGACGGGCACGCCGAGGGCGGAGAGCTGGCGCTCGAGGCCCTCCAGGTAGCGGCCGTTGCGCACGACCACGGCCATGTCCGCCAGCGGGACGTCGTGCACCAGGTGGCGCTCCAGGACCTGGTGCGCGATCCAGCGGGCCTCGTGCAGCGGCGACGAGAGCACCACGGTGAGGACGTCTCCCTGCGCCGCGCCGCCTCCGGTGCTGTCCTCCGGGACGTCCTCCTGCCCGGTCGAGAGGTGCGCCGCGATCCCCGTGTCCTCAGTGCCCTCCAGGTTCTCGGTGCCCGCGGCGGGCTGGAGGCCGCGGGGGTGCCGTGCCCCGGCGACGGCCGGGATCCGCTCGGCCACGCGCTGCCACACCTCCGCGACAGCCACGGGCATCCGGTGGCTCGTGCCGAGGACGTGCCGCCGGAGGGGGCGCCCGGGCTCGGCGAGGCGGTCCTCGAGGGTGCGCAGCAGATCGGGCCGGGCGCCGCGGAAACCCTGGACCACGGTGTCCGTGCAGGCGGTCAGGACGGTGTCCCGGCCGCGGCACAGCACGGCGAGCAGCCGGTGGATCGAGGGCGTCGCCTCGTGCAGGTCGTCCACGAGCACGAGGTCCAGCCGCTCCTGCTCGGCCCGCAGGAGCTCCGGCTGCTCCTCGAGGACCCGCGCGGCCTCGGTCACCAGGGCCGCCGGGTCGTAGGACTCCGGCATCCGCAGCCGGCGCACGGCCTGGTACTCGGCCTGCATCGTGGCGGCCGCCGCCCAGTCCGGGCGCTCCAGGCGCCGGGCGAGGCCGCGGAGGTCGTCGGGGGCGAGGTCGTACTCGGACATCCGGTCGAAGAGCTCGCGCACCTCCTGGCGGAACCCGCGCGTGGCGAGGGCCTCCCGGAGGTCCTCGGGCCACACGACGGGGGCCCCGAGGCCCGCGGCGTGCCCGGCCATGAGCTCGCCGATGAGCACGTCCTGCTCCGGGCCGGACAGCAGCTTGGGGCCGTGCGCGACGCCCGGGAGCAGCCCCTCGTTCTGGGCCCGCCGGAGCAGGTCGAAGGCGTAGGACTGCCAGGCCCGCACGGGCGGGGAGCTCATGGTGGCCGAGACCGCGGCCGTGAGGTCGTCCCTCAGCCGGGCGGCCGAGAGCCGGGACGGCGTGAGCACGAGCAGCCGGTCCGGGTCGAGGCCGTGGCCGATCCGGCGCGCCGCCAGCTCCACGAGCACCCGGGTCCGCCCGGTCCCGGGACCGCCCAGCACGAGCCGGGGGCCGCACCCGGCCGGGAGCCCGGCGATCTCCTCCTGCTCGGCGCTCGGCCGCCACGGGGCGCGCTCCGGGGCGGAGTCGTGCGGGGGCACCAGGTTCCAGCGCACCGGTCCCGCCACGGGCACGACGGAGCTCGTGGCGTGGGTGCTGTCCTCGGAGTGCCGCATGGGTCTCATCACATCACGGGACACCGACGGTCTAAGCACGCCGCGTGCGGGCGTCCGTGGCGGGTCGGAGGGGGCCGGTACGGTGGGAGCCATGTCCTCGCCCTCAGGCCCCGCCGGCCCCACCGACCAGCTGCCCCTGTTCGACGCCGCCCCGCTGCGCGCGCCGAGGCCCGCTCCCCCCGCACCGGACGACGCCGCGGAGCAGGACGTTCTCTTCGACCTCGAGGACTCTTCCGGTGCCCCGGACGCGGGCCCCGCGTGGACCGAGGGGCCGCGCGCGTCCTTCGATCTCGAGACCACAGGCCGGGACCCGCACACGGCCCGCATCGTCACGGCGTCCGTGGTGCGCACCGACGCCGCGGGCGCCGTGACGGACGAGTGGGAGTGGCTGGCCGACCCCGGGGTGGAGATCCCCGAGGAGGCGGCCGCCGTGCACGGGGTGAGCACCGAGCGGGCCCGCGCCGAGGGACGGCCTGCCGCGGAGGTGGTCGCGGAGATCGCCGGCGTCCTGGACGGACTCTTCGCCGCGGGCACGCCTGTGCTGGTGTTCAACGCCTCCTACGACTTCACGGTCCTCGCGCACGAGGGGCGTCGCCACGGGGTCGACATCCCTCAGCCCTTCCCGGTCCTGGACCCCTACGTCCTCAACAAGCAGGTGCACCGCTACCGGCGCGGCAAGCGCACCCTCGGGGCGCTGTGCGAGGAGTACGGGGTCGAGCTCACCGCGGCGCACACCTCGGCGGCGGACTCGCTCGCCACGGAGCGGCTCGCGGTGCTGATGGCGCACCGCTTCCCCGAGCTGGTGCGCCCCGCGGCCGCGCTGCACGCCGACCAGGTCGGGTGGGCGGCCGAGCAGGCCGCGAGCCTCCAGGAGTACTTCCGCCGGACCCGCCCGGACGCGGTGGTCGACGGCGCCTGGCCCCTGCGCCGCCCCGAGGACGCCTGAGCGCTCCCGGGGACGGCGTCCGGCGGGACCCCGCGGCCGGCCGGGTCAGGCGGCCGGCCGGGCCTCGGCGGCCGCGCGGGCCGCGGCCGGCAGGGCGGAGACGATCCGGTCCATCGCGGCGTCGTCGTGGGCGGCGGAGAGGAACCACGCCTCGAACACCGACGGGGGCAGGTAGACGCCCTGGTCGAGCATCGCGTGGAAGAACGCCGGGTAGCGGAACGTCTCCTGCGCCCTGGCCTGCGCGTAGTCGTGCACACCGGTGGCCGAGGTGCCGAAGGCCACCGAGAACAGGCTGCCGGCCGACTGGATCGAGTGGTCGACCCCGGCCTCGGTCAGCGCGGCGCGCACCGCCTCCTGCAGCTGCGCCGAGCGCCGATCGACGGTCTGGTAGGCGATCCGGTCCGCGGTGCGCAGGGTGGCCGCGCCGGCGGCCATCGCCACCGGGTTCCCGGACAGGGTCCCGGCCTGGTAGACGGGCCCCAGGGGCGCCAGGTGGTCCATGACCGCGGCCCGCCCGCCCACGCCGGCGACAGGCAGCCCGCCGCCGATGACCTTGCCGAACATGAACAGATCGGGCTCCCAGCCGTCCTCCCCCGCGGCGGTGAGGCCCCAGTACCCGGCCTCGTGCACGCGGAACCCGGTCAGCACCTCGTCGAAGACCAGCAGGGCTCCGTGCTCGCCGGTGATCCGGCGCAGGCCCGCGTTGAAGCCCTCGACGGGGGTGACCACGCCCATGTTGGCGGGCGCGGCCTCGGTGATGACGGCTGCGATGCGTCCGGGGTGGGCGGCGAAGGCCTCCTCCACGGCGGCGAGGTCGTTGTAGGGCAGCACCAGGGTCTCGGCCGCGGTGGCCGCGGTGACCCCGGCGGAGCCGGGCAGGGCGAGGGTCGCGACGCCGGAGCCCGCCTCGGACAGCAGGGAGTCCACGTGCCCGTGGTAGCACCCGGCGAACTTCACGACGAGGTCCCGGCCGGTCACACCGCGCGCCAGGCGGATCGCGGTCATGGCCGCCTCGGTGCCGGTCGAGACCATGCGCAGCTCGTCGATGGCGCCGATCCGCTCGACCACGAGCTCGGCCAGCTCGGTCTCGCCGCGCGTCGTCGCCCCGAAGGACAGGCCGCGCTCCACGGCCTCGTGCACGGCCTCGATGACGGCCGGGTGGGAGTGCCCCACGAGGGCGGGTCCCCACGAGCTGACGAGGTCGACGTACTCGCGGCCGTCGACGTCGGTGAGGTACGGGCCCTTGGCCGCGGTGATGAAGGGCGGGGTGCCGCCCACGGACGCGAAGGCCCGCACCGGCGAGTTGACCCCGCCGGGCATGACCTTGCGCGCACGGTCGAAGAGTTCCTGGGAAACGCTCATGGGATCTGTCTGCTTCCTTTCGCCGGGGGTGCCGGCTCGGGGGACGGTGGGGGTCAGGAGAGGCCGTTCTCGTCGCGGAACCAGTCCGCGAGCTCGACGGCGAAGTAGGTGAGCACGGAGTCGGCGCCCGCGCGGCGGATGGACAGCACGGACTCCTGGATCGCGGCCCGGCGGTCGATCCAGCCGTTGGCGGCGGCAGCCTCGATCATGGCGTACTCGCCGGAGATCTGGTACGCGGAGACGGGCACCGGGGAGACCTCGGCCACGTCGCGGAGGATGTCGAGGTAGCTCATGGCCGGTTTGACCATGACCATGTCGGCGCCCTCGTCCAGGTCCAGCTGCAACTCGTGCAGCGCCTCCCGGCGGTTCGCGGGATCCATCTGGTAGCTGCGGCGGTCGCCCTGGAGCTGGGAGTCCACGGCCTCGCGGAACGGGCCGTAGAACGCGGAGGAGTACTTCGCGGAGTAGGCCAGGACGGCGACCTCGGGGTGCCCGGCCTCGTCCAGGGCGGAGCGGATCACGCCGACCTGGCCGTCCATCATGCCGGACGGGCCGAGCACATGGGCACCCGCCTCGGCCTGGGCCACGGCCATCCGGCCGTAGATCTCCAGGGTCGCGTCGTTGTCCACGGTCCCGTCGTCGGCCAGGACGCCGCAGTGGCCGTGGTCGGTGAACTCGTCCAGGCACAGGTCGGCCATGACCACGAGGTCGTCGCCGACCTCTGCGCGGACGGCGCGCAGCGCCCGGTTCAGGATGCCCTCGGGGTCGCACCCCGCGCTGCCTTCGGGGTCCCGCTCGGCGGGCACGCCGAAGACCATGAACCCGCCGAGGCCCTTGGCCGCCGCCTCGGCGGCGGCGCGCCGGAGGGAGTCCATCGAGTGCTGGACGACCCCCGGCATGGAGCCGAGCGGGGCCGGCTCGGCGAGGCCCTCGCGGACGAACACGGGCAGGATGAGGTCGGACGGGTGGACCCTGGTCTGCGCGGCGAGACGGCGCACGGCCGGGGTGGTGCGCAGGCGGCGGGGGCGGGACACCAGGTCGTAGCGCGGGGTTCGGTGGGTCACGGAGTTCGTCTCCTCGGTCGTCGGGGTCGGTGTCGTCGGTGCGGCCGTGGACGGCGCAGCTGTCGTCGGGATCGGGGTCGGGACGGGTGTCGGCGGGGTCGGCGCGTGCGCCTCCGGAACGGCGCGAGCGGCCCGCTCCGGGTCCGCGAGGGCGCGGGCGAGGGCGTCGCGGATCCCCTCGGGGGTGGGCAGGGCCGCGGCCACGGACGGCAGGCCGCGGTCGGCGGCGGCGCGCCGCGTCGGCTCGCCGATGGCCACGAGGACGGTGCCCGCCAGGACGGCGGGGTCGTCGCCCACGAGCTCGGCGAGGTGGGACGGCGCGGTGAGCACCACGGCGTCGACCTCGCCCGCCGCCAGGACCGTCAGCAGCTCCGACCGGTGGAGCTCGTCCACGTGGTCGTCGGCGCCGTCCACGCGGTCGTCCGCGCCGTCGGCCGGGGCCGCCCGCACGAGTGGCGCGGGGGCCGGCCAGGGCACGGTCTCGTAGGCCGTGGCCGTCAGGACCCGGTGCCCCCGGGCGCTCAGCCCGGCCTCGAGGGTGGGCCGGGCCCGGGCGGAGAGCGGCAGCAGGACCGTGCCGGGCGCGGGCTCCGGCGGCCAGTCGGCGAGCAGCCCGGCGGCCGAGTGCGCCGTGCCCGGCACGAGGTCCGGCGCCAGCCCGGCCGCGGTGAGGGCCGCGGCCGTGGCGTCCCCCACCGCGGCCACGCGCAGACCGGCCCGCCGTGCCGCCGCGCACCGGTCGCCGAGCGCCGCGCCGGCCGCGTCCCCGGCGACCGCGCGCAGCGCCCGGACCGTGTTGACCGAGGTCACCACCAGCCAGGTCCGGGCGGCGGAGTCCGGATCCGCTGCGCGGTCGAGCAGGGCGGCCACGGGACCGGTGTCCCGGGGCAGGGTGGCCTCGAGCAGCGGGGCGAGCCGGACCCGGGCCCCGTGCCCGCGCAGCAGCTCCACGAGCTCCCGGGCCCGGTCGGCGGAGCGGGTGACCACGACCCCGGCGCCGCGCAGGGCGGCCGGGTCCGTGGAGCGGTCGGCGGGGCCGGGGTGCGGCACGGGTCTCAGAGCGTCAACCGGGCCAGCCGGCCGGCGCCGTCGGCGAGCAGCTCCTCGCCCAGCCGGACGCCGAGGGCGCGGGCGTCGTCGACGCCGCCCCCCGCGGTGCGGCCGCTGCGGCGCATGACCCGGCTGCCGTCCGGGTCGGCCACCACGACGTCGAGCACGAGCTCGCCGCCCTCGATCCGCCCGAAGGTGCCCACGGGCGCCGCGCACCCGGCCTCGAGCCGGGTCAGCAGCGCACGTTCCGCGGTCACGGCCAGGCGGGTCTCCAGGTGGTCCACCGCGGCGAGGCCGGCGGCGAGCGGGTTGTCGCCGGAGGCGTCCTCGGTGCGGCACTCCAGGGCCAGGGCGCCCTGCCCGGGCGCGGGGAGCATGACGGACGGGTCGATCAGCTCGGTGATCGCCGCCTCCAGCCCGAGCCGCCGCAGCCCGGAGGCGGCGAGCACCACGGCGTCGAGGTCGCCCGGGGCCACCCGTCCCAGACGGGTGCCCACGTTGCCGCGGATGTCGACGATCTCCAGGTCGGGGCGGGCCGCGCGCACCTGCGCCGCGCGGCGCGGGGAGCCGGTGCCGACCGTCGCCCCGGGGGGCAGCTCGGTGAGCGTGAGCCCGTCCCGGGCGCACAGGGCGTCCCGGGGGTCCTCCCGCTCCGGCACCGCGGCGACCTCGAGACCCGGCACGGGAGCGGTGGGCAGGTCCTTGAGGGAGTGCACGGCCAGGTCCACGGAGCCGGCCAGCAGCGCGGCCCGCAGCGCCGTCGCGAAGACCCCGGTGCCGCCCATCTGGGACAGGGGCCCGGTCAGGACGTCGCCCTCGGTGCGGATCGTGACGAGCTCCGGCTCGAACCCGCCCGCCGCCGCGACGGCGCGGGCCGCCGTGGTGGTCTGGGTGAGCGCGAGCCGGGAGCCGCGGGTCCCGACCCGGAACACCGGAAGCTCCTGCGCCGCGGCCGTCACGCCCACCGCACCTCCCCGGTCTCGTCGAGGTCCGCCGGGATGGGCTCGCCGTGGGGGCGCTGCGCGATGGTCGGGCGGGGCCCGGTGGCGCCGCGCAGCACCTTGACGCAGCAGTCCGGGGCGCAGTCGTCGAACCACGTGCCCTGGGCGCACACGGAGACCCGCGGCGGGGCGGCGCGCCCGGCGACGCGCTGCTCCACGAGGTCGGCGAGGCCGGCCACGAACGCCGGGTGCGTGCCCGCGGTGGGGGTGCGCACGGCCGGGAGGCCGAGCCGCTCGCAGGTCTCCAGGGCCTCGGTGTCGAGGTCCCACTTGACCTCCATGTGGTCGGAGACGAAGCCCAGCGGCACGAGGACCACACCGGCGACACCGCGCTCGGCGAGCTCCTCGAGGGCGTCGTTGACGTCGGGCTCGAGCCACGGCACCTGCGGTGGCCCGGAGCGGGACTGGTAGACGAGGTCCCAGGTGTGGTCCCCGAGCTCCTCCGGTCCCACGCGCTCCAGCACGGTCCGCGCCACGGCCAGGTGCTGGGCGACGTAGGCGGAACCCTCCTCGAAGTCCATCCGCGCCGGCCCGGAGGCCTCGGCGTCGGTGGTGGGGATGGAGTGGGTGCAGAACAGGACCGCGATCCTGCCGCCGTCGGCGCCGAGCCGGCCGCGCACCTGCGCGAGGCCCTTCCGGAGGCCTTCGACGAAGGGCTGCACGAAGCCCTCGGAGTCGTAGTACTGGTGGACCTTGTCGACCTGCATCTCGTCCCCGAGGCCGAGCTCCTCGAGCGCCACCCCGTAGTCCTCGCGGTACTGGCGGCAGCCGGAGTAGCTGGAGTAGGCGCTGGTGGCGAGCACCAGGAGCCTGCGCAGGCCGCGCGCGTGGCACTCCCGCACGACGTCCGTCACGTAGGGCGCCCAGTTGCGGTTGGCCCACAGCACGGGCACGCTCAGGCCCCGGCCGAGCAGTTCGGCCTCGAGGGCGGAGCGCAGCGCACGGTTCTGGGCGTTGATGGGGCTCACGCCGCCGTTGGCCCGGTAGTGGGTGGCGACCTCCTCGAGCCGCTCGTCGGGGATGCCGCGGCCCTTCGTGACGTTGCGCAGGAACGGGAGGACGTCGTCCTGCCCCTCCGGCCCGCCGAAGGACGAGAGGACGACGGCGTCGTAGTGCTCGGGCGCGTGCGCGCGGGCTCGCGACAGGGCGTTCTCGGCGCTCACCGGAGCACCTCCGCGAGCTCCTCGGTGCGGATCCGCCGGCCCGTGTAGAACGGTGTCTCCTCGCGCACGTGCAGCCGGGCCTCCGTGTTGCGGAAGGCTCGCATGACGTCGACGAGGTCCACCAGCTCGGGGGCCTCCAGCGCGAGCAGCCACTCGAAGTCGTTGAGCCCGAAGCACGCGATGGTGTTCGCGAGGACCTGCGGGTAGTCGCGCGCCGCCATGCCGTGGTTGCGCAGCATCTCGGCGCGGCGCTGGGCGTTCATGTAGTACCACTCGTAGGAGCGCACGAACGGGTAGACGCAGACCCAGTCCTCCGGGGCGACACCGCGGGCGAAGGACGGCGAGTGGTTCCGGGTGAACTCGGCGTCCCGGTGCACCCCCATCGCGTTCCAGGCCTGTGCGGTGCCGGCCAGGAGCTCCGTGCGGCGCAGCCGGCGGACCGCCGACTGGAGCACCTGGGGGTCGTCGCCGTGCAGCCACGTGAGGACGTCGGCGTCCTCGCGCATCCCCGAGACGTCGTAGGCGCCGCGCAGCGTCACGCCCTCGGCCGCCAGCTGCTCGACGACGCCGTCGAACTCGGCCGCCGCGGAGGCGTCGTCGCCGGCCGTCCGGGACTCGGCACCGCCGGCGGGGCGGGCGAACACGGACCAGACGGCCCAGTGCAGCCGCTCCGTGCCACCGTCCTGCGTCGGCTCGGGCGACGCCGTGGGGTGGCCGCCGTGCTCGTGGGGGCTGGTGTCGTGGGACAAGGATCAGTCCTTTCGTCGGGTGCTGGTCGGTGGGGTCCGTGCCGGATCGGAGCCGGCCGGCGCGGCGTCGTCCGGGACGCCCGCCTCGGCGAGCAGGGCGCGGACCTGGGCCCGGGTGTCGGCGACGACGGAGGCGAGGCCCGTGCCCGCGAGCCACCCGCCGACCGCGACGGTGTCGGGCAGCTCCGCGAGCGCCCGCCGGAAGTCGGCGACCCGCCGGGCGTGCCCGACGCCGGCGCGGGGCAGCGCGGAGCGCCAGCGCACGATGTCCGCGCCGACGAGCTGGGCGGGCCGCAGGGGCATGCCCATGAGGGTGGAGGCGTCGGAGAGTGCCAGGCGGATGAGCTGGTCGTCGGGCAGGGCCACTTCCGGGGGCACGGCGGTGGCGTCGGGCTGGGCGCGGCCGTAGGAGAGCCGCAGCACGTGCCGGCCGGGGCCGGCGGCCTGCCGCACCCAGTCCCACTTGGCGCTCGCGTGGGTGAGGGCCTTGGCGCGCACGCCGCGGGCGTCCTCGCTCACGAGCAGTCCGGTGCCCCGGGGGGCGCCGTCGAGGCGGGGCTCGTCGACCACGAGCGTGGCCAGGGCCACCTGCGGCCCGGCCCCGGGGGCGAACCGCTGGAGGCCCTCCTCGTGGCTGGCGAGGAGCCGGACGGCGGTCGTCCCGTCGGCGGCCATCACGAGCAGCTCCCCGCGGGCCACGGCGGTCTTGTGGCCGAAGCGCGGCTGGCGCTGGATGACCATCCAGCCCTCGCGCCGGGGGTCGCGGTCGAGGGCGATGACGTCGTAGCCGGTGACGAGCTTCACGCCCGCCCGCTCGAGGTCGTGCACGAGGGTCTCGGACAGGGCGTTCATGCCGCCGCGCAGCCCGGCCACGTTCGCCCCCGCGGGCGCGGCGCGGCGCAGGGCGCCCGCCGCGGCGCCGAGGGAGCCGTGCTCGCGCAGCGCCCGGCGCAGGCCGGGGGCCACGGCGTCCACGTCGAGGTCGTCGGGGTGGGCGGAGTGCACGCCCGTGGCGAACGGCGCGACGAGCCGGTCGAGCACCCGCTCCCCCATCCGGGCCCGGACGAGGCCGCCGAGGGATCGCTCGGTCATGCCGACGAACGCCGGCAGCCTGCGGTCGAGGCCCGCGCGGAGCATGCCGGCCCGGCCGAGGGCCGCCCGCAGCCGGGGAGCGGTCGGGTCGGCGGGGATGCCCAGGATCCCGGAGTCGGGGGCGGGCACGGCGCCCTCCGGCAGGAAGAGCCACGAGCCGGAACGGTTGGGGTGCACCACCCGCTCACCGAGCCCGAGCTCGTCCAGCAGCTCGGGGACCGCCCGCGAACGGGTCGCGAAGGACTCGGCGCCGGAGTCCAGGACGAGTCCCGCCACCTGGTGGGCGCCGACGGCTCCGCCGAGGTGGTCCTCGGCCTCGACCAGCGTGACGCGCAGCCCGCGCGCGGCCAGGTCGCGGGCGGCCACGAGGCCGGACACGCCGCCGCCCACCACGAGGGCGGAGCGGGGCGGGGTCCGGCGGGCGGGCCTGCCGTCCGGCTCTGCGCTCACGGCCGGCCACCGCCCGGGGACTGCTCCAGCGGCTCGTCGTGGACGAAGGACACGAGGTCGGTCAGCACCTGCGGGTCGGTGCCCGGCGGGACACCGTGGCCGAGGTTCACGACGTGGCTGGGGGCCGAGTCCCCGCCGCGCAGCACCTCGCGCACGTGCTCGGCGAGCACGCGCCAGGGGGCGGCGAGCAGGGCCGGGTCGATGTTGCCCTGCAGCACGGTGGACCCGCCGAGCCGCCGGTTGGCCTCCGCCAGCGGGATCCGGTAGTCCACGCCCACGGCGTCCGCGCCGGCGTCCCGCATCGCGGCGAGCAGCTCGCCCGTGCCCGTCCCGAAGTGGACGCGGGGCACGGCGAGGTCCTCGACGGCGCGCAGCGCGGCCGCCGAGTGCTCCAGGACGTGCGCGGAGTAGTCGGCCAGGGACAGGGAGCCCGCCCAGGAGTCGAAGAGCTGCACGGCCGAGGCGCCGGCCTCGACCTGGGCTCGCAGGAACGCGCCGGACGTCCGTGCCGCCCACTCGGCGAGCGCCCGCCAGGCCGCCGGGTCGGCGTGCATCATCGTGCGCGGCAGCAGGTGGTCCCGGGAGGGCCCGCCCTCGACCATGTAGGCGGCCACGGTGAAGGGCGCCCCCGCGAAGCCGATGAGCGGGGTCGTGCCGAGCTCCGCGACCGTGCGGGCGACGGCCTCGCGGACCGGGTCGAGGGCCGCCTCGTCGAGCTCGGGCAGGGCGGCGACGTCGGCGGCCGTGCGCACGGGGCGCTCCAGCACGGGCCCGCGGCCCGGGACGATCTCGACGTCGACGCCGGCCACGCGCATGGGCACGACGATGTCGGAGAAGAAGATGGCGGCGTCGACGTCGTGCCGGCGCACCGGCTGGAGCGTGATCTCGGCGGCCATCGCGGGATCCAGGCAGGCGTCGAGCATGGCGGTGCCCTGGCGCAGGGACCGGTACTCCGGCAGCGACCGGCCCGCCTGCCGCATGAACCAGACCGGGCGACGGTCGGGCGCGCGGCCCGTGAGGGCCTGCAGCAGCGGGGCGTCCAGCGTGCCGGCGGAGCGCAGCGGATGGCCCTGCGGCAGCGCCCCGAGCGATCCGGTCAGGCGCCGGAACGCCGCCGATGGGTGGGTGCCGCCCGTGGAGTGCCCGGGAACGGCTGCGGTCGACGTGTCCGGCGTGCTCGCCGTCTCAGGGGTGGTAGGCATAGTGCTCCCATTGTGCCAAGGAACACCGACGTCGTTTACCGACGCAGCGTCACCGGGACCGGGGCGGGTGGAACGGTGACGGACGTGAGCGGTCTCTCGGACGTCACCGAGTCGCCGATCCGCGGTGACCGTCTAGTATGAATGCACTGTGGTCCTCTTCGCTCTCGTCGCCTCCCATCAGAACGTCGATCTGAACACCGTTGCGCGTCTCAGCACCGGTGCGCTCGGTCTGTCCGAGGAGATGGTCCGCAGCGGACAGCTCCGGGGGGCCGTGACCCTCTCGACGTGCAACCGGCTCGAGATCTACGGCGAGCTCGATGACGCACCGGGCGTCTCGTCCGGTGCGGTGCTGGACCGGGTCCTGGCCGAGCTCGCGGAGCAGATCGGCTCCCGAGCCGGGCTCGACCCCGAGTTCGTGGCCGACTCCCTGCGGGCCTTCACCGACTCCGGCGCCGCGCGCCACCTCTTCACCGTGGTCTCCGGGCTGGAGTCCGCCGTGGTGGGCGAGCGCGAGATCACCGGGCAGGTCCGGCGCGCCCTCAACGACGCCCAGCAGGCCGGGACGGTCTCGGGCAAGCTCCAGCGGCTGTTCGAGGCGGCCGCCCGCACCGCCCGCAAGGTGGGCACGCAGACCGCCCTGGGCGAGCGGGGCCGCTCCATCGTCTCCGTGGCCCTGGACCTCGCCGACGACGTCACGTCCGGCACCTGGACGTCGCGCCGGGCCCTCGTGTTCGGCACGGGCGCCTACGCGGGGGCGACCATGGCCGCCCTGCGCGACCGCGGCTGCGCGGACATCGAGGTGTACTCGGCGTCGGGCCGGGCCGGGCAGTTCACGGAGAACCGCGGCGGCACGCCAGTGGGGACCGAGGAGCTCGCCGCGGCCCTGGAGCGCGCCGACGTCGTGATCGGCTGCAGCGGCGGCTCCGCCCCCATGGGCGCCGCCGCGTTCCCCGCCGGGTCCCGCACCGTGGTCGACCTGGCCCTGACCCGGGACTTCGACCCCGCCGTGGCGGACCTGCCCGGCGTCGAGCTCATCACCCTGGAGTCGGTGCGCGTGGCCGCCCCCGACGAGACCCGGGAGTCCGTCGACGCCGCGAGCGGGATCGTCGAGCGCGCCGCCCAGGAGTTCGCCGCGAGCCAGGACGCCCGCGACATGGACGCCGCGATCGTCGCCCTGCGCAAGCACACCATGGCCGTCCTGGACGCCGAGCTCGAGAAGGTCACCTCCCACCACGGATGCACGGCCGCGCAGGAGCAGATCGAGCTCGCGATGCGACGCATGGTCCGCTCCCTGCTGCACACCCCCACCGTCCGCGCGCGCGAGCTCGCCGCGCAGGGCCGGCAGGACGAGTACATCACCGGTCTGGCGGCGCTGTACGGGATCGAGGTCCCCGCCCCCGCCGCGGAGGGGACCGCACCTCCGGCGGCCGAGGCGCCGCCGGAGGCCGCCCGCCGCTCCCAGGCCGCGGGGTAGGGCAGCATTCGTTCGGCCGGCGCCGCCGGCCGGTTGAGGAGGAACGGTTCATGACTGAGACCAGGAGAGGCCGCCCCGCGCGCCTCCCGCGCGAGGCCCGCCGGCGGCAGCTGCTCGAGACGGCGCTGACCGTGTTCTCCTCGAACGGCTACCACGGGTCGTCCATGGACGACATCGCCGACGCCGCCCAGGTGAGCAAGCCCGTGCTCTACCAGCACTTCCCCGGCAAGCGCGAGCTGTACCTGGCCCTCGTGGACCACTACCTCCAGGAGCTCTCGGCCCGGCTCGTCTCGGCGCTGCAGGGCAGCGACGTGAACCGCGAGCGGGTGGAGTCCATGCTGGACGTCTACTTCGGCTTCGTGGAGGCGAATCCGGAGGCCCACCGGCTGATCTTCGAGTCGGACCTGCTGGCGGACCCGGAGGTCGCGGAGCGCTTCGAGAGCTTCCACCTGGCCGTGGCGGACTCGATCGCCGGGGTCCTCGGGCCCAACGCGGGGCTGAGCCACCCGCACGCGGTGCTCGTCTCCCGCTCCCTCACCGGCATGGCGCAGACCGCCGCGGTGCACTGGATCCGCAACCCGGGCACCGGCGGCCGGGCCGAGGCCCAGCGCCAGATCTTCCGTTTAGCTTGGGGCGGAATCTCCATCATCGACGAGGACTGGGAGTAGCGCCCTCCTAGACTGACCGGGACCCACCCTGCAGCCCTGTCCAGGAGGAACCATGGAAATCAAGATCGGTGTTCAGCACGTCGCCCGGGAGATCGTCGTCGATTCCGCCCTCGAGGCGCCGGAGGCCGTGGAGCTGATCACCGCGGCCATGTCCTCCGGATCCCCGCTGACCCTGACGGACACCAAGGGCAACGTGACGGTCGTCCCCGCCGGCGTCATCGGCTACGCCGCCGTCGGCGCCGAGCAGAAGCGGGCGGTCGGCTTCACCCCCTTCGCCAAGGACGGCTGAGACCCCGCCCGCCCGGCGCGGCAGACCCGGCCCGGCGACCGCACGGAGCGTGCGCGGTCGTCGGGCTACACTGTTAAGCGCACTGGATGACCGGTCGTACCCGCGATCCCACGAACGACAGACACCTACTCGCCCCCGCTCCCCGCGAACAGGCCCCGCACGGCGGCCTCGCGCAGGACCGGATCCGGGCGCCACGCTCCCGTGGCCCACCCGGTCGAGGCGGCGCAAGCTCACGATCGGCTTCCACCCAACGCACGCCCCCGGCGTCCGCCAGCACGGCGGCCCCGAGGCCGGACCCTGAGGTCCCCTCTCCTCAGCGGGCGTGCCCGAACGAAGGAACCCGACCGTGACCGACTACATCACCGACACTGCACCGGACGCCGCGCCCGGCGACGGGACCGCCCTCGACGGCACCCCCGAGGTGGTCGTCGAGACCACCGAGCACCCCGAGCCGCTGCCCCAGGACTTCGCCGAGTTCGGGGTGCGCCAGGACATCGTGGACTCCCTCGCGGCCGAGGGCATCGTCCACCCCTTCCCCATCCAGGCCATGACCTTGCCGGTGGCGCTGTCCGGGCAGGACATCATCGGCCAGGCCAAGACCGGCACGGGCAAGACCCTCGGCTTCGGCATCCCCGTGGTGCAGCGCGTCGTGGGCCGCGGCGACGCGGGGTGGGCCCAGCTGAAGAGGCCCGGGGCCCCGCAGGCGCTCATCGTGGTGCCCACCCGCGAGCTCGCCGTCCAGGTCGGCCACGACCTGGCGACCGCCGCGCGGACCCGCAACGCCCGGGTGGCGACCATCTACGGCGGCCGCGCCTACGAGCCCCAGATCGAGCAGCTGCAGGCAGGCGTCGAGGTCGTCGTCGGCACCCCCGGCCGGCTCATCGACCTCAACCGGCAGCGCCACCTCGACCTCTCCGCCGTGCGGGCCGTGGTGCTCGACGAGGCCGACGAGATGCTCGACCTCGGGTTCCTGCCCGACGTCGAGAAGCTGCTCTCGGCCGTGCCCGAGGTCCGGCAGACCATGCTGTTCTCCGCGACGATGCCCGGGCCCGTGGTGGCCATGGCCCGCCGCTACATGACCAAGCCCATGCACATCCGGGCCGCCGCGCCGGACGAGGGCGCCACCAAGAAGGACATCCGCCAGGTGGTCTACCGGGCGCACCAGCTCGACAAGGACGAGGTCGTGGCCCGGATCCTGCAGGCCGAGGGCCGGGGACGCACGATCGTGTTCACCAAGACCAAGCGGGCCGCGGCCAAGCTCGCGGACGAGCTGATCACCCGCGGCTTCGCCGCCGCCCCGCTGCACGGCGACCTGGGCCAGGGCGCGCGCGAGCAGGCGCTGCGCGCGTTCCGCAACAACAAGGTCGACGTGCTCGTGGCCACGGACGTCGCCGCCCGCGGCATCGACGTCGAGGACGTCACGCACGTCATCAACTTCCAGTGCCCCGAGGACGAGAAGACCTACCTGCACCGCACCGGCCGCACGGGCCGCGCCGGCAACAAGGGCACGGCCGTGACGTTCGTGGACTGGGACGACATCCCCCGCTGGCGCCTGATCGACAAGGCCCTGGAGCTCGGCATCCCCGAGCCCCGCGAGACCTACTCGTCCTCCGAGCACCTGTACGAGGAGCTGAGCATCCCGAAGGGCACGAAGGGCCGGCTCCCCCGCTCCCAGCGCACCCACGAGGGACTGGGCGCCGAGGTGCTCGAGGACCTCGGCGAGCCCGGCGGGCGCAAGAGCGGTCCGCGCGGCGACGGCCGGGACGGGCGCTCGCGCGACCGCGGCGACTCCCGCCGCGGCGAGGGCCGCGGCGCCGCTCGTGGCGAGGGCCGCGGCGGTCGCGGACGCCGCGACGACACCGCGGCGCCGGCCGCGCCGCGCGAGGACGGCCGGGGACCCCGGGGGAAGTCGCGGGAGGCGGCCCCGGAGGCCTCCCGGGAGACCTCGGTGGAGCGGACCTCGGACGGCACCACCCGGCGCCGTCGGCGCCGCCGCAGCGGCGGGGCCGCGCAGGAGCAGAGCGGCACCGCCGGCGAGTGAGCCCCTTCGCCTTCGACGCGGAGGGCCCCGACGCGGTGGTCGCCGCGGAGAACCTGGATCTCCTGCGGCGGCTGCCCGGCGGGGCCTTCCGCATGATCTACGTGGACCCTCCCTTCAACACGGGCCGCACCCAGCGCCGCCGGGAGTCCACCGTGACGCCGGCTGCCGCCGGCGAGGGCGACCGCACCGGCTTCGCCGGCCGCTCCTACACGACCGTGCTGGGGGCCCTGCGCAGCTACGACGACGCGTTCGCCGACTACTGGGGGTTCCTGGAGCCCCGCCTGCGGGAGGCGTGGCGGGTGCTCGCCGACGACGGGACGCTGTACCTGCACCTGGACTACCGGGAGGTGCACTACGCGAAGGTCATGCTGGACGCGATCTTCGGCCGGGAGTGCTTCCTCAACGAGATCATCTGGGCCTACGACTACGGGGGGCGCTCCCGCCGTCGCTGGCCCGCCAAGCACGACAACGTCCTGGTGTACGTCAAGGACCCGGAGCGGTACCTGTTCGACAGCGCCGAGGTGGACCGGGAGCCGTACATGGCCCCCGGTCTGGTGACCCCGGAGAAGGTCCGCCTGGGCAAGCTCCCCACGGACGTGTGGTGGCACACCATCGTCTCCCCCACCGGCCGGGAGAAGACCGGCTACCCCACGCAGAAGCCCGTGGGCCTGGTGCGGCGGATGGTCGCCGCGAGCTCCGCCCGCGGGGACTGGGTGCTGGACTTCTTCGCCGGCTCCGGGACGCTCGGCGCCGCCGCCGGGCAGCTCGACCGGCGGTTCGTGTGCGTGGACCGCAACCCGGAGGCCATCGAGGTCATGCGCGCGCGCCTGCCGGGCGCGACCGTCTGGGACTGAGCACGCGCTCCTCCCGGTGGGACAGGGGTCTCAGGGATAGCGCACGGGGACACCGGAGCCGGCCTGCTCCTCGATCCGCACGAGCGACTGGACGGAGGTCAGGTTCTCCCCCAGCCGGTTGGGCTTGCCGGCCCCGTGGTAGTCGCTCGAGCCCGTGACCACCAGGTCGTGCTCGGAGGCCATCCGGACGAGCCGGGTCCGGGCGTCGTCGGGGTTGTCGCGGTGCGCGACCTCGAGCCCGCCGAGGCCGGCGTCGATCATGGCCTCGAAGACCTCCGGGCCGACCACCCGGCCACGGGCCGCGGCGAGCGGGTGCGCGAAGACGGGCACGCCGCCGGCGGCCCGCACGAGCCGCACCGCGTGCACCGGGTCCGGGGCGTAGTGCGGCACGTAGTAGCGGGAGCGGCTGTGCAGCACCGAAGCGAAGGCCGCGGTGCGGTTCTCCACGACCCCCACGGTGACCAGCGCGTCGGCGATGTGCGGGCGGCCCACGGTCGCGCCCGCGCGCACGTGGTCCAGGACCACGTCCCAGTCGATGGGGTAGTCCTCCGACAGCAGCTCGACCATGCGCTCGGCCCGGGTGCGCCGGGAGCATCGGGAGGACTCGATCTCGGCGAGCAGGCCCGGCTCCCGCGGGTCGTGCAGGTAGCTGAGCAGGTGCACCGAGATCCCGTCGTCGGTGGTGCACGAGATCTCCATGCCCGGGACGAAGGCGACCCCCAGTGCCACGGCGGCGTCCCCGGCCGCCTGCCACCCGGACGTGGTGTCGTGGTCGGTGAGGGCGAAGACGTCCAGGCCCGCCGCGTGCGCCGCGCGGGCGACGTCCGCCGGGCTCTCCGTGCCGTCGGAGTCGGACGAGTGGGTGTGCAGGTCGATCTTCACCCGCTCCACGATACCGCTCCGGGCCGGACGGCCCGCCGCCTCCCGTGGCACGATGAGACGGACGACGCGAGGAAAGGAATCATGACAGAGCACAGCACCACACCCCAGGACGCGACGCAGCCGCTCTCGGACCGGGTCGAGAACCGGTCCCAGCGCCCCGACTCCGCCGCCTTCCAGCAGTTCATGGCGTCCCAGTGGGCCGAGGCGGAGCCCACCGAGGTGGACCGGGCCCCGGTCGCGGACTTCGCCGCCGAGCGGCGGCGGCGGATCTCCGAGCGCTTCCCCGGCGAGCGGCTCGTGCTCCCCGCCGGGCCGCTCAAGGTCCGCTCCAACGACACCGACTACCGCTTCCGGCCGCACTCCGCGTTCGCGCACCTCACGGGGCTGGGCGTGGACCACGAGCCCGACGCCGTGCTGGTGCTCGAGCCCGTCGAGGAGGGCGCGGGCGACGACGGGGGCCACCACGAGGCCACCCTGTACTTCCACCCCATGGCCGGCCGGGACTCGAAGGAGTTCTACGCCGACGCCAAGAACGGCGAGTTCTGGGTCGGCCCCCGCCCCACCCTGGAGGAGCTGGGGGCCGCCTACGGGCTGCGCACCCGGGACCTCGGGGGCCTCGAGGACGCGGTCACCAAGAACGCCGGGCCCACCGCGCTGGGCGGGCTGCGCCTCCGCCTCGTGCGCGAGGTGGACCTGAACGTCGACGCCCTGGTGGACACCTCCCGGATCAACACCGGGGTGGACCTCGAGTCCTCGGACGCCCTCGACGGCGAGCTCGCCGAGGCGCTCTCCGAGCTGCGGCTGGTCAAGGACGCCCACGAGGTCGAGCAGATGCGCGAGGCCGTGGACGCGACCATCGCCGGCTTCACCGACATCGTGCACGTGCTGCCCGCCGCCGCGGGCCACCGCCACCGCGGCGAGCGCATGGTCGAGAGCGCGTTCTTCGCGCGCGCCCGCACGGACGGCAACGACCTCGGCTACGACACCATCGCGGCGTGCGGCAACAACGCCACGGTCCTGCACTGGATCCGCAACACCGGGCGGGTCATCCCCGGGGAGCTCATCCTCGTGGACGCGGGCGTGGAGGCCGACTCCCTCTACACCGCGGACATCACCCGCACCCTGCCGGTGAACGGGCGCTACACGGAGGTCCAGCGGCGGATCTACCAGGCGGTCCTCGACGCCGCCGACGCCGCGTTCGACGCCGCGGTGCCCGGCAACCGGTTCCGGGACGTGCACGCCGCGGCCATGGAGGTCCTGGCGCGGCGGCTGGAGAGCTGGGAGCTGCTGCCCGTGCCCGCCGAGGTCTCGCTCTCCGCGGAGGGCCAGCACCACCGGCGGTGGATGCCGCACGGCACGAGCCACCACCTGGGCCTCGACGTGCACGACTGCGCGCAGGCCAAGCGGGAGCTCTACGTGGACGGGGTGATCGAGCCCGGCATGGTGTTCACCATCGAGCCCGGCCTCTACTTCAAGGAGGAGGACCTCGCGGTGCCGGAGGAGTACCGCGGGATCGGGGTGCGGATCGAGGACGACGTCCTGATCACCGAGGACGGCAACGTCAACCTCTCCTCCGGCCTGCCCCGCACCCCGGACGAGGTCGAGGCGTGGATGACCGGGCTGTGGCACGCCCGGGAGGGCGTCGACCCCAGCTGAGCCGGCGGCCGTCAGCGGGAGGCGTCGGTGGACGTGCTCCCGCCGGCCGGCGGCTCGGCTCCGCCCGCGGCCGGGCCCTGCTCGTCGGTGTCCTGCCGGGCGGTGTCCTGCCGGGCGGTGTCCTGCCCGGCGGCGCCCTGCCCACCGGCGTCCTGGGTGGCGGCGTCCCCCGAGGCGTCCCCGGTAGGGAGCCGGATGCCGTACTGGGGCCGGCCGTCGGGCAGGTCCTGGAACATCGCGGAGCGGCCGGGCGCGGTGGCCTGCTCGCCCTGGCCCTCCGCCGGTGCGGCACCCGCGGGCCCGCGGGGCGGCTCCGCGGGAGCGCCGTGGGGCTCCGCGGGAGCGCCGTGGGAGGGCCGCTGCCACGGGGCCCCCGCCGGGGGCCGCCCCGGGGTCCCGGCCTGCGAGGAGCCCTGCCGCGTCCCCTGCGGCGGTCCGTGCTGCGGGGCGGGCCGCGGTGCGGGAGCCGTCCGCGGCAGGCTCTGCAGCCCCCGCATCCCCTGCAGCACCTGCTGGGCGCGCTGGGCCACCTCGGGGGCGGCCACGACGTCGTAGGAGGTGGCGACGATCTGGTTGGTCGAGGTGAAGTCCCGCTTCCCGCGCTGCATGGCGTAGGTGATGGTGGCGAGCAGCATCCAGAAGGCCCCGCCCATCAGCACCGACACGAGCAGCGTGGACAGCCACTGCTCCCCGCCCAGCAGCGACAGGATCATCCCGAGGAAGGCCCCGAAGACCATGCCGTTGAGCGCGCCCTGGCCCGCGACCTTCGGGTAGCTGAGCCGGCCGGTCACCTGCTCCACGGACTTCAGGTCGTTGCCGACGATCGCGATCCGGTCGACCTCGAACTGCTCGTCCGCGAGGTGGTCCACGGCCTTCTGCGCGTCGGCGTACGAGGCGTAGCGCCCGATCACCTCCCCGCGGGGCAGACCGCGGACGGCGGGACTGGCGGGGGGCAGGGACCGTGGCGAGCTCATGCCCCCATTCTCCCCCATCCGCCCGCCCCGCCGCGCCCCGCACCGGGGGCCCCGGCCCTGCGAGCGACCCAGCGACCGGGCGCCGGGGAGGCGGTGGGTAGTCTTGTACGGTGAGCAGCCACATCGACAAGATCTTCATCGCGCGCCTGATCGGCCTCGACGTGTTCGACCCGCTGGGGGACCGTCTGGGGCGATTGCGCGACGTCGTCGTGCTCATGCGCGGCAGCTCCCGGTACGGCCGCTCCTCCCGCCGGCCCCTCGTGGTCGGCCTCGTGGTGGAGGTCCTCGGCAAGAAGCGGGTGTTCGTGCCCATGACCCGCGTGACCAGCATCGACGCGGAGAAGATCATCAGCACGGGGCTCGTGAACCTGCGCCGCTTCGAGCAGCGCGGAGCGGAGACCCTCGCCGTGGGCGAGGTCTTCGACCGCACCGTGGTGCTGCGCGACGGCTCCGGCTCGGCCACGGTCGAGGACATGGCGATGGAGCGCAAGCGCAACACCGGGGACTGGCTGATCACACAGCTCTTCGTCCGCCGCACCGGTGCGGGCGGGGGCCTGATGCGCCGCCGCAACGAGACGCTCATCATCGACTGGGAGGACGCGGGCGACCCGTCCGCCGCGGGCCACCAGCCGGCCACCCAGTGGGTCGCCTCCCACGAGGAGCAGCAGCCCGCCGACCTCGCCGACGAGCTCCACGACATGTCGGCCAAGCGCATGCTCGAGATCGCCCACGAGCTCCAGGACGACCGGCTCGCCGACGTCCTCGAGGAGCTCCCGGAGGAGGACCAGGTCTACATCCTCACCAACATGGAGCCGGACCGCGCGGCCACGGTGCTCGAGGAGATGGAGCCCGACGACGCCGCCGACCTGCTCAACGAGCTGCCCGACGCCCAGGCCGAGGAGCTCCTCGCCCTCATGCAGCCCGAGGACGCCGAGGACGTCCGGCGCCTGCTGGAGTACGAGGAGGGCACGGCCGGCTCGCTCATGACCCCCGTGCCGATCATCCTGCCGCCCGAGGCCACGGTGGCCGAGGCGCTCGCGCACATCCGCCAGGAGGAGCTCAGCCCCGCGGTCGCGGCGGCCGTGATCGTCTCCCGGCCGCCCCTGGAGACGCCCACCGGCAAGTACCTCGGCATGGTGCACACCCAGAAGCTCCTGCGCTACCCGCCGCCCGAGGCCGTGGGCAACCTCATCGACCGCTCGTTCGAGCCGGTCTCCGACCTCGCTTCCCTGCAGGAGGTCGCCCGCGAGCTCGCGACCTACGACCTCACCATCATCCCGGTGGTCAACGACCACGACCGGGTCGTCGGGGCGATCACGATCGACGACGTCCTCGACGCCCTGCTGCCCGAGGACTGGCGCACCGCCGACGACGGGACCCCGATCCGGAAGGTGGGCAAGCGGTATGAGTGAGCGCGAGCCCCGGCGCCCCCGCGTCAGCCCCCGCGGCAACGCCCTCGACCAGCCGCGCGAGCACCGGCCCGGGCTGCTGGACCGGTTCCGGCCGAACCCCGACGCCTTCGGGCGGATGACCGAGGGCTTCGCCCGCTTCATGGGCACCCCGCAGTTCCTGCTGTGGATGACGGTGTGCGTGGCCCTGTGGCTGGGCTGGAACACCATCGCCCCCCGGGAGCTGCAGTTCGACTCGAAGGACCTCAACTTCACGCTGCTCACGCTGATGCTCTCGCTGCAGGCCTCCTACGCGGCGCCCCTGCTGCTGCTGGCCCAGAACCGGCAGGACGACCGGGACCGGGTGACCCAGGAGGAGGACCGCCGCCGCGCGCAGCAGAACCTCGCCGACACCGAGTACCTGACCCGCGAGATCGCCTCGCTGCGGATCGCGCTGCGCGACGTCGCCACCCGCGACTTCGTGCGCTCGGAGCTGCGCTCGGTGCTCGAGGAGATCCTGGAGTCCCAGGACGAGGCCCCCGACGCCGACGAACCGGGGACCCCGCCGAAGAGGTCCGCCCGCCGCCGGAGCAGGAACCCCGACCGCCCCACCACCCCCGAGACCCGAGGTGTCCCCCGTGCCTGAGCCCCGCCCCGACGACGTCCTCGCCGCCGAGGCCCTCGACCCCGCCCTGCGCGCGGCGCTCGACCGCGTGCTCGACCCGGAGCTGCGCCGGCCCGTGACCGAGCTCGGGATGATCCGCGCGGCCAGCCTCGACGACGCCGGCCACGCCGCGGTGCACGTGCTGCTGACGATCAGCGGCTGCCCCCTCCGCTCGACCATCGAGCGGGACGTCCGGGACGCCGTGGGGACCGTGGCCGGGGTGCGCTCCGTGGACGTCGAGATCGGGGTGATGACCCCCGAGCAGCGCACCGCCCTCAAGGAGCGGGTGGGCCACACCCGGACCGTCCCCTTCAACGACCCGTCCTCCCTGACGCGGGTGCACGCCGTGACCAGCGGCAAGGGCGGTGTCGGCAAGTCGACGGTCACCGTCAACCTCGCCGCCGCGCTCGCCGCGCGGGGCCGGTCGGTGGGCATCGTGGACGCCGACGTCCACGGCTTCTCCGTCCCCGGCCTGCTCGGCATCGACCGGTCGCCCACGCAGGTCGGGGACATGATCCTGCCCCCGGTCGTGGACGTTCCCGAGGCGGCGCGGGAGGACTCCGGGCGCGCCGGGGTGCTCAAGGTCATCTCGATCGGGATGTTCGTGGACCCGGACCAGCCGGTGGCCTGGCGCGGGCCGATGCTGCACCGCGCCGTGGAGCAGTTCCTCACGGACGTGCACTTCGGGGACCTGGACCACCTGTTCCTCGACCTCCCGCCGGGCACGGGCGACATCGCGATCTCCGTGGCGCAGCTGCTGCCCTCGGCGGAGGTGCTCGTGGTCTCCACGCCCCAGCAGGCGGCGGTCGAGGTCGCCGAGCGCTCCGGGGCCCTCGCGGTGCAGACCGGTCAGAAGGTGGCCGGGGTGGTCGAGAACATGGCGGGCATGCCGATGCCGGACGGGAGCGTGCTCGAGCTGTTCGGCGCCGGCGGGGGCACCCGGATCTCGGACTCCCTGACCCGCCGGCTGGGCTACGACGTGCCGCTGCTCGGCGCCGTGCCCCTCGACGTCGCCCTGCGCGAGGGCGGGGACACGGGCCGTCCGGTCGTGTGGTCCGCGCCGGACTCGCCCGCCGCGGTCGCGCTGCGCTCGGTCGCCGACGCCCTGGGCGCCCGCCCGCGCGGGCTCGCCGGGCGCCCGCTGGGCCTGGGGCCGCGCTGACGCCCTGCCGGGCCCGCGGTCCGCGCCGGCGGACGCAGGCGTCGGCTCAGGTGGCCTCGGTGTCGAAGGGGGCCCGCTCGCCCGGGGCCAGCCGGGTCAGCACCGGCCCGGGGCGGGGGCGCGGCGCGGCGGGCTGCGCCGGCTCGTCGTCCTCCAGCAGGGCCTGGCGCACGATGGTGCGGGGGTCGTACTGGCGGGGGTCGAGCTTGCGCCAGTCGACGTCGGCGATCTCCGGGCCGAGGGTCTCCTTGAGCTCCTCGGTGGCGCCGGTCGCGTAGCGCTTGGCGGCCTTGACCAGCTCCTTGAGCTTCTCCGCGTACTCCGGCAGCCGCTCCGGCCCGATGATGAACAGGGCCAGGAGCACCAGGATGATCGCTTCGCCGCCGTTGATGCCGAGCACAGGAGAAGATTTTACCAGTCCGAGGGCCGGGGGCCGGTCAGCCGAAGATCTCGCGCAGGCCGACCAGCGTCGTCTCGACGACGCCCGGGTCCCCCGCGGACGGTTCCACGACCCGCCCCCGCTCGTCGGCCACGACCAGACCGACGGCGTGGGCCATCGCGGACGGGCCGGAGTGCCCGGAGACCGTGTAGACGACCTCGTCCCCCACGAGCACCGCGCGCCACGGCGGACCGGCGTCCACCCACAGCGGCACGCCCTCCACGGCAACGCGCTCGAGGCCCTCGGCGCTCACGGGCAGGCCGGAGAGCCCGTCCATGGGGTTCTCCCGGTCGACCCGCCCGCGCTGCTCGACCACCACGACCTCGTCGTCGCCGCGGTGGAGCGTGACGACCACGACCGGGTGCCCGGACAGTGCGCCCCGGGTCATCGAAGCCACCCGGAACCCGTCCGAGGCCAGGGTGGGCAGCGTCCAGCCCTCGGCGCGCAGCCGGTCCGCGGACACCTCGTCCGCGTGCAGCACCCCGTGGGTGCCGTGCCACGCCGAGACCGGCACCCGTTCCTCGGCGCTGTGCGCGGACTGCGCCACGACCGTGCGCCCGACCGCGTAGCCGGAGCCCAGGACCAGGGTGAGGACCGCGCTCACCGTGGCCGCGGCCACGGGGAGGGCGCTGCTGCGGCGGTCCGGCGCGGTGCGGTCCGGGCGGGGCATCGGTCCTCCTCGTGCGGCGGTTCGGGCGGGACGGTACGGGTGGACCCGTGGTCCGGCCCCGCGCCGCGGCCGGCACCATGAACGGGTCCATGAACGGGTCCGTGGAAGACGTCGTGATCGTCTCCATGATCGACCGGCAAGCTGGATGCCGACTGGACGGTGGCCGGGCAGAGGGACCCAGCCGGTAGGATGGCGCGCATCCACTACAGCGACGAAGGGCGGACCATGGGCGCGGACAAGACGACGAGCTGGTCGTACGCCGAGGCGTTCGCCGCCGAGGACGAGCTCGCCTACCGCGCCCGGGAGCGTTCCCTGGCCCTGCGCATCCCCCCGGTGACCCCGGGGACGGCCGCCGCCCTGACCGTGCTCGCCGCGGCGGCACGGCCCGCCACGGTGGTCGAGGTGGGCACCGGGGCCGGGGTGTCCGGTCTCGCCCTGCTGCGCGGACTGCCCGGCACGTCCGTGCTCACGACGATCGACACCGACATCCGGGCGCTGCGCGCGGCCCGCGACACGTTCCGGGAGGCCGGGATCCCGACGAGCCGTACCCGCACCATCCCCGGCCGCGCGTCCCTCGTGATGCCCCGGCTGAGCGCCGGCGCCTACGACCTCGTGTTCCTCGACGCCGATTCCGAGGGGACCCTCGACTACGCGGAGGAGGCGGTCCGGCTGCTGCGCCCGGGCGGGATGCTCGTGGTCAACGACGCCCTGTCCCAGGACAAGGTGGCGCAGCCGGCCAACCGCGAAGAGAACACCCGGACGATGCGGGCCGTGCACCGGCTGTTCCGGGAGGACGAGCGCTTCAGCACCGCCCTGCTGACGACCGGCTCGGGCCTGCTGCTGGCCGTCCGCCGCTGAGCGGCCGGCTCCCGCGGCCCGGCTCCGGCCGACGGCCCCGCGGACGGCCGAGGGGCCCGGCACCTCGTGGTGCCGGGCCCCTCGACGTCCGCGCCGGTGGTCACTCGGTGACGCCGGCCAGGCACTCCTTGAGCTCCGCGGCCTCGGCAGGCTTCAGCTCGACCACCAGCCGTCCGCCGCCCTCGAGCGGCACCCGCATGATGAGGCTGCGCCCCTCCTTGGTGACCTCCATCGGTCCGTCACCGGTTCTCGGCTTCATGGCCGCCATGTGGGAACTCCTCTTCCTCGATTGGTGTGAATCCCATCCTATCCGAGCCGCCGCCGTGGGCCCGGACCGTCCCGGGCCCGGGGGCCGCGTCGGCGTGGCCGGCGCGGTGTCCGGACAGGGTCAGGGCGGGTAGTCCCCGCCCCCGGGCAGCTGCTTCCAGTGCCACAGCCAGCCGACCCAGACGAGCTGGAGCACCGCGCCGAAGACCACGCACGCCACCCGGTAGGCGCGCGAGTCCGAGACCGCGGCCAGCGGCAGGGCGAGCGGGAACAGCGGCAGCAGCAGCCGGAAGGTGCTGCTCTGGGGATGGAGGAAGAGCAGCAGGTAGACGGCGTAGCTCGCCAGCCACACGCGCGTGAGCAGGTCCAGCCGGTCCCGCACCACGCGGGCACGCAGCAGCACCGTCCCGCCCGCGACCAGCAGCACGGGCGCCGCGAGCCCCAGCACGGGCCCGAACAGTCCGACGGCGGCGTCGAACCACGGCACGACCGGTTCCAGCCCTCCGCCGCCCCGCCACGCCGTCTCGGTGTCGGTGTACGCGGTCGGCTCGCCCGTGACGGCCCACGCGATCGCCGGCCAGGCGAGGGCCGCGCCGCAGGAGAGGACAGCGAGGGCGAGGAGCCCGTCGACGGCGTCGGCCGCGCGGCGCAGCTCCCCGGCCCGGTACCGGCGCACGGAGCGCACGAGCCACGTGATCCCGAGGGCCGCGGCGAAGGGGACCCCCGCCGGGCGCGTCAGGCACATGAGGAGCACCACGGGGGCGGCCGCGAGGTGACTCCCCCGGGCCACCAGCAGCAGCGCCCCCGCGAGCAGCAGCAGGTGCAGCGACTCGGCGTAGGGGACCTGCAGCACCGGGGCCACCGGGTTGAAAGCGACGAGGGCGAGACCCCACAGCGCCGTGGTCGGCGGGGCGAACCGGAGGAACAGCCGGTGGACGAGCAGGACGGCGCCGAGGCTCGCCGCCAGGGACGCGGCCGAGGCGGCCACGTCCCAGCCCGCACCGGTGACCGCCGAGACCGCCCGGACGACCAGCGGGAAGACCGGGTAGAACGCCCAGGCGTTCTCCCGCACCTGCCCGTCCTCGCCCCGGGGCAGGGACGCGGGATAGCCCTCCTGGGCGATGCGCTCGTACCAGTCCGAGTCCCAGGTGCCGGTGAAGGCGAGGTAGCCCAGGGCGCCGTCCCCCCACGGGCCGGGGCCCTGCTGCCGGCCCACCGTGGTGAACACGGCCCACGCCCAGAGCCGGGAGACCGCCCAGATCAGCACTGCCTGCGCCCACCAGGGGGCCTGCGCCCACCGGAGGGCCACGGCCGGCCGGGTGCTCACGCCCCCGGCACCGTGCGGGACGGCGGGTCCTCCGGCGGCGGCGGCAGCCGGTCCGCGAGGTGGGCGAGCACGGCGTGGACCTCCGCGGGGTCGTAGCCGCGGCGCCGGACGGAGAACGCGATCCGCTCGAGGTCCTCCGCCGTCGGGTGCTCGGGCAGCACGAGCGGCGCGTCGGGGGCGCGCCCCACGGCGATCCCGTCCCGTGCGGGGGCCACCCGGTCGGCGAGCCGGTCGCGGCCGAGGACCACGACGCCCACCACCGTGAGCAGCAGCACGAGCCCGGACAGGACCACGAGGAGTTCGGTCATGCCCCCAGGCTATGCGCAGGCCCTCCGGCGGGCCGGCGCGGACGGGCGTGCCGGAACGGGCGCCGCAACATTGCTACGGGTGGGTACGCAATTAACACGATTGCAACGTGTCCGGCATCACGCGGAACGAATCTGAGATATCTTTCCGGTATGTCACACGCCACTCCGCCGCCCGCCCCGGCCTCCCCCGCCGCGGGGACGGCCGAGGCCCTGGTCCGCATGTCGCACGTCAACAAGCACTTCGGGGACCTGCACGTGCTCCGGGACATCAACCTGGAGGTGAAGCGCGGCGAGGTGGTGGTCGTGATCGGCCCCTCCGGCTCCGGCAAGTCCACGCTGTGCCGGGCCATCAACCGGCTCGAGAGCATCGACGACGGCGAGATCCTCATCGACGGGAACCGGCTGCCCGAGGAGGGCAAGGCCCTCGCGAAGCTGCGCGCCGACGTCGGCATGGTCTTCCAGTCCTTCAACCTCTTCGCCCACAAGTCGGTCCTGCAGAACGTGACCCTGGGGCCCGTCAAGGTGCGGGGGAAGTCGTCGTCCGAGGCGAAGAAGCAAGCCATGGAGCTGCTGACCCGCGTGGGCGTCGACAACCAGGCCGAGAAGCTGCCCGCGCAGCTCTCCGGCGGCCAGCAGCAGCGCGTCGCCATCGCCCGGGCCCTGGCCATGGAGCC
This sequence comes from Kocuria arenosa, assembly GCF_042879215.1. Lineage (NCBI taxonomy): Bacteria > Bacillati > Actinomycetota > Actinomycetes > Micrococcales > Micrococcaceae > Kocuria > Kocuria arenosa. The sequence goes on along the minus strand of NZ_JBHZTA010000005.1, from coordinate 125,256 downwards.
GAAGGTGATGCTCTTCGACGAGCCGACCTCCGCCCTCGACCCCGAGATGATCAACGAGGTCCTCGACACCATGGTCGCCCTGGCCAGGCAGGGGATGACGATGATCGTGGTCACGCACGAGATGGGCTTCGCCCGCAAGGCAGCCGACCGCGTCGTGTTCATGGCCGACGGCATGATCGTCGAGGAGAACACCCCCGAGGAGTTCTTCACGAATCCGCGCTCCGAGCGCGCCCAGGACTTCCTCGGCAAGATCCTCGGCCACTGACCGTCCCCCGACCCTCCGACCCACGCCACCACCTCCACAGCAAGGAGCACACCATGCGCAGCAGCAAGCCCCTCGGACTGGCCGCGATGGCCGCGGCCGCGGCCCTGACCCTCTCCGCGTGCGGAGGTGGCGACGACGGCGGGTCCGGCACCGAAGCAGGGGGCGGCGGCTCGGGCGAGTCCGTCCGGATCGGCATCAAGTTCGACCAGCCGGGACTCGGCTACCGCGACGGCAGCGAGTACACCGGCTTCGACGTCGACGTCGCCAAGTACGTCGCGGGCGAGCTCGGCTACTCCGAGGACCAGATCGAGTGGGTCGAGTCCCCCTCCGCCAATCGCGAGAACATGCTCTCGAACGACCAGGTCGACATGATCTTCGCGACCTACTCGATCACCGAGGAGCGCGACCAGACCGTGGACTTCGCCGGCCCCTACTTCGTGGCGGGCCAGGACCTGCTGGTGCGCACCGACGACTCCTCGATCACGGGTCCGGACGACCTCGAGGGCAAGAACCTGTGCTCGGTGACCGGCTCGACGTCCGCGCAGAAGGTCAAGGACGACCAGCCCGGCGCCAACCTCGTCGAGCAGCCCGGCTACGCCGACTGCCTCACCGCGCTCGAGTCCGGCCAGGTGGACGCCGTGACCACCGACGACATCATCCTCGCGGGCCTCGCCTCGACCGACGCCAACCAGGGCAAGTTCAAGGTGGTCGGCAACACCTTCTCCGAGGAGCGCTACGGCGTGGGCCTGCCCGACGGCTCCGACCAGTGCGAGGCGGTCAACGCGGCCATCACCAAGATGATCGACGAGGGCGCCTGGGAGGAGGCCGTCACGGCCAACACCGAGGGCGCCGACTACACCTACAACGCCGAGCTCAACCCGCCGGAGCCCGAGCCCTGCGGCGAGTGACCACGGACGCGTGAGCACCCCGTGGCCGGCCGGCGCCCGGCCGGCCACGGGACCGCGACCGCGCAGCACGCCGACCGATCCGCGACGAAGGGGCCTTCCGTGACCCAGGACCAGCCCGACCCCCGGGAGCTCCCGTGAACGACTACCTGACCGACTTCGCCAGCCTGTTCGCCCAGTACGACGTGCCGGGCGCCTTCTGGGTGAACCTGCAGCTGACCTTCTGGGCCGCGATCGGCTCGGCGGTCCTCGGCGCGCTGGTCGCCCTGATGCGCATCTCCCCCATCGCGTCGCTGCGGCTGCTCGGCACGACGTACGTCAACCTGTTCCGCAACACGCCCCTGACGATCATCCTCGTGTTCCTGGTCCTGGGCGTGTGGAGCCAGCTCGGCATCAACCTCTCCTCGGACTTCAACCGGAACTTCTTCCTCTACGCCGTGATCGGCCTGAGCCTGTACCACGCGGCCTTCGTCTGCGAGGCCATCCGCTCCGGGGTCAACACGGTGCCGGCCGGACAGGCCGAGGCCGCCCGGGCCATCGGGCTGAGCTTCCTGCCGGCGGCCCGGCTGGTCGTCTTCCCGCAGGCGCTGCGCGGGGCGATCACCCCGCTCGGCAACACCCTGATCGCCCTGACCAAGAACACGACGGTGGCCGCGGCCGCGTCGGTCACCGAGATCTCCTCCCTCATGAAGACCATGATCGAGTTCCGCCCGGACGTGATCATCGCGATCTTCCTGGTGGTGGCCCTCGGCTTCGTCCTCATTGTCGTCCCGGTGGGCCTGCTCACCACCTGGGCCTCCCGGAAACTGGCGGTGAAGCGCTGATGGCGTCCTCCAAGACCCAGAACGTCCTGTTCGACGTCCAGGGGCCGCGCGCACGCCGGCTCACGCTCCTGTTCAACGTGGTGGGCGTGCTGCTGATCGCCGCGCTGGCCTGGATCGTGCTGGGCGCCCTCGCCGAGCAGGGCCAGCTCGACGCCGATCGGTGGTCCCCGCTGCTCACCGCCCGGGCCTGGGAGAACTTCCTGCTCCCGGGGCTGTGGGAGACGCTGCGGGCCGCGCTGCTGGCCGTGGCGCTCTCGATCGCCTTCGGCCTGGTCTTCGGTCTGGGCCGGCTCTCCCAGCTGGCCCCGGTGCGCTTCGTCTGCACCGTGGTGGTCGAGTTCTTCCGGGCCGTGCCCGTGCTGGTCATGATGATCTTCTTCTACCTGGGGATCGGCCGCGCCGGCCTCGTGGAACCCGCCAACGTGCCGTTCTGGGCCGTGGTGCTGGGCCTGATGTTCTACAACGGGTCGGTCATCGCCGAGCTCATCCGCTCGGGTGTGCACCAGCTGCCCAAGGGCCAGCGCGAGGCGGGCCTGGTCATCGGGCTCACGCCCTCCCGGTCCCTCCGGATGATCGAGCTCCCGCAGGCCCTGACGGCGATGCTGCCCTCGATGGTGAGCCAGTTCGTGGTGATCCTCAAGGACACGGCGCTGGGCTACATCATCACCTACCCGGAGCTGCTCGCGAGCGCCCGGCGCCTGGGCTCCGGGGACGGCAACATCCTGCAGACCCTGTTCGTGGTGGCTCTGCTCTTCGTGCTCATCAACTACCTGCTGACGGCGCTGGCCGCGTGGCTGTCGCGGTTCCTCAGCTACCGGACCGCGGGCCGGACCAAGCCGGCCGAGGGGCCCATGGCCGCCGAGGAGATGACCGTCTGACGGCCGCTCAGGCCTCGAGCGCTCAGTCCGTGAGCCACGCGGCCAGGGCCCGGTAGCACTCCCGGACCGCGTCGGCGCTCACGTGCTCGTCGTCGGTGTGGGCGAGCAGGGCGTCCCCCGGGCCGAAGTTCACGGCGGGCACGCCCATCTGCGAGAAGCGGGCCACGTCGGTCCAGCCGTACTTGGGCTTGGGCTCCTGGCCCACCGCGGCCACGAACGCGGCGGCCGCGGGACGGTCCAGACCGGGCCGCGCCGCCGGGGAGAGGTCCGTCAGCTCGAGGTCGTAGCCGGCGAACACCTCCCGCACGTGCGCCACGGCGTCGTCGGGGCTCCGGTCCGGGGCGAAGCGGTAGTTGATCTCCACGTGGGCGGTGTCCGGCACCACGTTGCCGGCCACACCGCCGCCGATCCGGATCGCGTTGAGCCCCTCCCGGTACTCGAGCCCCTCCACCGCCACGGTCCGCGGCTCGTAGGCGGCCAGGCGGGCGAGGACGTCGGCCTGCTTGTGGATCGCGTTCACCCCGATCCAGGACCGCCCCGAGTGGGCGGCGCGGCCCGTGGTGGTGATGCGGAAGCGCATCGTGCCGTTGCACCCGCCCTCCACGGTCCCGTCGGTGGGCTCGAGCAGCACCGCGAAGTCCGCCTCGAGCAGCTCGGGGGCGTGGCGCTGGAGCCGGCCCAGCCCGCTGGCGTCGGCGTCGACCTCCTCGTGGTCGTAGAACACGTAGCTGACGTCGCGGTTGGGCGCGGTCAGGGCCGCGGCCAGGACGAGCTGGACGGCCACGCCGCCCTTCATGTCGGTGGCGCCCCGGCCGTACAGCAGCCGCTCGCCGTCCACGCCCGTCCACGCGGAGGGGACGGTCCCCCGGGCGCCGGGCGTGGTCGGCAGGGGCACGGTGTCGAGGTGGCCGGCGAGCACGACCCGCTCGGCGCGGCCCAGGTCGGTGCGCGCCACCACGGCGTCCCCGTCCCGGTGCACGGTGAGGTGCGGGAGCCGGCGCAGCGCGGCCTCGACGGCGTCGGCGAGGGGGCCCTCCGAGCCCGAGACGGACGCGATGTCGATGAGGGCGGCCGTCAGGTCGGCGGGGTCCGCGGCGAGGTCGAGCTCCGGTGCGATCATGGCTGCCAGCATAACGGGGCGGCCGTCGCCGCCCGTCGGCCCGGGACCGGCGTCCCCCGTAGGATGGAGGCCATGACTGCTTCCACCTCTCGTCCCGCCTCCGGTCTCGGCCTGGCCACCGTCGTGGCCTCGGGCCCCAAGGAGGGCACCGTCCTCGACGTCTGGTACCCCACCCCGTCCCTCTCCGACGCGGTCGACACCTCCCTCGACGCGGACCTGCGGCTCGCGGCCACCGCCGACCCCGACCGCAACGTCCGCAGCGAGATCGTCGAGACCGTGATCGACCTCGACGCCGCGCCCGCCGACGCCGCGGACGCGTACCTGCGCCTGCACCTGCTCTCCCACCGCCTCGTGCGCCCCAACACCCTGAACCTCGACGGCGTGTTCGGCCTGCTCGCGAACGTCGCCTGGACGGACCGCGGGCCCGTGCTCGCCGAGGAGCTGACCTTCGCGCTGCTCCGGATGAAGGCCTCCGGCGGGCACGTGACCGTGCACAGCGTGGACAAGTTCCCCCGGATGGTGGACTACGTGGTCCCCACCGGTGTGCGGATCGGCGACGCCAGCCGGATCCGGCTCGGCGCCCACCTCGCCGAGGGCACCACGGTGATGCACGAGGGCTTCGTCAACTTCAACGCCGGCACCCTGGGCCAGTCCATGGTCGAGGGCCGGATCAGCGCCGGAGTGGTCGTGGGCGACGCCACGGACGTCGGCGGCGGCGCCTCCATCATGGGCACCCTCTCCGGCGGCGGCAAGGAGCGGATCACCGTGGGCGAGCGCGTGCTGCTCGGCGCCAACTCGGGCGTCGGCATCTCCCTCGGCGACGACTGCGTGGTCGAGGCCGGCCTCTACGTCACCGCCGGCACCCGCGTGAGCGTGCACTCCGACGGCGAGCGGTCCACGGCCAAGGCCTCGGAGCTCTCGGGTCTGTCCAACCTGCTGTTCCGCCGCAACTCCCTCACGGGCGTCGTCGAGGTGCTGCCCCGCGCCGGCGGGTCCGTGGAGCTCAACGCGGCGCTGCACGCCAACTGAGCGCCGCGGGCCCCGTCCCGGCGCCGCGTGAGGACGGGCACGACCCGCCCTGCGCGGCGTCGGGCGTCCCGGCCTCTCCCCTGCCGCCCCCCGCCCGATGGCCCCCTCCCGTCCTTCCGCCCGCCCAGGAGCGCCCGTGTCCTCCCCCGCCCCCGGCAGCCGCATCAGGTCGCTGCGGCTGCCGCTGTTCGTGCTCCTGCTCGTCGGGGCCGTGCTGGCCGCGGGGATCCTGGTGGCCGTCGAGCTGCGCGCGGGCCGCCCCTCCACCGGGGAGCCCCGGTGCGTAGTCTCCAGCACGGACGGCGACGGGCAGCCGCAGCGGCACGCCCTGTCCGCGGAGCAGTCGGCCAACGCCGCCCTGATCACCGCGGAGTCCGTGGCGCGCGGCACCGACCCGTACGCGGCGGTCGTGGCCCTGGCCACCGCGATGCAGGAGTCGCAGCTGGTCAACATCGACTACGGGGACCGGGACTCCGTGGGGCTCTTCCAGCAGCGCCCGTCCCAGGGCTGGGGAACGGCCGAGCAGATCATGGACCCGGCCTACGCCACGGCCGCCTTCTACGACGGCCTCGCCGAGCTCGACTACGCGACGATGTCCGTCACCGACGCCGCCCAGGCGGTCCAGCGCTCCGCGCACCCGGAGGCGTACGCGCGGCACGAGGGGGTCGCCCGCGCCTTCGCCGGCAGCCTGACCGGCGCCACCGAGGGCTCCCTCAACTGCGTACTGGACGACCCCGTGGACCCCGGGGACCCCGGCCGGGCCGCCGACGCCCTCGACGCCGCGTTCGGGCCGGCGCTCCCGGCCCCGCGCACGGACGGGGACCGGGTGGTCGTGCCCGCGCCCGGAGAGCCCGCGGGCTGGGCGGCGGCGCACTGGGTGGTCGCGCAGGCCGACGCGCTGGGCGTCGCCGAGGTGTCCTTCGACGGGCGCAGCTGGGTCCGGGCGGACCAGCGCACCACCCGCTTCGCACCCGCCCCGGGCTGGGTGGACGCCGCCGAGGCGCACCCGGAGGACGCTCCCCCGCCCGACGACGTCGTGGTGGTCCTCGCGAGCCGCTGACGGGCCCGCCGCGGCCCGGCCGATAGGCTGGGGCCATGAAGATTCTCGTGACCGGGGGAACCGGGTACATCGGCTCGCACACCGTCCTCGCCCTGCTGGGGGCCGGGCACGACGTTGTCGTGATGGACAACCTCGCGAACTCCTCGCGGACCTCGCTGGAGCGCGTCGAGGAGCTCGCAGGCCGGTCCGTGGCGGCGTTCGCCGAGGTGGACCTCCTCGACCCCGCGGGTCTCGACGCCCTGTTCGCGGAGCACCGCCCGGAGGCCGTGATCCACTTCGCCGGGCTCAAGGCCGTCGGCGAGTCGGCCGAGAAGCCGCTCTGGTACTACCGCACCAACGTGGCCGGCACCCTCAACCTGCTGGACGCCATGGGGGCCCACGGCTGCCGGTCCATCGTGTTCTCGTCCTCGGCCACGGTCTACGGCGCCCCGGAGGAGATGCCGCTGACCGAGAAGCAGCCCATGGACGCGCAGAACCCGTACGGGCGGACCAAGGAGCACATCGAGGACATGCTCGTGGACCTCGCCGCCTCCGACCCGTCCTGGAACGTCGCCCTGCTGCGCTACTTCAACCCGGTGGGCGCCCACGAGTCCGGCCGGATCGGCGAGGACCCCTCGGGCGTGCCGAACAACCTGCTGCCGTTCATCGCCCAGGTGGCCGTGGGCCGGCGGGAGAAGCTGAAGGTCTACGGCGCCGACTACCCGACCGCCGACGGGACGGGCGTGCGCGACTACATCCACGTGGTGGACCTCGCCGACGGGCACCTCAGGGCCCTGGACCACATCACCGAGCACGGCGGGGTGCGCACGTGGAACCTGGGCACCGGCAAGGGCTACTCGGTGCTCGAGGTCCACGCCGCCTTCGAGCGGGCCTCCGGGCGCAGCATCCCCTACGAGCTCGTGGACCGCCGGCCCGGCGACGCCGCGGTGTCCTACGCCGACCCGTCGACGGCTCTCGCCGAGCTGGGCTGGTCCGCCGACCGGGACCTCGACACGATGTGCCGGGACCACTGGAACTGGCAGCGGAGCAACCCCGAGGGCTACGCCGCGGGCGCTTGAGCCCCGGGCCCGGGCTCACCAGCCCCGCGGCCGGACCACGTTGGGCGGCGCGTCGGCGAACAGTGCGGCCACCCGCTGCTCGTCGTGACCGGCGATGCCCGTGCCCACCCGGGTGAGCCAGAACGTCAGCTCGGGGTGCTCCCGGGCGAAGGCCACGAACGCCGCCGCCTCCCGCTCGAGCTCCGGGAGCCCGCTCATGCTGTCGATCGCGTACGAGCGCCCCTGCAGACCGTGGCCCTGGCCGTCGACGGCGCCGAAGCGCTCGACGGCCGTGCGGGCCGCGCCCGCGAGGTGGGAGCCCCGGGCGTTGGAGCCGAAGACGAAGACGTCGTCCGGGCCGAGCTCGGTGATCCGGTCCGGGGTGTGCCGCTGCTCGCTCATGCCACCACGCTACCGGGACGGGCGCCTCCGGGGAACGAGGAACGCCGGGCCCGCTCCCAGGAGGGAACGGGCCCGGCGTTCGTCGGTGCCGGGCGCGGGTGTGCTCAGCGCTGCGGGTAGTGCCGCTCGCCCTCGCCCACGTAGAGCTGGCGCGGGCGGCCGATCTTGGTCTCCGGGTCCTCGATCATCTCGCGCCACTGCGCGATCCAGCCGGGCAGCCGGCCGATTGCGAAGAGGACGGTGAACATCTTCTCCGGGAACCCCATCGCCTTGTAGATGAGACCCGTGTAGAAGTCGACGTTCGGGTAGAGCTTGCGCTCCACGAAGTAGTCGTCGGCGAGGGCCTTCTCCTCGAGCCGCATGGCGATCTCGAGCTGCTGGTCGTTGCCGCCCAGCTTCTCGAGGATCTCGTGGGCGTAGTCCTTCACGATGCGGGCCCGGGGGTCGTAGTTCTTGTAGACCCGGTGGCCGAAGCCCATGAGCCGGGCGCCGGACTCCTTGTTCTTGACCTGCTCCATGAAGTCCTCGGGCTTGACGCCCTCCGTCTCGATCCGGTTGAGCATGGCGAGCACGGCCTCGTTGGCGCCGCCGTGCAGCGGGCCGTAGAGGGCGTTGATGCCCGCGGAGACCGAGGCGAACATGTTGGCGTGGGAGGAGCCCACGAGCCGGACGGTGGAGGTGGAGCAGTTCTGCTCGTGGTCGGCGTGCAGCATCAGCAGCACGTCCAGGGCCTTCGCCATGGCCGGGTCGATCTCGTAGTCCTCGGCCGGCACGCCGAAGCACATGCGGAGGAAGTTCTCCGTGTAGTTGAGGTCGTTCTGCGGGTATAGCATCGGCTCGCCCTTGGACTTCTTGAACGCGTAGGCGGCCAGCGTGGGCACCTTGGCGAGCAGCCGGATGGTGGAGATCTCCACGTGCTCCTGGTCGAACGGGTCGAGGGAGTCCGCGTAGAACGTGGAGAGCGCAGAGACGGCCGAGGACAGCACGGGCATGGGGTGCGCGTTGCGCGGGAAGCCGTTGAAGAAGCTCTTGAGGTCCTCGTGGACCATGGTGTGCCGGCGGATCCGGGTGTCGAAGTCCTCGAGCTCGCTCGGCGTCGGCAGCTCGCCGTAGATGAGCAGGTAGGCGGTCTCGATGAAGTTCGAGTGCTGGGCGAGCTCCTCGATCGGGTAGCCCCGGTACCGGAGGATGCCGTTGTTGCCGTCGATGTAGGTGATGGCGGAGCGCGCGTTCGCCGTGTTCATGAACCCGGGGTCGAAGGCGACGTTGCCGGTCTCCTTGAGCATGTTCGTGATCGCGTACCCACGGTTGCCCTCGGTGGCGTCCTGGATGGGCAGCTCGAGAGGGCTGCCGTTCCCGTAGTCGAGCCGGGCCGTCCCGGTCTTCTGTGCAGACTCAGTCATGTTCGTCCTCCGCGAGTGGATGTCGGTGTCCGGTGCCCGTGGTCGCCGTGCCGGGCGCCGCCGTCGGCGCAGCACGGCCGTGTCCCGGGACACAGCGATCGTCAGGGTCCAACCTACCTGCTCCGTCCGCGCCGGGACCAATCCCGGCGCGGCCGCGGAGCGTGTCAGACGCCGCCGAGCCGCTCCACGGCGGCGTCGATCCGCTCGTCGGTGGCGGTGAGGGCGAGGCGCACGTACCCCTCGCCGGCGGTGCCGTAGAACACCCCGGGGCCCACCACGACGCCCCGCTCGGCGAAGCGCTGCACCGTGGTCCACGTGTCCTCCCCGGCCGTGCACCACAGGTAGAGCCCGGCCTCGGAGTGCTCGACCCGCAGCCCGAAGGCCTCGGCGGCGGGGACGAGCCGCTCGCGGCGGGACCGGTAGAGCGCCTTCTGCGCGGTGACGTGGGCGTCGTCCCCGAGGGCGGCCCGCATGGCCTCCTGGATCGGGGCGGGCACGATCATCCCCGCGTGCTTGCGGGAGTTCACCAGGCTCGTCATGAGCCGGGCGTCGCCGGCGAGGAACGCGGCCCGGTAGCCGGCGGCGTTCGACTGCTTCGACATCGAGTATGCGGACAGCAGCAAGGAGTCGTCCCCTCCGCTGACCCGGGGGTCGAGCACCGACGGCACCGGGGTGCCGCCCTGCTGGACGTCCCAGGCGCCCCAGCCCAGCTCGGCGTAGCACTCGTCGGAGGCGACCACGGCCCCGAGGGCGCGGGCCTGGTCGACCACGCGCCGCAGCGACGCCGCGTCCCGGACGATGCCCGTGGGGTTGGCGGGCGAGTTCAGCCACACCATGCGCACGCGGGAGCGCACGTCGTCGTCGAGCTCGTCGAGGTCGTCCGCCGCCACGGCCTCGGCGCCGGCCAGCCGGGCACCGATGTCGTAGGTGGGATAGGCCACCGTGGGGCGCACGACGACGTCACCGGGGCGCAGGCCGAGGAGCAGCGGCAGCCAGGCGACCAGCTCCTTGGAGCCGACCGTGGGCATGACCGCGGCGGGGTCCAGGCCGGGCACGCCGCGGCGCCGCGCGTACCACGTGACGACGGCCTCCCGCAGGGCGGGGGTGCCGTGGGTGGTCGGGTAGCCGTGGGCGTCGGCGGCGGAGGCCAGCGCGTCCTGGACGACCAGCGGCGTGGGGTCCACGGGCGTGCCGATGGACAGGTCCACGACCCCGCCGGTGTGCTCCGCGGCGACGGCGCGGTAGGGCGCCATCGTGTCCCACGGGTAGTCGGGCAGGGCGAGGCCGAAGGACCGGTCCCCCTGTGTCACAGGGCGACGTCCTGGTTCTGCGGCGGCAGCGCGGCGATCATGGGGTGGTCGGTGTGGGTGTTGCCGAGCTTCGCGGCGCCGCCGGGCGAGCCGAGGTCGTCGAAGAACTCGACGTTCGCCTTGTAGTAGTCGGCCCACTCGTCGGGGGTGTCGTCCTCGTAGTAGATGGCCTCCACGGGGCACACCGGCTCGCACGCACCGCAGTCCACGCACTCGTCGGGGTGGATGTAGAGCGAGCGCTCCCCCTCGTAGATGCAGTCGACGGGGCACTCCTCGACGCAGGCCTTGTCCTTCACGTCGACACAGGGCTGGGCGATGACGTAGGTCACGGGGGTTCGAACCTTTCTCCTGGGATTGCTCCGACCAGTCTAGCCACGGCGTCCTGGCTAGGATGACAGCCATGGAGCATCCGACATCCGGCTCAACATCGCCGTCCGGGACGTCATCTGCGGCGCTGGGTCTGCTCACCGGCCTGCCTGCTGGTACGCGCGTGAGCGTGCGCTACGCCCTGCCCGACGACGACGCCTCCGGGCTGCCGCTCACCGACGCCCTGGGCGAGCTGCTGGCCGCGGACGAGGAGGCCGTCACGGTGCGGACCCGCCGCGGGGACGTGCTGATCGGCGCCGGCGGGATCCGGGCCGCACGGGTCGTCCCGCCCGCGCCGCCGCGGCGGCGACCGCGACAGGCCTGAGCACCACGGGAGCGGGCGCCGTGGGGCCAGGAGCTCAGGCGGTGCCGGTCCTCCGCCGCCGGGCGCGCAGCCAGCCGGCCGTGGCGAGCACGGACAGGAGGGTCACCGTGAAGACCAGCCCGAACCAGGCGAGGCCCAGGATCCCCACGGGCGTGCCGGGGTTGGTGACGACGATCACGGAGCCGTCCCCGCCGTAGGCGAACAGCCAGGTGACGAGGTAGCCGATCAGTCCCGGCACGGCGGCGGCCCACACGCGGCGGGTCGCCGTGCCGACCCACAGGGACACGCTGAGCAGCAGGGCGGTCGCGAAGAGCAGGCCCCAGGGGAACCACCACCCCGCGGGGGAGTACCAGACGGCGCCGTGCAGGACGGTGGCCACGGACGCGGCCACGGCGCCGGCCGCGACGGACGTCACGAGCGCCGAGAGCACGGAGGCCCGGGCGTGCCGGGGCGTCTCCTCCTCCGCGACGACCGCGTCGGGGTCCCCGGTGAGCAGCCGGTAGGTCTCGAGGGCGCTGAAGGGCTGCCACACCCCGTTGGAGAGGGCGAAGCGCGAGCCGTCCTCGGCCAGCACGAGCTGGGTGGCGTGGGCGGCCATGGCGGTCCGCTTGCGCTCGGCGGAGCCGTGCACCGCGGCCTGCGGCCGGGGGTCCTCGGGCCGCGCCTCGCCCTCGACGGCCCACACGAGGGGGGTCCGCCAGGGGTCGGCGAGCGTGCCGCCGGCGTCCGCGGCCGGGCGGGCGGCGAGCTCGGCGCCGCGCACCGCGACGGCGGAGGTGCGGACGTGGTCGGGGTGGCCGTAGCCGCCGTCGTCGTCGTAGGTGACGAGCACGTGCGGGCGGACCGCCCGGACCGCGGCGGCGACGTGGGCGGCGGCCTCGTCGGCCGTGGCCGCGGTGAGGCTGTGCGGCGAGGAGTCATCTGCGGGGGCGGCCCGGCCGTCGGGGCCCCACGACATGCCGGAGTCGTGGTAGTGGCCCGTGCCGCCGGAGAAGCCCACGGCGGGGTCCAGGGCGGGGGGCTCCCCCGCGAAGAAGCGCTCGGCCACGCCCAGGCGGGCCGCGGCGTCGTCGAGCTCGCCGACCCGGTGCCGGCCCAGGGCCGTGCCGTCGTCGGAGCACTCCGGGCGGCCGACCTCGAGCGCGTGCAGCGGCTCGGGGATCACCTCGCCGCGCTCGCCGCGGGTCATGGTGAGCAGCACGACCCGTGCGCCGAGCTCCGCGTACCGGCCCATGGTGGCGCCGGTGGCGATGGACTCGTCGTCGGGGTGCGCGTGCACGAACAGGAGCCGGGCGTCCTCCGGGCGCAGACCCGGGGGCAGCAGCCCCGGCAGGGCGTCCTCGCGCACGAGGACGCCCTGCTCGGGGTAGTACGGGACGGGCTGCTGGGTCACGGCCGGGCCTGCTGCGCTGTGCTGGTGCGGTCCGGGGTCAGGCGCGGGCCCGGGCCCGGTGCGCCTTCATCCGCTCGTTGGCGTCGAGGACGACTTTGCGGATCCGGATGGCGTCCGGGGTGACCTCCACGCACTCGTCCTCGCGGGCGAACTCGAGGGACTCCTCGAGGGTCAGCTTGCGCGGGGGCGTGAGGTTCTCGAAGGTGTCGGAGGAGGCCGCACGCATGTTGGTGAGCTTCTTCTCCTTCGTGATGTTCACGTCCATGTCGTCGGCGCGCGAGTTCTCGCCCACGATCATGCCCTGGTAGACCTCGGAGGTCGGCTCCACGAAGAAGGACCCGCGCTCCTGGAGGTTGATCATGGCGAACGGGGTGACCACGCCGGCGCGGTCGGCGATCATCGAGCCGTTGGTGCGGTACTCGATGTCCCCGGCCCACGGCTCGTAGCCGTCGGCGTAGGACGACGCGATGCCGGCGCCGCGGGTCTCGGTGAGGAACCTGGTGCGGAAGCCGATCAGCCCGCGGGCGGGGACCTTGAACTCCATCCGCACCCAGCCGGTGCCGTGGTTGGCCATGGCCTCCATGCGGCCCTTGCGCCCGGCCATCAGCTGCGTCACGGCGCCGAGGAACTCGTCGGGCACGTCGATGGTCATGTGCTCGTAGGGCTCGTGCACCTTGCCGTCGACGATCTTCGTCACGACCTGGGGCTTGCCCGCGGTGAGCTCGAAGCCCTCGCGGCGCATCTGCTCCACGAGGATCGCCAGCGCCAGCTCGCCGCGGCCCTGGACCTCCCAGGCGTCGGGACGCTGGGTGGGGAGCACCTTGAGCGAGACGTTGCCGACGAGCTCCTTGTCGAGGCGGTCCTTGACCTGGCGGGCCGTGACCTTGGTGCCCTTGGTGCGCCCGGCCAGCGGGGAGGTGTTGATGCCGATGGTCATGGAGATCGCGGGGTCGTCCACCGTGATCAGCGGCAGGGGCTGGGGGTTCTCCGGGTCGGTGAGGGTCTCGCCGATGGTGATGTCCTCGATCCCGGCCACGGCCACGATCTCGCCGGGGCCGGCGGACTCGGCCGGGACGCGGTCCAGGCCCTTGGTGGCCAGCAGCTCGGAGATCCGCACGTTCTTGAGCTCGCCGTTCGCGCGCGCCCAGGCCACGGTCTGGCCCTTCTTGAGGGTGCCGTTGAAGATGCGCAGCAGGGCGAGACGGCCCAGGAACGGGGAGGCGTCCAGGTTGGTCACGTGCGCCTGGAGCACGCCCTCGGGGTCGTAGGAGGGCGCGGGGACGTGCTTGATGATCGTCGCGAACAGCGGCTCGAGGTCCTCGTTGTCCGGCAGGCCGCCGTTCTCGGGCTGCGACAGGGAGGCCCGGCCGTCACGGCCCGCGGCGTAGACCACGGGCACGTCCAGGACGGCGTCCAGGTCGAGGTCCGGCTCGTCCTCGGAGATGTCCGAGGCCAGGCCCAGCAGCAGGTCCATGGACTCGTGCACGACCTCCTCGATCCGGGCGTCCGGACGGTCGACCTTGTTGACCACGAGGATGACGGGGAGCTTGGCCTCGAGGGCCTTGCGCAGCACGAAGCGGGTCTGCGGCAGCGGGCCCTCGGAGGCGTCCACCAGCAGCACGACGCCGTCGACCATGGACAGGCCGCGCTCGACCTCGCCGCCGAAGTCGGCGTGGCCGGGGGTGTCGATGACGTTGATGGTGATGGTCTCCCCCTCCGCGGAGGGACCGTCGTAGAACACCGTGGTGTTCTTGGCGAGGATCGTGATCCCCTTCTCGCGCTCCAGGTCACCGGAGTCCATCACGCGCTCCTCGACCTCACCGTGGGAGGAGAACGCGTGCGTCTGCTGGAGCATCGCGTCCACGATGGTGGTCTTGCCGTGGTCGACGTGGGCCACGATGGCCACGTTGCGGAGGTCGGCGCGCTGGGCGGTGGTGGAGGTGACAGGCATACGCGTGGGTCTCTCTTCGGGTGGAGATGCGGGGGGAGGTGCAGCCCTCCCGATGGGTGCGGCCGGGGCGCCGCCGCGCACCCGGAGGGACCCGGGCGGGAGCGCCCGCTCAGCGGGCCGTAGACCATTCTACCCCGCGGGGCCGCTCGGGCGGCACCCCGGGGGCCTGTGACCCCGCCGACTCCCCCGGTCGCCGCGTCCCGGGCGGCTCAGGGGAGTCCCGCCGCGCCCGGGGCGTGCTGTCACCAGGCGGGCAGCACCGGCAGCGGGCCGTCGGCCTCGACGTTCTCGCCGTCGCCGCGGGCCAGCCACTCGAGCAGGCCCTCCCGGTCGGACTCGACGCGCAGGGCGCCGTCGCCGATCACCCACTCGTCGCGCTCCTCCGTCACCAGCGTCATGCCGGGCGCGCCCTTGGCGCGCATGGTGCGCACGGCGGCCTCGAGGGCGTTGAGCAGCGAGTCGGGGTCGGCCTCCTCGATGGTCCAGGCGGTGTCGAGGTCGTGGTGGTGGACGACGACCTCGGCGATGCGCAGCGCCACGATGGAGGTCGCGGGGATCTGCTTGCCGTGCAGGTGCACCTCCTCGACCGCGAGCTCCCCGGCCAGCCGCTGGGCCTGCTCGGCGAAGTAGGACGCGGACTCGCGCGCCTTCTCGACCAGCTCCTCGCGGGGCAGGGCGGCCAGCTCGGCGATGTCCTGGTTGCGGGCCTCCATGGACGCGTAGGGGGCCTGCTCCTGCCCCGTGACGGCCCAGTCGACGAGCTTGACGAGGGCACGCCCGTTGGAGGCGATGTGGGCGACGACGTCGGCGCGGCGCCAGCCGTCGCACAGCGAGGGAGCGGCCAGCTCGTCGTCGGACAGGGACGCGGTGGTGGCCAGGAACATCTCGGTCTCGCGGCCGAGGCGGGAGAGGTCCGAGTGCAGGCGAGCGGGATTGATCATGGGCCCACCCTAGCGAGCGCGGGGTGAGCCGGACCACCTCCCGGGCCCCGGGACCCATACCGGCTTCGTCTCGGCTCAGAGGGCCGGCAGCCGCGCGAAGGCCCGCTCGGCGGCCCGGCGGCGGGCGGGCGAGAGCTCCTCGAACGGGTCGAGCGCGAGCTCGGCTCCGCCGGCGCGGCGCACGCGCCCCCAGGTCCCCACGATCCGCCCGCCCGCCACGAGGGTGGGCTTGAAGACCCCGTTGCCGCCGGGGACGATCCGGGTCGCGTGGTCCGGGGCCAGCACGTGGGACCGGTCCCCGTAGCCCAGGACGTACTCGTCGAAGGGCGGCAGCAGGAAGACCCCGGCGGCCCGGCGGTCGCCGGGTGCGGGGCCCTCGAGCACCTCGGGGGCGCACCACAGCTCGTGGCCGGCGCGGTCGTGCACCGCCACGACACCGTCCGTCCCCGCCAGCGCGGCCCGCACCGCGGACCGCGGCAGCGCGGCCCACCGGGCGGCGTCCGCGACGGAGGCCGGGCCGTGGCCGCGCAGGTACCGGCGCACCCAGCGCGCGACGACGGGCGGGGTGCCGCCGGCGCCCGTCCCGGCCTCGGCGGTCCCCTCCCCCGCCGCCGGGACCCAGTCCGCGACGGGCACGACCAGCTGGTCCCGTCCGTCCGCGGTCAGCGGGCCCAGGCACAGGGTCGCGTCCAGGTGCAGGGCGAGCATCAGGTGGTAGGCCCGGCCCGGCTCCCCCAGCAGCCCGGCCTCCTCCCACGCGGCGTGCAGGCGCTCGCGGTGCTGCGGGCCGTGGCGCAGCGCGGCGAGCGCGGACTCCCGGGCCGCGTCGAGCCGCTCGTCGATGCCCAGGGCCCGGCGCCGGGCGGCCGTCGAGGCGACGGTGCGGGGGCCCAGCACCGCGAGCCACTCGCGCAGGTCCTCCGCCGGGACCAGGTGCAGGGTGCCGCGCATGGGCCAGGTCCGCACGATCCGGCCGTCCTCGAAGGCCTGCCGCAGTCCGTGGGACCCGCCGGCCCGCCGCAGGCCGACCGACACCAGGGCGCCGGGCAGGTCCTGCGCCTGGACGGCCCCGAGGCTCCGCACCACGTCCTCGGGCGCCACGTCCTGCGGGCGCACGAGCCCGTGGGCCGCGAGCCGCGCGAGGCCGATCTCGCGGTCGGTCAGGACGGTCGGGGAGGTCACCGCAGGGCCCGTCCCCGCTGCTCGGGCAGGGCGAACGCGGAGAGCGCGGCCACGAGGAAGGCGGCGCCGAAGACGGCGAAGACGGTGACGACGTCGTAGCGCTCCCCGCCGAGCGCGAGCAGCGCCGGCACGGTCAGCGGGGCCAGGATCGAGGCGACCCGGCCGAAGGCGGCCGCCGCCCCGGTCCCCGTCCCGCGCAGCGCGGTGGGATAGAGCTCGGGGCCGATCGCGTACAGCGCGCCCCACGCGCCCAGGTTGAAGAAGGACAGCGCCATGCCGGAGCCGATCACCTGCCACGGGAGCACGATGCTGCCCATCGACACGATGCCGAAGAGCAGGGCGCTCACCGCGGAGCCCCCGAGGAACACGGCCAGCGTGATCCGCCGGCCCCAGACCTCGATGAGCCAGGCGGCCGCGGCGTAGCCGGGGAGCTGGGCGAGCGTGATGACCAGGACGTAGCCGAAGGACGTCGTCAGGGTGAGGCCCTGCTGGAGCAGCAGCGTGGGCAGCCAGGTGAACGCCCCGTAGTAGGCGAAGTTGATGCAGAACCAGACGGTCCACAGCGCCGACGTGCGCCGCCGCAGGGACGGCCCCCAGATCGCCGTCGCCTCCTCCGCCAGGCCCGGGCCGGTCTCCTCGGCGGCCCGGGCCTGCGCGGCGGTCTCGGCCCGGGAGCGGCCCAGGGGCCGGGCCCGTTCGAACCGGCGCACCGCGGCCTCGGCCTCGTCGGTCCGGCCCCGGTGCTCGAGGAAGTGCACGGACTCCGGCAGGGCCCGGCGCACGACCACGGCGTAGAGGGCCGGCACGAGACCCACCACGAGCGCCCAGCGCCAGCCGTCCGGGGAGGACGGCACCACGAAGTAGCCCACGAGCGCGGCGAGGATCCAGCCGACGGCCCAGAAGGACTCGAGGACCACCACCACGCGGCCGCGGATCCGCCGGGGGGCGTACTCGGAGACGAGGGTGGAGGCGACGGGCAGCTCGGCGCCGAGGCCGAGGCCCACCACGAAGCGCAGGATCACGAGCGCAGCGAGGGAGCCGACGAGCGCGGACGCGCCGGTGGCCGTGCCGTAGACGAGCAGGGTCAGGGCGAAGACCTGGCGCCGGCCGAGCCGGTCGGCCAGGAGCCCGCCGAGGCTGGCGCCCACGGCCATGCCCACGAAGCCGATCGACGCCAGCAGGGACAGCTGCCCGGAGCCCAGGCCCCACTCCTGGGCGAGGGCGGCCATCACGAAGGAGATCAGGCCCACGTCCATGGCGTCCAGGGCCCAGCCGACGCCGGAGCCGACCAGCAGCTTCCGGTGCTCGGTGGTGAACGGCAGCCGGTCCAGCCGCTGGGACCGCGTCGGCGCGGACGTCGCGCCGGCGGGCCCCTGGCTCTCGTGCATGCTCCGGTCCTTCCCTCGCTGCCCAGTGCTGCGACCACTGTAGGCGGTCCGGGTCGCCGGGCGCCCCGGAGGGTCCCGGGAGCGGGCCCGAACTCGCTCTAGACTGGGAGGGTCCCACCACCGGACGGCGAGGGAGCTGCCTGTGTCCACGGTCGCCGTGTATCTCGTCGTCGCCTTCGGGGCCGGTGCTGTGGCCGTCCTCGCGCGCCTGCCGCCGCTGATCGGGTTCCTCGCGGCGGGGTTCGTGCTCAACGGCCTGGGCGTGGAGCGGCTCCCCGTGCTCGACCAGCTGGCCGACGTCGGGGTGACCCTGATGCTCTTCGGCATCGGGCTCAAGCTCGACGCCCGGTCCCTGCTGCGCAAGGAGATCTGGGGAACGGCCGGGATCCACATGGTCCTGAGCACCGCGCTCGGAGCCGGACTCCTGGGCCTGCTCATGCTGGTGGGGCTGCAGCTGCCGGGCGAGGACCTCCGCGCGCTGCTGCTGGCCGGGTTCGCCCTGTCCTTCTCGAGCACCGTGCTGGTGTTCAAGGTGCTCGAGGAGCGCAGCGAGACCACGTCCCTCTACGGGCGCGTGGCGATCGGCATCCTCATCATCCAGGACGTCGCCGCCGTCGCGTTCATCACCGCCACGAGCGAGCAGCCGCCGAGCCCGTGGGCCCTGGCCCTCGTGCTGCTGCTGCCGGCGGCGTGGCTGTTCCGCCGGATCTGGGACCGCATCGGCCACGGGGAGATGCAGGCCCTGTTCGGGGTCCTCATGGCCCTGGTGCCCGGCTACGTCGCCTTCTCCGCCGTGGGCCTGAAAGGGGACCTCGGGGCGCTGCTGGTCGGCATGCTCCTGGCCTCCCACGCCAACGCCGGGGAGCTGTCCCGGACCCTGTTCACCCTCAAGGACCTGCTGCTGGTCGCGTTCTTCGTCTCGATCGGCTTCCACGGGATGCCGACCCTCGAGATGGTCGCCATGGGCGTGCTGCTGCTGGGCCTCCTGCCGGTGCAGGCGATGCTGTTCGTGCTGCTGCTGTGGCTGTTCGGGCTGCGCCGCCGCACCTGCCTCCGGACGGGTCTGGCCCTGGGCAACCACTCGGAGTTCGCCCTCATCGTGGGGGCCATCGGCGTCTCTGCCGGGCTGTTCGACGAGGACTGGCTGGTGATGCTCTCCGTGGCGGTCGCCCTGAGCTTCGTGGTCTCGGCCCTGCTCAACCGGCGCGGCTCCTCCCTGACCAGCACCCTCGCCCGCCGGCTTCCCGAGCACCCGGACGACCGGCTGCACCCGGAGGACCGTCCCATCGACATCAGCCACGCCGAGGTGCTCGTGCTCGGCATGGGCAGGGTGGGGCAGGCGGCCTACCGGGAGCTCGCCGAGGAGCACGGCTACTCCGTGGTGGGCATCGAGAACGCCACGGACCGCGTGGAGCGGCTGCGGGCGCAGGGGGTCGACGTCCAGGAGGCCGACGCGACCGACCAGGAGTTCTGGGAGCGGGTGATCGCGACCGGCCACGTGAAGGTCGCCGTGCTGGCCATGCCCTTCCACGGCTCCAACCTCGCGGCCCTCCAGCAGCTGAGCGCCACGGGCTTCGACGGGGCCGTGGCCGCCGTGGCGCAGTACGACGACGAGGTGCAGGAGCTGCGCGGGCACGGGGTCCGGACGGTCTTCAACCTCTACAGCGGCGCCGGCCTCGCCCTGGCCGCCGAGACCGTCGAGGCCCTCGGCCGCCGGGCCGACTGACCGCGGCCGGGCGGGGCGCGCACTCCTGCGACGGTCCTCCCGGCGACGCGGCCCGGGGCGTTCCGGGGCGTTCCGGGGCTAGGCTCGCGGCATGAGGGCCCGGATCGACCGCTACCTGCTCAACGTCGCGGGACCCCGCCGCACCCCCGCCCTCAACCGGCACCTCGCCTGCCTGCTCGCCCTGGTGGCCGGAGTGCTCAACTCCGTGGGCTTCGTGGCCGTGGCCGTGTACACCTCCCACATGACGGGTCTCACCGCGATGGTCGCGGACCACCTCGTGCTGGGCGACCTGCGGCTCGTGGCGCTCGGCGTGCTGGCCGTCGTCGCCTTCACGTGCGGGGCCGCGTGCTGCGCGCTGATGTTCAACTGGGCGCGGCGCCGCGGGCTGCACAGCCGCTACGCCAACGTCCTGCTGTTCGAGGGCCTGCTCATGCTCGCCTTCGGGCTCCTGGCCGAGAGCCTCGCCTGGGTGCACCTGGACCTCCTCTTCGTCCCGGTGCTCGCGTTCACCATGGGACTGCAGAACGCCGTGATCACCAAGATCTCGGGCGCCCAGATCCGCACCACCCACGTGACGGGCATGGTCACGGACATCGGCATCGAGCTCGGCAAGTTCCTCTACCGCAACCGGCTCGCGGACGCGGACCCCGTGACCGGCGACGCCGGGAAGCTCCGGCTGCTGGCCGCGCTCGTGGGACTGTTCTTCGCCGGCGGGGTGCTCGGCGCCCTGGGCTACCTGGCCGTGGGCTTCCCGGTCCTCGTGCCCACCGCGCTCACCCTGCTCGTGGCGGCGTGGCGCCCGCTCGCCGCGGACCTGGGCTTCCGCCGCTCCCCCGCCTCCTGAGCCGAGGTGTGGGCCGGGTGCGGGTCCCGGGTCCTGACATCGGCTCCGGCCCTGGCCCCGGCCCCGGCCCCGGTGGACGTTGCCTCAGGCGCCCCGCTGCAGCGCCTTGCACAGCTGGACCAGCCGGCTGACCTCGCGGTGCGGGGCCCCGGTGGGACGGGCGACCTCGTCCCGGGCCGCCACCGCGCACCGGACGAGCGCCCACGCCCGGAGGCGCTCGTCGTCGGCGCCGGCCGCGAGGGCGAGGGCCTCCATCCGGTCCGCCAGGGCCGCGGCCAGGACCCCGCCGCGGCCGGCCTCGTCCGCGCGGTGCCACAGGGCGGGGACCAGCGCGAACTCCGGGGTGCCGACCACCGCGTCGGCCCCGGTGGCCAGCCACGGGGCGCGCGCCGACGCACGGACGGCACCGTAGTGCAGGTCCTGGTGCACGAGCGCCGCGTCCAGCTCGTCGCGCCGGAGCCGCTCGAGGCTCCGGACGGCCTGGAGCCGGAAGCGGCGCGGGAACCGGGCGTCCAGGTCCACGGCTCCCTCCAGCTCCGTCTGCCACCGCCGGGCGGTCGCGGACAGGCGCGGGAACGGGGGCCGCGCCGGGCGGGCGAGGACCCGGGTCAGCTCGCCGAGCACGCGGCAGGCCTCGAGCACCGGCAGGTCGTGCAGGTCCCGGTCGGCGGTCCGTTCGAGCAGCAGCGCCCGGTCCGCGGGCTCCGCCCGGAGCAGCTGCACGGCCCCGCGGCCGGCCCACACGCGCAGGGCCAGGTGCTCGTGCTCGGCGCCGGGCCGCGGCGGGGAGAGCCGCAGCACGGCCGGCTCCCGAGCGCGGGTGCGCACCGGCAGGATCAGGGCCCCGTCATCGTCCCGCGCCGGCCCGTCCGGGACCAGCTCCCACGCGGTCGTGTAGCGGTCGGCGAGCCCGGCCGGGACAACCACCGGGCGGCCGCCAGTTCCCGGGACGTGCCCGGAGGAAGTCGTCATCGGACCATTCTGGCGCACCGCAGAAGGGCCCCCGAGGGCGCCCGTGCCGTTCGCTAGACTGCGAGCGCCCCACCCCGCCCACGAACGGAGTCGACACGCCCGTGAACGAGCTGCTGTTCGCCTTCGGCCTGACACTGTTCGCGGGGCTGGCCACGGGCGTGGGCGCCTTCCTGTCCCTGGTCACCAAGCGCACCGACGCCAAGTTCCTGGCGGTGAGCCTCGGCTTCTCGGCCGGGGTGATGATCTACGTGTCCATGATCGAGATCTTCGTCAAGGCCCAGGTCGCCCTGGTCGCGGAGCTCGGGGCGCGCTCCGGGGCGTGGGCCACGGCGGGCGGGTTCTTCGCGGGGATCCTCCTGATCGCGATCATCGACCGGCTCGTGCCCGCCCGCGCCAACCCGCACGAGTACCCGCACGACGACGCCGGACGGCAGCGCCGGCTCATGCGGATGGGGACGATGACCGCGGTGGCGATCGCCGTCCACAACTTCCCCGAGGGCTTCGCGACGTTCGTGGCGGCCATGCAGGAGCCGTCCGTGGCGATCCCGGTGGTCGTGGCCATCGCGCTGCACAACATCCCCGAGGGGATCTCCGTGGCGGTGCCCATCTACCACGCCACGGGCAGCCGCCGGAAGGCCTTCCGCTGGGCGTTCCTCTCGGGCCTGGCGGAGCCCGTCGGCGGGGTGCTCGGGTACCTCGTCCTGCTCCCCTTCCTCGACGACGTCCTCTTCGGCGTCGTGTTCGCGAGCGTGGCCGGGATCATGGTGTTCATCTCCCTGGACAAGCTGCTGCCCACGGCCCAGGAGTACGGCGAGCACCACCTGTCGGTCTACGGGCTGGTGGCCGGGATGGCGGTCATGGCGGTGAGCCTGCTCCTGTTCGTCTGAGGCGCGTGCGGCGCCCGCCGCGGCCGGGACCGGGTCACGGGAGCGCCCGGGCGGCCGGAATGCCCGCCGCCCGGCCGGCCTCGGCGAACGCGGCCGCGAGGCTCGCCCGGGACGCGTGGGCGTTGAGCCCGCTGGGGCTCGGCAGCGCCCACAGCTGCGCCCCGGCCAGCTCCCGGTCCTGCCGCCCGAGCGCGGCCCCCGGGTCCGCGAAGGCGTGCCGGTAGGCGGTGACCCCGGCGACCGCGACGACGGCGGGGCGCAGCTCGGCGACGAGCTCCGCCAGCCGCTCCCGGCCGGCCACGAACTCGGCGGGGTCCAGCTCGTCGGCCCGGGCGGTGGCCCGGCGCACCAGGTTCGTGATGCCGAGGCCCCGGCCCAGGACGTGCGCCCGGTCCTCCGCGCTCATCCCGGCCGAGCAGTCCACCAGCCGGCCGGTGAGCCCGGCGTCGTGCAGGGCCGGCCAGAACCGGTTGCCGGGCCGGGCGAAGTGCGCCTGGGTGGCCGCGGCCCACAGGCTCGGGTTGATGCCGCAGATCAGCAGTCGCAGGTCCGGGCCGAGCAGGTCGGGCAGGGTCGTGTTCCGGGCGGCCTCGAGGTCCGCCCGGCTCGGCCGGGCGCCGCCGGACGCGTTCGGGGATGCCATGGCCACATGCTAGGCCGCGCACCGCCGGGCGAGCACCACGGGCCCTGGGTGCCCGCCGGGCTACCGTGGTGGCCATGCCCCGACCCACCGAGCTCATCGTGCCCACCGGGACCGGACCGGGACGCCTCCTGGTCTCCCCCGCCGAGACCCCCGCGGCGCTGCTGTGGCTCGGGCACGGCGCGGGCGGGGGCGCCGGTGCCCAGGACCTCGGCGCTCTCGCCGACGAGCTCCCCCGTCACGGCATCACGGTGGTGCGCCACGAGCAGCCGTGGGTGCTCGCCGGCCGGAGGATCGCTCCCCGTCCGGCCGCCCTCGACGCCGGGTGGCTGGCCGCCGCGCCGGCCGTGACCGAGCTGGCGGACGGGCTGCCCGTGGTTGTCGGGGGCCGCAGTGCCGGGGCGCGCGTGGCGTGCCGGACGGCCGCCGCGGTGGGCGCGTCCGCCGTCGTCTGCCTGGCCTTCCCCCTGCACCCGCCGGGCCGGCCGGAGCGCTCGCGGGCCGAGGAGCTGCTGCGCCCCGCGGTCCCCGTGCTCGTGCTGCAGGGCACGCGGGACGTCTTCGGCTCGGCGGACGAGGTCGTGGCCGCCGTGGACGGCGCGCCGGAGGTCGCCGTCGTCCCGGTGGAGGGGGCGGACCACGCCATGACGGTCCGCCGGTCCGGGCCCGTGGGCCAGGAGGACACGCTCGCGCTGGTCGCCGCCGAGGTGCGCCGCTTTCTCCGGCGGTCGTGCACGACCCGCTGAGCGCCGACGGGTCTTCAGCGCCGCGCCGACCAGGACTACCGTGAGGAGCACAGGGTCTCCGCGACCCGTCCGCGACCAGGGAGAGAACCGTCATGGCCCGCACCCCAGCATCCTCCGACCCGCACCGGCCCGATCCCTCCCCCGGGGAGGACCCGCGGGTCCCCGCGCCGGACGCGTCCGCCGCGGACCGCCCGGCGGCCGGCCGTGAGCCGGCCGTCCGGCCGCAGGTGGGCACGGACCCCGCGCTGGACGAGCACCAGAAGCAGGGCATCTCGGGGGCCATGTGGACCGCCCTGATCCTCGGCCTGCTGATCCTGATCCTGCTGCTGGTCTTCATCCTGCAGAACAACGTCCCGGCGGTCTTCAACTACATGGGCTGGGAGTTCAGCCTGCCCCTCGGCGTCGCCATGCTGCTGGCGGCCGTCGCCGGTGCCCTCATCATGGGCCTCGTCGGCTCCGTGCGGCTCTTCAAGCTGGGCCACCGGGTGCGCAAGCTCGAGAAGGAGCGCGCCGACATCAAGCGTGCGCTGCGCTGATCCCCCGGGGACGCCCGCCGGTCCGGGCCATCAGCGGCGGGCGTCGAGCTCTCGCACCAGGCGGCGCGGCGCCGTGAGCCGGTAGGACGTCTCGACGAGCTCGGCGGCCTCGGCCCAGTCGGTGCCCGCCGGGGACAGGTCCATCCCGACCCAGCCCGAGGGCCACAGGTACGCCGGTTCGAAGAACCGCGCGCCGGCCAGCAGGGCGGGGCGCTCCTGCGGATCGGCCTTGACCAGCAGTGCCGCGTCGAAGGCGGTGGAGACGTCCCCCCGCAGCGTGCCGCCGTACACCGCGAAGCCGGTCCTCGTGCAGAACCACGGTCGGCCGTGGGAGGTCCTCTCCTGCGCCCCGGGCAGCGCGAGGCAGATCGATCGCACGCGGGCCAGCGCCGGGTCGTCGCCGTCGAACATGATCGGGTGCGCCATGACACCCATGCTAGGCCGGTCCACGGCGCGGACGGCATCAGGCAGTAGCCTGACAGCACCCCGAACGACAGGACGGATCCCATGAGCTCTCCCGCACCGCCCGACGACCGCCCGGCGCCCGAGGACGTCGAGGTGGTCGCCCCCGCGACCGTCGTCGACCTCACGAGCGGCCCCGCCCACATCACGCCCGTGCTCGTCGACGGCGAGGCCCGCTACGCCGTGGACCTGCCCGACCAGCTCCTGGACGACGACGACGTGGCGAGCCTCGCCGTCGCGCTGCAGGTGGCGCAGTCCGGCCCTGCCGTGCTGGTGGACATCGAGGACTACCTCGGGGCGGAGGCCCCGCCGGAGGACGTCACCGACTCCCCGCAGTAGACGCTGCCGCGTGCGCCGGGGCCGCTGCCCCCGGGCGCACCGGCTCCGTGCGCCCGGGTGCCGCGCAGAGCACCGACGAGCCGGAGAACGCACTCGTCCGATGGTCACCCTGGCGTCCGGCCCCTCGGCGCGCCGACGATGGTGGTGCGGGCAGGCAGGGCGGACCGTCGCGGCGTCGTGGACGGCGCGGGCCCAGGGCGTGGGACCGGGACCCTGTCGCAGCCGCACCGACGGGGGAGAGACCATGACCGACATGACGACAGGGGCCGAGCTGCGTGCGCCCACCGCGCGAGGACGAGCACCGGGGGGCGACCGGCTCTCGGTGCTGGTCCGGATCGATCTGGACGGCCGGCACGTGACTCTGGTCGTCACGGGCCCGCTGACCGGCACCAGCCAGAAGGCGCTGGCGCCGCTCGCGGTCCGCGCCAGGGCGCTGTTCCCCGGGTCGGACCTCACCGTGGACCTGCACGAGGCCCTGGAAGCGGAGCCCGCGGCCGTGGACCTCCTGCGCTGGAGCCTCGACGAGGTGCAGCCGGTCACCGGCCCGGTGCGGATCACCGCGCTGGTCCCGTCCCGGGATCAGCAGCCGGTGGGCTTCCCGGCCGGCGGCACTCCGTGAGCACGTGGACCGCCGAGGCGACGGTCAGGACGACCCGCCGGGTGGACGTCTCCGCGGTCGGCGCCCTGAGCCGGATCGTCGCGGCGGCGCACTGCGTCGCCCGGAGCAGCGGGGCGCAGGGCGTCTGCCTCCGGATGACCGTGGAGGCCGGGACGAGGACCGGAGCGTACGGCACGGCCCTGTCCCTGCTGGCCACCCAGGTCCTGCCGCACCTCGAGGGCGCGGATCTCACCGATCTGAGGATCGTGGCCGGCGCCCCGGCCCCGGGGACGGAGACCGCCCCCCAGCCGGCACGCTGACCGGCCGGGAGGACGGAGGACCGCCGAGCACGCGGAGACCTTCGGCGTGCCCGCGGGTAGCCCTCTGCTCGTCATCGAGACGACCTTCTTCACGACGGGCGGCGTGACCGCGGGATGGCGCTCCGCGGTGCACCAGGCCGAGGACGTCAAGCACCGGTTCGTCACGATCGGCTGAGCCGCCGCGCCCTCCCCGACGACTGGCCCGACCGGCACGGTCGACAGCATCACCGGCGAGCACATCGGGAACCAGCAGGACCCGCCCCCGGACCGACCAGCGGCGCCCACGTCGCAGGTGCGGGACAATCGTCGGGTGGACGATCTGCACGTGCCCCCGGGCCCCGGCGCTCCCCGCGGCCTCAAGGTGCCGGCGGGAGAGCTGGCCGAGCAGTTCTCCCATGCTTCCGGACCGGGCGGCCAGGGCGTCAACACCACCGACTCACGGGTGCAGCTCTCTCTCGACCTGGCCACGACGACAGCGCTGAGCGACGTGCAGCGCGCACGCGCCCTCGACCAGCTCGCCGGCAGACTCTCGGGCACAGTGCTGACCGTGAGCGCCGCCGAGCATCGTTCCCAGCGACAGAACAGGACCGCGGCACGACAGCGTCTCGCCGCACTTCTGCGCGAGGCAGTGGTTCCTCCGGTTGTCCGGCGATCGACCCGGCCCACGAGCGGCTCGCGGCGTCGACGGATCGAAGGAAAGCGCCGGCGCTCCGAGACCAAGCGGAACCGCAGGCGGCCCGGGCCCGAATGACCCGCGCGCCGGCGCGGATCGCCCGGCCGGCTCAGACGTTGAAGCGGCCTTCATGACACCTCCTGCAACTACGCGGGCGGCGGTCGAAACCCTTGAAATTCCGGGGCTTTTGCTAGTCGTTGACGGTCGTCAACAGTCGTCCCTGGTCGATGTCTGCGTGCACCGATCGTGCACCAATTCGTCGTCGTTAGTCGTTGTCAGCCGACACCTTCCACCCGATCCCGGACCATTGAGTGCATGAGTACGGATCATGGGCGAGAGATGGATGAGACCTCCCGCAAGGGGGCAGAAGCACTCCGTCGCTTTTGGCAGAACCTCACGCCCGAGCAGCGCGAAGAACACATCGCCAAGAGCACGGAGACTCGGCGCCGCAACCGAGAACTGGACAGGCAACGGGTGGCTGAGCGCCAGGAGCGGGATCGCAAGAACCAAGAGAGAGCGGCCAAGGCAGCGGCCACGCGCCGACGCAATCTCGGCATCGACCACCTCAACGAATGGCAGCTCGAGGAGTGGAAGAGAGAGCGGAAACGCGAGTACAAGCGCCGGGAGAGAGAGGCGTTGTACGGCCCCATAAAGCCGACCGAGTGGCGCAAGGTGCCTGGAGGCGGGGACACGCTCTACGAGTTCCCTGGCGTAGAACCCAAGGTGCGCTACCGACGCAACGAGAAGTTCTGGGCCTACGTGGATAGCTCAGGCGGTGTAGATGCGTGTTGGCCCTGGCACGGTCCTTACAACCCTGACCAGTCTCGGTACGGCTACTTCTACTGGGACCGCGGGATGGTCGGTGCCCATCGAGCTGCCTGGATGCTTGTCAACGGCCTCTACGTTTCGGGCCAGTTGGTGGTCGATCACATGTGCGAAGTGAAGTGGTGCGTCAATGCCTACTCGCACCTAGAAGTAGTGACGCCAGGCGAGAACAGTCGGCGCATTCATCATCGAGAACCCGAAAACGCGCGCACGGCGACAAGCTTTGATGAGCCTTGGGATGACCGCTGGTATCCCTTCGGTCGCCGCCTCTACGACGAGAACGGCAAACGCATCAAGAAGAACGACGACGAGGACGGGCCGAACTACTGGATCGACCCGTTGCCGCCACGGGACGAAGCCAAGGCGCAGCAGGAACGTGCGCGCCTCAAGAACTCCACAAGCCGGCGCCTCCACTTCTAAAAGGAAAGAGCAAGGCCATGACTACTTCACTGCGAACCCTGGTCCGCGAAATGCCGTTCCCGCTCCCCCGATGCGTTCAGCGCTGGTGCGACGGCGACCTCAGGTGGACAGTCGATCCCGAGCTGATGAGGCGCATGGAAGCCGAGATCGTCGCCGCTACGTCTGCTCGTCGGCTACAAGAGCAAGGCATCGACGTGTGAAGGGTGTGGCTGGCCCCCTCAACGCGAGAGGGCCAGCCGCTCTAGCTACAGGTCGAGCACGGGCCAGTAGGTGTCGCCGGGCCCAGCCTTGGGGAAGCAACGCCCCTCTTGCACGAACTCAGACAGTCCCGTCCCGCGAAACTTCTTATCGCGTAGGGCGTACAGGGCAGTCCGGGCGCACTTCTCCCCAGGCTTGTGGATATTCAGAAGCAAGTTGTTTCCTAAGGTCGTTCCAGAGTGGACGACAAGGAATGTCAAGCAGCGCCATGTAACGTGACGCAACTCGCCGACGACACGGAGGCATCTGGCCCCACCGTCGCGCTAGTCTTTGGGTGTCTGCACGTCCAAGTAAAGACACCCGAGCCCAGCTTCCTTGCCAGAGCAAGTACGAAGCTGGGCCTCGTCGTTTGCTCTTGCACTCAGTTTACGGGTCCGTTTCACGGGACGGCCATTCGGCCGACCCGTAGCGGCCTTCTTGTGGTTCGGCTGTCCACAGGCCCAACCACAATGCACCGCAGTAGGCAGTAGTTCGCCGTAACTTGCAACCGCATCAAGTCCGTTCATGACGTTCATCACATGTCCGGGAGTGCCCGGATTTGTCCACAGCTCCGGCGCTCAGCCCTCGTGCATCGGCGCTGGAAGCTCGAGGTAAGGCTTGTCGCCGGGCTGAAGCCGCACCACATGCATTTCTGTCAGTACGACGACATCGCTTACGAACTCGCCTTCCGCGACTGGCGCAAGCACCTTCCACCCTTCCGGCATGAGCAGTCGTAGAACCTCGGGGTGATTGCGGAGGTACTCGCACACGGCGTCTCCCATCTCCAGGCATTCGTGTTCCTCAAGCCCTGCCGCCGCTGGACCCCAGCCTTCTTGGGCTGATTCGGATTCCCACATGACCGCGGCAATCTCTTGCTCGGGCGTCGTCACAGGCCCATACCCTCGTCGCCAGGCTCTAGCCGAATCCACTCACTGGCGCCCTGGTTGATGCTCTCTGCCCGCTCCAGAAGGGCACGCTCGGCCACATGGCCGCCGTTGACCGACGCCGTGAGTTCAGCATCCTTACGCGTCCAGAACGTCTCTACCTTCTCGGTGAGCATGGGGAGCCACTCGCGCTCTCCGGTGATGGCCTTGCTCTCGTCTATGTCGCCGCCGCCCCTACGGGACAGATAGGAGTACGAGACGCTGCGCTGTCCGTTGCCGTCCTCGAAGACAGTGCCGGAGTAGACCACGAAGCCTTCGGCCGGCCTCATGCGCCTACCGCCTCGTCTAGCTCGAGCACGCAGCCGGTGCACATGTCGTCGGTGCCCTTGTCCGCTTCGCCGCAGGTGACGCAGCGCCGACCGGATTCCACTTCATCGAGGAAGGCGTCGAGCTGGGGCTGAGTTAGGCCCGTGTCGTTGTCCATGATCGTTTCAAGCTGGGCGATCGTGTTGGGGAACTTGTGCACGCTCTTGACGTCGTCCCACACCTCACTGCGAAGGGTGAACGAGCCTTTGAACAGCTCCTTGAGCTCCCCTTCTTGGATCTCGGTTAGTGGCTGGGCCAGTAGGTTCATTGTTGCCATCTGAGTCTCCTTCACAGACTTAGGTGAGTAAGAGATAAGCGCGGCAGGAGCGGGGGGACTAACTGCCGCGCTTTCTCTATGCCCCTGTTCTAATCCGCTTTATCTATTGCGTCAAGGCAAAAAGCATAGAATCAAACAGAATGGGTCAATCGACCTATTTTCAGGGAAAACACCTCATTTTGCTAGTGCGCCTTAACAATAGCGGCTAATGTATTTCGCATGGACGACACATTAGTTAAAAAGCGGTTCGGAGACTTCTTAGATTCCGAACTTCAACGGACCAAGCTGAGCCAGTCAGAACTAGGACGGCGCACGAATATCCACGCATGCGACATCAATCGCTATGTACGTGGAGAGGCCATGCCGGGCTATGACCGCTTCATGAGAATCAACGAAGCATTGGAGCGAAGCCCAGGCCGCACGCTTATGCGGATTCTCTACGGCGAGAAGTGAGCCGGAAACGAGAAAGAGCGCCCCGAAGGACGCCCTAGCTCGATGAAAACAACAACCAAGCACCCCGTCAGAAGCACTTACCAGAAAGATAACAGATGAACGTAGACCCACACCTAGCCGAAGCAACAGTGGAAGTGATCACTCAGCTACGCCGCCTCTCCGCTGGCCTTGAAGTAGCAGAAGCCGACGCAGAGAAACGCTTTGCTCTTGCTGTCGACGCAATGAAGAAGGGCGGTGCAAACCTTCACTATGACGATGAGAAGCCTGCACCTCTAATCCAGGTCATTGAGAAAATGCACCCAGCGATTCGATTTGCTGGATACGAGCAATGGACCAAGACCATCGTGCTTACGCCGTATGCGATTGGTGCAAAATCCGCAGTCATTCCTGCTGAGTGGTTCTGCCCCGAGCTGATCGAAGTAGAGACGCGCTGGGGTCACGCCAACTACCCCTACGACTCCGCCGAGGTAGAGGCATGAGCGAGCACATCTACAAGGGCGACCCCTTCTGCTACCCCTGCCAGGGCACAGGCAAGGTCATCGGCTTCGGAAGCGACGGCCAGCCCTGCAAATGCCAGAACTGGTGCGACAACCACGACAACTACTGCAACCCCGAGGACGACGAATGAGCGAGACAGATGCCCTAGAGGCGGTCGAGGAACTAGCCGAGCAGCTTATTGAAGTCACCCGTCTCGCTGCGGTGCTTCGTGAGCGCAAGGTCGAAATCGAGAACCGTATAGGCGACCTCATGGAAGCCAAGCGCGTCGAGGTTCATGGCGTCGGG
Organism: Kocuria arenosa; assembly: GCF_042879215.1. Taxonomy (NCBI): domain Bacteria; kingdom Bacillati; phylum Actinomycetota; class Actinomycetes; order Micrococcales; family Micrococcaceae; genus Kocuria; species Kocuria arenosa. The sequence continues at coordinate 94,489 of NZ_JBHZTA010000005.1, read as the reverse complement.
CCTGTAGAGCGCATGAAGCGCAAGACCCGCAAAGCGTGGGATCACGAATCCCTGCAACGCACCCTCTACCGCAAGGCACTGAATGAGCGACAAGCAGACGAGGAAACCGGCGAAGTGCTCTCCGAAGCAGAAGCGGTGTTTCGCCTCCTGACCGAGACAGCAAACCCCTCCTGGCGCACTACCGCGCTCAAGTACCACGGCCTTGACCCCGACGAATACAGCGAAACCATTATCGAGCCAGGGTGGGCGATTCGCCTGCCAGCAGAAGCCACCAAGACGAAAGACCTAGAAGCATGACCGAAGCAACAACACCCACCAATGTCATCCAAGCCCTAGCCAGGGTGATGGAAGAACTACCTGCCATCGGCAAGGAGAACAAGAGCCAGCAGGGATACAACTATCGAGGCATCGAGCAGATCACCGCGCACGCCCAACGCTTGTTCGGAAAGTACGGCATCGTGTTCGTCCCTCACGTTCAAGAGCGCAAGACCGTTGATCTGGTTGTCAACGGCAAACCCTGGACCGAGGAACAGCTGCACGTTGGCTACACCGTGTACGGACCAGGCGGCATCACAGACAAGATTGAAGTAGGCCCTGTCCTCGGTCTAGGTCGCGACAACAGCGACAAGGGTGCAAACAAGGCGATCACGCAGGCGTACAAGTACGCCCTGCTCCAAACGCTCTGCATCAGTGACGCCAAGGACGACGCCGATAGCGACCACGCGCATGAAGCAGACCCCGAGCCACCCACCGTGGATCTGTGGAACACCATCAAGGCTGCCGGACTGAGCAAGGCTGAAAAGGCCGCACTCATGGAGAACTGGAAGGCCGATTACTCCTTTGGTCCTGGCAAGGTCCCACTCACCAAGCAGACCGAGCTCACTACCCTGATCGATTCCTTTGTAGGCACCGACCCTGACGAACCAGTACCGGCACTCAAGGCGGGCGAGGAGCCGTTCGCATGACCGAGCTAACCACCCAAGAATGCGCCGATTTGCTAGGAGTGAATCGGCGCAGCATCTTCCGCTACAAGCACTACGGATTCCCTGCCCCTGTTCGTTCTGAGTCTTCGACGAAGTTCTACAACCGTGCAGAGGTTCTGGACTGGGCTGTCGAAGTCGGCGTGTATGACGACGTAGTTGGCGTAGCCACGCCCGTCCGCTTTAACGAGTCATACCGATGGAAGAAGGTCCTCGATGCCTCTCTTTGAACCAACCCTCCCAGCGAATCGGGTGCCGAAGCCAAAGAAGCAGAAGCACAAGACCGCGGCACAACGGAAGCGTCAGAAGCGGATACTGGTCGTCTCGGCCTACGCCGTCACCTTTGCTGTCGGTGCCGCACTGATCCACTGGTACCTCTCACGCGCTGCGTCCGGCAATCCCATGCAGGGCGAGGTCGGCGTGATCGGCATGGGACTGATCTGCTTCGGCTTCCTGTGCATCCTGCTGGGCCAGGACGACCGCGGGAACCGTCGCGGCCGATGAAGTCCGGCGGCCCTCCCAAACGCAACAAGCCGCTCGAGCGGAATTCCGCGCTGGAGTCCAAGACCCAGCTCCAGCGCGGCGGCTGGATCAAACGTGCGACGACCAACAGGGCCAAGGCTGAGAAGGACGCAGAGGACCGAGCCTTACTCGATCAGTCCAAGCGGGTCATCTGGGCGCGTTCGGGCGGGCGGTGCGAGTACCGATGGCCCATAGGTAAGGACCCCGCGTGGTCGGACGGCCGCTGTGTACATGAGGCCCAAGACCCACACCACATCGACCGTCAGAGCCAAGGCCACGACCACTCCCCCGAGAACCTTCTAGCCGTTTGCCGCGTTCACCACCGCTGGATTCACGACAACATCGCCGAGGCCCGCAGACTCGGCTATCTCTCCCCCGCCAAGCGCGGGGACCTCTAACCCCGAAAGGAACCCATGAGCAAAGACCCCCGCTACTACGTTTGGCTGGACCTCGAGACCAGCGGCACCGACCCCCGCATCCACGAGATCCTGGAGTTCGGCGCAGTCATCACCACCCCTGACCTGTTCGAACTAAGCCGCTTCCACCGCGTCATCCAGCCCGAAAGCGTGGCCTGGCAGCAACACATGAGCGAGTTCGTGACCGACATGCACACAAGCTCCGGCCTTCTCGACGAGTTGCTGGACTCGCCACTTACGACCAAGGACGTGGACAGGTTCCTTGCCGAGATGTTCGCCACCATGGGCGAGCCTGGAGACTTCGTGCTGGCCGGCTCCGGGGTCTCGCACTTTGATCGCCGTTTCCTCGAGGCCCACATGCCGGAGCTGGCGGCGTTCTTCGCGTACTACACGATCGACGTCGGCATCCTCCGACGCACCATGCGCGACATCGTTGGCCGTAGCGACTTGCTGTTGCCCGAGGTTCCAAAGCCTCACCGCGCCATGGAGGACGCGCTACTGCACTTGGAGGAGATGTGCTTCCTGAAAAACAGCCTCTATGCCGAGAGCCGTCCATGACGACGGACAACACGCCTGCACCGGAACCACAGCGCTACGTCATCGTGGGGCGGGACTTCTCCACCCTCCCCACGGATCGACTGTTACCAAGCCCGGCAGAAATGATCACCCATGAACAGCGCGAACAAATCTTTGCTGAATGGGTATCTGCGTGTGCCGAAGCAACCGCAGCTATCCGTGGATGCGACTTGCCTTCCGACGAGTATCTCAGCCCCGACGCCAGCTCCGTCCGCTTTTCCGAGATGAACGAAGAGGCCGAGGCAGAGATGGCTGAGTGGGACGCAATCATCAAGGGCAAACGGAAAAAGCCCCGTTGAGATGGCCGGTTGCTCCAAGCTGGGCTACGTCGCGAAGAAGGACGCGAAAGTCGCTCTGACCATGCTCAAGGAGTGCGGAGAGCGGAACCCGTGGCGCGAGGAGTGGCGGGTCTACCGCTGCAATGCCTGCAAGTGCTGGCACCTCTCCAGCAAGCCACACATGCGTTGGGGAGAGCCCTAATCCGCAATTTTCCATACTTTTTTGCGGATCGACCAACAACTTGACGGCGCTCCGCAGCAACTATTCCTGAATGGGCACTGACGTACCCACACCCTCCGAGCCGGAGTGATTTGTGGAGCGCCAGCGGAACGAATTGCTTCGGAACACAACGAGCGAAGCGAGGCGTGAGCACCACTCACTCAGTGGTCTTGATAACCACCGAACTCGTCCCGCATCTCCTGCTCGATCTCGGCTCGCGTTTGGCCTTCCTCGTAGACGGCCGTGTTCGCAGCGCTGAAGAAGATGGACAGCCGCAGCATCGAATCGTGGAAGGCCGCAAGGTCGAAAGTCGACACCTTGCCAAGGCTCGGCGTCTTGTCGTTCTTGGTGGGGTAGCGAAATTCCTGATTGGTGCGGTCAGTGTCATGAAGCTGATGCAGCAGCCCCTCGACCGTGTCTAGGTCAGCCGTGTCATAGGGTCGCGTTGCTTCAAGGCGCCCTCGCACGTCCTTCCAGAGCTTGGCTAGATCGTGTGTGGGGCGGCCATCGGCTGGTTCACGCTGATAGCGCTGAAGCTCCATGAGAAGGCTTTTCAGCTGCAACTCGATGTGGTGACGCCAGCACATCCCAAAGGGGAATACGAGCCGGTCCTGGTCACGCCCTGTCCTGTCGATGTAGTCATACATCACCTCCGCGGCAAGCCGGAACCCGGAGATATACCCAAACTCGCGGATGTCCAAGGTGTCCTGCCAGTTCAGAAACGCGTGGTGCTTGTCGTCGCTGCCTCCAGCCAGGATGTTGAGGCCGGGGATGGGCCAGAGAAAGTCATCCATGAACACGTCTTTGTTGTCATCCATTGGCTCATCATGCAGGAGGGTCATGGGCGACCCACCCGAAACGAGAGAAGTCCCAGCAAATAGCCAGGGCCTATGCCGGGGGCTTACATCGAAGCGGCCCTCAAGCAGGGTCTTTTGAAAGCTCCGGCGCTAGGAATCGAACCTAGGCTTGTTGATCCAAAGTCAACCGTGACTGCCGCTACACCACGCCGGAATGGTGTTGAGCGGGAACGCCAGTAGCTAGCGCCGTCGCCGCTCAACAAGGAGCACACGTTGGCGTTGCTCGCGGCGGCAGCGGTGGGAGGTCATGCACACAAGATACCAGTCGAACCTGCATCGCTGGCTATAGAAACGTAAGAAACCCCCGGCCTGGTGGCTCTGGGGGTTTCTTGATTAGTTCATTTGACCGAACTAGCTTCTTGAACAACGACGAACAAGAAAGGCTCAGCCTATGAGCATTCAGTGCATGTTGCAAGTGTGGTGGCATTCAGAAAGTACCGGCAATTCACGTCTCGTCCTACTCGCCATTGCCGATGAAGCCGATGATGATGGGCGCAATGCTTATCCAAGCATGCGCCGCTTGGCCGAAAAGGTGAACTGCAATAAAGACACAGTGTCCGAGTGCATCAAACGCCTTGAAGCAATGGGCGAGCTCGAAGTGAAGCGACCTGCCAAAAATGGCCCTGGGCAGTTCAATCGCTACAGAGTGTTGTTGGCGGGCGATCTGAAAGCTGTACGGAAAACCCATACAGGGTTAGTTAAGGGGTCTGTAAAAGGGTCAGTCCCAGTAGACCCGGACAGCTTCACCCCTAAACCCGTACAGTTCGACCGCTCAATCCGTACAGCTTCAGCTTCCGGGGCACGTTTTCCACAGCCTCGCAAGGGTTGTAATGAATGCGCCGGGGGTTGGAAAGAGGACGAGCACGGCAATGCTCTGGCATGTGGCTGCGAGACTGAGCTTCGACATGGCTAATGAGCCAAACGACCTATTCCGGCCCGCCTCCGCAACGATTAGACCAGTAGGCATGGCAAAGAAACTTAAAGGTTTACAACCGTGCGCATTTTGTGGGCGCCCATTCAAGGGCGACAAACGGAAGATCTACTGTACGCGAGCATGCCGCGAAGGGATCATCCGCAGTAACCCTCACAAAACGAAATGGCAGGGGTTCCAAACGCCAGCCAACGAGTCGCCGCGGCTGGATGCAATCCATGCGGTGGGCGAACCAAATCGCGGTGGTGGAAGGGCTGCGGCGTGTGGTCTGTACGGGCGGTTCGTAGCTGGACCGACCGGCGAGTTCGATGCATGGAACCCCGAAGGGCCAGCCGTGTGCTGGCGCTGTCGTGAAGCTCATATCGCGTGGGAGATGCCCGAGACAGGGGCCGAGGGACAGTCATGAGCGAGGAGAACATCATCGTCGGCTGGTTCCGCGAAGGCCCTAACGCCCCCACCACGTTCCTCAAAGACGAGGACAACAACGATGTGGAGGTTGCAGCTGGTCGGCACCCTTCGGCACAGGCGCGGGGGCCGAAGTGATCCAGCTCGACCCGATCTTTCTGATGTACGCCTTCCGCTACGCACTCGGCCGGCAGTCCTACTCCGTTCACGACGTAGCGACAGCCCTTATCGAGCACAAGGACTCCATCCGGACGGACTGGCAGCGACAGGTCATCCGGGACATCACTGAAGCCATCGCGGAAGGCCGCGCCGGGATGCGCATGGACGAGCATCTATGGCTCGACGTTGTGGCTGCTTTCGAAAGTCCTGACAAGTGACCGCCACTCTCCGCTTTACCTACGACGTGGCACGTAGCGCGGTAGTCCGCCCTGATCTGTCCATGATCTTCTCGGACCGCGCCATAGGGCACTTCGCCCAGGACATCCCCATCCACGACCCCGAGCCCGTGGAGCGCGAAGTGATCGAGGTATGGGAGCCAACAGACCTCGACCTCGAGGAGTGGCCCTATGAGGAGCCAGCGCCCCGTAAGACGATCAGGCCGGATCTACTGCCTGTGGTGACTGACTTCAGGAGGCCGTGGCCGTGGTAGATGAGCGCAACGTATGGGTGTTCTACTTCCCCGCGATGGAGAACATCATCAATGTTCTGACGCTGGTACTCCTAGCCATGGCAATCATGTTCTTCGTCCTGGCTCTCCAGAATGAGCGGCGGCGGAAGAAGCTGATCAACGAGTGCGAGGCGTTCCTTCGTGAGCCGCAGGACGACGAGACATGACCGTCTGTGAGAACTGCAATGAGCCGATCGGCTGGTACAAGCCCAGCCATCCAAACCTGTCGCCTCGCTGGATCCACGAGGCGAGCCGCAAGGAAGAGTGCGCCGTGCCTCAGTACGCGCACCCTAAGGAAGGCACATGAAGGACGTCGTCAAGCGCGTGCCTTCAATGAATGCCGCGGTTCGATGGAATGAGTGTCGGCACTGCGGTAGGACCATCGTGTCTGTGCAGTACAACGGAGCCAAGCAGGAACCCTGGCGACACGAGAGTCTGGGCAACCACGAGGCGGCCTGCTATCCGCAGGAGAGGTGTCATGACCCAAATGGTCCGTCCTGTAAATGCACCTTTGCTGAGCCTGATCCTGTGAGCCAGCCATGACCCGCGAGACCGAGGACGAGTCCGACCGCGACCTCTACGGCCGTCGCTCACTGGAAGAGACGCGCCGCCAGGCGAATCTCAGACGGCTACGAGGGGCCCGGGAAGCCCTGGAGAAGGGGCCGGAGGACGAACGTGGAGCTTGATGCCACCGATCCTGTAGAGGCGGCTCTGATCAAAGCGGCCCAGCTTCACCGCGTCACCAAGACGGCCCTGAGCGACTGCTTGAAGGGTGAGCACGAATGCCAGGAGGAAGGTCAGAACCGCGACTCATCGTGAGTTAGCGCTGCCCAACCGAGATGTGAGACGGTAAGCGAGTCAACAGACACTCCCCGTGTCACCGACAACAGTAGGACCATCAGAGCTTCGGCCTTGGTGGTCCTACTGCTTTCCTGCCACGTGCTCACCGGGACTCTTGTCCAGGTTTGGTGAGCACGCTACTACCGATTTTTGGCGCAGAAAATATGATTCATCGGGGGTGGAGCAAGTCGTTCAGGCCACTTTGTGAAGCTGTCGTAGCACACGTGAGGAATAAAGTAGCTTCTACCATCTACAGGATCAGTTTTGTAATCGATGATGGCGCCCGTCAGATCTGCACCATACAAATTGGCATCATCAAAAACGGCTCCGGTCAAGTCAGCACCCCGAAGGTCCACTCCTGATAGGTCCGCGTTATAAAGTAGGGCATTGACTAGTGTGGCGTTCCTCAAATCGCCCCCCAGAAGGTGTGCTCCAGAAATATGCGCATCAGTCAAATCCGCGTTGCGGAGGTTGACATTGACCATACGGGCGTCGCCGAAATGAGTTTCGATGAGAGTGGCACTTTGCAAGTCTGCTCCGCTGAGCTCCGCTCTAATCAGCTGAGCCCCTGATAGATCTACCCGAACGAGATTGGCGTTGATTAAATTTGCATCTGTAAGCATCGCTTCACGGAGGCCGAGCCCCGATAGGTTTCTTTCGCCAAGGTCGATGCTACGGAAGGACACCTCGCCGGCTTCCCCTCCTGCTGACTGCTCTCTGACAAAGCGCAGATTTTCACGACGCACTGCCTCCGTATCACGGCTATTGTCAATTAGTGCTTGAGCAAAAAGGGTTAGGACTGCCACCAAGGTTCCCGATACGACACCAACGGTGAGGTCGCGGGAGCTTACTGAGTAGTGCCTGAGGAGTCTGGTGCGCCAGGAGGTGCGATGGTTCGACACTCCCGACCCACCGCTCTGAGTCATGACGTGAGATCCGCGTAACGGGCGAAGAGGATTTCCTGGCGCTCCTTCTCGGTCGTGCAAGTGCGCTTGGCTCCGAACGCACGATCCACCACGGCGTCAAGCTTGTCGTGCGCCTTGATGAGTTCCAGGTCCATCGCAAGAGGGTTGTAGTGACCAGCTAATGATCGTCCCGAGTGTCGCTGTCGGGCGGCTACGACGCCCTGGCCCGCTTCAATGATTGCCGCCCGGTTTGGGCTACTGACTTCCGGCAAAGGAAGGGTGTACCAGGACAAGGTTGAACCAAAGCGCAGATCGCTTTTCAGACGCCCACCCACGGTCTTTTGCCATGTGATGAACATGGACGAAGAAATGATCGCGAACTGAAAACCATCGGGATCATCAGCTGTGAACGCGAGGTTCGAGGCTATGACATCGGCGTCGAGTCTGGCAGTCGCGAAGTAGCGACGAGTCTCACTAACGACACTAGGAATGCAGAGGTAGGTGGTGTTGCGCTTGGCTCGCTGGCGAAAGAGGTGCGGATACGCAGCCGCTTCACGTGTGGAGGCCGCCCTTGATGCCAGGCGAAACTCGCGCACTGCTTCCACACGGTCTTTCAGGATGCGAGAGCGGTTCAGGTCGTCAGGGTCCATATCCTCAAGCCAAAGACACCAACGAGGGATGTTATGCAATAGCTCACGGGAGCCGACGTAGCGGTGCACGTACTTGGCTGCAATGGGATCGCTCATGACAGCTTCGTAGTCTTCTAGCTCAACAATGAGGTTCCCCTCGTCTGTGGGCTTCGAGCCGTAAAGGACGGGAGCGATAGATGGCGATAGAGGCGTTGACGCCTTATCAACCAGCACGTTGGGCCCGTCCACGAGGTAGGCGTTGATTGTCTTCGCAGGCTGCTCTACGGGATTAGCCTTGATGTTCGGATAAGTGAACAGCCGAGTTTTTGCGAGTTTCTTCTGGGAATAGCCAATGATCACGCAATGGACAGCAGCGGCCCCTGGCGCCTCGGAGGTCCACGAAAAAGTGCGGTGAGCAAACTTGATGCGCCAGCCGGAGTTGAAGATCGGTGCGAACAAGCGCGCTGGCTGGTCTCCTTGGACGATGGAGTTAGTAGAAACGAACGCCCATTCACCCTTCATATCGCCGAAGTAGTCAACGGCCTTTTTGTACCAGCCTGTGACATAGTCCAGCCGGGACAGTGTCTTGTCCTTACCCCATACTGCTTGAAGGTCGTCCAGTTGCTCGACGCCGCGGGTGTTGTCACCTAAGAAGGGTGGGTTGCCGAAGACGTAGACGTTCTCAGACGCGGGAAGCAGCTCGCTCCAGTCCGTGTGCAGGGCATTGCCTACGTGGAATGTTGAAGAGTTCACCAACGGCAGGACATCTGGTGCCAGGCCTAGGGCCAAAGCCATGTCCTGATTGGCCTGGTGGTCCACGAGGAACATGGCGGTCTGGGCAATGGTGGCTGGCCACTCTTCGAGTTCGATCCCGTAGAAGCTGGTCATCTTGACTGCGAGTAGCTCGGAAGCGTCGAGGACCATCTGCGCCGAAGCCGGGTCGATCTCCTGCAACCGCTTCAGTATGGACAGTTCCAGGACCCGCATCTCGCGGTAGGCGACGATGAGGAAGTTGCCACAGCCACAGGCCGGGTCGAGGAACCGAAGCTGGCCCATGTCCTGCTGGAGCTTGCGCAGTCCACGGGCGTTGTGCTGATTGTCGATGAATCGCTGGCGCAGCTCATCGAGGAACAGCGGCTCAATGACCTTCAAGATGTTGGTCTCGGTCGTGTAGTGCTCCCCGAGGGCGCGTCGGGCGTCCTTGGATTTCACAGCCTGGAAGAGAGAGCCGAAGATCGCAGGGCTAATCTCGCCCCAGTTGAAGTAGCACGCCGCGATCAGCTTGTCCCGCATCGTCTTGTCGAAGTACGGAATCTCGATGGTCTCGCCGAACACCGACCCGTTGACGTAGGGGAAGCGCTGGATCAGCTCGTCGGCCTTGGTCATGCGCTTCTCCGGCGGCTTGTTCAGAGCCTGGTAGAGCGTCGCCAGAGCCCCGCCAAGGTCTGAGCCGTCAGGGCTGGTGCGGTTCTCGAGGTATTCCAGGAACAGGTCTCGCTCCCACAGGCCCGAGTCGTCAGCGAAGAGGGCAAAGAGCGTACGGACCAGGAAGATCGACGCCTGGTGCTCGTCGTAGCCGGACTTCTCCAGCTCTTCGTAGAGGCTGGCCATCAGCTGCGCAGCCTTGACCGACGCCGCAGCCTGCTCCTCGGAGCCGAAGGAACGCTTCTGGTAGCCAGCGATGAAGCCAAGACGCTCGGCCTCGGTGGGCAGGTCCTCCAGCGCGAAGGTGACTGACGCATCCTCTGCCGGCGCCTCAAGGTCCCTGACTCGGAAGGTCTGGAAGTCGCAAGTGACCACGTACCGCGGCATCTCTGCTTCGGAGAGGTTCGTGAGGTAGTCCATGGCCTGGTCCTCAGCGGCGTCGAGGTCCTTACCGGCGGACTTCTGCTCGGCGATCATCATGCCGGGCCAGAACACGTCGATGAAGCCGGTACCCCCGGTGATCCGCTTGGCCTGAGCTTCGAACTTGGCCACGTTTCGGCGTCGCATCCCGTAGACCTCGAACAGATCCGTCCAGAAGGACTGAGACTCGCCCTTCTCGTAGGTCTCACCGGCCCACTCGTTCACGAAGGCGGCAGCGTTCTTACGGATCTGGTTCCAGGCCAGGGGTTTGGTGTGCATCCCTCCATCCTCAGGGAGGGGTACCCCTGAGTAGCTGGGGACGCGCCGTTAGCTGGTGGCGCTTGTCAGGCGGCAAGCCACACGAGCGGTAGGAACCCTGCCTGCTTCTTCTCGCCTACGCCGACCCGATGCCCGCACGCTGCCGGCGAGAGCGTCGGGTGCTGAGCTAGCACCGCGTTCCAGAAGTCAGCCTGCGTTTCTGCGGATGAGCGCTGCACGTAGCCAAGCTCAACGGGGTTGAGGGGTTCGCCGTGGGAGGGGTTGCTGATGTGTACCTGTTCCATCTCGCGCCATGCGCTCGTGAAGTCCACGGCTTTAATCGTCCTCCTGTCCGTTGGCAGGGGTCAATGGGTCGGACGGCCCATGGCTGAGGCCGCTCTGGCTCGACTAGAACGGGGGCCATGGACCATGCCCTTCTACTCTTCCGCGAGTTCATCGTCGGCTTCGCTCTCATGGGTGCGCTCGGCCTTGGCACGTACCTCGCAATCGAGGGCGCTCAGTGGGCGGATCGGAAGCTCAAGGCCCGTCGCAATGATTGCTAATCGCTGTCCCAGCGAATGACCCCCTGATCTGCTTATATGTGGCGATGCACCTCCGGCATCAAAGCACTACCTGGAGACCTCGCCGTTGACCAGATGGGGCAGAAGTAGTTCGTTCTCAACTCGCCCCGGCCGATCCAGTCTCTCGGGCATCGGCACTGTTCCCACTCCCCCGTCGTCGAAGACCCGCTCCGATCTCCCCGAGTTCACGGTCAAGGTGGATCCGAAGTGGCGAGCTCGCGGAGCCTGCCGGGACTATCCGCTGCCAGAGTTCGAGCACTACTGGTTCCCCGAGTCAGCCGAGGTCGATCCAAGGGCCAAGGCCATCTGCGCGGCCTGTCCTGTTCAGGAGCGCTGCGCCGAGTACGGGAGACAGAACGAAGACGAAGGCGTGTGGGGTGGCACGTCCAAGGCCGAACAGCGCGCCCTAGCCACCAAGCGCCGGCGCGAAGAGGCCCGCAAGAACAACGTGCACCCGGTGGTCGTGGCCAAGTGCGCCTCCCCTACCTGTGACGTCGTGTTCGACACGATGCTCACGATGGACGGCCAACCAGCGAGCCGTAAGCGGATTTTCTGCAGCCGGGAGTGCAAGCTGGCCAACCGGCGCCGCAAGGAACGCAGCAAGGTCACCTGCAAGTGCGGCTGTGGCGCGGTGTTCATGCCCTACTTCACCTACGACGGCAAGAAGCGCCGCGAGCCTCGCCAGTTCTACACACGAGAGTGCTTCGGTCGCTACAAGAGCGCCATCCAGACCCGCCGCGATAGGTCGAATGACTCATAGGCAGCTCTACCGCCGATGACTAACCTGCGGGCCATGGCAAAGAAGCTGTATTGGTGTCGTTGTGGGCATGTAAGGGATATGCATTATTCGATCTGGCGAGAGGCCGTGTCTCACCTCGGCAATCTAGAGCCGTTCCAATGTCATGCCACGTTCTGCGCCTGCCGCGCATTCACCCTCGACTCTTCGCTATGGTCTCGGGTCAAGCGAAAGCTGAACGCACGATGACCAAGACCCCCAAGCGCACCTACACCGACGAACAGAAAGCCGAAGCCCTCGAGGTCTACAAGCAGCACGGCCCTGGTGAAGCTGGCCGACGTCTTGGCATCCCTGCGAAAACGATTACATCCTGGGCAAAACGTGCTGGTCTTCAGTCGGACGCACCCGCTGCCACAAAAAATGCAGTCGAAATGGCACAGCTATCCCGGGCGGCCAAGCGCGAAGAACTGCTCGACCGCATGCACGACTCGGCCCTCGACATGCTCGATCGCCTCAATGCCGAGGAAGCCGTGATCAAGGTGACCAAGGAGGGCGTGCAGGAGCTGAGCTACAAGAAGCCCCAAGCCACTTCCTGCAAGGCCTACGTCGAAGCTGCCCACATCCTGTACTCGGACATCCGTTTGGAAGCAGGCGAGGCCACCAGCCGCAACGAGGACCGACAGGTCGTGGAAGTACGGGACCACGCTGAGTCACTGATCGACCGCTTCAAGGACAAAAAGCAGCGGGACGAGCTCGCCGAACGACGAAAGGCCAAGCACGGATGACCGCTCTCAAGAAGATCAAGCCTGAGTGGTGGGTGGCGTTGGGCATCCTCGCCTTCGCCGCTTACATCGGTGCTCTCAGTCCGTATATGGGCAGGTAGTGGACTTGATCTAACTAGCCATCCCTATCGAGCAACCTCTGCAGCAAGCTCTTCCTCCTATCGGTCCACGAAAGAATCTGCTCTTCGTCAAATCTTTCTCCCGTGGATATGCCGTAGCTAATTCTGGTTTTGGTATGGGTCAGCTTATTGTCCGCATCCCTATATGTGGCCTTGAACTTAATTCCAGCGCCGTTTCGATATACGTGCCTGATGTCTTTAGTTTGTCGAGGCAAGAGGTCTCCAACTGTGATGCCTGAAACTACAGAACCCTGGTTGCGTTCCAGAACCAATCCGTAAGCTGGAAAGTGCCAGTCATTGCTGACGATCAAGTGGCGGAATCCGTCACCGAAATCTGGATCAGAGTACGTTTCGTTACTCAAAATCAGAGAAATTTTTGTCTTACGCCGTGGCCCCAAAGTTTTCCAGGATAGATAGAGAGCGAAGAGGCCGACGAGGAAGGCCATGACAGCCACCCAGTCGGAGGCGAACTTCATATCGTCGAACCAACCGGGCGGGAACTCTGTGTCGATCCAGCTGAGGGCGCGGTCCATGTCGGCATTGTCCGGGCTGCCGACGCCAACTCCGGTATCCCACGCCGAAGCTGAAGCAGGTGTGTCCTACCAGGACTTCATACAGGGGCCGCGTAGGCGGACTGGGTTGGTCAGTCCACCACTTCGGGCCGCCAGACCGGAGCACTCCTCTTGTCATACCAGGTAGTGATGGGTGCGTGTTCTTTTGGCTCTCTTGACCCCAGAAACAAGGTGCCAAGCCTCATTCGCCTTTGAACTAGTTTGTTGTCCGCATCTTTATAGATAACCGTAAATGTCGTCCATGCGTGGTTTATAAATGCCATTTGCGTAAATTTGGTTTCCCAAGGCTCAAGGTCACCAATTTGGATGATGTGAAGTCCGTACTCATATGATTTAAATTGGAGCACAAGCCCGCGAGCTGGAAAGTGCCCACGGTTCGTCACAATCAATCTGCTGTATCCGCTTTTTCCCTCTAACTCCAAACTCGTGTTGGCGTCAAGAAAGATATTGATCTTCGTCTTGCGCCTTGGGCCTAGCGTCTTCCAGCCAAGGAACGCAACCAGGATGAAGTTCAGGACGGAGAGCCAGTCGGGAGCGAGGTCCATACAGGCATTGTCCGCCCGTGCCATCCAACTCGGACATTTCACGCCAAGATTGCGCCCAACGCGCCACTAGCAGGCTTCGCCATTCTGGAAGCACCATGCATGGACCGTCGCAGTTGGCACTTGAGCCGTGAGCCTTCTCGATGATCTTGACGCCGTAGAGGCCTACCTAGCCAGCGACGAGTGCGGACTAGAAGAGGCTGCCATCATTAAGGCTGCTCTGGAGAAGGAGTGGTACGACTGGCACAACCACGCACGGCCTGAGCAGCTGCCCCCTGAGGGCGAGCACAACATCTGGTTCCTGTTGGGCGGCCGTGGTGGAGGCAAGACCCGCACGGGTGCCGAGACTGCCAAGGCCATCATGGGCTACGCCGATCCCCCGCTGGCCAACGTCCCGGTCATGCCAGGCAGTCGCGGCGTTATCGTCACACCGCGTTTCGACGCCGGGCGTGACGTCTGTATCGAGGGTGATGGTGGTCTACTCGACGTATTGCCCCCTGGGTCCGTTCGCCACTGGAACCGATCCAACGGTGAGCTGGTGCTGGGAAACGGGTCGTCGCTCAAGCTCTACTCCGATGAGAAGCCCGAGAACCTGCGTGGTCCCAACTTCGCCTGGGCCTGGTGTGATGAACCGGCTTCATGGCTCAAGAACGGGATCCTGACCTGGGACATGCTCCGGCTGGCCCTGCGTAAGGGCAAGCCCTTCACCATCGTTACCGGCACACCCAAGAACCTTCCCCTGATTCGTCACCTGATGGGCAAGGACGTTGAGATCGGCACCCGCAAGCTCAAGGGCCGTAAAGACGTGAAGATCAGCCGATTCTCCACGTACGACAACGCGGCCAACCTCGCTGAGCAGTCACTAGCCGAGTACGAGGAGATGTACGAGGGCACGCGCCTTGGCCGCCAGGAGCTGCACGCCGAGCTACTCGAAGACGTTGAGGGCGCGCTATGGCGTACGGAGACAATCGAGCCGTACAAGGAGCTGGACCTGGCTTTCGAAGGCCTCGATCTACGCACGGTCGTGGTCAGTGTGGACCCTGCCGTGACGTCCAATCCCGACAGCGCTGACACAGGAATCATTGTCGCTGGCAAGAGTCGGATCGACGGTCACGACTACGTGATCGCGGATCGGACCATCCACGGCACGGGCTATGAGTGGGCGTCACGAGCGATCAAGGCGTACCACGAGTTCCAGGCGAACTACATCGTCGCGGAGGTCAATCAGGGCGGCGATCTGGTGATCGACAACATCCATCAGATAGACCCGAACATCCGTGTTGAGACCGTGCATGCAAGCCGCGGCAAGGACATCCGGGCTGAGCCAGTAGCCACCCGGTATGAGAAGGGCAAGGTCCACCACCTGACGTCCTTCCACTACCCGACCGACAACCTGGCGAAGCTGGAAGACGGAATGACGACGTGGGACCCAGCGTCGGGGATCAGCAATGACCGCATCGACGCCTTGGTCTGGGCCATCACGGATCTTTCAATCAAGAAGGCCGGCACTGGTCAGTCCGGTACGGTTCGCGACACACGCTTACGAGGGAGACGCTAGGTGGCCTACGAGCCTCCCATCTTCGATCAATACACAGCTCTGGACTTCAAGAGCGTTCTCGGTGGCGATGGGTACGGACTTCGATCCAACCTCGCACCGACGTGGATCGGCAAAGAGAACCAGCGACGCCTACGCGCCTACACGGTGCTGCAGGCGTACCTCACGAACTCCTCGCGGCACCTACTCGACCGGAAAGCCAGCGGCTCCGACGCACGCCGCGAGTACGGCGATGCGGACAACATCGTGTCCACGTTCGTCTCTGCTGTCCTGGGCGACGAGCAGGAGATCCACGTCGAGGGCGCCGAGGACTATGAAGAGGACTCTCCCAGCTCCGAAGCGACCGCGGCCTTCGAACTACAAGAGAAGCTGCGCGAGTGGGCCACTGATGAGCGCCTGCCGCTGAAGATGATCGAGGCCGAGACCAAGGCTGTTGGTCTGGGTGATGGTGTCTATGCCCTGGGCTGGGACACGAAGAAGAAGCGCCCACGCCTGCGTGTCCGTGACCCTGGGTTCTACTTCCCGGTGATCGATGACAGCAATGATGACTTTCCTCGCCGCGTCCACATTGCTTGGGAGCTGGACGAGGACGACAACCTCCGCACCGTCCGGCGCATCACCTACGAGCTGCGCACGGTCGATCCGTACAGCGTGCCGTGGAGCGATGAGCCGGTCGAAGAAGAGTGCTTCATGTCCGATGGCGTCTGGAAGTTCGGTGAGCTCACTCGCTCGGTGGACGACTTCAAGGAGGGCGCCGGCCGGTACATGGAGGACGAAGAGGGCCTGGTGCGAGACCGCGCCCTTGGCATCGACTTCATCCCTGTGGTTCACGTGCCCAACACCCCGAGCACCGAGGCTCACTTCGGCACGTCTGTGCTGTCGCTGGTGTTGCAGATCCTCGACGATCTGCAGGAGGCAGACACCGACAAGGCCAAGGCCTCTGCTGTCGTGGCTACGCCGTTCCTGGGCATCGCAGGCGCGCGCATCGATAAAGACGAAGGGCTTGTGTTCGGGCCTGGCTCGTACATCGAGATGGCGGAGAACGGCAAGCTGTTCCCCGTTGATCTGTCTGCCGGCCTCGAGCGGATTGCCACCCACATCGAAGAACTACAGAAGCGCCTCAGCGTGAATGTGAAGCTCCCCGATGCCGCCCGCGGCCGCGTGGACTCCAGCGAGATCGAGTCAGGCATTCACCTGTTGCTGTTGTACTCGCCCATGAAGAACATCGTTCGGGCTATGCGCTTGGTCCGTGATGAGAAGTACCCGCTGCTACTGAAGTTCGTCCAGCGCTTCTACATGCTGGCCGGCGAACTGGAAGGCCCCGAGCAAAGGGCAGAGATCGTCTTTGGCTCGTTCATGCCGAACGACGAGACGGCCAGTGTCGAACTCGTGGTGAAGCTGTTGCAGACCAAGGCCATCAGCCTGGAGACAGCGGTACGGATGCTCATTGAGGCAGGTCTACCGATCGAGGATGCCGCCGAAGAGGTGCGCAAGATCCAAGAGCGGGACTTCGTAGGGGCTGCTGACCTGCTGGCTGCTACTGGCAACGAGCAGGACGTGGCGGACTACCTGGGGCGCGAGGTCTCTACGGTTCGGCCTCCAGCGCCGCCTATTGACCTAGAACTCCCGGAGGAACAAGAATTTCCCGAGAACTAACGAGCGTAACTCGGATGTCAAAATTATCCGGAACCGTTTTGCCCGCTTCGTAATACTGCGCGAACTGTTCACGGGTTAATTCGTTACGGCTAAGCACCGACGACTCATCCCATAGAAACTGATACTTGTTTTGGGAATCCGATGATGTGCGCGCGGTTGTACTTTGCCACGTGGATCCGTCGCTTGGACTTTTTGGCGGGGATAAAATTGGTCTCCATAAAGACCAGGTGGACCCGAATCGCT
The DNA here is from genome assembly GCF_042879215.1 of Kocuria arenosa. NCBI lineage: Bacteria > Bacillati > Actinomycetota > Actinomycetes > Micrococcales > Micrococcaceae > Kocuria > Kocuria arenosa. Next base: position 77,374 of record NZ_JBHZTA010000005.1, on the reverse strand, counting down.
GCCATCCTTTTTTGTGGAAGGGACCGACTCTCTTCCAGCGCTCTGCGGGTTTTGTACGGACAAAAACCTGGATATTCGATCTAGGGCTGGGTCGTATGCGCACACGGACGCCCATAACTTTCGGCTCCCTTTTGAAAAGAGAGGACTCTTCCCATACAACCCCGATAACTCGTTCGTGGTTGTTCACGTGGCTGTAGTTGATTGCGACTTCAGCTCGTTGACCTGGCTCTAACGTACGAGGCATTTCTTGGTATTCAGATGGACTGTCGATGTATGGATAATTAGGGGTCCAGTCGTACACTGCAGGGTGAAACATTGTCTCATGGCCGTTATTCATTACGCGGACCACCATGATTGCGACGACAGCGCGCTGAGAGTACTCATGCTTGGCGGGGAAATTAACGGTCGTCACCTGCTTTGCGAGTTCTAACTCGATTTCTGGTATCGGACTTTTAAGCGATGCCAGCTGGTTAGCCGCAGCAATGCCGGAAACGACTAGGGCCACCAATGAAACGAACAAAGCCGTAAGGTCGTGCCACTCCGGGGCGTTCATACACTGTCTCCACTCGTCGACTCTTGCGGCTCCGTCGCTGGAACCCAACGCTCAGGCTTGTCCTTCGGTAATAGTTCTCCTCGTGACCGGAGGCGAGCAAGTGCACCGGGGTCGACAACGCTGCCGCCAATAACGTCCTCCCAGCCGATCATGCTCTTCACCAGGATGCGTTCTTGCTTATAGACGCCGAAGTCCTCATGGCGGTGCGTGTTCATCCAAACGGATCCCTCACCTGGATTTGTGGATGTGCCAGTCACTAGTCGCCACAAATCCCAGGACCTTCCCTTGCGTTGCCAGCCCTTCTTTCCAAACGGTCCGATCCGCGTCCACCGTGCGTCAGGCGTTACATCCCACGTGAAATGACGAGCAGCAGCAACATGAAATCGAAGCCCCCTGGTTTGCGGCTCCCGCCGAAACAGCGCGGCCTCTTCCCAGACCACTGCGATTATTCGGTCATAGTCGTTGGCCAAGCTGTAGCTGGTCACCATCTCGACGCTTTGCCCCCGATTCAGTTCGTAGGGCATGGAGTACGCCACGCTTGGGCTTTCGTACACGTGGTAACCGGGCGTTGTGTCGTACACGCGTGGGCTAAGCATCGGTTCGTGACCTCGGTTAGTTACTCGAATTATTAACGCCGAGACCACGGTGTCTTCCATGACGGCTTCACCAGGTATCGGTGTTTTCGCTATGCGCTCCTGACTGGACAAGTCCACAGATGGCATCGGGCGTTTTAGCGACGCAAGCTGATTTCGCAGGGCGACCCATGCTACGAAGAGCGCTGCTAGCGACACGAACAACGCCGTTAGGTCGTGCCATTCAGGGACGCCCATCTATCAACTCCGTTCATCGATCGTCTGTGCCTTCTCCGTCATTCCACGCCACGGCATCAGCTACCAGCTCCTTGGCTACTCTCCCCCACAAGTCGCGTCACAGCGACTCGCCTCACCGCTGGGCACCAAAGCGGGAAGGAACCCATGCCTACCTGTGGGGCCGACGTATTGGGAGATACACCGAGTGCCAGAAGACCTCGACCCTGACAACACCCCTAACCCGGATGACGACCCAGGGAAGCTAAGCCGGACGTTTTCGCAAGACGAGCTAGATCGCATCGTCTCCCGCGAGAAGGACCAGGCAAAGCGATCAGTAGCCAAGCAACTCCAAGAGGAGCTGGGCGCACCGATTGATGAGGTCAAGACGCTGCTCGATGAAGCTCGCAAGCGTTCTGACGCTGAGAAGACCGAAACACAACGGGAACGTGAAGCCCTACAGCGCGAGAAAGAAGACGCGCAGCGGGAGCGGGCAGAAGCCGCACGGGAACGCCATGCGACACGAGTCGAGCGGGGACTACTGAAGGCCGGAGTGCCGACAGAAACCCTCGAACGAGTCCGCCGCATGGTCGATGTGGAAGTCGGAGCAGACGACGACAGCCTTTCGGACGCGATTACCTCGCTGAAGGAAGAACTGCCGTCGCTGTTCGAAACCAAGGCCGATGATCGCAAGCAGCCCCCATCTTCCGATCCGAAGGGAAAGCCGAAGCAGCCTGCTCCGGACGACGACGCTCTCTTGCAGGGCGCTGAACGTGCGAAGAAGCGCTACGGCTCCGCATAAGTCGCGCCAACAACGGGGGCTAATTACACATGGATCTGAACTTACGGACGGAGACCTACACTCCGGCTGAAGACCACAGGTGGCTCGGGTCATCTCACGGCGTCGACACTGGCGAAACCATCACGCTGGACGCAACCACTCTCTTAGCAGTCTTCCCCACCGGCACGATCCCTTCGGGCGTCGTCCTCGGCAAGATCACCGCCACGGGCAAGTACGGACCGTACGCATCCGGGGCCTCTGACGGCCGCGAAGTCGCACGAGGTCACTTGCTCACCACCAACAAGGTCAAGGCCACTGACGGCACGAACGTCGACACGCCCGCTGCCTTGTTCTGGCACGGACGTGTGCGGGAAGCATTCCTCCCCGCCAACCACGGACTCACCTCCGCAGCCAAGACCGCCCTTTCTCAAATCCGGTACGTGGGGTAACGCATCATGGACATCAACGATCTCATCAACCGGCGCGAGCTCCAGGGCTTCGTCCGAAGCATCCCGCTGGACACGTTCTCGCTTCGCACGTACCTTCCAGACGACTTTGTCGACGACATCTCATGGCGTGCAGTCAAGGGTCGCCTGGCTGACCAGGACGCCGCCGAGTTCCGTGCTTGGGACACCGAAGCACCGCTCGGGAACCGTCAAGGCACCAGCCGCATCAGTGGCGAACTGCCTCCGATCTCCAAGAAGATGACCCTCGGCGAAGAGGAACGTCTTCGTAAGCGCATGATCAACGGCAGCGATGTCCCATACATCGACGCCATCTTCAACGACGTGGCCAACCTCCGTCGTGCCATCGAAGGTCGTATCGAAGTCGCCCGTGGCCAAGCCATCTGGGACGGCAAGACGACCATCAACGAGAACGGCATGGTGGTCGAGGTCGACTACGGCATGCCTGCGAATCACAAGGTTGCGCCGGCCACTGTCTGGTCCAACCACGCAGATGCCACGGTCATTGCGAACCTCAGCACTTGGAAGCAGCGCTACATCGACACCAACGGCGTGGAGCCGGGCTTCATGCTCACCTCCAACCGCGTGGTCCTCGAGCTGATGCAGGTGGCAGAGTTCCGCACCCTGCTCTCTTCGTTGCAGGGCGCTCCGGGCCTCATCACCCGCCAGGCGCTCAACGACACCTTGGCTGCTTACGACCTGCCCAACATCGTCGTCAACGACGAGAAGGTACGGGTCAACGGCACGCCTACCCGCGTCATCCCTGACACCAAGGTTGTCTTCCTCCCTTCCGAGGGCGAAGACCGCCAGGCTCACGGCCGCACCTTCTGGGGCGAGACTGCCGAAGCGTTGGCCTTGGTCAACGAAGGCATCCTCCGCACCGACGAGGCTCCTGGCATCGTGGCCGAAGTCTGGGAAGACAACGACCCATTGCGCACCTGGACCCGCGTCACTGGTGTGGCCCTACCCGTCATCGTCAACCCTGAGTTGGCCCTGACCGCAACGGTTCTGTAATGGCTCCGAAGCTGGCCTACACGGTCGACGTCAAGGATCCCAAGACCGGCGAGGCGAAGACCTTCGGACCCGGCGACGAGCTGCCATCTTGGGCCGTGGAACAGATCACCTTTGAAGGTGCGTACGTTCCCGGCACCAAGGACGAGAAGCCACAAGAGCCTGTGTTCGACCCTACGGTCGACCTCGGCGCTGACGAGCTTCCAAATCTCAAGGTGGACCAGCTCAAGGCCTACGCCGATGCACACGGTGTGGAAGTCGCTGCTTCTGCCAAGAAGGACGAGCTCATAGCGGCAATCACCGCCGCTCAGTAATCCGAAGAGCGGCTCTGGCCTGTTGTCGGGGGACGTTACCGCCCGGAGTCGCTCTTCGTTCGCTTCACCCGGAGGGAGGGATCCATGGCAGTACCGCAGCTCTTCGAGCAAAGCGATGGCGGCAACATCAAGCTCTATGCCGGCGACCCCAAGCACATCCGCTTACGCCTCCAGGGCCAAGACCTCTCTACGCGGCGCTTCACGGCGCAGATCCGTGCGAAGCAGAACGACCCCACAGTCATCACGTCTTTCACGATCACCAAGAACGTCGTTGACGGCCTAGAAGCAGGCACGAAGGACACGATCATCGATCTCAAGCTCCGCGGCGACAGCGCCGAGGGTGTGGTTGATGCTCAGACGCGCTTGCCTGACGGCGTGCGGTCGGTCTACTTCGATGTGCAGTCCTGGGACCTCGGAGGAGCCTCCACCACGATTGCGTGGGGCATCCTCGAGCAGCAGCGGGACGTGACCCGTTGAGCGACATCCTTGAATTCGTACTGACCAAAGACACCGAGGAGTACGTCATTGTCTCTTCCGGCGTTGCTGGCGGTCCTGGCCCTCGCGGAGAGCGTGGACCATCTGCCACGCCTGGTGTGGAAGTCTCCGACCCCTACGTCACCGAGACAGGCCACGTCGCCTTCGACATCATCACGCACTACGGCATCACGGCTACCGGCCAGGCGTACTACGTCAGCCACCCCTCGGAGATACCACCGGGGGAAGAGGCGTACCTAGACGTCGACACCCTCACGCTGATGCGTGGCGGGCCTGGCGCCGACCCCAGCACGTCGAGCCTCGTTGCCCGCGGTGATTGGGTCCGCAACACGCAGTACGACATCAACGACCTCTTTCGGTACAACAACCGGATCTACCGCGTGATATCTCCCTTCCGCTCCGGGACCAGCTTCGACGACTCCAACGTGCAGCTCTTCCTCGGCAGCCCCGAGGGCACAGGGGTCACGTACCTCGGCGACCTCAACACGCAGATCCACCAGGATCAAGTGGGCCGCTACATCGTTTACGGCACCGCGCTCACCCAAGAGCGCAGCCTGGTGCTGTCCCGCTTCCGCAATTCCGCAGACCAAACGCAGTTGATTGACGAAGGCACCGAGTACGTCATCGTCCGGCGCAATGAGGCCGTGGGGAACTTCGCCCTGGTGGTTCGCAACGGCGACGTGCAGGGCGCAGCCAACGAGATCGCACGCTTGCAGCCCGGCAACTGGGTGCATGTGAAGTACGACCGGAACAACTGGCTTCTCATGGCCGCTGGTCCTCTCGCTACACAGGGTGCCTACGTGAAACCGCCAAGTGGCATCCCGAACACCGACCTCGACAGCGAAGTGCGGGGCAAGCTGAACCTCGCCACCACTGCCGTCCAGGTCGCTCCTGTCACCTCGGTCAACGGGCAGACCGGCGACGTCCTGATCACTACGGGTGGTGAAGGCGCTGACGTGGGTGATGCCAGTCCATCGGCCAAGGGCCTCGTTCGTCTTGCTGGCCATCTGGCCGGCACCGCCGATGAGCCGACCGTTCCAGGCCTCACAGCCAAGGCCGACCTCACCGACCCACGTTTCTCTGATACCCGCATCCCCAAGGGCGCAGCGGGTGGGGTTCTGGCCGGCAACTACCCGAGTCCGACCTTCGCTCAGCAGATGGCCACAAAGACGCAACTCGACGCTCTGGCAGCACAGGTAGCCGCACTGATCTCACCCTTCCGAGTGCTCGACGGCCCTCCTACGGACTCTCCTGCGGACGGCCAGCTGCCGACCATCGACAAGACCAACAACCGCCTCTACGTCCGTGTGAACGGCACCTGGCGCTACACCGCACTTCAAGGACCCTGATGGCCAATCGGATCGACCTCGCCAACAAAGCAGAAGTAGACGCACTCCGCCTCGAGCTCCGAAACGCGCTCAACGGGTTCTCCGTGCTCCCCTACCGCATCAGCGACGGGCCTCCGACCGATGCTCCGGAAGATGGACACCTCCCGACCGTCGACACCACGAACAGTCGGCTCTACATCCGTACGAATGGCGTGTGGCGCTACAGCGAGCTGGGCGATGCAGACCTGGGCCTCACGCCCGAGCAGCTGGCCGCCCTCGCTTCGGTGCCCAACAAGGCTGACCAATCGGTGGTCGACGCTGCTCTCGCGCTGAAGGCTGATCAGGACGATGTGACGACCGCTCTGGCCACGAAGGTCAACAGCTCGACGCATACCGCTGGGCTGGCGCTAAAGGCTGACCAGACGGCGTTAGATGCCGAGGTGCAGGCCCGGCAGACCGGGGATGCTGACACTCTTGCTGCGGCCGCTACTGACGCAAGTACGAAGGCTTCGGCAGCCGAGGGAGCGGCTATCTCTGCTGCCGCCTCAGACGCTACGGACAAGGTGGACGCCGAGGCTGTTGCTCGTGCGGCCGCTGATGCTCTAAAGGTAGACAAAGAGGGTGGTTACTTTGCGCCTGTTCTGGTGAGGGAAATTGGTGACGAGACTGTGCCTGCCGACTTCCCCGTAGGTGGGCTTGTGTTCTCCAAGCAACCGATCACGGTGCGCTCATGGGACGGGCTGCAGGTTCCGCAAAGTACAACAATTTCAACGACAACCCGTGGTATTGGTGACGATGCTTTTGCTCTCGTGAGTGGTACCGCGATGCTGTACGCCAATGACGCGATCACGATTCCTGCCACGACCACCACGCAGTATGTCTCTTATGATGCCCTCGACTTAGGTGCCTTCGCTGCTCGCTTTTATTTCCGTAACGAAGCGGCCACACCGTCAAGCAACGCGGTTATCTTCCGAGCCGAGAACGAGACGGCCCAGCAAATCATCGTCTTGTTGGTCAACAGCTCCAACCAGCTTGTCCTCCGGGATTCGACAAACGCGACAGTGTTCACAAGCTCGGCCCTAACTTTGAACCGCACCTACCGGGTAGAGGTCCGCCGAGCGGCTGGAAGTTCCAGCATTGTGCTTGCTATTTATGATCTGGCTGGCAACCAGACTGCTTTAACGACGCAGAACATGGCGCGCGATCACCTCGTCTACCGACTACTTTGGGGTCGCCAGAACTCGGTGCAATATGGACCGGGGCACTTCTCTCACATTGCCGTGACTGACACCAACCAAGAGGTGGGCGACTATCTGGGCGTGCGCGCCTAATGCCGTCCACCTGGGCAACGCATGACGGCAGCCCGATACGTCTAGATGGCGTGTGGGACGGTAACGATGTGCGGCCAGTGTCGATGGGCGCTGGATCATCCTCAGAAGAATCCGCCTTCCGCACGGCGAGCCTCCATCCGTTCGCAGTGTCGGCACCCGCTAACACGTCAATGGGGGACGGCGCAATCTTCGAGGCCTCATCCGGCACAATGACGGCAAAGTATCTTGAGCAAGCCCCAGAGCTGAACCGAGCGAATTGGTCCGTGCCGATTGTCTTTGCATCCATCGAAGACCCTGTTGCAACAGTCACGCACCCAACGACTAACGCGACAGTCACCTGCCGCATCCCGTCAGAAGCAGCACTGTCGGGGGGTACAGACAAGAACCTTGCTGTTATTCAGCCAGACGGCCGAACCATCTTCGAGTTCTATGCGATGACGCAGGTTGATTCCACCGATTGGACTTCGACCTATACAGTCCAAAACGACCTCTTCGGTTCAGGAATCACAGCCGGGGCGAGAGCGTCGGGAACATCTCTCGTCATGGGGATCATCCGCAAGGCTGAGATCGCTTCGCTGAACATTCCGCACACGCTCACGCTCGGCCTCCCGAACACGGTGCTCCAGACGGGGTTCGTTTGGCCCGCAAGATCCCAAGATGGCGATGGTGCTACTGCCTACACCGGCACGGTCCCGATGGGCTCGCTGTTCGCCATCCCTCCGTCCGTCGATCTTTCGTTGCTGACCCTCACCCCCGAGGGAGCGGCGCTGGCGACGGCACTGCAGGACTACGGAGCACATGTAATGCGCCGCGCAGACACAGCCGCGCTTTACGCCGAGGTTGCTTCTGACGACGCCGCAACGCTGCGTATGCGGTCGGATTGGCAGGCCACGTTGTTCCCGCTAGTACGAGCTGTCACGAACAACTCATCGGCCAACGTGTCGGGCGGCGGCATACGTCGTCGGCCACCCGCAGCCCCGCTCCGCTAGCTCTTGTTCTTTTCAGCCTCATACCGCTCATAAAAGACGTGAAGGATGGCGGACTTCCTTCCAGCCGCGCGTCGGTAGGCCTCGCCAGCAGAGACCTTCATCTTCTTTTTGCACTCTCTGAGCTGTAGTAACAGCTCGGTGTCCGACGTCGCTCTGGCTATTTCTATCTCTGCTGCGTGATCGACGTGGGAGTGCAGGCCTCGAAGGATCGGGTCGCTGTCGTAGTCGTGGAACATGCAGTAGAAGGCCATGCGTACTGAGACGGCGGTGTGGTCCTTCTCCGCGGCCCACAGTTGCTCCCAGGCACGCTGCATACGGTCGTAGTTCTTGCCTGTCTCCTTGGCGTGCAGGGCCTTCTCGGCCTCGTGGAACTCACGCAGAGCCGCATCGATCTCGATCTGCTTTTTGCTCCGCTCCATGAGAGGAAGCTACCCCTGGCTAGGGACGTTGTCACCAGCCGCGATACACCTGGGTCAGCTGGACCCACAACTCCTAACGGCGTTCACTTTGCCGACCTCACCCCAGCGTGTAGTTACAAGGCCACCATCTTCATTGGTGACGGAGATGCCGTTGGCGCCAGCGCTTTTGTACTCCCCGCACACGAGCACGTTTTCAATCTCACCAGGTGCAAGAACCTGCACGATCAGGGGCGTTGGGTCGTTTAGCAGAGGGGTGATAATAAGGGCTAGGGCAGCTAGAATTGCTAAAACGGTGGCGAGAGCGAAAGCCATTGCCCACTTCAGATCACGACGGGCTTGTTGAATCTTTAGTTCAGTGGAACGTGATCGCGGATTGCGTCCCCGTGGCCAACCGTGGGCAGCGCGCGTCCCGAAGTAATTACACGCGGTAGCAGCTCCGACTGCGGTAACCAAAAGTGCAATAAATACAATAATCGACTGCTTACTTTGGTTGTCAAGAACTCCAAGAGTTTCGGAGCCGAAGAAAAGTGCCGTGAACGAGAAAAGGCCAAACAGAGCCATGCTTGCAGCGAGCCACTCCTTCGCCACACTCCTTACACTGGCTAACTCTGTTGCGGGAGACAACGGAGGCGGAGAAAGCTGAACCTCCCCCGCCTTTTGCCAGTTCTTCGTCGCCTTATTGAACGCGCCTATCGATAGCAGTGGACTCTTCTGCCTGGCCTTTTCGTATGCCTGGTCGGCAGCGGCATCAAATCGCCTGTAATCCCGCTTCGCTTTCTCAGCGCGTATCTCCTGTTCTTTCCAGGCACCGCGCGTCTCATCCCTTGCTGAATCAGCAGCATCCCGGGCGGCGCTTGCTCCTGCCGGATCCGGGGTTTCCTGATTAGCCATCTCCGGCTCCCTCAGTCCCGATGTGAAGGTTATTGTCACACGGGGTAGGTCAGCGGCGCACTCGTTTCTTTGCTACCCCTTGTCATAATCTTGCATTTTATGCCTGACTAGGCGTGTTTTCAGGTGCAAATAGCCATCTCCGTCGTTTCAACCACGGTTTAGCACTGCTGGCCGTGTGACACTCTGTCCGCAAACGGCCAAGGTCCGCGCCCATGCACTTCATTTCCCTGTTCCTCGGCCTCCTCGCTCGACTCTTTGGAAGTAACGAAGTGGCCAAGACCAAGCTCGCTAAGCAGTCCGACATCGACGCAGCCGTCAAGGCCCACGATGAGAACCCGAACGCACACGGGGGCATTGCCGGCGGAGGGGTCACCGATGCGGAGGCGCAGGCGAAGGCCAATGCAGCTCTGGCCGCAGCCAAGGCTGATGCGACCACCAAAGACGGCGTGGTCTTGGCGAATGCGGCCGCCGACGCCACCGCGAAGGCCAACACCGCCGAAGCCAACGCCATTGCAGAGGCCAACGAGAAGTACGTGAAGCCGCCTGGCGGCATCCCTTCTTCTGATCTGAACACCGCCGTCCAAGAGTCGCTTGCGAAGGCTGACTCGGCCATCCAGACCGGAACCGCCGTGACATCCGTCAACGGCCAGACCGGCGATGTGGTGCTCGACGAGACGGGGACGCCGATAGGTGATGCTTCCTCGACCGGCAAGGGCGTTGTTCGACTTACGGGAGACCTTGGCGGAACTGCTGACTCTCCCACCGTTCCGGGCCTCGCTTCCAAGCTGAACAGCGCCACGTACACCGCGGGTATGACGACCAAGGCCGACAAGACAGACCCTCGGTTCACTGACTCTCGTACCCCCACGCCGCATGCGCAGTCGCACGCCCCCGGCGGCTCTGACCCCATCGTCATCGAGCCACCAACCGCCACAGCGGTGCCTTTCACGGCCAAGCCCGGCATCCAGGCGGGCAACGTGCAGGCTGCCATCGAAGCCGTACAAGCTGGCGCCGCAAGCGGACGGACGGCAATGCAGGCCACGATCGATCAACTCGTCGCAGGTGCCGCGACGATGAGCACCGCTCTGACCGACGTGCTGGCGAGGCTCCAGCTGCTCGAGTCCACCTACGCGCCTGTCACCGATGGCGTCACCTGGACCCTTGTCTCCGCCGACGAGTTCAACGGATCGTCCATCGATGCCGCGAAGTGGTTGCTCTTCAGCAGTAGCGGCAACGGAGACGGCACGTTTGTTCCAGCCAACGTCGTCGTGGTCAACGGCGAGATGCAGGTCAAGGGCCTCGGCGACACTGGTGGCGGCGTAGCCATGAAGGTGGGCCAGACCTACGGACGCTGGGAAACACGCATGAAGCTCGACGTGGGTAAGGGCTACTCCCCTGTCGTTGCGCTTTGGCCAGACTCCGACAGCCAGGCTGACGGCGAGATCCGCTTCTTCGAAACCCTCAACGGTGCCGCCAACACCGGCACCATCACCCTGCGCAAGCCGAACAACCCCACCGACACCAGCAAGCAGCACACCTACACCATCGCTCCGGGCGAGTGGCATGTCTGGGCTGTCGAATGGCTGCCGAACCGCCTCACCTTCTATGTCGACGGCCTCAAGGTCTACGAAGTCACTGACCCTGCATTCATCCCCACCAAGGGCTTCCATTTTGTGGCTCACCTCGAGTCCAGCGTCGGGAGCACTAGAACAGGTATTCCAGCGCGCGATTCCTCAACGCCGCAGCCGCTCATCCTCCACATCGACTACGCACGCGCCTACAAGACCGACGTGACCATTCCAGGCACTGGCGCAGATCCCGGCGACGGCGGCACCGAGACTCCACCCGACCCCGCTCCAACCACCGATGCTCGCAAGACCGCAGTCACCGCAGCCATGGGCCAGTTCATGGGCGAGTACGTGCGCTCGGACGGCGGCGTGCTCGAAGACGTCGGCACCAACCGCATCACCTCGATGTCACAGGCCAACGGGCTCTTCCTCGCGGCGCTGAAGAAGGATCAGCCCACCTACGACAAGATCCACAACTTCGGCCTCACCAAGCTGAAGCGATCGGTGAACAACAAGTCCACCGCGGTCAACATGTGGGTGGCGAGCTACTCGACCAGCACCAATGCCGTCACGGACGCCTCGTTCGCTGCCGGTGGTGACTACCAGCGCGTGCTTGCCTACAAGCTCGCCATCGACGCCTGGAACCGCCAGAGCGACCGCGATGCACTCCTGGCGCTGGAAGCTGACCTCGACATCTTCACAGCCAACGCTGACGAGGGGCGTCTGTACCAAGTCACCGACGAGTGGCAGAAGATCGAAGCCGCTGGCTTTAACGGCCACCACGTGTTCAACGGCTCGCAGATCTTTGAACAGAAGCTCTCGGACAACAACCCCGCTGCCTACAAGATCCTCAAGGCCCTCACTGGCAAGGCGAAGTGGGACCAAATGGGATCGGGCCACTGGGACTCCCTCACCAAGGCCACGGACAACGCTGGCGGCTTGGCAACCACCACCGGCCTACCTCCCGAATGGAACGACTACAGCGTCACCCAGCACGACGTCGGCGCTATCACCACGGGCACTCGTGGCTGGTCCTACTCCCGCTCGACAGACGCGACCTACGAATACCCAATCGTCATCCACCGCGCAGCACTGGTGGAACGCCTCTGGAACGACGGGCAAGCTCGCTCGTACCTCACCGGGCCGATCCGCACATTCCTCCTGGCTGAGATCGCCCGCGCCGGCAAGGTCGCAGGCAAGTACACCCACGCCGGAGCTGTGATCAGCGGTGAAGACAAGCTCACCCACGAATACGCGGCATACGAGTCGATCGTCACCGGCGACCCGACGAACTCCGTGGCGGCCAACATCAAGGCCACCAAGCTCACGAACCTCCCGGTTTCCAACGCTTACGGCTCGTACCTCCGCAGCGATCCACCATCTGCAACGGCCACCTCGACCTACTACGGCAACTTCTGGATGATCGTCTGCGAGGCCCTCGACCTCGGCATGCTGTCCAGCCTCGCTACTGCCTTCCCAGCAGCTCCCACCACGGGCGGGGGCACTGGCGGCACTGGTGGCGGAACAACGACACCGCCTCCACCGCCTCCAACGTCGCCCACTGGCATGTGGGTAGACCCGATCAACTTCCCACTGCAGCAGGCGCAGGTCTACGCCAGCCAGGGCCGTACCGGCGACGCCAACCTCATGCAGCGTATGGGCGAGCAGCCTGTCGGAATCTGGATCGGAGACTGGGGCGGCATGTCGCCCTCGATTCTCAGCGGCAAGCTCCAAGCAGCAGCAGCCCTACAGCAAGAAGCATTCATCATCGTCTACAACATCGTGGGACGAGACAACGGCCACTACTCAGCCGGTGGTGCCCAGACGATCGCCGCCTACAAGGCCTGGATCGACGGCTACGTGGCTGCTTGTGCTCCCTACGCGGAGTACGTGACTGCGGTTATCGAGCCTGACGCACTGGCGGACCTGACCAACGTGGCTCAAGGCAACCAGGCCGGCCGTATTGAGTGCTTGCAGTACGCCTGCTCGCAGTTCAAAGCGATTGGTTGCCACGTCTCCATGGACGCCGGTCATTCGAACTGGAACGCCGCCTCAATCATGGCTGGGCGACTCCAACAGGTCGGGACGCAGAACTTCCACACCTTTGCGCTGAACACGTCTAACAACCGCCCACAGTCTGAGATCCTGCCCTTCGGGTCCCAGCTCTCGGGCCTCATGAGCGGCATGAAGGCCATCATCGACACCTCACGCAACGGCGCGGACAGCGGCGGCGATTGGTGCAACCCTCCGGGCATGAAGTTCGGCCCCACGCCGACGTTCAACACCGGCATCAGCTGGGTCTACGCCTTCCACTGGCTCAAGCGTGTGGGTGAGTCTGACGGCTTTTGCAACGGCGGACCCTCTGCCGGTGCATGGTGGCCTGAATACGCACTCGACATCGCACGGCGCACCTGGGGTACCGGGCTGTGAGCGGTTTGACCGATTCCCAGCTCCAGGTGGTCCGGGACGAGATCGGCGACGGCGGCCCAAGCGACATCGAGTTGGACGACCTGTTCGACCGTACGGGAAGCGTCAAGGGCGTCATCCTTGCGGTGATCAAGAAGCGCTTGGCCAACTTCGCGGCCGATCCCGCTTCTCTGTCCGTCGACGGCTTCTCGCAGAACGCCTCGGCCAACATCACCGCGCTGCAAAAGCAGCTCGAGCGAGTGCAGGCCGAAGGGGTCAGTGAGAACGGTGAGGACGACTCCGGTGTCTACGCCCGCATGGGCGGCCTCGTGCGGGGAGACAGAGGGCGGTGACGCGGGAAGAGGCTGAGCAGCTCAGTGCCGAGCTACGGGCCTCCTACGCGCTCGTGTGGCGCCGCATCGAAGAACAACTGGGATTGATCGAGGACCAACCGCAGGACTGGACGCCACAGAAGCTTCGCCAGTTTCAGAAGGCAGTCGAGCAAGCCATGGGTTCCCTCGATGCCGCGGCGCGTGCGTGGATCCAGGAGAACCTACCGAGCCTCTACTCCGCCAGCGTCGTCGCCACGAACCAGCAGCTCGTGGCCGCAGGTGTGGAGATCGCCGGGGGCGCTACGGCCTTCCGATGGACGCCGCCTCATCAGCAAGCCATCACGGCTCTAGCCAACGAGCTCTACGAAGACCTGCTCGGCGCTACGGCCCACGTCAGCCAGACCACGAAGCAGCTCGTTCGGAAGCTCACGAAGGAGACCGGCCTTACGGGCATCCGCGACGTGTCGCATCGGCAGGCCACCGGGCGCAAGCTACGCAAGACGCTGGAGAGCAACGCCGTCTCCGCAGTGATCTACCGCAACGGCTCACGCCACGGCTTGGCCGAGTACAGCCAGATGGCCATCCGCAGCACCACGGGCATCGCGATGAACCAGGCCGCCATCAACGCTGGCGAAGCCTATGACGTCGAGTGGTTCCAGTGCATCGACGGCCCAGGGTGCGGCTGGACCTCTCACGGCGATGGCGTCACGGCCTCGGGCAAGATCGTCACCGCCAAGCAAGCCAAGGCTCATCCGCTGAGCCACCCCAACTGCCGACGCACCTTCGGGCCGCGACCGGACCTCACCAGCGAAGCCCAGGCAGAAGAAGCCGAGAAGGAAGCCATTGCCGAGCTGGAGATATTGCAACGCTCCCAGGTCGAGCAGGACCGGGTGAGGATCGCTGCCCAACAACGACGAGCGAATAGGCTGGCAGCCCGCGAACGAAAGCTCTCCGCATGACCCTCGCCAAGTTCGACATCAAACTTCAGCCAACCACGATCGACGTGAAGATCAACGGTGAACCCGTGGGGCTTGAACCCGTCAGCGTGCAGATCGTCAAGGAAGGCCCATACGATCTGCCCCGCGTGGCGCTGCTCTTCGACGCTCTGGACGTGAAGATCAACGGAGAGGGCCTGACCGAGCTTCGCAGCGACCATGAGGACCTGGCTCGCTTCTTGGAATCCATCGACCCAAAGACGCTGGAAGCCGAAGCGCTCGAGCGCACAAGCTTCGGTACAAGCCCCACCGCAGCCATGCTCAACATCCTCAAGGAACTGGCCAGTGGCTCTTAACCTCGACGGTGCGCGCCGATCCGTAGACAAGCTGTTCCTCGACAAGTGCGTCATCGTGCGCGATCCCGAGGGCCCCCGAGACGACGTGTACGACGAAGCCACGATGCAGATGGTTCCAACGACAGACGACTCCAAGCGGGTTTACTCCGGCAAGTGCGTCTTCACGACCAAGGATCTCCAGTCGAATGAGGCCAAGGAGTACGCCGGCCAAGAGGCAGTCGACGCCACCTACCGGATCTCGCTCCCTTGGAACGTGCCGGATATGGCTATCGGCGACGTCATCACCTGCACTGCAAGCAGGTACGACAAGACGCTCCAAGGTCGTAAGTTCCGGGTCACCACGGTCACGCGAACCTCGTTCCTTGTGCGGCGGCAGGCAACGGTGCAGATGCTGGAGACTCCCTATGGCTGACATCTTGAAGGTCGACACCGAGGGGCTGGTCAAGGACTTCGACAAGTTCCTCAACAACCTCCGGCCCCGCATCAGGCGCAAGAACGTCCACTTCGCCGCACTTCTGACTACTCGGGTCAAGGTCAAAGCATCAGGTCGCCCTGGTCCAAACGCCCCAACTGGCGACTACCGCAGCAAGATCGACGCGGCGATGATCAACACCGCGGACTCCCTTGGCTTCGCTGTGGGAACGGACGACATCCGCGGCCGGCGCCTGGAGATGGGGTTTGATGGCGTCGATTCGCTCGGACGTCGCTACAAGCAGCCGCCCTATCCGCACTTCGGCCCAGCCGTGGACGAGATTGCCGACAAGTACGTGCAGGCCGTCGCTGACGCTCTGGACGACGCATCATGAGCGCGACACCTCCACGCCGCATCGTCACGATCCGCGTCCGGGACCTGTTCGCCACGGCGACGGGTAAGTCGATCGGAATCCTGGAAGCGCCCAAGCCCCCAGCGGGCCAGGCGCAGCCGTCCATGCCCTACGGCATCCTCTACCCCATCGACGGCGCTACCTACTCGGGCACCTTCGCTGACGCCTACGCCGATGTGTCCTACCCGTATCAGGTGTCCTCCTTCGGCGTGGCCTACGAGCAGGTCGAGGACATGGCTCATCGGATTCACCAAGTGGCTCTAGACACTGACGCTCACCCGTTGGTGATCGAAGGCTATGTAGTCATGGCCAGGGACATCGACACCGCCCCCTCACAGCCCGAGAAGGTCGGCCCGGACCTCTTCTCCGTCGTCGAAAGATTCCGTTTCGCCATCACGCCCCAGTGATACTTTTCCGCTTGATGTAGCTGCTGTCGTACCAAGACGACCGCCGCGATGATCTAAGCGGACCACCTCCGCGCCTTGCTTGGGCCGCTACTGGCGAGACACCTGCAAGGTCTTAGGGGGATGGTCAATTTGGCCGAGATGATTCACATAAGCCACGAAGGCTCAAAAGCCCTCGGAAGCTGCACGCGCAAAGCGTTCGACATGGTTTGGAAGCACAAGGGCTGGAAAGAAGTCCCTGCTGCCACCGCTCTCGCTGGCGAGATCCTTGGTAAGCCCGTCTCTTCGCTCGATAACCTCGACGAAAACGAGCTGAAGATCGTCGCTGCACAAGACGGAGTCACCTTCGACGACAAGGTCAAGAAGGCCGATCTCGTCAAGATTCTGTCCGAGTCCCCCGCAACTACTCAAGAGGGGGCATAAGCCATGGCACGCGGTATTCAGCGCGGCAACATCAAGATCCTGTTCTGCCCGGCAGTCGCGAACGTTCACGCACCGACCGCCGCAGAACTCACAGCAGGAACCGACATCACGGGCGATGTGGGCGAGCTGGACGGCTGGACCTTCAACAGCACCCAGATCGACACGCCAGACATGGCGACCCGTCAGACCAAAAAGATCCCTGGTCCTGACGAAGCAGCCGACTCGTCTTTCACCCTCTACGAGGACGACACCACCAACCCTCTCCGCTCTCTCTTGGAGAAAGACGTTGTGGGCTTCGTCGTCTTCACCGGCTTGAAGGGACTCACCACCGCTGGTTCAGCGGTCGATGTGTTCCCTGTCCAAGTCTCGGGTAACAACCGCCTCTACTCTGCCGGCAACGAAGCCGCACGCTTCCGTGTGCAGTTCTCGATCGACGACGAAGTAGGCGTGGACGCAACTGTGGCTGCCTAGTTCATGGCTCCTAACGTCTCCCGCCTGAACAAGCTCAGCCAGAAGAAGCCGAACGTTGCCACTGCGCGGCTCATCCTTGAACCCTCCCTCCTGCGTGCTCTTGAAGAGGCGAAGGGGTCGGGCAATGACGAGCAGGTAGCGGAACTGGAAGCCCAGGTGGAAGAAGCCACCGTGACTTTCGCATTCCGCTCTATCGGTCGTCCAGCGATGAACGCACTCATGGACGAGCACCCGCCCGTTGACGTCGACAGGGCCAAAGCTAAGCGGCTCCATGTAGATTTCGGCGACCTCACCTGGGGCCAGTCATTCGAACCGGCATTGCTGGCGGCGTGCTTGATCCCTGAAGAGGGCGAAGAGCCCCTTACGGTCGAGGACTTCGAAGCTCTCTACAAGTCGGACAACTGGACTGCGCCAGAGCTGGACACCTTGTTCATCACGGCGTTGAGCGTCAACAGCTCTAACTCGATCGAGGCCCTGGGAAAAGGATAAGGAGCGACGCCCGACTCCGGGCGGAGCTCGCCTACTGCGTCCCTCGCGGTATCCCTCACAGCGTCTTTCTCGGGTGGGAAGAGGCAGATCAAGACAAAGCAATCGCTTGGCAGATCGAAGAATCGAAGCAGTGCTCGCACTGTGGCACCCGCCCTGACGACTGGATAGACCCGAACACTGGCCGTGACTACTCGCCGCCGCCGTTCATGGTCGAATCCCGCCGATGTGTTGGGTGCCAACGACTCGACGAAGAGCGCCAAGAAGCAAGCAAGAACGATGCGGGGGCAGGTCTCCAACTGACCTTCGTCCCCTGGCGTGACACTGGGGTAGACGAGTGACGGTCTTCAAGAACATCGAAGTCGAGGTGTCGACAAAGAATCTCGGCAAGTTCAAGGCCGAGATCAAAGAGGCACGCGACGAGGTCAAGAACCTCGGGACCAACAGCACCAAGGCGTCCCAGGAGACCAAGAAGAGCTTCAATGTCCTGGAGCAGTCCACGGCTGGCTACGGCAAGTCCATCCAGAGCGCCGATCAGCTCCGCGAGCAGGCCGCCAAGAGAGCCGAAGCCGCACTCAAGAACGAATCCAAGCTCCGCGCCGAGCTGACCAAGGGTGTCGGCGGTGGGGCTGCTGCCACTGACATGGCTGTGCTCTACAAGCAGAGCCTCCGCGCCGCTGACGGCTACCAGCAACAAGAAACGAAGCTCAGCCGTCTCCGTGACACTCTCGGTGGCACCGGCCGGAACCTCGACGACTTCAAGCAGAAGACTCACCAGTCCCTCAAGACGATGGTCGCCGCAGCCGGTGGCATGGATGCCCTCGGCACTGCGGGCGTCGTCGGTACAGCTGCCCTGGTCGGTGGGATGGGCTTTGCCACGAGCAAGATGATGACCTTCGAGGCCGTCATGAGCGAGGTTGGCGCCGTCTCAAACGCGACAGCCGACGAACTCAAGCAGCTCTCAGACGCAGCCCTCAAGGCCGGCCAATCGACAGTCTTCACGGCCACGGAAGCCGCCAAGGGACAGGCGGAGCTTGCCAAGGCAGGTATCAGCGTCAAGGACATTCTTGGCGGTGGCCTGAAGGGTGTCCTCGACCTCGCGGCTGCCGGTCAGATCAGCGTGGCCGAGGCCGCCGAAACGGCAGCTTCTGCAATGACCGTCTTCGGCCTCAAGGGCAAAGACGTCACCCATATCGCCAACCTCCTGGCTGGTGGTGCCAATGCCGCCCAGGGTGGCGTGCACGACTTCGCTTTGGCCCTCAATCAGTCGGCTCTTGTCGCTCGCCAGTTCGGCCTCAACATCGACGAGACAGTCACGGGCCTTACCCTCTTCGCCCGCTCAGGCTTTCTTGGCTCCGATGCCGGTACGTCGCTCAAGCAGATGTTCCTACAGCTCGCATCGCCCTCCAAAGAAGCGTCGGCGATCATGAAGCAGTACGGGATCAACGTCTACGACGCCAATGGGAAGTTCGTCGGGTTCACCAAGACGGCAGAACTGCTCAAGACTCAGCTGTCCGGCTTGGACGAGCAGACCCGAAACCACGCCCTGTCTACGATCTTCGGTTCTGACGCAATCCGCGTGGCGAACCTGATGATGCGCGAGGGCGAAGCTGGCATCAAGAAGATGAGCGACACGCTCAACAACCAAGCCTCCGCAGCCGAGCTGGCAGCCAAGAAGATGGACAACCTCAAGGGAGATGTTGAGCAACTCAAGGGCGCGCTCGAAACCGCTCTGATCAAGACCGGCCAGTCCACCAACGGCATTCTCCGGGGCCTGACAAGCACCACGACTGATCTCGTCACTGGCATGACCGAACTTCCCGGTCCGGTTAAAGCAGCTGGCGCAGCCGTGGGCGGGCTCGCGCTGGCAACGACGGTTGCTGTGGCCGTGGCAGGCACCGCCATCCCGCGGTACAAGGCACTCCAGGGTGCGCTCAGCGGCGTCACTATCGGCTCGGTCAACGCTGGCTCGGCTCTCGGGACCTTCACCAAGGGCCTCGGCCTCGCCACTGTTGCCATCGGCGCGGGAATGCTGATCTACTCCGCCTACGCGGCGAGCCAAGCCCGAGCACGCAGTGAGGTCGAGGGGTTGACCACGGCCATCCTCGCCCAACGTGACGGTACGGCAGGTGCCATCGAGGAACAGATCCTCAAAGAGCTTGCAGACAACAAGGCACTGTCCACGCTTCAAAAGCTCGGCGTGAACCAACGCGACGTCAACGACGCGATCCTTGGCAACGCCGATGCGTCTCAGCGGGTATATGACCAGATCGTCAAGGCGAATCCCAAGATCCTGGAGCATGAACAGTCTCAACGGTTGCTCAAGAACGCACTTCTGGGAAACCGGGACGCAGCAAGCCAGTTTCTTGAAGTCCAAAACGCCACGAAGAACAGCATCGACGGGTTCAAGACAGAGCAGGCCGTCCGCGAGATCGCCAAGATGCGCGGTCAGTTCTCCGAGGCTGCAACGGCAGCTCGCGACCAGAACAAGGCTCAGTCAGAGCTCAAGGAGTCGTCCCCCGAAGCGTCTGCAGCCCTGGAGGGCATTGGTGGCGCAGCTAAAGGCGCAGCCAAGGGTGTCCGAGAACTCACGGACCAAGAGAAGGAACTGGTCGACGCCATAGCCGCGTTCGGCTCCCCTGCTTCTGCCTTCCGTGACGCTATGTCCCTCGCTCAGGAGTCGGCTCGCGATGCAGCGCAGGCGGCCGCAGACTCCCAACGGGATCTCCAGTCGGGCCAGAAGAAGGCGCTCAGCGAGCAGAACAAGGCAGCGCGTGACGCGATTCGGGATAGGCAGAAGTCAGATCTCGACGCCCTACAAGCTCGGAAAGCTGATCTCGCAAGCAACGCTAAGGGTCAACGCGATTCCATCAACGACGAAATCTCGGCGCTCAAAGACCGCCAGCAGGCAGAGCTCAGCACCTTCGATTCCCAGAAGGAGACCTACGAAGCGGGCAAGGCCACCGTTGCCGACTACGCCAGCTCCGTCACTGTCTCGCTCCAGGGTTACATCGACCAGCTCAAGAAGCAGAACGATGCCGAAGAGGAGTGGATGCAGAATCTGAACACGATCGCCACGCGCTTCGGTTCAGACATCGCCACCCAGCTCGCAAAACTTGGACCCGAAGCAGCTGTTCTCGTTCAGCAGTTCGCAGCCAGCACTTCCGTCGAAGGACAGAAGGCGGTCGAGCAGATTCGCCGCAGTCTGAACCTCACCCAAGCGGGGGCCGATCAGGCCACCTATTGGCGCATTATCGAAGAGAAGTCGCGACAGGGCGCAGACGCCACGGCCAAGTCCATTGCTGGCGCCCTCCAGATGCGCGTTGCAGAAGTCGAAGGCATCGCAGCCAAGTACGGCTTGGCGCTGAAAGGCGCAGCGGCCGGCGTCGGCGTGCTTTACGGGCCCCCTGGCATCAACGCAGACGGCACTTTCAAGCCGATCGAGTCCACCAGGCGACCTCCTGCCAAGACGTTCGCAGACGGCGGCGTTGAGGACCACAGTGCACAGATCGCCCCAGCAGGAGCGTGGCGTGTCTTTGCCGAGCCTGAGACTGGTGGCGAGGCCTACATCCCACTGGCTGGATCCAAACGGCAACGCTCGATGGCGATCCTCGAACAGGTGGCCGTCGATCACTTCGGAATGGACCGCGCAGCTTTCGCCATTGCCAAGGGTGCTCGCACCTTCGCAAGCGGCGGCATCCTCTCCAAGATCCCCAAGCCCCCGTACTTGGACGAAAAGAAGGTCGTCGAAGTCATGGCAGGCAAGACCATGGACGACTCGTACAAGGCAGTGATCCGGGACGCCGAGGCCATCCTTGCCAACGCCGCTGCGGGGCCAGTGGGCGACGGAGCCGTGGGCCAAGGCTGGAAGGCTGTCACGTCATTGCTGGCGAGCAGGGGCGTGCCCCACACCGTCACCTCCACGACTGGCGGACGCCACGCGGCCAACTCCTACCACTACAAGGGCAAGGCCGTCGATCTCGTCAGCAGCAACATGATGAGCATCTTCAACGCCCTTCTCGGCGTGGCCGGCAACCTCTCCGAGCTGTTCTACACACCAGCCGGATTCAGCATCAAGAACGGCAAAAGGGTCCCACCCATCGCGGCGGCAGGGCACTACAACCACGTCCATGCAGCCACTTACGACCAGGGCGGTGACCTCAAGCCCGGCTGGACCATGGCCTACAACGGCACGGGTCAGACCGAGCACATCATGACCAACGCCCAGATCGATCGCCTCGAGCGCGCAATCCGCGACAACGCCCGACCCAGCGCCAAGGTCATCATCGACGGCTCCGTATCTCCGCATGAAACGGCCCGCCAGGTGGCAAGGAGGTTCGGATGAGCTCGCTACCCGTTCGGCTGCTGTCGCTGAACATGAACCGCACCCCCGACCTCGACGGGGACCGATTCATCGTCACCGACTTCGAAGGGCTCGACTCCGCGACCGTGGACTACAGCGCCACGGACAACTACGGCGACGGCGAACTGCTCAGCCGCCTACGCCTCGGACCCCGAGAGATGAATATCAAGGGCGTGGCGTGGTCGCCACGAAACGAGGATCACGGCATCTGGCGAGTCCGGCAGAAGCTGTCAGCCGTCTTCGCATCGTTGGTCAGAAAACCGGCATGGGTCTACATCGACACTCACGCGCCAGGCGTACCGGTTCAGCTCCAGGTGCGCGTCGGCGGTGAGCTCCACCTGCCCACGCCCAAAGCTCACAACGTCCAAGAGTTCGAGTTCCCCATCCGCGCAGCCGATCCGCGTAAGTACGGCCAGCTCGAGCGGAACCAAACCATCGGCGGAACCGCGACGGTCACGAACTTCGGCGATTACCCCACCTACGTCAAAGCTGTTCTCCAGCAGACCGCCAATCTCCCGTTCCTCACGAACAACAGCGACGGCGGCAAGCGCATGCTCTACTCCTTCCATGGCGTCCCGGCTGGTGCTTACTTCGACTTCGCGAAGAAGGAGACAGGCGACTCCACCGGCCCGAGGGAATTGGGCAAGCGATCACATCAATGGTGGGAGCTGTTGCCTGGTCCGAACAACATCACCACCCAAGGCATCTGGCGACTCACCTGGCGGGACGCCTACGCATGACCAGTCCCCACTTCGAGATTCAGTCGTGCGACCGCTTTGGCGGCAACGTCTACTCCCACCCACAAGCCAAGGGCATGGACCCGGCCAGTGACGTGCTCAGTGCCCCTGGCAGCTTTCGGTTCTCCGTGCCGGTCAGCGACCCCCAGGCAAGGCGGCTCCGCCCCGGCGCACGTGAGGTGCTGGTGTGGATGGGCGAGAAAACGGTTTGGGAAGGCCGAGTGGTCTTCCGTCGCCTCTCGGATGACCTGACACGCTACGAGATCGACTGCGAAGGCCTCCTCAGCTACTTCGAACATCGCGTCTTCGGTAAGGCTGGCCGGACGAACCTTCTGGTGAACGGCAGCTTTGACACCGGCAATCTGCAAGGGTGGCAGGCCGAGGGCGTGACGGCGAATGTCGTTACCGAGTGGGGCGCCAAGCCTGGGCAGAAGTACCAGGCCAACCTCTGGCAAGCCGTCCCCGGAGTGGACACCTTCCTCCGCCAGACAATCACGGTCAGTGGTGGGCACCTTCTCACTCTCTCCGCGTGGTTCCACCTTCGTGGAGACGCCGAATGGGCTGGGCCTGCCCTTGATGGGCGCGGTCTATACGTTGAGCGGCGCACCCCTGACGGCAGCACTGTGGAAGACAGTCAGTATTTCGCCATCACCGACGAGACCCGCCGCGGTGTGTTCGAGCGAGCCACGCTGACGATCGACACACCACCAGGGCGCAACTCGATCCTTGACGTTCGCCTGTATGCCCCGGCCTTCGTAAATCCGAACCCCACTCCCCCGCGACCTCCGGGCGGGATCATCTGGGATCAGGTGTCAGTGACCGCCATGGAGTCGTCCTCGTGGTCGCATGCCGACATGGCCACGATCATCAACGGCATCGTGGCCCATGCCCAAGACCCCGCCTACGGCAAGTCCAACCTCAACATCACCCCCAACGCCGCACCAACAGGCGTCTACCTCGACCGTGCGTATCAGCACGCGGAGCACGACGAGATTCTCGATGCCCTGACGGAGTTCCCGGACGCCGGCCTCTGCGACATTCAGGTCCGCAGCACGAACCATGGCGCAAGTCGCTTCCTCGACATCCACTACCCCAAGCGCGGCGTCGACCGCACGGCCACCTACACCTTCGAACTCGACGCTGAAGGCGGCATTAGAAAGCTGGTCAGCCTTGAAGAAGACGGCACCAAGATCAAGAACGCCATCATCATGCAGGGCGAAGGCTCCGGACCCGAGCGCGACGAAGCCAGCGCTGTCGACACATCGAAGACTGACGGAATCGTTTACGAAGCAGTCGAGCAGTCAGACGTAGGCGCCAATCACGACCTGCTCCCCAGCCTCGCAGCAGAAGCCGTAGCGCGAAACCTCAAGGCTCCGCTCGTGCCCCAGGTTGCTCTTGATCTCAGCTGGGCCGGCAAGCTCAACGTAGGCGATTGGGTGTCGGTATACCTGGACATCAACGGCATCAACGACGACGCGGGTTCTGATTCCTCCAACATCTACGTGAAGTGCCGCATCGTGGAGCTGGCCTATGACGTCGAGAACGACCTACTTCTCGTGACCTTCAACGACTCATGACCGACCGCCACCACCTTCCACGCGACCTCAGCCGACGCCTTACCCGCATCGAGAAAAAGGTCGACGGCAGGGATAGATCCGGCGTGGTGTCGGGTATCCAGATCCTCCCCAACGGCATGCCGTACTTCCCTCGAGGCTTCGAACTCGGCGGCGGCGGCATGGTCCGCGTCATGGAGCCACCGAACGTGCCGGGGCCATCGGGCCTGGAACTGTCGTGGGGCTCCAACTTCGACACGATCTATCTCGATGCCAGTTGGCAATCGCCATCGGGCTACGGCTCCGATCAAATCGGCTCGATCATCGTCGAATGGGTAAAGGTCGGCGAGGCCACCCCCTCGCAGACAACAGTCGATCGTGTGCTCGATCAGGTCCGAGTCCAACCGCTGGAGCCCAACACCACCTATCGCGTCTCGGTTTTCGCGCAAACAACGAACGGCCGCACGTCCTTGCCTGCGACGGGCACGATCATGACCGGCGCAGACACGACGGCACCAGGGCCAGTGACCTTCCCCGCCAACGCAGTCAGCTCGGCGGTGCAGGCGCTGACCATCAAGTGGAACGCCAACCCCGAACGGGACGTGATCAACGGCGCTGGCCAGTACCGAGTCCGCGTCTCTACCAACTCGAACCTCTCCAGCCCCGTCCAAGACGTCAAGGTCGGGGCGCCGCATGGCTACATTGGGGGCCTGGCCGCAGGCGTGGATTACCACGTCGGCGTCTCAGCCATCGACTCTTCCGGTAACGAGGGCATCATCGGCCGGCCCAGTGGTGGACCGTGGCGAACAGGTCAGCTCGTGGACGCCGACATCGCCCTGGCCCTCGGCGGCGGGAACATCGTCAAGGACTCCGGCTTTGAGTCGGGCGTGCTCGGAGACATCTGGCCCACATCAATGGGCGTCATCGCTCCCACGGGCGGGCGGGGGCTATTCGGCCAGAAAGCCCTCTGGTTCAGCGGAACAGGTGACGCGGCTGCGATCCAGGATCTCGTACTGACACCTGGGAAATGGACGCTTAGCACTTGGGCGAAGGCGTCCGGTGTAGCTCGTCCCGCAGGTTCCAATGCGGCAGGCGTAGTCATCTCCACCACCACGGTGAGCGGGACTGTCGTTCATGGTGAAGCATTTGTCTTCGGCCGCGGCACCTTCGATTGGCAACGTGGATCCATAACAGTCACAGTCACTGGCGGCAACGCCGTCGTCCGCCTACGGCTGTCCAGAGGACACTTTGGAATCGCCACAGGCAACGCCTGGTTCGATGACGTACAAGCCGAGGCCGGGTCCCTTACTGCCTACGCACCCCGCGCTGACGAGCTCCTGCCGGGATCGGTCACATCCACGACGATCGCAGACGACGCGATCACCACTCCGAAGCTCGCGGCGCTGAGCATCACGGCAGGCAAGATCGCGGCCAACGCCATCGGAACAGATCAGCTAGCCGCTCGGTCAATCACCTCAGGCAAGATCGCTACCGACACCATCACGGCCAACGAGCTGGCCGCTAACTCCGTCACCGCAACGCAGCTGGCAGCAAGCTCGGTCACGGCCAACGCCATTGCCGCGAACTCGATCACCACGACCAAGTTGGCAGCCAACACCATCACTGCCGACAAGCTGGCCGTGAACATGGCCCTTACGGTCGGCAAGGTCATCCAGTCAGCGAACTACGTTGCCGGCGCTACGGGTTGGCGCATTGGCGGCGACGGGAACGCCGAATTCTCCAACATCATCATCCGAGGATCTACCTGGGCGGGCGGCTCCATCAACATCGCCAACCGCCTTGTGGCGTCAGCAGGAGACCCCAGCGTCCACCTTTCGGCCAACGTCGAAATGGGCGGCGGCTACTCGGGGACGCTCTACTCGGGGGATCTCAACTGGGGCTTCCAGGTTGGCAACAACAACGTGGGCGGGTACTGGTCACACGTTCGCGCGCACCTGACCGGCGGCAACTACGTCGGCTTCTACGACACGAACCGCAACCAACCCTGCTTCTATCTCGACGCCAAACTCGATGCAATTCACGCGGGTCCGTACGGGGCACTCATTGCCGAGAAGAGGAACCAGTCTGGAGGCTTCGACCAGGTTGGGCTCATCATCCGCAACGGTGGTGTGCTCCCCAACTCTGACGGCTCCCAGGCCGGTCTCTCCTTCCAGGTCGGCGAGTTCGGTGTGGCCACCACTCTGAAAGTTGTAGGTCCGGCTGGCGATGCGGTCGAGGTCCGCAATGCGAACGACACCGCGTTCTCGCCTATCAAAGCAAGTGCCTTCCTCGTGAACTCAGCCCTGTCCTCCAAGAAGGACGTGCGCGATCTCGACGACTCCGCTCTCCAAAGCGTGTTGAGGCTGAACGCGGTGCGCTTCAAGCGACCCCCATCGTCAGTCTGCTCGTGGTGTGAAGACACCGGAAAAGTCACGATCGAAGAGACGAAATCGGCGGCACGCAAGAATGCGCCCGAACACGCGATCGGCGACGACTGCCCTGTCTGCAAGGGCAAGTCAGGCGGTCCACGCCGCACGAGGGCCGCGAGAGAATATCAAGATTCTGATTTCATTGGACTAATAGCTGGGGAAGCTGCAAGCGAAGTTCCCGAAGTGGCCTCATGGAGAGAGACAGATAAGGGAATCGAAGCAGACGCTATCGATTACTCCGCCGTTGTGGCTCTCCTGGTCAAAGCAACCCAGATAGTCGAATCGCGAGTGACCGCACTGGAGAAAAAGAAGGCCAAATGACAACCCAGAGCGAGAACCCCACTCCTGAGGAAGCACCGGCCATCACCCCTCCGGTGAACTACGGTCGCCGCCTCGCACGCCTGGAGGCGCTGTACTCCCAAGCCATGGTCGACATCGTGGCCAAGGACGCTTACCTCGAGGACTGCCGCGAGCACATCGCAACTCTTGAAGCCCAGGTGGCTGAGGTCAAGGGCAACTCCAATGGCTGACCCACTACACGGCGTAGTCCTCTCTGTGGCTCGCCGGGTGCGGTGGGTCCAAGCGATGATGTCCCTCGATCCTCGGCGCCGGGGCAGAGTGCCCTGGATCGAGGCGGGCCAACGGAGCCTAGAAAGGCAATGGGACTTCTGGAACGACCGACAACGTTGGAACGCGGCTCTCAAAAAGGCGAACGGTGATGTCGAGAAGGCCAAGAAGATCGCACCCTTCGCGCCTCTTGCCGCATGGCCAGGGACAAGCAACCACGGCAAAGTCATTAACGGCGTTCTCCAACCCTCCCGAGCGGTTGACCTCGGGTGCGATTGGCGAGACAACGCTCTACGGGCCGAATACTTCGCAAAGGCAGGACTACACACACCCGTCAAAGGTGAACCTTGGCACGCGGAAGAAAAGCCCGGAGCAGGGCAGGTGCCCTCAATGCCAAAAGACAAGATCCAAGAAGTGAAAGAGGCAGCAGAGATGTCCGGAAACCCCATGGTCGCACTCGTTGCCACGCCCACCGGCGAAGGCTATTTCATGCTCTTGCGTGACGGTGCTGTTCTCACTTTTGGAGACGCGCAGTTCTACGGCTCGGCAGGTGGCGAAGCGATTGAGAACGCACCATTCACGGACATGGCAGTTCACCCATCAGGTGAAGGGTATTGGCTTGTCGGTACCGATGGTGGGGTGTTCTCCTTCGGCGCAGTGACCTTCTTCGGTTCGATTGTCGACCTGAAACTCGCCGCCCCTATTCGTTCGATCACTTCGACGGCAACAGGCCTCGGTTATTGGCTTGGGGCTGAGGACGGCGGAGTGTTCGCATTTGGCGATGCTCAGTTCTATGGCGCCGGTGTGGAGCACACGAAGTAGTTATGCGTGTGCTGATCGTCGAAGATGCAAAAGAAGTGGCGCAACTTATCGCGCTCATTATCGCTCCTCACGTCGCCCAGGTGACGTTGCGTGTGGAGCGCTTTGACGACCTCGTTAACGAAACCGACTGGAACAACATCGACGTGATCATCTGCGACCGCCGACTAAGCCGCACCGTAGATGGGTGCGACATCTTGGCCCAAGTAGAGCAGGACCATCCAGAGGTGGGTCGCATTTTGCTCACTGCCGATACGACGGCTCCTTTTGATGAATGCCACGCCGACAAAGTGCTCTCTAAGCCAATCTCAGTGGACAGACTGACAGACGCAATAGCGCAGGTGTCCGGTGCCAGAAAGTAATCCTGAATTGATCGAGGTACGCATATCGAACCTTGAGCAAACCTTCGCCAGCAAAATCACGATGTTGGAGCAGAAGGTAGATAGTGCCACCAAAGCCACTGAACAGGGCTTCGAGTATCTAGGCAAACTTTTGGATCAGCGTTTCGCGCAGGCGGATCAAAAGGCGGAACACACATCCCGCGAAACTCGGCAATCAATCGAGTTCCTAACCGAGCAACTCAAGGCCACGATGCTGGATCAGTCCGCGACAGCCACAAAGGTCTCGTTTATCGAAACTGACGTAACTCGCCACGC
This sequence comes from Kocuria arenosa, assembly GCF_042879215.1. Taxonomy (NCBI): domain Bacteria; kingdom Bacillati; phylum Actinomycetota; class Actinomycetes; order Micrococcales; family Micrococcaceae; genus Kocuria; species Kocuria arenosa. The sequence goes on along the minus strand of NZ_JBHZTA010000005.1, from coordinate 48,663 downwards.
CGCCAGCATCAAGTACATCCAAGAGGAGCTAGAGCACAAGGCACTGGCTAAAGATGTGGCCGACTTGGAAAAGGACGTCGATAAGCGGGCAGCGGCGAAGGAGCTTGAAGAACTCCGCGAGAACATTCAGTGGCACTACCGAGCTTTCGCAGGTGCTCTCATTGCCTCCATCGTCGGCGGCGCCATTGCCATCAGTCAGTTCGTCAACTAAGGAGATATGCCCATGCTCAAGTCAATAGCCCCATACCGGAAGGCCATCGTGGCGGCTGTAGTCGCCGGCCTCACCGCCCTCTATGCAGCCCTGCAGGATGACATGGTGACGGCAGCCGAGTGGACCTTCGTAGCCATTGCAACCCTCGGTGGCGGCGGTACTACCTACGTTGTCCCCAACACCCCAGCACCGTCCACAGCAAGGCATATCGACGACCTCTAGGCCCTGTAGTCCTGCCCTTCCGTAGTACCTGCCCTGGCGTCTCCCGCCAGGGCATTTGCTGTTCTGGGACCCTCTGGGACTCTCTGGGACCGACCGTGCCCACAGCGCCCCACAGCAGCATGCCGCAGGCATGCTGCGTCTAGTGCCTTCCTCTATCTCCCTTCCCTCATTAGTCGCTAGTGGAAGCGCTGACCTGCACTCTCCAGCAGGCTGAGATCCACGGAACTAGCATCACGGGATCTTCAGGGAAGGAGGGCCACGATGTTCACAACTCACAAAGTTTCATCCTCTGGCTCTCATGCTTTTGCGGAGTACCTGAAGGAACAGGAAGACCTCACTGCGGCTTACTACGGCGGGGAAGAGAACGCCCGCGGGATCCTCTTTGAGCGCATTCAGGGCACCGGAGCCGAGCATCTAGGTATCACAGAAGGCGTCACCCGGCAGCAGTGGCACGACCTCGCAAACGGCCGTTGGGACGGTAAGCAGCTCTGTCAGATGTCCTATCAGCCCGACTGGGAGACTGACGAGAACGGGAAGATCCTCAAGGACGCCAAGGGCAACAAGATCGCCAAGCGGGACGAGAACGGCAAGCAGATCAATCACGCCCACCGCTGGGGATTCATCGACGGCACCTTCTCAGCGCCGAAGTCCGTCATGGAATACGCGATAGCCACCACCCCTGATGCACGCGCCCAGATCATCGCTGAATGGGACGCTGCGTGCGCTGAGGGAATCAAGGCAATCGAGGAACGCGCTTATCTCGTACGTCGCACCATCAAGGGCGAGTACAACGAGAAGACGAAGCAGCAGGGTTCCAAAACCGAACGTGTGCGCGGGGCGAAGATCATCGTCATGCCCGCCACCCAGCTCGCGGCTCGCCACACCATTTCGACTTTGGAACGAGGGGCAGCCCCCGATCCCCACCTACACACTCACCACGCTATCTCCACAATGGCGTTCCTCCCTGACGACACTCACCCTGATGGAATGCGCCCGCTCACCATCGACGAAGCAAGTCTGAAGCGTTTTGCAGAGGAAGCCGATGCCGTAGTCATGGGCGACTTTGCTCGCCGCCTGGAAAGCATGGGCATCCCGATCAACTATGACTCCTTCGAGGAATCTCGACGAGGCAAAGTCTCTTGGCGGATTGCTGGAATCGACAAAGCAGCAGAGCGTTTCCACAGCTCCAACACCGCGCGCCGCGACCAGCTCGTCAAGGAGTTCGAAGCCGACTACAAGCGGCCTCCGACTCGAGCGGAACTCGACAATCTTCTGCGCGTTAGCCGCGTCAAGAAGTCAAAGAGTAAATCGGACGTAGAGGCCGACAAGCGTGGTGCTTGGGACCGCTGGAAGGCCGACCTTCGGGCGCATGGCTTCAAGGTAGAACCGCGCTGGCCTGGTAAACCCATCGAGCGAGCCAGTGAGCTAGAGCGCAAGAAGGTCCTGCACGAACGCCTCTTCGACCTGAAGCCAGTGCATGGCCCGAGCTCGGAGTTTGATTTCACCACGTCGGGCCTAAAGGGCCTGTGCCGTGACAACTCGGTGTTTACCGAAGACCAAATCATGGCCTCGATTCAACGCTGCGCCGTGGGTCTCGGCTTTACCCAGGACGAACTCAAGAGCATCGAGAAGGAAGTACGGCAGGAGATCGTTATGGTCCGCGATGCAAGCGATGTGCGGTTCCGGTACTTCACAACCAACGCCCAAGTGACCAAGGAACGTCGGCTCCTGCGGGCTATGGAATCCAAGGCCCGCCAGAGCGTTCCCGCTCCCAATTCAGCCATCCTTAACCGCATCTTCGATAGCCAGCAATTCAGCCTCGACCCCCAACAGAGGGAGGCTGTAAACGCTGCGTCTAAGTCGGCGTGGACCCACATCAGCGGCTACGCCGGTTCAGGCAAGACCGCGGCGCTCAAGACCCTGCGCGAAAGCCTTGAAGCGGGGAACCTCATCGACAACACCATCGTTGTTTCCACCGCTGCAGCTACCGCACAACGCAGTGGGGAGAAGGTAGGAGCAAGCGTTTTTGGGTCGGTGGAATCCATTGAGCGCCAGGTGAAGCAGGACAAGCTCGCCTTCACGGATCGAACTCTCGTCATCATCGACGAAGCCGCCATGATGGACACCGATCACCTCGACCGCCTCATGGTGGCTGCTAAGGGCAAGGGGCGCTTTGTCCTCGTTGGCGACGACAAGCAGCTAACCCCCATCGGCCCCGCCGGCTGGTACGAGCACAGCGTCAAGAGCTACGGCCAGACAGAGCTTCGTAAGGTGCGCCGTCAGCGTGATCCCGAAGATGTTCATACCTACAACCTCCTGCGCGTTGGGCACATCAATGAAGCTCGTGAGGCCGTTCAGCGCCTACATGACAAGGGCCGCGTTCACGTCACCGACGACGCCGGAGAACGTCAGCTCAAGGTGTTCGAGGACTACTGCCAGTTCCGTGACACCAAGATCAACCCAGAGACCGGCAAGCCCCTCACCGCCGATGACATCCGCATCATCGTGGAGACCTCCAACACCGACGTAGACACCTTCAACCGCATGGTGCAGTACGACCGCAAGCAACGTGGTGAGATCAGCCCTCACGGCGTCACGGTCAATGACGAGGAATCCGGCCGTAGCTGGAACCTTCACAAGAACGACTCGATCATGTTCCTTCGCTCCTATGCCCCGAGCGTGAAGGGCCAAGCCCCGGTCCGTAACGGCACGACAGGGCACATCCTCGACATCAACCATGAGCAAGGATTCAGCTACGTGAAGCTCGAGGACAAGCGCATCATCCGTGTACCCCTCCGTGAGCACGAGAAGAACCAGCCCTTTGGCCCGAGCTACGCGCAGTCCGCCCATAAGATTCAGGGCGCCGAATGCGAGGTCACTCAGATCCTTCCCGGCACAGACCACACCGCTACGGCGAACAGCTCCTACAGCCAGAACACTCGTGCCAAGGCTGAGAGCCACATCTACCTCGACCATGAGACCCACGGCGACAACCCCTACGAGACGGTGGCCGAATCCTGGGCACAACGGGTAGACAAGCGCATGTCCCTCACCTGGCTACGTCACGAATCCAAGGGCACCCCGGTCGAGCCTTCTGCCAAGGAACGCGAGCAGGCCGCAGAGCGCCAGAAGATCGCCCAAGACCGCAACAGGGAACTGCGAGAGCAACGCAACGAGAGCGTGCGTCACCGCGCAATGGAACAAGCACAAGACTTCTCCGAAGCAGATCTCGGTTCGCGCACAACCCTGCGCGAACGTCTACGCCTCGCCAAGTCCAAGGCCCCCGAGCCGTCCAGGTCCGTCCAGGTCCGTCCAGATACGTCCACAGAACAAGAGCAGCAACCCCTCATCCGCACAGGAGGGTCGCTGCGTGAACGACTCATTCAGCCCGATAGCCCGGAGCCGGACGTCAAGGAAACTCCGATCCTGCGCGAGAGGGGCCGTGGCCTTGAGCGTGACAACGACCAATCGATATAGGAAGGACCAAGGCGATGAACTCGCACCGCCAGGCCGTCTGGGAGCTTTACCAAGCCCGTAGCTCCGGCGACCCTGAGCACCTCGAAATGGCCGAAGGCCAAGTCGACCGAATCATCGAAGCGGGCCAGGCCCGGCAACTGTTCTCCATCGGATGCAACGCCGAGCAGTCCGATACCAAAGATCCTGTTTGGAACGACATTTATCAAGACCTCGACCGGGCAGCCCGCGTGGAAGGTATGCGCGAGCGACCTGCTGAAGAGCTGCACGACACCATCACCGACGCCAACGAGCGACTTCGTAGAGGCGGCGACCAGGCAGAGTTCAACGACGCGATCCAAGAGCGCAACGCGGCGGTCCTGGTCATGCGCGAACGTGCCGACGCCGACCGGGAGCAGTTCCTCAAGCCCCGGACGCGCGAGTACGGCGGGCTCGGGCTGTAGCCATGTTGCATCATCCGCTCGAGGAACCACAGCAACCCTTCACCGCGGACGACTTCGACGCCTGCCTAGAACGCGCTGACCGCTTCGCACATCTGCAGCGCAATGCGCGCCTCGATCTCGCCCGCACCCTCAGCCCCGACGAGCTGCGCCAGGAGATCCGCACAGCAGGCGAGATGATGCACGCCCGGATCGACGCCGGCCACTACCTGGAAGCCAAGGAGCGGCGCAACGCAGCCATTCAGGCGCTCTCCGAGTGGGAACTGCCGGTGAGAAGCAGAGAACGAGACGGAGGCATGGAGCTATGAGCAGCGAGCAGGAGCCGACCACCGAGGGCCATTACCTTCACCAGCGTCACGTCTCCCCCGGAGGCTTCGAGCTGGAAGGCGGCTCTTTCAGCAAGTACGGCACTGCCGACGATGCGCTAAAGGAACGAGCCAGGCGGTTTCGGGACAACAAGACGGAGTTCACTCGCGACGGCAACGTGCTCTCCTTCGTTGACCACGACGGCTCAGCGGTAACTTTGACCTACGGGGATTCGGACACGGAAGTGGAGCAATATCTCAGGCCCAGAGAGCGCGAGCAGGACAACGGTCTTGACCTCTAAGAATTGCCCAACAAAACAAAAGTTGGGCGGTAGCGGAATCCCCTGGTCTTACCGTCAGGGGATTCTTGCTGTCTGCATGAAGTTGCAACGCTGTAATTACATTTCTGGCTAAATGTCTGACGGTGAGCGTATTATGCGTCTCATGGAACAGGAATATGAGGCACCGCTAGACCAGACGTGGGACGTTCCTGGTCAAGATCCCGGCAATACCATCTGGATTGCGTGGAACCCTGCTCTCGGCGGTTACTACGTGCGCGTCGTGCCACCCGAAGGTGATGCGTACGACATCTTCGCCAAGTACGCCAATGACGAGGACATTCCGGAGTGGGAGCGTCCTTATGCAAAAGACGAGCCATTCACGGATGTGCCCACTCTGATACTTCGTACCCTCTCGACTATCGACTGGGACGAAGTGAGCCCTCAGCTTGTCCGTGAGCTGGAAGCAGCACCTCGCCTTGCATGGACTTCCGCCAAGCACTCGGATCGTCGCGCCGCTCAGGTTGCCGCGTACCTCGGCAGGGTGGCGTAAAGGCTAGGCTGCCCGGCCATGGAACTCACATTTGAAGACATCCTCAAAGAGCGTCACCCAGGCGTCCAAGATCTCTACCGCTTTTTCGCTTGGGACCACCTGCCCGAGCACTTGCAAAAGACGAGTCAAGTAATGCAAGCCGCCGCTGCGGACATGATCCATGACCTGCCGGACGGTCCCGAACTCACAGCAGGACTGCGCAAGCTCCTTGAGGCCAAGGACTGCTTCGTGCGCGCGGCTCTTCCAAAGGGCTAGCTAAAGCACATCTCCTCATTAGTCACTGCCGGAAGCTCTCCCATCTCTTCTTGGTCACGCTAAAAGCGTGCCGCTGACTACAGCGGTTACTGACTAGAGGAGATGGGCAACGTGGGTAAGCACGTAGCACCGAAGAAGTCCAAGCACCCGATCCTGAAGTTCGCCGCTGGAGCGGTCCTGGCCTCCATGAAGCCGCCCAAGCCCAGCAAGGCGGAGATCAGGCGCGAGAGGAGCCAGCAGAAGAACCAGCCCCCGCCGAGGTCGGGAAACAGCTTCGGCGGCAAGTACGAGCGGTGGCGCAACGAGATCAGCCCCAGGCCCGAGCCGGAACCGGGCGTCCCGCTCTACGTCCACGTTGCCCGTCATCCCAACCCGCTCGGCGTCCTGCACTATCTCAAGTGCGGCTACCCGCACTCCCAGCCCATCGGCATCGACCGCTGGGACCAGATGATCTATAGCAAGCCCGAGACCACCGTCGTGGGCATCGGTCCTGCTCGTGCGCTCGGCGGCAAGTCCGCATCCCTTTCAATGCCTGCCCTCTTTGAGCACAACGGCCCTGCGGTGGTGGTGTCGGAGCGCAGCGATGCGTTCATAGCCTCGGCAGCTATTCGGTCCATGTTCGGAGAGGTCTGCGTGCTCGACGTGGACGACCTCGACATGTTCCCCGGCGCTGAGGAGATCAGGTGGTCGTTGCTCGTCATGGCCCACATCCTGGACTTCTCCCTCATCACCTGTCGCGCCTTCGTCAAGACCTCGCTCACGGTGGCGTCTAACGAGTCTCACGCGCAGGAGATGGCGCACTTCTCCGGCCTGGCTGGGTCGATGCTTGCAGTGTTCTGCTACTGGGCGAACCTCAACGGCAAGTCATTCCGCGAGGTTCACCGCATCGTCACCATCGGCACGACAGCAGAGTTCAACCGTGTGCTCGCTGACTTGAAGAAGTTGGATGACAAGCGAGCCTTCGAGCTGCTGTTCGGCATCCTCGATCAGCCTGGTGATCGAGAGCTCGGTTCGATCAAGACCACACTGACCAACGCTCTCGGTGCCTACCAGACCGAGGCGGCGCGCAAGTCCTCTGACTCTCCCAATCTCGACGTGTTCGACTTCGTGTGGGCTGACCCGAAGAAGCCAAACCCCTGGCTCTGGCACACCACCCCCGAGCACGCTGGATTCGGAGAGGGCAAGACGCTCTACATCATCACTGGTGGCAACCCCGATGCAGCGACGATCACCGTGGCGATCATCAGCCAGATCATCAAGGCGCGTCACCAGCTCTACCGGGAGGACGAGAAGGCCGGCAACCCCAACGCCCATTCCGATGTGCTGTTTGTACTCGACGAGATGGCGAACACTCCTCTGCCGGATCTGCCCCGACTCCTGGCAATGCCGGGGCGGGGCTGCTTGTTCAACGGCCAGTTGCAGGACTTCGCGCAGCTTAAGAAATGGGGGGATGCGGGAGAGACGATGCTGACGCAGATGCAGCAGCTCATCTTGTTCCGTGGCGTGACGAGCGAGAAGTTGCAGTTCCTGGAAACCCTGTCTCCGACCGATCCGCTCGAGCGCATCACCTCACACAACCCCGGCCAGGGCACCATGCTCACGGCCAACGCATCACCCGAGCGCCTGCCTGGTCTGCCCGTTCACCGCCTCTACAGCGGCATCAACGACGACCCCACGGTGGTGACGTACTTCGGGCCTGACGGGGCTACGCCGGACTGGATTCACATCCGCCCGTACTACTCCGATCCCGTTCTCCTCTTCGCCCAGGTCGCCAGCATCGGGCAGATGGCGGCGCTGCTGGACCAAGACGACTCGCGGCGCATCCTTCCCCTGCCGAACCTCGACCACGATGGCACCGGGCGCGCGCTGCTCAAGGCAGGCGGGCCGGATCTGCTCAAGAGGTGGCGCGCTGCTGTTCAGGCGTGGCCCCCTGCCAACCCCTATGAGGCAGACGAGGCCGAGGCCATCGTTGCTCAGCCCTACGAGGACACCACCAACCCGTACGACGTTGCTGCACCGGAAGCGGAGTGAACAGCCATGAGTTTCTACCAGCCCATCAACGTCCCTCCGCAGAGCGCGCCTGGCACCATCGTCCTCCACGGCAACGGGCACTACCGCGGGGAACGTCTTGCCTCCGTGCCTCACCGCATCCTCGCCCTGGCCGTGGACCTGCTTCTCGTCTACATCGTGTGGAAGGTCTTTGACCTCATCATCCCGGAGTCCTGGCGCACCCTCGATGAGATTGCTGACTTCCTCGGGTTCTGTGTGGCTCTGGGGGTCGCTTTGGCGAACTTCGTGTGGCTGCAGTCCAAGACCGGTCAGAGCGTCGGCAAGATGCTGTTCGGCATGGTTGTGGTGCACCCCTTCGTTGATCCCCGCGACCTGGAGCGCACCTTCTACGCCTACCCGTCCATGTGGTTGATGGCAGGTCGCACGATGATCCACTACGCGGCTGACCTGTTCTTCCTTGTCGGACTGCTATTCATGGCAAAAAGCCAGCGTAGAGAATCGATCGCGGACTGGTGCTGCAATACCATTGTTTTACGGCCAGTCAACTTGGAGGCCGTCACAATCCAGCGGGGCGTCACTGGCGCTCGGGACAGGTAGGTCGAGATGACCGAGCGAGAAGCCCCCTTCGTCGGAAAGTTCGCGGCCTACGACCCAGTGGAACCGCTGTGGCCCTACGGCGCAGTTGCCTACATGTTCCCAGTGCCTGCCGAGAGAGTTTCAGACGGCAAGCCAGCGATCGGTGTTCGCAAGGTCCAGGTTATTGGTGTCCACCCGATGCCGGATGGATGGCGCATAACAGCGGGTACCGGCGACCTCGACGACGAAGTTCTCGACGTGGACGAAGATGGCGAGTCTGCCGAGTGCATTCCGTGGAACGACGACCTGGAAGCCACCTACGGTCCCAAGCCGCCGCCGGCAGTGGTACCGGTGAAGCGCAAGGGCTTCTTCGCGGAAATGTGGGCTTTGGCTACGCAGACACCACCACCGCCCGAACCTCCGAAGCCACCACCGGCACCAGCTAAGGAATCGGGCGTAGACGTTTTCAACCGTGTTATGGCTGAGAGACCGACGCGAGAGCAGGAAGAAGCCGAGGAACGGGCGCGAGAAGAGGAACAAGCCAAGCGTGATGCCGAGATATGGGGCGAGGTAGATCGTAAGGCCGAGGAGGCAGAGGCAGCAAAGTCAGGGACTGGCCATAAGTTCGCGAAAGGAGAACGCAATCTCCGCGTTATGAGAGCCATAGCGTCGGGTACTAAGTTGCCTCCTCTCGAAAAGTCCGCCCCGAAGAAGGACGAGCAGAAGGATGAGGGGACTGAGGACAATGGCTGACGACCCCAACACCAAAAAGCGCAAGCCCTTTGTTCCTCCCCCGCCTGGTCATGACGTAGTGATGACGAAAGAAGATGTTGCCAAGCTGCTCGACATCACAGTCCAGCAGGTCTACGAGCACAACAAGAACAACAAACTGATCGTTCACAAGATCGGCAGAGAGTGTCGTTACCTCTATAGCGAGGTCATGACGGCCTTTATGAATAGCGATACCCGTATCAAGGATGACGACTCACTGCATAAGAAGTACACGATTGAGGATCTGCCAAAGTGCTGGCCCCCGCCCGAGCGATATGAAGACGGCAAGCCCAAGCAGGGGAAACCACGCAAGAAGAAGCCCGAGGAAGAACCCGAGAAAGAATCCGAGGACGAGGGCGTCTAGTCAGAAAGCACAGGAGGGGCCGGTGCGACCGGCCCCTCCTGTTGTGTCCAGGGAAGGACAGAACCGTGAGTGTAACGCGCAGGGCGAATGGTCGTTGGCGCGCACAGGTCGAAACCCCAGCTGGTCAACGCAGTCGCATCTTCGACCGAAAACGAGATGCAGAGCAGTGGGAGTCAGAGCAGAAGGCAGCAGTCCGACGCGGTGATTTCGTGGACCCCGTACATGGCCGAGTGACCTTCGCGGAGTTCTACGCCGAGTGGAGCAAGCGCCAGATATGGGAGACAGGCACCGAGAGGGCCATGAGCCTTGCTGTGCGCTCTGTGCCTTTCGCAGACGCTCAGATAGCTAAGATCCGCCGCAGCCACGTCGAGCTGTGGGTCAAGCAGATGAGCGAGACCCTGGCTCCTGGCACGATCAACACGAGGTTCAACAACATCGGGACCGTGTTCCGTGGAGCTGTCCGGGATCAGATCATCGGCAGGAACCCCGCAGAAGGCGTCAAGCTGCCACGACAGCGCCGGAGGGACTCCACGCTCGTACTCCCCACCCCTGAGCAGATCAGGGCTGTTCTAGAGGCATCTAGCGATGAGTTCAAGGTCTTTGTGTCCCTCTGTGCCTTTGCCGGCCTTCGTCTCGGTGAGGCTGCAGCGGTCCAGGTGCGCGACATTGACCTCGAGGCCAAGCGCTTACACGTTGCCCGGCAAGTGCAACGAACCAACGGCTGTGGCGTCGAAATTCGGGCGCCGAAGTACGGCAGTGAGCGCACGGTGTACCTGGCGGACGGCCTGGTGACGACCCTGACCGAGCACATCCAAGATCTAAGGACCGTAGATCCTGGATCACCTGGCTGGTTGTTCTACGGACAGGGCGATGACCCGCCGCACCAGAACTCCGTCGGGTATCTCTGGCGAAGTGCAACGAAGCGGGCCGACGTCACAGGGATCAGGCTTCACGACGCGCGACACTTCTTTGCCTCAGGACTCATAGAGGCTGGAGCCGACGTGGTAACCGTGGCGCGTGCTCTCGGCCACGCCAACCCGACTACAACCCTGCGGGTCTACGCGAAGCTTTGGCCAAGTGCCGAGGACAAGACTCGTCAGGCAGCGCAAGGGCTCATGGAGCAGGTGAACGGTCCGTCACACTAAACCGTGCAGGAAACGTGCACGGTTCTCCGCATCAAGCCTCAAACCGCTGTAAACACTGGCTTTTTTGGCCTTGAACTTGAACTCTCAAACGTTGAAGCGGAACTCCACCACGTCGCCGTCGCGCATGACGTAGTCCTTGCCCTCGATCCGGACCTTGCCGGCGGCCTTGGCGTCGGCCATGGAGCCGGCGGCGTCGAGGTCCTCGAAGGAGACGATCTCGGCCTTGATGAAGCCGCGCTCGAAGTCGGTGTGGATGACGCCGGCGGCCTGCGGGGCGGTGGCGCCCACGGGGATGGTCCAGGCGCGCGACTCCTTGGGCCCGGCGGTGAGGTAGGTCTGCAGGCCGAGGGTGTGGAAGCCCGTGCGGGCGAGCTTGTCGAGACCGGCCTCGTCCTGCCCGGACATCTCCAGCATCTCCTTCGCCTCCTCCTCGTCGAGCTCCACGAGCTCGGACTCGAGCTTCGCGTCGAGGAACACGGCGTCGGCGGGCGCCACGAGCTCGCGCAGCTCCCGCTGCTTCGCCTCGTCGCCGAGCACGCCGTCGTCGGCGTTGAAGACGTAGATGAACGGCTTGGCGGTGAGCAGGCTGAGGTCGCGCAGCTGGTCGACCTCGAGCTTCTCCTTCTCAGCCGCCCCGAAGATGGTGTCCCCGCGCTCGAGAATGGTCTGCGCCTGCTGCATGGCGGCGAGCTTGGCGGGGTCGGCCTTCTTGATCTTGACCTGCTTCTCGAGGCGCGGGATCGCGTTCTCGAGGGTCTGCAGGTCGGCGAGGATCAGCTCGGTGTTGATGGTCTCCATGTCGGAGGCCGGGTTGATCTCGCCATCGACGTGGATGACGTCCGGGTCGTCGAACGCGCGGACCACCTGGGCGATCGCGTGGGCCTCGCGGATGTTGGCGAGGAACTGGTTGCCCAGGCCCTCCCCCTCGGACGCGCCCTTGACGATGCCGGCGATGTCCACGAAGGACACGGTCGCGGGCAGGATCCGGTCCGAGCCGTGGATCTCCGCGAGCCGGTCCAGCCGGGGGTCCGGCAGGTTGACCACGCCGATGTTCGGCTCGATGGTCGCGAACGGGTAGTTCGCCGCCAGGACGGTGTTGCGGGTCAGCGCGTTGAACAGGGTGGACTTGCCGACGTTGGGCAGTCCGACGATTCCGATAGTAAGAGCCACGGGAGACCATCCTACCGGCCGGGCGGACCGGCACGCCTCCCGCCGGCTCCGGGACCCGTGACCGATGTCATGGACGTGTCGTGACATCCGGTGCTTCCGGCACGGCTCGGAGTGGAGCAGAGTCGGGGCATGAGAACCGCTCCGTCCACCAGCACCGCACCGCAGACGAGCCCCGGCGGCACCTCGGCCGGCTCTCCGGCCGTCGACGTCACCGGCGTCCGGAAGGGCTTCGGACGCGGCGAGCAACGCGTCCGGGCCGTCGACGGCGTGAGCCTGCGCGTCGAGCGCGGCGAGGTGGTCGCGCTGCTCGGGCCCAACGGCGCGGGGAAGACCACCCTCCTCGACATGGTGCTGGGCTTCACCGACCCCGACGACGGCACCGTGCGCACCCTGGGCGCCGCACCGCGCGAGAGCGTGCGGGCCGGGCGGATCGGCGCGGTCCTGCAGACCGGGGGGCTGCTCGACGACCTGTCCGTGCGGGAGACGGTCGCGATGGTCGCGACGCTGCACCGCAACCCGCTCCCCGTGAACGAGGCCCTGAGGCGGGCGGGGGCCGCCGGGTTCGCGCGGCGGAAGGTCTCCAAGTGCTCGGGCGGGGAGCGGCAGCGGCTGCGCTTTGCGCTGGCCCTGCTGCCCGAGCCGGACCTGCTGGTCCTGGACGAGCCGACCGCGGGGATGGACGTCAGCGCCCGGCGGGAGTTCTGGGCCGCGATGCACGCCGAAGCGGAGCGGGGCCGGACGGTCGTGTTCGCGACCCACTACCTCGACGAGGCCGAGGAGTTCGCCGCGCGCACCGTGGTGCTCAAGGCAGGGCGCGTGGTCGCGGACGCCGCCACCGCCGAGGTCCAGGCCCTGGCCGGCCACCGGGTGGTCAGCTTCCGCTGGGACGGGCCCGAGCCCGTCGTCGTCCCGGGGGCCACTCCGCTGGAGCCCGTCGGCGGGCGCCGGCGGCTCACGGGCCCCGACACCGACGGCATCGCCCGGCACCTGCTCACGGCCACGGGCGCGAGCGAGCTCGAGATCACCCACGCCGGGCTCGAGGAGGCCTTCCTGGGCCTCACCGCCGACTGACCAGGCCCCCGAGACCCGTTCCCACCCCTGGAGGATCCGCACCATGAGCATCGCCTACGCCGCCCACGACCTGCGCCGCAACGTGCGCATGGTCGAGAACACGTTCTTCATCGTGGTTCTGCCCGCCGTGCTGTACGTGATGTTCACGGCGCTGGGGGACTTCTCCGACCTGCCGGTGGGCCACGGCAACGCCGGCGGGTACAACATGATCTCCATGGCCGTCTACGGGGCGGTCACCGCGACCACCTCGATCGCCGGCTCCGCCGCCGTGGAGCAGGCCCGCGGCTGGGGCCGGCAGATCGGGCTCACCCCGGCGCCGCGCCACGGGTACGTGCTGGCCAAGGTGGCCGTGGCCCTGGCCATGGCCGTCCTGCCCGTGCTCGTGGTCTACGCCGTGGGCGCCCTGACGGGCGCCGAGCTGGGCGGCTGGCGCTGGCCGGCCACCGCCGCGATCGTGGTGGCCGGCTCCTCGGTGTTCGCCCTCTACGGCCTGGCGGCCGGGCTGCTGTTCCGCTCCGAGTCCGCGGTGGGGGCGGCCTCCGGGATGCTCGTGGTGCTCAGCTTCTTCGGCAACCTCTTCGTCCCGCTCAGCGGTGTGATGCTCGACATCGCGCGGTTCACGCCGCTCTACGGCCTGGCCGGGCTGGCCCGGTACCCGCTCGTCGAGGGCGACGTCGTGTCGACCAGCGGACCGCCCGTGGAGTCCGACCCCCTCTGGGCGCTGCTGCTCAACACCGGGGTCTGGACGGTGGTCCTCGCGGCCGTGGTGCTGCTGGCCGTGCGCCGGACCACGGCTCGGCGATGACGCCCCGGCGAGCCCCGGCCGGGAGGGTACCGGCCGAGGACCCCTCGTGGTGGTTCGCCGCGATCTGGCTGGTCTTCCTCGTGCTGCCGGTGGGCGCGCTCGTGGACTCCGCCGCCGGGCCGCCGCAGCGGACCCTGGCCGGTGTGGCCCTGCTCGCCTTCGCCGTGGTCTACGCCCTGGCCTTCCGCAACCCCCGCCTGCTCCCCCTGCGCGCAGAGCCGGCCAACACCCTGGGCTGGTTCTGCCTGCTCACCGTGCTCATCCTGCTCACGGTGCCGGCCCTCGGGGTGTGGGCGTTCGCGATGACCCAGTACCTCTCCGCCCTCTGCGCGTTCCGACTTCCTCTGCGCCAGGCGCTCACCGCCCTGGTGGTGCTCCTGGCGGCCGTGCTCGGCCTGGTCCTGGTCGGGCTCCTCCCGCCCGGCAGCGAGTGGGTGCTGGTCATGTACGGCACGTCCACCGTGATCATCGGCGGCATGCGTCTGCTCGTGCACCGCGACGAGCAACACCTGGCGCTGACCTCGGAGCTGGCCCTCGTCCGCGAGCGGGAGGAGGTGGCGCGGGACGTCCACGACATCCTGGGACACTCCCTGACGGTCATCGCGCTCAAGACGGAGCTCGCGCAGCGGCTGCTCGACCGGGAGCCGGAGCGGGCCCGTGCCGAGCTCGACGACGTGCTGCGGCTGTCCCGCGAGTCGTTGGCCGGGGTGCGCTCCACGGTGGGCCGGCTGCGCACCCCGGACTTCGCCGAGCAGGTCGAAGCCGCGTGCACGGCCCTGGCCGCCGCCGGGATCGAGGCCGACGTGGACGGCCGTCCCGAGAGCGTGACCGGCTCCCGCCGCGGGGTGCTCGCCTGGGCGCTGCGCGAGGCGGTGACCAACGTGGTCCGGCACAGCGGCGCCACGCGCTGCACGGTGCGGTGGACGCCCTCGGGGCTGACCGTGGCGGATGACGGCGACGGCGTCCTCGCCCCGGAGGGCAACGGCCTGCGCGGTCTGCGGGAGCGGGTGGACCGGGCCGGCGGCACGGTGACCGTGCGCGGCGGAGACCGGGACGAGGGCACCGTGCTGGAGGTGCGGTTCCCGTGAGCGCGCCCATCCGGCTGCTGCTGGCCGACGACCAGCACCTCGTGCGCGGGGCCCTCGCCGCGCTGCTGGAGCTCGAGGACGACCTCGAGGTGGTCGCTCAGGTCGCCGCCGGGGACGAGGTCCTGGCCGCCGTGCGGCAGCACCGGCCCGACGTGGCCCTGCTGGACATCGAGATGCCCGGCGTGGACGGCATCGAGGCCGCGCGCCTGGTCGTGGCCGAGGACCTGGGCTGCCGCTGCCTCATCGTCACGACCTTCGGGCGCCCGGGCTACCTGCGGCGCGCGATGGAGGCCGGCGCGAGCGGGTTCGTGGTCAAGGACACCCCGGCGGCCCAGCTGGCGGAAGCCGTCCGCCGCGTGCACGCCGGGCTGCGTGCCGTGGACCCCGCCCTCGCGGAGGAGAGCCTCGTCAGCGGGGCCAGTCCCCTGAGCACCCGGGAGCGGGAGGTGCTGCGGGCCGCCGCGGACGGTGCCAGCGTCGAGCACGTCTCGGCGCTGCTCCGGCTGTCCCCGGGCACCGTGCGCAACCACCTCTCGAGCGCCATCGGCAAGACTCACACGAGCAACCGTTCGGAGGCGTGCCGGGTGGCGCGGGAGAACGGGTGGCTGTGAGCTCCGCTGCCGTGCGGTGTCCGGTCGGCGTGCCACACTGCTGGGCATGACCACCACCCTCGTCGTCGTCCTCGTCCTGCTCGCCCTGCTCGTGGGCGCCCTCCTGGGCGCCTTCGTCGCACGGGCCCGTTCCGCCCGGGACGCGCGGGCGGCCGAGGAGGAGCGGGCCGGGCTGCAGGCCGAGCTCGCCGCCGTCCAGGACCGGCTCGTGGACCTGGCCTCCGAGCGGGCGGCGGCCGTGGAGGCGCGCGCCCAGTTGGAGGACCGGCTGCGGGACGCCGACGCCCGCTCCGTGCAGGACAACAACGTCCTGCGGGCCCTGGCGCCGGTGGCCCACCAGCTCCGCTCGGTCGAGGAGCACGTGACGGCGCTCGAGCGGGACCGGGCCGAGCAGTACGGGGGCATCACCCAGGCCCTTGCCCACACCCGCGAGGTGGGCGACCACCTGCGCACCGCGACCACGTCCCTGTCCTCCGCCCTGCGCTCGGGCTCCGCACGCGGCACGTGGGGCGAGGTGCAGCTGCGCCGGGTGGTCGAGGCCGCGGGGATGACCGCGCACGTCGACTTCCGGGAGCAGGTCGCCTCCAACGGCACCACAGCGGACGGCGAGCGCAGCGCGATCCGCCCCGACATGGTCGTGCACCTCCCGGGGGGCCGCGACATCGTCCTGGACGCCAAGGCGCCCATGACCGCCTACCTGCGCGCCCAGGACGCCGAGGACGACGCCGGGCGCCGGGCGCAGCTGGCCGGTCACGCGAAGGCCGTGCGCGGGCACGTGGACGCGCTGGCCTCGAAGAAGTACTGGGAGGCGCGGGACGCCTCCCCCGAGCTGGTGCTGTGCTTCCTGCCCGCCGAGTCGGCGCTGTCCGCGGCCCTGGACGCGGACCCGACCCTGCTGGACCACGCCGCGAGCCGCAACGTGGCGCTCGTGTCGCCGGTCTCGCTGCTGGCCTCGCTCAAGGCCGTCGCCTTCACGTGGCGGCAGAACGGGCTCACAGAGAACGCCAAGGAGCTCTTCGACCTCTCCCGCCAGCTCTACGAGCGGCTGGGCACGGTCGGCAAGCACCTCGACGACATGGGACGGTCGCTGCAGAAGTCGGTCGAGACCTACAACCGGCTGACGGGGTCCGTGGAGACCCGGGTGTTCCCCACGGCCCGGCGGATCAACGACCTCGACCCCACGCTCGCGGAGGACGAACGGCTCACCACCCGTCCGCTCGTGGTGGCGCCGCGCCCGCTCACGGCTCCGGAGTTCACCGCGGCGGCACAGCCGCCGGAGGTGGTGGAGCGCCCGGGCGGCACCGGTTCGGAGGGCGGAGTGCCGGATCAGCTCGACGAGCGCGCGGCGGGCTGAGCGAGGGGGACCGCCCCCGGCTCCGCGGGCGGGCCGGGCCCGGCTCCGCGGGCGGGCCGGGCCCGGCTCCGCGGGCGGGGCGGGCCCGGCGGCTCAGCGGGCGGGCCGGGCCCCCCGGCCACCGAGCCGGTGGGAGGTGTCCCCGGCCGCGGTGAGCCGGGCGCGCAGCTCCTTGGGCAGGGAGAACAGGACGTCCTCCTCGGCGGTGACGATCTCCTCGACCTCGCCGTAGCCGTAGTCCGCGAGCAGGCGCAGCACGTCCTTCACGAGGACCTCCGGCACGGAGGCCCCGGACGTGACGCCCACGGTGGCGACGCCCTCGAACCAGGACTCGTCCACCTGGTTGGCGAAGTCCACGCGCTCGGCGCGGCGAGCGCCGTACTCGAGGGCGACCTCCTTGAGCCGCACGGAGTTCGAGGAGTTCGCCGAGCCCACGACGATCACGAGGTCCGCGTCCGGGGCGATCTTCTTGATCGCGGTCTGCCGGTTGGAGGTCGCGTAGCAGATGTCGTCGCTGGGCGGGTCCTGCAGGGAGGGGAAGCGCTCGCGCAGCTTCTGCACGGTCTCCAGGGTCTCGTCCACGCTGAGAGTGGTCTGGGACAGCCACACGACCTTGTCGGGGTCGCGGACCACGACCTGGTCGACCTCGTCGGGGCTGTTCACCACCTGGATGTGCTCGGGGGCCTCGCCGGCGGTGCCCTCGACCTCCTCGTGGCCGTCGTGGCCGATCAGCAGGATGTCGTAGTCGCTCTTCGCGAAGCGCACGGCCTCGCGGTGCACCTTGGTCACCAGCGGGCACGTGGCGTCGATGGTGTGCAGGTCCCGGGACTTCGCGGACTCCACCACGGCCGGGGAGACGCCGTGGGCGGAGAAGATCAGCAGGGACCCCTCCGGGACCTCGTCGGTCTCCTCGACGAACACGGCGCCCTGCTCCTCGAGGGTGCTCACCACGAACTTGTTGTGCACGATCTCCTTGCGCACGTACACCGGGGCGCCGTAGTGCTCGAGCGCCTTCTCCACGGCGATGACCGCGCGGTCCACGCCGGCGCAGTAGCCGCGGGGGGACGCGAGCAGGACCTTCTTCGGTCCGGCCACGGGAGCGGCGGCGGCCACGTCCTCGGGGGTGCGCCGGGAACGGGGGACGGTGGGCATGGAGAGCGCAACGGTGGTCGGCATGGCCTCCATGCTACGCGGTGGGGCGGGGCCGGCGCCGTGATCCGCCCGACACCAGGATGGCCCCGACGAGGCCCACGACTCCCGTGATCCCGGCCGCCCAGGCGGCCGTGACCATCTGCTCGCCGAGGGAGCCGGTGAGCAGCACGACGACCCGGTCGGCGGCGAGCCGGACCACCGGGTCGCCGCCGAGCATGCCGGAGGCCCGCTGCACGCCCTGCTCCACGAGCAGCCACACGACGCCCAGTCCGGCCAGCGTCCCCAGCCCCAGCACGGCGAGCACGGCGAAGCGGTGCCGGGTCACGAGCAGCGCGAGCACCGCGAGCACCGCGGCGGTCCAGGTGAGGGGGACGGCCAGGTCGGTGAGCCGGGTCCCCGCCTCGATCAGTCGCCCGGTGTTCGACCCCGGGACGGTGATCCGGCTCTCCCGCTCCGTCAGGCCGACGTCCACGCCCACGGCCCGCTGCACGGCCGCGTCGACCTCCCGGAGGACCGGGTCGATCTCCAGCACGAGGTGCTTCGGCGGCTCCTCCACCGCGCCGTCCACGGGGACGTTGGCCTCGTGGGTGCGGGTGAGCGCCTCCGTCCACGCGCGCTGGTAGGCGGGGTCGGAGGTGAGGTCCGCGGCGACGTCGGCGGCCCGGCGGACGGCGTCCTCGAGCATCCGGTCGAGGAACCCGACGCCGGTGGCCCGCTCCCCCACGATCCGGTCGGCCAGCTGCCCCACGGCGGTGCGGGCCAGCTCCTCCTGGAAGGGCCGGTCGTCGGCGAGGGTGCCGACCACCTGGGTGAAGCCGTCGCGGGAGACCAGGGTGTCCTGGGCCCAGTGCAGAGGTACGAGCAGCGCCACGAGGGACGCGGCGGCGAGGCCGAGGACGGTGCCGAGGCCGGTGCGCAGGACGGTCGTGGCGCGTCGTCGGGAGCGGTGTCCGGAGGCGGGGGGTGCTGAGGAGCTCACGGAACCACTGTACGCACGGGACGGAGCGTGCACGGCTGTCCCCGTCGGGTGGTAAGCATGAGGCATGACGTATCTGGAGCCGCAGCAGGACGCGCCGGCGGGCGGCGAGCGGGAGCTGCCGTCGCGGGCGGACCGGACCACCCCGGAGAACCCGTGGCCGCTGCGGATGCTCTCCGAGAACCTGCACGCCTACATCGCCCGCTGCGCGCCCACGTGGGTCGAGGGGCAGATCATCGAGCTCAACCGGCGCGCCCGTGTCACCTACGTGACCCTCCGGGACGTCGACGCCGAGATCTCGGTGCCGGTGACCCTCTTCGCCAACGAGACCGCCCACCTGGACCGCCCCCTGGAGAAGGGGATGCGGGTGGTCGCCCAGCTCAAGCCGGACTTCTGGGCCAAGACCGGCCGCCTGTCCATGCTGGGTCGCGGCATCCGGCCGGTGGGACTGGGGGACCTGCTGGAGCGGCTCGAGCGGTTGCGGCGGACGCTCGCCGAGGAGGGGCTCTTCGACGCCGGCCGGAAGAAGCCGCTGCCGCTGCTGCCCCGCCGGGTCGGCCTCGTCACGGGGCGCAACTCCGACGCCGAGAAGGACGTCATCCGCAACGCGTCCCTGCGCTGGCCGGCCGTGGACTTCGAGGTGCGGGAGGTCGCGGTGCAGGGCTCCGGCGCGGTGCGCGCCGTCATCCAGGCGCTGCGCGAGCTCGACGGCCTGCCCGAGGTGGACGTCATCGTGATCGCCCGCGGCGGCGGCTCGTTCGAGGACCTCCTGGCCTTCAGCGACGAGTCCCTCATCCGCGCCGTGGCGGCCGCCCGGACCCCGGTGGTCAGCGCCATCGGGCACGAGAACGACCAGCCGCTGCTCGACTGGGTGGCCGACCTGCGGGCCTCGACCCCCACGGACGCCGGCAAGCGGATCGTCCCCGACGTCGTCGAGGAGCGCGCCGGGGTGGCCCGGGCGCGCGCCGGCCTGGACCGCGCCGTCCGGGGCTTCCTGGACCGGGAGACCGCCGGTCTTGCCGCCGTGCGCTCCCGGCCCGCCCTGGCCCAGCCGGAGGACATGATGCTGCTCCGGGAGGAGGACGTGGACCGGTGGCGCACCCGGGCGCTGTCCGCCGTGGACTCCCGCACGCTGCGGGAGCTCGACGCCGTGCGCTCCCTGCGCGCCCGCGTGCGGGCGCTGTCCCCCCAGCAGACCCTGCAGCGCGGCTACTCCGTGGTCCTGGACGCCTCCGGCGCCGTGGTCACCGACGCCTCCGCCGTGCGCGCCGGGGACCTGCTGGGGGTGCGCCTGGCCGTGGGCGAGCTCGGCGTGCGCACCGAGACGGTCTCCGCCCGGCGCCCCGGCGAGCGCCCCGGCTCCCCCTGACCCTCCGCGGCACCGACGTCCCGACCGTCCCCCACCCTTCCGAACGAGAGGCGCCACCCATGGCGAGCACCGACCACCCCGCAGCACCCGACCTGTCCGACATCGCCGGCCTGGGCTACGAGCAGGCCCGCGAGGAGCTCGTCCAGGTCGTCTCCCGGCTCGAGGCCGGGGGCACGTCCCTCGAGGAGTCCCTCGCGCTCTGGGAGCGCGGCGAGGCCCTGGCCACCCGGTGCGAGCAGTGGCTCGACGGCGCCCGCGAGCGGCTCGACGCGGCCCGCACCCGGCGCGCGGACGCCGGCGGCGACAGCGACGACGAGGGTGCCGGGCGCGGCTGAGCCCTCCCGGTGCCGCGGGGTCAGAGCTCGGCGAGGCGCCGGCGCGCGTCCTCGACGTCGTAGCCGGGGTCCGGCCAGTCGAGCCGCAGGCCTGTGAGCGCGGAGATCAGCAGGTCCTGGACCACGGCCCGGGCGTACCACTTCCGGTCGGTGGGCACCACGTACCAGGGCGCGTGGTCGGCGTCGGTCGCGTCGATGGCCCGCTCGTAGGCGGCCATGTAGGTGTCCCACCGGCTGCGCGCGTCGAGGTCCGAGGGGTCGAACTTCCACTGCTTCGTCCGGTCGCCCATGCGGGCGAGCAGGTTCTGGCGCTGCTCGTCCAGGCCCAGGTGCAGGAACACCTTGACGACGACCACCCCGTCGTCGGCGAGCTCCTGCTCGAAGTGCCGGATCTCGGTGTAGCGCCGCTCGAGCTGCCGGTCGTCGAGCACGTCGTGCACCACGGGCACGAGCACGTCCTCGTAGTGGGACCGGTCGAACGCGCCGATCACCCCGGGGCGGGGCAGCTGGCGCCGCACCCGCTGGAGGAAGTGCTGGGCGGCCTCCTCCTCGGTGGGCCGGCCGAAGCCGTGGGTGTGCACGCCGTGCGGGCTGAGCCCGCCCAGGACGTGCTGGATGACGCCGCCCTTGCCGGAGGTGTCCATGCCCTGCAGCACGAGCAGCACCCGGTGCCGGGCGCCCACCGTGGCGTTGGCGTAGATCTGGCGCTGCAGCTCGGACAGCTCGGCGTCCCGGGAGACGCGCAGCGCGGTGCCGAGCTTCTTGTTCCCCGTGAACCCCGGGGTGGAGCCGGTGTCCACGGCGTCCAGGGACAGCCCCGGCCGGGCGCGCAGCAGGGGCCGCACGTCCTGCTCGAACCCGGTGCCGGGGCTCTGGTCGGCTGCGCTCATGCGGGACCTCCTGGGGGTGCGGGGCGGGCCGCGGTGCACGGCCCGCCGGTCACTGGCGGTAGTTGCCGAGGAACTCCTCGATCCGGTCCAGGGCCGTGGCGAGCATCTCCACGGAGGGCAGGGTCACGAGCCGGAAGTGGTCGGGCTCCGGCCAGTTGAACGCCCGGCCGTGGCTGACGAGGATCTTCTGCTCCTTGAGCAGGTCGAGGGCGAACTTCTCGTCGTCGACGATGTTGAACTTCTCCACGTCGAGCTTGGGGAACAGGTACAGGGCGCCGTCGGCCTGCCGGCAGGACACCCCGTCGATCTCGTTGAGCCGCCGGTGGGCGAGGTCGCGCTGGGCCTTGAGCCGCCCGCCCGGGAGGATGAGGTCGTTGATCGACTGGTAGCCGCCGAGTGCGGTCTGGATCGCGTGCTGGGCCGGCACGTTGGCGCACATCCGCATGTTGGCGAGCAGCTTGATGCCCTCGATGAAGCTCTCGGCCTTCCAGTTGGGCCCGGTGATCGCGAGCCACCCGGCGCGGTACCCGGCCACCCGGTAGGCCTTGGACAGCCCGGAGAAGGTGAGGCACAGCACGTCCTCGCCGGTGAGGGTCGCGGCGTTGATCATCTCGGCGTCGTCGTAGGTGATCTTCTCGTAGATCTCGTCCGAGAACAGGATCAGCTCGTGCTCCGCGGCGAGGTCCACGATGGACTGCAGCACCTCGCGGGAGTACACCGCGCCGGTCGGGTTGTTCGGGTTGATGATCACGATGCCCTTGGTGCTGGGGGTGATCTTCGCCGCGAGGTCCTCGAGGTCCGGGTTCCAGTCGTTGTCCTCGTCGCACCGGTAGTGCACGGGGGTGCCGCCGGACAGGGCCACGGAGGCGGTCCACAGCGGGTAGTCGGGGGACGGGATGAGGATCTCGTCGCCGGGGTTGCACAGCGCCTGCAGCGTCATGGTGATGAGCTCGGAGACGCCGTTGCCCAGGTACACGTCGTCGGTGTCGAGGTTCATGATCCCGCGCGTCTGGTAGTACTGCACCACGGCGGTGCGCGCGGAGTAGATGCCGCGGGAGTCCGAGTAGCCCTGCGCGTGGGGCAGGTTCTTGATCATGTCCACGAGGATCGCGTCGGGTGCCTCGAAGCCGAACGGCGCGGGGTTGCCGATGTTGAGCTTGAGGATCCGGTGGCCCTCCGCCTCCATGTGCTCCGCCTGCTCCAGCACGGGGCCGCGGATGTCGTAGAGGACGTTCTTGAGCTTGTCGGACTGCTTCACCACTGACATGCGGTACACCTTACCCCCGGGCCGTACGCCGTCCGGGGCACCGATCGGCGCCCCGCTCAGGTGTCGTCGCCGCCCTCGAGCCAGTACCGCGCGGCCTCCTCGGGCGTGTACGGGTCGCGGGCGGAGGTCATCCGGGTCATCAGCACCAGGTCGTCGGTGCCGATCTGCGCGGAGACCGCGTCGACGACGTCCACGGCCGCGTCCGGCAGGTCCTCGGCGGCCACGGGGACCACCCGCTGCGGGACGAAGTTGTTGAGGGGGTCGGCCAGGACCACGAGGGCGTTGTCCTCGATCGCGGGCGAGGCCGTGAACAGGGCCGCGGCCTGCACCCGGTCCTCGAGCAGCGCGTCCACGAGATCGTCCTGGTCGCCGAACGGCACGAACCTGCCGGGCTCGCACTCGTAGGCGTCCTCCAGTCCCTCCGGGCCGTAGGAGCGGCCCGTGAAGTCGAGGTCGGTGCCCAGGGCCAGCTCGTCGCACACCGGGCCCAGGTCCTCCAGGTCGGTGAGTCCGTGCTCGACGGCCGTCGGACGGGTCACGACGACCGCCACCGTGTTCTCCGCCGCCGCCGGCTCGAGGGTCTGCAGCTCCTCCGGCAGCACGTCCTGCACCCCGGCCAGCACGTCGTCGTCGTCCGCGCGCTCCTCCCCCAGCCCGAGCAGCTCGGAGAGGTCCTCGGCGAGCCCGCCGTCCTCGGCGTCCGGGGACGGCGCGGGGGTGGCCGTCGCGCCGTCCGTGGGCGCCGTGGCGGCCGGTCCCACGGGGGCCCGGCCGCGCAGGTGCAGATAGAGGTTGCCGGAGTAGTCCGCCGCGACCTCCACGTCCCCCCGCTCGAGGGCCCCGAGATAGTCGGCGCGGTCGGTCCCGGCGTCGACCACGCTCGCGTCGAAGCCGGCCTCCCGGAGCCGCCCGGCGTAGACGTGGGCGAGCACGGCCGTCTGCCCGGTGGGCCCCGCGGCGATCCGGACCCGTTCCGCGGCGGGGGACGTCGCGGTGGCCGGGGGCGGCTCCGGGGCCTCGCCGCCGCACCCGGTGAGCGCGGCGAGGGCGAGCAGGCCTGCGGTGGTGCGACGGCGGCTCACCGGCCCTCCCCCGTCCCCGCGGGGCCCGCGGCGACGAGCCCGGCCAGTTCGAGGCCCACGGGCACGAGGCCGACGAGGGGCAGCTGCGGCAGGACCGCCAAAGGGAACCAGCGGGCCTCGTCGGAGGACCCGTCCAGCTCCGACGTGAGCGTCCCGCCGGTGATGTGGGCGCGGTAGATCACGCGCAGGGCGTGGAAGGGCCGGTCGCGGCCGTCCAGCCGCTCGTCGGCGCCCATGTGCCGGCTGTGCACGCCGAGCAGCTCGTCGAGCTCCACAGTGAAACCGGTCTCCTCGTGGACCTCCCGGAGCGCGGTCTGCGCGGGCTGCTCCCCGATCTCCATGCCGCCGCCGGGCAGGCTCCACGCCCCGCGCAGCCTGGGGTGGCGGGGGTTCCAGTGGCTGAGCAGCACCGCCCCGTCCTGGACGATCACGGCGTAGGCACCCACCCGGGTGTCCATGGGGAAACTCATGCCTCCCATTCTAGGAACGCCCGGGGCGGGGCGCCGACAGCGCGCGGCCGGCGGCCGGGTGGATCAGCACCCCGTGGGACGGCCACGGCGCCGCACGGGGCGTCCGCCGCGCCGCCACGACCGGCGCCGGGGCCAACGGTTCGGCCTCCGAGCCGCTCCGGGCGGCACGGGGATAATGGGCGCGTGAGCATCGTCGACAACGCCGTCTACCGGGGCGGGCAGCGCATCGCGTCCCCCGCCACGCTCGAGGAGACCTACCGGCTGCTTGCCCGGCTGCGGGCCGAGGACCCCCGCTGCGCCGACGCCGGGGATCACTGCGTCCTCGTCTGGATCGGCCTGTACCGCCCCTCCGAGGACGAGCTCGACTCCCTGGCCGAGCAGTTCGGCCTGCACGAGCTCGCCGTGGAGGACATCCTGCAGGCCGAGCAGCGGCCCAAGCTGGACCGCTACGGGACCACCCTGTTCACGGTGCTGCGCCCCGCCGTCTACCAGGACGCCACGGAGACGGTCGACTTCGGGGAGATCCACATCGTCACGGGACCCGGCTTCGTGATCACCGTCCGGCAGTCCGAGCACGGGCGGGTCGGGCGGGTCCGGTCCCGGGTGGAGGCGCAGCCGGCACTGCTGGGGACCGGCGCGGAAGGGGTGCTCTACGCGGTGCTCGACCAGACCGTGGACGACTACTACCCCGTGGTCGAGGGGCTCGAGAACGACATCGACGAGATCTCGGACGCCCTGTTCTCCGGGTCCGGGGACGGCGTCGTCTCGCGGCGCATCTACCAGCTCACCCGGGAGGTCAGCGCGTTCCACCGGGTGGTCGCCCCGCTGGAGATGGAGCTGCGGCAGTTCCTCGAGGAGCTCGCCGAGGCCGGCGCGGCCCAGGAGCTGCAGCACAGCCTGCGCGACGTCCTGGACCACCTGATCTTCGTGAACAACAAGGTCGAGGCCTTCCAGTCGTCCCTCACCAACGCCCTCATGCTGGACGCCACCCAGCTCGCCGCGCGGCAGAACGAGGCCGCGATCGAGCAGAACGATCAGATGAAGCGGATCTCGTCCTGGGCGGCGATCCTGTTCGCGCCCTCGATCATCGGCTCCGTGTACGGGATGAACTTCCGGTTCATGCCGGAGCTGTCGTGGGTGTGGGGCTATCCCATGGCGCTGGGGCTCATGCTCCTGACGGGCGTGGCGCTCTACGTCGTGTTCCGGCTCAAACGGTGGCTGTGACCGCCGCGGTCACAGCTGCCCGCGCTCGCGGCGGGCGGCGTCGGACAGGCCCCGGCGGTCGCGCAGCACCCGCTTGAGCACCCACCACGCGAGGAGGGCGGCCACGGTGACGACCACGATCCGGGAGAAGATCCCGGCGTACTGCTCGGCGACGTGCCAGTTCTCGCCGAGGTAGTACCCGGCGAGCACGAAGAGGGTGTTCCAGAGGAGGGAACCCGCCGCGGTGAGCAGCACGAACGCGCCGAAGGACATCCGCTCGATGCCGGCGGGGACCGAGATCAGCGACCGGAAGACGGGGATCATGCGCCCGAAGAAGACCGCGGCCTTCCCGTGCCGCTCGAACCACGCCTCGGTGCGGTCGAGGTCGTGCAGGTCGACGAGCGGCATCCGGTCCACGATCGCCCGCAGCCGGCGGCGGCCGAGCGCGGCGCCGATCCAGTAGAGGGCCACGGCGCCGACCACCGAGCCCAGGGTCGTCCAGAAGACCGCCCCGCCCAGCGAGAAGCTGCCCTGGCTCGCGGTGAACCCTGCCAGCGGGAGGATCACCTCGGACGGCAGCGGCGGGAAGAGGTTCTCGAGCGCGACGAGCAGACCCGCGCCCGGAGCGCCGATGGCCTCCATGACGTCGACGGCCCAGCCGGCGATCCCGCCCAGCGTCTCGGCGCCGGAGTCCTGGGCGGCGAGGACGGCCGCGCCCGGGGCGGCGGTCAGGTCGGGGGCGGCGGTCAGGACGGGGCTGGGTGCAGTCATGGTTCCTCGGTGGTGGGCGGGGGCGGCGGCCCGGCGGGTGCGACCACCATTGTGCCCGACGCACCTCCGGAGCGGCTGGACGGCCGCCGGGCGGCGGACGTCGTTCGCTACGCTTCCCCCATGCACCTCCCCGTCCCCCTCCCCCTGTCCTCCCCCGTGCCGGCCCTGGACCCGGTGTGGGAGTTCTGGCTCGACAAGCCGCTGCGGATCCTGCTGGTGCTGCTGGGCGCCTCGATCCTGTCTGCCGTGGTGCGGCTGCTGATCCGCCGGGTCACCGGGGGGATCGCGAAGGGCACCCGGTCGCGGATCGTGCGCCGGATGGAGCGGGGCAGGCCGCGCTGGGTCGAGGACGCGGGCCTGGCCGGCGCACGGCAGTCCCAGCGCGCCCACACCATCGGGTCGGTGCTCTCGTCCGTGGCGACGGTGCTGATCTGGGCCGTCGCCCTGGTGATGATCATCTCGGAGCTCGACTACGACATCGGTCCCGTCCTGGCGTCCGCGGGCATCGCCGGCGTGGCCCTGAGCTTCGGGGCGCAGTCCCTCGTGAAGGACTACCTGTCCGGGATCTTCATGGTCGCGGAGGACCAGCTCGGCATCGGGGACGTCGTCGACCTCGGCGAGGCGAGCGGGACCGTGGAGTCCGTGGGGCTGCGCGTGACCCAGGTCCGGGACGTCAACGGCACCCTGTGGCACGTGCGCAACGGGGAGATCCTGCGCGTGGGCAACCAGTCCCAGGGCTGGGCCCGCTGCGTGCTGGACCTGCCGGTGCCCTACGACACGAACATCGAGCTGGTGACGGAGCTGATCCTGCACGAGGCGGCTCTGCTGCGGGACGACCCGAAGGTCGGCGAGTACATCACCGAGGACCCGGAGGTGTGGGGCGTCGAGGCCGTCACCGGAGAGTCCGTCACCGTGCGCGTGGCCGTGCGCACCGTGCCCCTCAAGCAGTGGGACGTGGCCCGGGCGCTGCGGCTGCGGCTCAAGAAGATGCTCGACCGCGAGGGCCTGCACGTGCCCCTGCTGAACCAGACCGTGGTCCGGCAGGCCGACGCCGGTCCCGCAGCCCCCGGTCCGCCCGAGACGGGGCAGGTCCGGGCCGTCCGGCGCGATGTGCCAGGATCGGACGCATGAGCATCGTCAAGATCAACGCCATCACCGTCCCTGCCGACTCCGGCGACGAGCTGGGCCGGCGCTTCGCCGCCCATAGCGCCTCCATGGCCGGGGTCGCGGGCTTCGAGGGCTTCGAGCTGCTGCAGCCCGCGGACGGGCGCACGCAGTGGCTCGTGCTCACCCGGTGGGCCGACGAGGAGTCCTACGACGCCTGGCGGGCCTCGCAGGACTTCGCCCGGTCCCACGGCGGTGGGGCCGCCGCCGGGGAGGGCGAGCGCCCGCGCCCCGTGGGCACCGCCTCGGAGCTGTGGTCCTACACGGTGGCCGTCGAGCAGCAGCGGACCGCCGAGCAGCAGTAGTTCGCCGGCGCCCTCAGCGGCGGCCGCGGCCGCCGGACCGGCGGCCGCCCTTGGGCCCTCCGCGGCCGCCCCGCGCCGCGCCACGGGGGGCGCCCGCCCGCCGTGCTCCCTGCGGGGACTGCCCCCCACGGCGCGACGACGGCGCCCGCACCGGTTTCGCCCCGGACGCCGGTCGCTCCTCCGCGGCAGGGGACGCCGGTGCGGCCCCACCGCGGGAGCTGTTGAGCCCCCGCCCGCGGACGACACCCACGAAGTCCTGCACGAGCTCCTCCTGCTCCTCGGGCAGGTCCTGCGGCCACACCAGCGCCACGGGGACCGTGGCGGCATCGGGCACCACCCGGTGGACGAGGTCCTTGCGGTGGTGCAGGCGCGCGAGCGACATGGGCACGACCACCAGTCCCAGACCCGCGGCGACGAGCTCGACGGCGTCCTGGGCGTGGCGCATCGGGGGCAGCGGGGCGTCCGCGGCGACGGCCTCCGGGGAGCGCAGCCGGTGCCGCTCGGGCAGGGTCTCGGGGTCCTGCAGCAGCACCTCGTCCACGAGCTCCGCGACCGGCACCTCGTCGAGCAGGGTCAGCTCGTGGTCCCGGGGCAGCACCACGACCTGCTGCTCCGCGTAGAGCTCCACCGCCCGGTATCTCTCGCGCAGCGTGGCGAGGTCGTCGACCCCGGGGCGCGGGTGGGCGGGCAGCCGCACGAAGCACGCGTGGGCGCGCCCCTCCCCCAGCTCCTCCTGCCACGCGTCCGTCTCGAGCGGGCGCTCGGCGAGGACGCGGCCCGGGTTGCGGTCCCGCCACCGGAAGAACCACTTGCCGGGCATGACGCCCGGGACGAAGGCGACCGCCAGGTCTGCCGTCCCGTCGGCCTCGTCGGCTGCGGGGTCCTGGGGTCCGGGCGTGTCGTCCATGGCGGCCGATTCTACCCACTGCCGGCCCCGCTCCCCGACCACCGGAAGGAGCCGCCCCGGACGCGCCGGGGGCCCGAGATGCGAAACCCGCGCCGGGTGTATAGGATGGAACGGTTGCTCCGGGGCTATAGCTCAGTTGGTAGAGCGTTTCGTTCGCAATGAAAAGGTCAGGGGTTCGATTCCCCTTAGCTCCACCGGAGAGGAAGGCCCCCACTCGGCACGATGCCGAGTGGGGGCCTTTCTTATGGGCAGGTGGTGCGGACAGCCCGTCGATCCGCCCGGACGTCCTTGTCCTCCGGCGCCCCCGCACCCCCGTGCGCCCGGCGCGGAGGCGTTCGAGGTGCTGCGCCCGCTAGTTCTCGTAGAACACGTGCTCGAAGTTCCACCCGTTGCCGACCTTGCGCCCCCGGCCTCTGTTGGCCCAGCGCGGCGTGCCGTTGTGGCGCCCCTCGTGGCGGTACCACAGCAGGTCCCCGTCGGCCTCGATCCCGGAGATGACACCGTCGGCGTCGGGAGCGGCCGCAGCCCTCGTCGGCAAGGCTCCGACCGCGACGACGGAGGCCACCGCGGTGCCGGCCGTCAACAGACCGCGGCGGGACACCACGAAGGAGCTCCCGTACGAGGTCGACCTGTCCGGGTGGTTGAGCTCGGTCATCACGCACTCCTCAGGTGCTGGAAGCTTTCCCGGCGGCCGTCCTCTCGGGCCGATCGGGCAGTCGAGTCCGGGCCGGGAAACGAACAGCAGCACGGAACGGGCCCTCGACTGCGACCGTCGTCGTCACGTGTCCGTTGCCCGGGCATGCCGACTCCGTCGGAACCGAGCTGGTCCGCCGCCGCACCCGCAGCGGATGGGCCTGGACTCCTCCGCGGGTGGCGGCGGGCCCCGCCGGAGCCCCCTCCGGACACGTCCGCGCGGTGCCCCCCGGAGCACCGCTCAGGCGAGGTCCTCGCGCAGCTGGGACAGGAGCACTTCGACCACGTCCGCCCCGCCGTCGGTCCCGGCGCGCAGCCGGACGACCTCGGCGCCGTGCAGCGCCCCCACGGCGTAGCGGTCCTCGCCCGAGCGCCCGAGGGCGGCAGCGGTGCCCGCGAGCCACCGCTCCACCACCGCGGCGTCCATGACCCGGCCCAGCTCGTCCTGGTAGTCCTCCGCGTCCCGGGCCGCGCGCCGCAGCCGCTTGCCCGGCCGGAGCCCGGTCCGGCCCAGGACGGCGTCGACGTAGCGCACGCGCTTGACGGCCTTGCGGACGTCGTGCAGGTGCTCCAGCCGATGCTCCGCGCCGGTTCCGCCGGCCTGCTCCGTCCCGGGGCCGCGCTCGGCCACGCGCACCACCTTCCGCAGGGCCCGGTCCACCAGTGCGTCGGAGACCTCGCGCCCCGAGAGCCGGGCGCACTCCTCGGTCAGGGGCGGAGCGGCCGCGAAGCCCTGGACGTCCGCCAGGAGCCGCAGGTGCTCCTGCCCCGTGACGTGCCGGCGCACCCTCGTGGCCGCCGTCCGCGCCTGCTCCTCCGCCCGTTGCCGCAGGCTCTCCGCCGCGGCCGGCCCCACCCGGCCGTCGAGGGCCTCGACACGACCGGTCAGCAGCTCCGCGGTGACCTCCGCGTCCCGCGCCGCGGACAGCGTCCGGGCGAGCTCGCGCAACCTGGCGTCCAGCTCCTCCGCCGCGTCGCCGTCGAAGAACGGCCTGGCCGCCCTGAGCACGCTGCGCAGGGAGCGGGACGTCACGCGCATCTGGTGCACCGCGTCCGGCACGTCGAGACGGACCTCGAAGTCCCAGAGCACCAGCTGCTCCGCGAGCTCCCCCAGCACCGCGCGCAGCATGTCCGGCCCGGCCACCTTGCCCGCCTTCGCCCCCTTCTTGTCCTTCTTGTCCTTCTTGCCCTTCTTCTGCCCGCTCTCGTCCTGCTGCTGTTTGTCGTCCTCCTGCTTCCGGCCGGGCTCCGCCGGGGCGTCGTCGTCCTCCTCGCCGAGCGCACGGGCGATCTTCGCCCGGGAGGTCGACGGCTTCCCGCCGGCCGCGAAGACCACGGCCTCGACCGCGGCGAAGATCTGCTCCTGGCGCTCCGCCGGCGCCGTGCCGTCGAGGAGCTCGACCTCCCACTCCGACCAGGACCGCGCCGTCCCGGTGCGCTCGTCGACGGCCTCGACGACGTCCACGGCGAGCTCGGCGACGTCCATGCCCGTGCTGTCGCTGATCAGGTGCACCTTCCGGACGGTGCGGAGGGTCGCGACCGGGCGCAGCTCCTGCCCCCCGGTCAGCCCGGCGAGGAGGTTCCGCACGGACGCGGGCATCCGGTCGGGCGTGCGCAGCAGCGGCACCTGCAGCTCGTGGCGTCCGTCCGGGCCGTGGAACTTCACGTGCCACCCGTCGTCGGCCCCGCCCCGGCGCCGGCGCAGTGCGACGAGCCGCCGGCCCAGGGCCATGTCCGGGGTGTCGTGGTAGACGGCCTCCATGCGGTGCTCCACGGGCTCGGCCGAGACGGTGCACCCCTCCAGCGCGCTCCAGTCCACTCGGGCCTCGGCGCCCTCCGGGAACTCGTACTTGCGCTCGACCTCGCGGTGGGCGACGGCGGTCATGGGTGTCCTCCTGGTCGGGGCCACCGGCCGCCGGAACCGGCGGCCGGCCGTTGCGGTGATGATACCGGGACGGCGCTCGGCCCCCTGGAACGCGAACCGCCGCACGCCCCGGAGGGGGTGTGCGGCGGATCGTGCGGCCCGGTCGACCGGGCCGGGCGGAGCGTGCGCTCAGGCGCGGCGGCGCTTGAGGACGTCGTCGAGGTCGAGGGCGGCGCGGCCCTGCTCCTCGCCCGTGCGCACGGCGTCCTTGAGACTCGCGGAGCGGGCGGCGGGCTGCTCCGGCACCGGCAGCGGCTCCGGTTCCGGGCGCTGGACCACGGGCGCCTCGGCGTACGTCGGCCGCGGCACGGGCACCGGCTCCCAGGTGCGGGCCGGGGAGGCGGGGGCGGACTCTCGGGCCACGCGGAGCGCCTCGGCCCGCAGCTCCTCGACCGTGAAGGTCGCCGGGGCGGGCATCCGAGGCTGCTCCTCGGGGGCGGGCAGGTCGAGGTCCTCGGCGGCCTGGCGCGACTGCTCGCGGACCTCCACCGCCACGGCGTGCTCGTTGTCGAACAGGGCGACGTCCTCCCGGGGCGCGTGCGGCTCCGCCTCCGGCGTCCGGACCGCCGGGCGCGACGCGCGACGGGCGGCCCGCTCCTGGACGGCCAGATAGCGCAGGGCCAGGACGGAGCCGGTGCCGAGGAGCAGCAGGAACACGGGCCACGGCCAGCTCACCGCGGCGGAGAACGGGGCGACGACGGCGGTGACGAGTGCGGCCAGGAGGGCGGCGCACCCGGCGAGGAGGATCCCGGCGCGGTCCCGCCTGATGCGCAGGGGCTCTCTGCCGGAGCGTCCGGGGTCGCCGTCGGCGGGCCGGGGGACGGTGTCGGTGGTCGCCATGATGTTCCTTCGTCGGCGGGACGCGGATGAGGACTGCTCGATCGGGGCGGTGGGGCGGTCGGGGGCGGGACCGGTGCCGGCGAGCTCGACCTGCGCCTCGACGGGGGCCTCCCGGCGGCGCTGCAGCCGTGGCACGACCCAGACCAGCGACAGCGCGCACACCACGACCAGCACGGCCGAGCTGCTCACCCAGATCATGGTCGCGGTCCTGCCTTCGTGGTCGCTGGATCGAGCGGACAGAAGCCGCCGGCGCGCTGCGCCGGCGTGTCCGGGGCCCGGGCTCGGGCCGTGAGGGACAGCCTACTACCGCGGGGGCGCGCCTGTGGGTATCCCTGTGGACACGCCCGGTCCGGTCACTGCCACACGGCGGAGCTGTCCGATCCCGTGAACCGGCGGACGAGCCCCTCGGGCGCCTCGGGCGCGGTGAGCGCGAAGCTGCGGTGGTCCGTCCAGCGCCCGTCGATGTGCAGGAAGTTCTTGCGCAGCCCTTCGTCCCGGAATCCGAGCTTCTCCACCACCCGCAGGGACTTGGAGTTCTCCGGCCGGATGTTGATCTCCATCCGGTGCAGCCCGAGGCCCTGGAAGCAGTAGTCGGTGGCCATGGCCACCGCCATGGGGGCCACGCCGCGCCCCGCCTGGTCCCGATCCACCCAGTAGCCCAGGGTCGCGGACAGGA
Organism: Kocuria arenosa; assembly: GCF_042879215.1. NCBI lineage: Bacteria > Bacillati > Actinomycetota > Actinomycetes > Micrococcales > Micrococcaceae > Kocuria > Kocuria arenosa. Next base: position 15,936 of record NZ_JBHZTA010000005.1, on the reverse strand, counting down.
ACGACCCCCACGAGATCCCGGAGACGGTCAGCTGACCGACGAGACCGAACCGCTCCGTCCCCGGGACCCGCTCCGTGATCACGAAGGGCAGGGCTGTGCCCTGCCGGGCCTGCTGGTCGAGGGTGCGCACGAACTGCCCGAACGTGGGCGGCGCCCCGCCGGCTGCTGGGTTCGTGGCCTCCCAGGGGTCGAGCCAGTCCCGGTTGCGGGCGCGCACGACGTCCCACTCCCGGCGATCCCCCCGGGCCAGCGGGCGCAGCCGGAGGTCTCCCCAGGAGACGGTGACGGGCCACCGGAACGGTCCGGCCACAGGAGCGCGGCCTCTCAGCCGACCGGCAGGGTCCGGGTGTACTCCCTGAGCCACTCGCACAGCTCGGGCCCGAGATCCTCGCGCTCCGAGGCCAGGATGATGTTGGCCTTGAGGTAGCTGAGCTTGTCACCGGTGTCGTAGCGACGGCCCTTGAACACCACGCCGTAGACCCCGCCGCCCTCGCCCTCGCGCTGGGCGAGGGTCTGCAGCGCGTCGGTGAGCTGGATCTCGTTCCCGCGCCCCGGCGCAGTGTTCTCGAGCACCTCGAAGACCTCCGGCGGCAGCACGTAGCGGCCGATGATCGCCAGGTTGGAGGGCGCCTCCTCCGGCGACGGCTTCTCGACGAGCCCGTTGATCCGCACGTACTCCTCGCCCGCCACGGCGGTGACGTCGGCGCAGCCGTAGGCGCTGATCTGCTCCTGCGGGACCTCCATGAGCGCCACGACGGCGCCGCCGGTGCGCTCCTGCACCGCGATCATCTCGGTGAGCAGGTCGTCGCGGGCGTCGATCAGGTCGTCGCCCAGCAGCACCGCGAAGGGCTCGTCACCGATGTGGATCTTGGCGCGCAGCACCGCGTGGCCCAGGCCCTTGGGGTCCGCCTGGCGCAGGTAGTGGATCTCGCCGAGCTCGGAGGCGTGCTCGACCTCCCGGAGCAGCTCGAACTTGCCGGACTCCTCGAGCTGGTGCTCCAGGGCCGGCACGCGGTCGAAGTGGTCCTCCAGGGCCCGCTTCGAGCGCCCGGTGATCATCAGCACGTCCTGGAGGCCGGCGTCGACCGCCTCCTGGACCACGTACTGGATGGCCGGGCGGTCCACGACCGGCAGCATCTCCTTGGGCATGGCCTTCGTCGCGGGCAGGAACCGGGTGCCGAGCCCGGCGGCGGGGATGACGGCCTTCCGGACCGTCCGGGGGTTGCTGTTTCCACTCATGGGCTCAGGCTAACGGATCGGGGGCGCGGGCCAGCGGATTCCCGGCCGGGCACGGTTGCTCGCCGCGGCAGTACGCGGCTAGCCTCGCACCACCGGCCCGGGAGGGCCGGCGCGTCCGGGGCGCCTCCCCCGCACCCGATCGCCGGACAGGAACGGACACGACGATGACCGACCCCCGTGGCCCCGCCGAGGCGAAGGCCCGGTTGCGCCGGGAGCTGATGGCGGCCCGTGCGCGGCGCTCCCGGGCCGCCCGGGAGCACGCCGCCGTCGCGTTCGACCGGCACCTCGCGGAGCTGCTGGCCGACCGCCCGCACCTCGACGTCGCCGCGTACCTCCCGCTGGCCACGGAACCACCCCTCGAGCCCGCCCTCGTCACCGCCCATCACCGCGGCCACCGGATCTGGGTGCCCGTGTGCGAGCCCGGGCGCCGGCTCTCGTGGGCGCGGTGGACGCCGGGCACCGCCGTGCGGACCGGCGGCGCCGGCGGACTGCGCGAGCCCGTCGGCGCCCGGCACGGCCCCGAGGTGATGCATGCGGTGGGTCTGCTGCTGGTGCCCGCGCTCGCCGTGGCGCCCGACGGCGCGCGGCTGGGCTTCGGCGGCGGCTACTACGACCGCTTCCTCGCCGCGCTGCCGCGCACGGCGCACCCGGAGCTGCGCACCGCGGTGTGCGTCTTCGCCGACGAGGTCCTCCCGGCCGGGACCGTGCCGGTCGAGGAGCTCGACGCACCCGTGCCGCTGGCCCTCACGGAGAACGGGACCGTGCGCCTGGACGGGCCCGCCGGCCCGGCGCCGGGAACGCGGTAGAATCGGCAGTCGACCCCTTCGAGTGCCAGCGAGCGCACTCGTCGACCCTTCCCAGGAGGATCCATGCCCGTCTACGCCTACGCCTGCAAGGACTGCGGCCACGCGTTCGACATCCGCCAGTCGTTCAGCGAGGACGCCCTGACCGTCTGCCCGGAGTGCGACGGGGGCCTGCGCAAGAAGTTCAACACGGTGGGCGTGGTGTTCAAGGGCTCCGGCTTCTACCGCAACGACTCGCGCTCCGGCGGCGCGGACTCGGGCGTCTCCACGTCCGACGCCGCCGGGACCGCGCCGGCGACCACCGCCACGAAGACCGCGGCCCCGGCCACCGCGGGCGCAGGCGCCTCCTCGTCGCCGTCCGCCTCCACGACCGCGGGCGGGTCCTCCGACTGAGCCGGTCCCGGACGTCGTCCCGGCGTCCGGACTGCACAGGAGAATCGTCCCGGGCACCGGCTCCCGGCCCTCCCCAGGCACCCCGGGCGCACCCCGGTCCGGGACGCCCGGCCCGTAGCGTGCGGCGCATGAGCCGACGCCCCCGGACCGTCCGACGCCGCTACCCGCTGTCCCTGCACCTGCGCTCGGTGCTGTCCCGGCGCCGCCGGCTGGCGGCCGCCCTGCTCCTCGGCGTCGCCGTGGGCCTGGTGGTCCTGCGGCTCGAACCGCCCCAGGCCAGGACGGTGCCGGTGGTGACCGCCGCCGACGCGCTGCCCGCGGGCACCGTGGTCTCCCCGGAGCAGCTCGCGGTGGCGGCCTATCCGCACCGGCTGGCGCCGGAGGGCGCCGTCGCCGATCCCGCGGAGCTGGCCGGGCGCGTCCTCGCGGGCGCCGCGGGCCCCGGGCAGCCGCTGACGGAGACCGCCCTCGTGGGACCGGGCCTGCTGACGGGTCAGGCCGAGGGCGTCACGGCGGTGACGCTGCGCATCGACGATCCCGGCGTGCTGCGGCACGTGCGCGCGGGCGACCACGTGGACGTCGTCCACCTGCCCGACGGCGCGGCACCGGGCGACCGCCACGTCCTGGGCCGGGGCCTGCCCGTGCTGTGGGTCTCCTCCGGCGGGCCCGGCGGGGACGGCGGCCTCCTCGCGGGGCCCGCGGCGTCCGAGGAGGAGGGACTGATGGTGGTGGGGGCCCCGCACGAGGGCGCCGCGCAGCTCGCGGGCACCGGCGGCACCGGGCGCACCACCGTGGTCCTCGTCCCGGCGCCCGTCAGTCCCAGTGCGGAGGCCGCTGCGCCCTGAGCCACTCCTCGTGCGCCCGTTCCCCGGCCCCGTCCACTGCGTCCTCGTCCGTCCCGGGCGCCCGTGCGTCCAGGCCAGCCAGGCGCGGCTCCGCCCCGGTGAACGTGCCCCCGGTGGCCCGCCGCGGCCCCCGCCCGCGGGGGCGCGGGGCCGCGGGCACGTCCGGCCCGGGTGTGCGATCGTGCTCAGCGTGCACGGGTGCCCCGGCGGGCGTGCGGCCCGGCTCGGCCGGCACGGGTGCCCCGGCGGGCGGCCGGCCCGGCTCAGCCGCCACCGGTGCCGCCCTGGGCGCCGCCGCCGGGCAGTCCGAGATAGCGCCGGATCAGCTCGGCGACGGTGTCCGGGTCGGTGAAGACCTCGATGGTCCACAGCGTGAGGTAGTTCCAGCCGGTGCGCTCGAGCTGCTGGGGCCGCAGCCGCGAGCGCTCCCGCACGGACAGGGCGGCGTTCTCCGCCGACCCGTCGGACTGCCCGGCCACGGGGATCCGCAGCGGCCGGTCCTCGTCGCGGGCGCGGCCCGGCACCACGGCCCCCGCGGACAGCGACTCCGTACCGGCCCACGCGACCAGGTCGAGGACGCCCGCGTAGTCCAGCCGCACCGAGGCCCCGCGCTCCGCGAGCCTGCGGGCGAGGTCGACCACCAGGGCGTCGTCGTGGGTGTCCCGGGCGCCCTCCTCCTCCTCCGGGGGCGGGCCGCCGAGGTGCGCGGCGAGCACGCGGGCGAAGTCCCGGGCCCCGTGCTGGAGGCCCTTGCCCTCCATCTCCCCCGGGTGCAGGGAGGTCACGATGCGGGTGGTGTGGCGGGCCCGGGTCATGCCGAGCACGAAGTGCTGGCGGCCGTGCCGCTCGGACAGCGCGCCGAGGTACGGCACGGTCCGCCCGTTGGCCGTCTTGCCGAAGCCCAGCGAGAAGATGACGGTGTCCCGCACGATGCCCGCCGCCCGGTGCAAATCGACGACCCGGAAGGACTCCGGTCCCGGGGCGAAGAAGGCCGCGGCGGCGGGCTCCTCGCGCATCCGCTGCCGGACGGCCTGCGCGATCCGGGCGGCGTGCACGGCGCTGGCCGTGACCACGGCCAGGGACCGGCGCGGGTGGCGGGCCGCGTGCTCGAAGACGAGCTCCACGACGCGCCGCACCTCGGCGGCGGGCGCCTGGATGCCCTCGATCCCGGCGGTCAGGGCGCCCACGCCGTCCGGGACGTACTCGACGTCGAGGACGGGGGTCGCCCCGGCGACGGACTCGCCGTGCGGGAGCCTGCTCAGGCGTCCGCCGTAGAACTGCTCGTTGAGGTGGCGGAAGACCTGCTCGTCCATGGACCGGTACACGGTCCGCAGCGTCCGTTCCGGCACCACGCGGGAGAGGGCGTCGAAGGCGCTGTCCACCTCGACCACCGGCTGGGCGCCCGGGGCGGGGACCGCGGTGGGCGCCACCGTGAACGGCTGCGGCCGGCCCAGGTGCGGGTCCCCGAACGCGATGACCTGCCGGCACCGGGTCAGCGCCGGCAGCACCGCCGCGAGCGGGGAGCTCTCGGCGTCCAGCACCACCACGGCGTCGAAGTCGTGGTCCTCGGGCAGCGCCGCGGAGAGCACCAGCGGACTGGCCGTCCAGACGGGCACCAGCGAGCCGATCAGTTCGCCCGCGGAGGCGCTGACCTCCTCGAGCGGGGCGGCGTCGGCCCGGAGCATCCGGCGCAGGGCGGCCGCCGCGCGCGGGGAGCGCCGCACGGTGCGCTGCCAGCGGTCGGCGAGCTCCCACAGGAGGCGGCCGGCGCCGGAGGCCACGTGCGCGGCGTCGGCGCGGCGGAACACGGACTCCACCTTGCGCAGGGTGTGGCCCTCGGGCATCGCCAGGAAGTCGTCCCCGGTGATCATGGCCTCGAGCGTGGACTGCCACCAAGCGAGGTCGAACTCCCCGGGGACCTCCGCGCGGGGCACGGTGCGCCGGACGAGGTCGTCCACGAGCTCGCCGAGGCCCTGGCCGCGCAGCTCGTCGAGCAGGACGGTGCGCTCGGGCAGCACGGCGAGGTTCTCCTCGTCGTTGATGAGCTCGTCCAGGGTCTCGCGCAGCCGGTCGATCGGCTGTCCCAGGAGGTCGTCGCCGGTGGGCGAGCCCTCGAGGGCGATGGCCAGGCCCTCGAGGTCCTCCACGAAGCGGGCCTGCACCGCCGCGAGCTCCTCGACCCGCTCGGAGACGACCGGGTGCTTGGACGAGGTGGCCCACTCCCGCCACCGCTCCCGCTCCGACTGCACGCGCAGCAGGGCGCTGTGCAGGTCCGAGAGGTGCACCCCGTGCCGGATGTACTCCTTCGCGGCCTTGCGCAGCCGTGAGCGCTGCAGCCCGGTCATCTCGATTCCCTGCTCCCGCCGCCAGGCGGACCCGGCGGTCGCGGCGACCAGGTCCGTCACGGGCCGGTCGAAGATGTCGGGGGTGAAGCGGGTGAGGGAGTCCTGGACCTCCTGCAGCAGGCGCAGCTGCCGGCCCCACTCGGGCACGGTCGTGCCGGCGCGCAGCCCGCTGGTGGCCAGGACGTGCCGCATCCCGGTCTCGAGGGTGGTCAGCTCCAGCAGCAGGGACTGGGCGAGCCGGTGCGCCTGCCGGGCCTCGTCCTCGTTGACCAGGCGCGCCCCGGTCCAGGGCCCCGCCAGGGTGCCGGCGTCGAAGGCCCCGAGCTCGGCGGCGCGCTCGAGCCGGGCGACGACGTCGCCCCGTGCCGTGACGGCGTCGAGCACCGAGCGCGGGAAGCGCACGGCCGTGGCGGGCGCCGGCCGGCGGGAGGTCAGCTCGGCGAGCGCCTGCACGGCCCGGTACGGGGAGACGGACCACCGCGGCCGGACGGTGTGCAGGGACCGCACGTGCTCGGCGAGCTGGTCCCGGCTGGTGCGCAGCGTCTCGTGCAGCTCGGCGAGGTCGGGGCGCTCGGCGCGCTCGTTGCGGGCCACCGCCCGGACGAGCTGCTGGGCCACGTCGGCGTCGCTGAGCTGGGAGGACAGCGGCAGGACGGCGGTGCCCAGGCCCAGCCCGTCCATCCGCCGCCCGAACGCGGCGAGCGTGGTGCGCCGCTCGCCCAGGACCAGGACGGTCCGGCCGGCCGCCACGAGGGTGCCCACCGTGTTCACGGCGGTGTCCAGCTGACCGGTGCCGGGGGCCGCGGTCACCACGAAGGAGTGTCCCCGCGCGGCGAGGTCGAGGACCTCCTGCTGGGGGCCGTCGGCGTCGAGCAGCAGCAGCTCGTCGGCGGGGTCGCGCTGGTCCAGCGGGGGCGCGTCGTCCGTGATCTCCTCGACCTGGGGGATCCGGCCGACCGCGGAGTCCTTGAGCCGGGCGAGGTCCCGCACCAGCGCGGTGCGGGCCACGACCGACAGGTCGGCGGGACGGTCGTGCAGGTCCGCGAACGTGGAGACGAGCAGCTTGTGCTCGACGTGCATCCCGGGCACCGCCCCGGCGAGGGTGCGCAGCGTCTCGAGGGCGGGGGCCGGGTCGAGCCGCCGGGTGCCGTAGGCGAGCCGGGCGAGCTCGCCGGAGGTCAGGTCCACGCCGTGGTCCGCGGCCAGCCGGCGGACCATGGCGGGGTTGAGCCGGGCGGGGCCGACGAGCTGGAGCTCGAAGTCGTCGAGGTCCGGGCGCGGCTTCAGGGCGAGGGGCGCGAGCAGGACGGGGGCGATCCAGCGGCGCTGGCCGGCGCCGGTCGGGTCCGAGCCCCTGGGCCGGGCGAGCCAGGACGCGGTGCCGGCGGCGAGGTACGCGGCGTCCAGCCCGTGGTTGACCGACAGCTCGTGGGTCTTGGTGCGCAGCGACCGGGCGGCGCGGGCGGCGTGCCCGTAGGCCTCGGGGTCGTGCACGATCGTGGACAGGCGGGTGGGGCGGCCCATGAGCAGCTGCGCCTGGCCCGAGGAGTTCGCCTCGGTGAGGTCGATGCACACGTTGTCGACCTGGTTGAAGTCCAGCAGCGTGTCCGGGCCGGTGTAGGCGTCCATCTGGCGGGTCCAGGGCTGCAGCGAGACGCGCGGGGGCTGCGCCCGGGAGGTGTCCGACTCCTGGGGGGTGCGGTCGGCTCCGATCGACATGGTTCTCCTCCTGCGCCTCGGCCCGGGGGCCGGGCAGCGCTCACGCACGGGTCGAGCGGTCCGTGCGGACCGCTCGACCCCGGCTGCTCGTGTTCCGCCCGTGCGGGGCGGGCCCTGGGCCCGCCCCCGGGCCTACTCCCACTCGATGGTGCCCGGGGGCTTGGACGTGACGTCCAGGACCACCCGGTTGACCTCTTCGACCTCGTTGGTGATGCGGTTGGAGACTCGGGCCAGCAGATCGTAGGGCAGGCGGGACCAGTCCGCGGTCATCGCGTCCTCGCTCGAGACGGGCCGCAGCACGATGGGGTGCCCGTACGTGCGGCCGTCGCCCTGCACGCCCACCGAGCGCACGTCCGCCAGGAGCACGACCGGCATCTGCCAGACCTCGTCGTCGAGCCCGGCGCGGGTCAGCTCCTCGCGGGCGATGGCGTCGGCCCGGCGCAGGACCGCGAGGTTCGCCTCGGTGACCTCCCCGATGATGCGGATGCCGAGCCCGGGGCCGGGGAACGGCTGGCGGCCGACGATCTCGTGCGGCAGGCCGAGCTCGCGACCCACCGCGCGGACCTCGTCCTTGAACAGGGTGCGCAGGGGCTCGACCAGCTCGAACTGCAGGTCCTCGGGCAGCCCGCCGACGTTGTGGTGGCTCTTGATGTTGGCGGCGCCCTCCCCGCCGCCGGACTCCACGACGTCGGGGTAGAGGGTGCCCTGGACGAGGAAGCGCACGGGCTCGCCCTCCTGGGCGGCGTTCTTGGCGACCTCCTCCGCGGCGGCCTCGAAGGAGCGGATGAACTCCCGGCCGATGATCTTGCGCTTCTGCTCGGGGTCGGTGACGCCGGCGAGCGCGGTGAGGAAGCGCTCCTTCTCCTCGGCCACGTGGAGGTTGACGCCGGTCGCGGCGACGAAGTCCTGCTCGACCTGCTCGGCCTCGCCCTCGCGCAGCAGCCCGTGGTCCACGAACACGCACGTGAGCTGGTCGCCCACGGCCCGCTGGACCAGGGCCGCGGCCACGGCGGAGTCCACGCCGCCGGAGAGCCCGCAGATCACGGACGCGGAGCCGACCTGCTCGCGGATCCGCTGGACGTGCTCCTCGATGATGTTGCCGGTCGACCAGCTGGGCTCGACCTGCGCGCCGTCGAAGAGGAAGTGCTCGAGCACCTGCTGCCCGTGCACGGAGTGCTTGACCTCCGGGTGCCACTGCACGCCGTAGAGCCGGCGGGCGTCGTCGGCGAACGCGGCCACCGGGGTGGTCTCCGTGGAGGCGAGGACCTCGAAGCCGGCGGGGGCTTCGACGACGGAGTCGCCGTGGCTCATCCACACGGTCTGGGTGCCCGGGGAGCCCTCCAGGATGGAGGCCGTGGGGCCGCCGACGGCGGTGGCGGTGGTCGCCCCGTACTCGCGGGCGCCGGTGTGCGCGACGGTCCCGCCGAGGGCCTGCGCCATGGCCTGGAAGCCGTAGCAGATGCCCAGGACGGGCACCCCGGCCTCGAACAGCGCCGCGTCCTGCTGCGGCGCGTCCTCGGCGTAGACGGAGGAGGGGCCGCCCGAGAGGATGATCGCCGCCGGGTTCTTGGCGAGGATCTGCTCGGTCGACCAGGTGTGGGGGACGATCTCGGAATAGACACTGGCCTCGCGGACCCGGCGGGCGATCAGCTGCGCGTACTGCGCGCCGTAGTCGACCACCAGGACCGGGCGCTGCTCCAGATCGGTGCGGGTCTCAGCTGTTTCGGTCACGCCCTCCATCCTAGGCCAGGCGCGGGACGGGCTCAGTACCGCTTCGCGGCCTTCGGGTTGGCGCGCAGCTCGGCGGTGGTGGAGGCGTGGATCTTGCGCTCCACCACGAAGGACAGGAACGGCACCACGCCGCCCAGGGCCATGACCACGAGCTGGGGGAAGGGCCAGCGCATGAGCGTCCAGATCCGGAAGCAGGAGATGAGGTACACCACGTAGAACCAGCCGTGCACGATGAGGATCCACGTGGAGATGTTGACCCCGCCCGCGAGGTTCTCGAGCTCGAGGTCCTGCCAGCCGAGGGCCACGGTCTCCCCCGTGGCCCGGTCGGTGCCGCCCGCGATGAGGTCGTAGCCCAGGCCGTAGCGGGTGATCATCTCGGCCACGAGCAGCAGCAGGAAGGTCCCGGAGATCCAGGCGCAGACCATGTAGAAGCCCAGGGCGCCGCGGATCTGGGCCTCGGTGCCCCCGAAACGGCGGCGCGGCTGCAGGGCGGCCGCCCGGCGCGGGACGCGGCCCGGGGACGCCGCCTCCGCGGGGCGGGCCTCCGGCGGGAGGGAGACCCGCACCCCGTCGGTGCGCTCCTTCGGCGAGGGTGCCGGGGAGGGGGTGGGCTGGATGGGTTCAGTCATGGTGGGCTCCGGTCCTGTCCTGGGTCCTGTCGTGGGTGCTGGGCTCGCCCGCCCGGGCTCCGGGCTGGTCGTCGAACCAGTAGTACTCCCCCGCCTCGGGGTCGTAGTAGTAGTAGCGTCCGCCGGCCTCGTCGTAGTAGTACTCCCCCTCGAAGTAGAAGTACTCCTCGGGGTTCTGCTCGCGCTGCCACTCGTCGCGCACGAACCGCCACCAGATGTAGAGGGCGAATCCGGCGAAGACCACCCACTCGACCGCGTAGAAGAGGTTGAGCAGGTCCACGGACTCGTCCGTGGGCTGCTGGTCGATGTCGAGCCGGGACAGCCCGGGCCCCAGCAGCGCGGCGTCCGGGGCGAGGGTCCCGTCCTCGGCGAGCTGGAACGGCGCGGCGGCGGGGTTCTCGGCGAAGGCGGCCAGGTACCCGGACCACAGCGGGGCGTCCCAGAGGTTGGTGAGCTGCGCCGGGGACACCGTGCCCACCTGACCCGCGGGCAGCTCCTGGCCGGGCACCGGGCCCTCGGCGGGCAGGTACCGGCCGACGACGTCGACGGCGCCCGCCGGCTCCTCGGGCACGGACGCGGGGTCGGCGGTCCAGCCGCGGGCCACCGCGAGGGTGAGCTCGCCGCCGGCGCCCGGCCACAGCTCCTGGCTGCCCGGGACGGTGAGGGCGGTGACGGCCCACCAGCCCTCCGCCCCGTCCTGCAGCCGGCCGGGCACCAGCACGGTGGACCCGTCCCGGTAGTCGCCGGTGACGGTGACGAGCTGGTCGGCCTCCGCGGCGGTCACGGGGGCGCCGGCCTCGACGGCCTCGGTGAGCGGGACGGCCACGTCCTTCGCGGGGTCCGCGACAGTGCGGGACTGCTCGCTCGACTCCAGCTGCCACTGGCTCAGCAGCACGAAACCGACGGCCAGCCCGAGACTCACGATCAGGGCGAGGATCGAGCGGGGGCGCAGGGCGGTCGTGAGCACCCGACAAGGCTAGTGCGCCTTCCTGGGCGTTCGCCAGTTCCGTGCGGGGCCCGTGCCGCGCCGGCGCGGCGGCACGAGCCCTGCGCGGACCGGTCGCGGGTCAGCCGCGGATGACCACCTCGGCGCGCTGGAACTCCTTGAGCTCCAGGTACCCGGTGGTGGCCATCGAGCGGCGCAGCGCGCCCACGAGGTTGGACGTGCCGTCCACGTGGCGGGAGGGCCCGAAGAGGACCTCCTCCAGGGAGCCCACGGTGCCCACACGGGTGCGGAGCCCGCGCGGCAGCTGCCCGTGGTGCGCCTCCGCGCCCCAGTGCCAGCCCTGTCCGGGCGCCTCCTCCGTGCGGGCCAGCGCGGTGCCGAGCATCACGGCGTCCGCGCCCATGGCGAGCGCCTTGACGACGTCCCCGGAGACCCCCACGCCGCCGTCGGCGATGACGTGGACGTAGCGCCCGCCGGACTCGTCGAGGTAGTCCCGGCGGGCGGCCGCGACGTCGGAGATCGCCGTGGCCATGGCCGCGTGGATCCCCAGCGTGTTCTGGATCCGCATGGACGCGCCGCCGCCGAAGCCGACGAGCACGCCGGCCGCGCCCGTGCGCATGAGGTGCAGCGCGGGCGTGTAGCCCGCGGCGCCGCCCACGATGACCGGGACGTCGAGGTCGTAGATGAACTTCTTGAGGTCCAGCGGCTCCTGGTTGCGGGAGACGTGCTCCGCGGAGACCGTGGTCCCTCGGATCACGAAGACGTCCACGCCGGCGTCCAGGACGGTGCGGTAGTGCTCCACCGTGCGCTGCGGCGTCAGGGACCCCGCGACGATGACGCCCGCCTCCCGGATCTGCGCCAGCCGGGCCGTGATCAGCTCCGGCTGGACGGGCACCTCGTAGAGCTCCTGCATCCGGCGTGTGGAGGCCGGGGCGTCCTCGCCGGAGAGCGCCGCGATCTCGTCGAGCACCGGCTGGGGGTCCTCGTAGCGGGTCCACAGGCCCTCGAGGTCCAGCACGCCCAGTCCGCCGGCCCGGCCGAGGGCGATGGCCGTCTCCGGGGACGTCGCCGAGTCCATCGGGGCGCCCAGGAACGGGATGGAGAACCGGTAGGCGTCGATCTGCCAGTCCGTGGACACGTCCCGCGGATCACGCGTGCGGCGCGAGGGGACGAGGGCGATCTCGTCCAGGGAGAAGGTGCGGCGGGCGCGTTTGGAGCGGCCGATCTCGATGTCGTAGCTCATGGTGTCCTTTCCGAACGGTGCTGCGGACGGTCGCTCAGCGCTGGTAGTTGGGTGCCTCGACGGTCATCGTGATGTCGTGGGCGTGGGACTCCTTGAGCCCGGCCGACGTGATCCGCACGAACCGGCCGATCGTCTTCAGCTCCGTGACGTGGTGCGCACCCACGTAGAACATCGTCTGGCGCAGGCCGCCGTCGAGCTGGTGCACCACGGCCGAGAGCGGGCCGCGGTAGGGCACCTGGCCCTCGATGCCCTCGGGGATGAGCTTCTCGTCGCTGGCGACGTCCGCCTGGAAGTAGCGGTCCTTGGAGAAGGACGTGTTCTTGCCGCGGGACTGCATGGCCCCCAGCGAGCCCATGCCCCGGTAGGTCTTGAACTGCTTGCCGTTGACGAACACGAGCTCCCCCGGCGACTCGTCGCAGCCGGCCAGCAGGGAGCCGAGCATCACGGAGTCCGCGCCGGCCACGAGGGCCTTGCCGATCTCGCCGGAGTGCTGCAGCCCGCCGTCGGCGATGACGGGGACCCCTGCGGGGATGGCTGCCTTGGCCGCCTCGTTGACCGCGGTGATCTGCGGGACGCCCACCCCGGCGATGATGCGGGTGGTGCAGATCGAGCCGGGGCCCACGCCGACCTTCACCGCGTCCGCGCCGGCGTCGACGATCGCTTGCGCGCCCACCCGGGTGGCGGCCTGGCCCCCGATCACGTCCACGTGGGCGGCGGCCGTCTCCGCCTTCAGCCGGGCGATCATGTCCAGCACGCCCTGGGAGTGCCCGTTGGCGGTGTCGATGAACAGGGCGTCCACGCCGGCCTCGACGAGGGTCATGGCCCGCTCGAAGCCGTCGCCGAAGAATCCGACGGCGGCGCCGACGCGCAGCCGTCCCTCGTCGTCCTTGGTGGCGTGGGGGTACTGCTCGGCCTTGGTGAAGTCCTTGATCGTGATCAGGCCCGTGAGCCGGCCGTCGTCGTCGACGAGCGGCAGCTTCTCGATCTTGTTGGTCGCCAGGAGCTGGTGGGCGTCGTCCTTCGCCATCCCGACCTTGCCGGTGATCAGGGGCATGGGCGTCATGATCTCGTGCACCCGGCGCCGCGGGAACTCGCTCTCCGGCAGGTACCGGGTGTCGCGGTTGGTGATGATGCCCAGCAGCTTCTGCTCGGCGTCCACGACGGGCAGGCCGGAGACCCGGTAGTAGCCGCAGAGCCGGTCCAGCTCCTCGAGGGTCGCCTCCGGGGAGATGGTCACGGGGTCGGTGATCATCCCGGACTCGCTGCGCTTCACCCGGTCCACGTGCTCGGCCTGGTCCTGGATCGAGAGGTTGCGGTGGATCACCCCGAGGCCGCCCTGGCGGGCCATCGCGATCGCCATCGGGGACTCGGTGACGGTGTCCATGGCGGCGGACAGCAGCGGCACCTCCAGGTCGATGCGCCGGGACAGGCGGGTGCGAGTCGACGCCTCGGACGGGATGACGTCCGTGTTGCCGGGCAGCAGCAGGACGTCGTCGTAGGTCAGGCCGGTGAACCCGAAGGGGTCCTCGGACAGGGCGGTGGGGACGGCGGTATCCGACACGGTGGGGCCTTTCAGCTTCGAGGGAGTTCCGACCATTCTACGGTCCGGGCCCCGGCCGGCGGACGGCTGTGGCCGCTCTCACGACCCGACGGGCAACCCGGCCCCGTCCGCGAGCAGGGCCTCCTCGACCCGCTCCGCGAACAGGGGCGCCAGGGTCCGCACGTACTCGACGGTGAGGTGGTTGTTGTCCCAGTACGTGAACACGTTGCCGACGACCGGGGCGCAGGTGCCGTCCGGGCAGATGAGGTCCCCCATGTCGACCATCGTGACCCGCGGCAGCTCGGCCACCGGGGCCAGCGGGCTGTCCGGGCCCAGGATCACGTGGGAGGCGGTGCACTCGGCGGCGTCGGCCCCGTGGTCCGCGGCGCAGCGTGCGGGGACGAAGTCGAACCGGGCGTTGTCGCGCAGCCCGACGACCTGGATGCCGCGCGCCGCCAGCCCGCGGATGCGCTGCTCCATCCCGGGGGTGAACTGCTCCTGGTCCTCGTCCGTGCTGCGGGTGCCCTGCACCAGCACCAGGTCCGGGTGCACGGCCTCCACCACGGGGTCGGTGCCCTCGAGCCAGCGGGCGCACGCCTCGTGGTCGGCCACCTGCTCCTCCGGCAGGGCGTACAGGCAGTTGCCGCGGATGTAGGTGACCACGCGCCAGTCGTTGCGCTGGGCCAGGAGCTCGACGGCCGGGATCCACTGGTGCACGTGGCTGTTGCCGATGACCAGCATCGTGGCGGAGGGCTCGGGGTTCGGGACGGTGTCAAAGCACCACTGCTGGAAGCGCTCGTCGACCCCCGTGCCGGGCGGGCAGGGCTCGCCGAGCGACGGCTTGGCGTACGGCTCCCCGGTGATCACGGGGATGGTCTCGGCGTCCGGGTCGCCCTGGTACCGGAAGCCCGGCAGCAGGGCGGCCGCCCCGGGGTTGTTGCGGTCGGCGGAGGCGGCGATCTCGAGGGCCCGCCGCTCCTCGGCCACCCGGGCCGCGGTCACGGGGACCGCGACCGCGGCGAGGCACACGACGATCACGGCGGCCAGCCGCAGCCGGCTCCGCTCGGGCCAGGCCCAGGCCTTGAGCGGGTCCTCGACCAGCCGGGTGACCAGCACCGCGAGCACCAGGCAGACCAGGACGATGGCCACTCCGGAGCGGGGCCCGGCCATGGGCCGGTCGCGCAGCACGAGGTAGGTGATCAGCACCGGCCAGTGGAGGAGGTAGAGGGCGTAGGCGGAGTCCCCCAGCCGCACCAGGGGCGCCGAGGCGAGGATCCGGTCCAGCCCGAACCGCGAACCGGACTGCCCTGACACGATGATCGCCGCCGCCGAGAGCAGCGGCCACAGCGCGATCCACCCGGGGAACGCCCCCTGCACGTCGACGAGCACGCCCACCGAGACCATGCTCAGCAACCCGGCCCATCCGAGCAGTACGCGCAGTGCGCGTCCGGGCCGGATCCAGGGCACGGCCAGGGCCAGCAGGGACCCGAGGGCGAACTCCCACAGCCGGGTGCGGGTGTCGAAGTAGGCGAACTCCTGCTGCGCCGCCGTGCTGTGCACGGACCACGCCAGGGAGGCCGCGAAGACCAGCCCGAAGAACACCGCCAGCACCGGCACGGGGCTCCACCGGGTCCTCCGCGAGATCAGCCACGCCGCCCCGAACACCAGCGGCCACAGCAGGAACACCTGTCCCTGCACGGACAGGGACCAGAAGTGCTGGAACGGCGACGCGGTCGAGTGGTCGGCGGCGTAGTAGTCGACGGCGCTGAGCGCGAGCGCCCAGTTCTCCGCGTAGAACACCGAGGCCAGTGCCTCGGACCGCCACTGACCGGCGTCGTAGCCCGGGTAGAACAGCTCCACCAGCACGAGGGTGGCCAGGATGGTGAGCACCGCCAGGGGCAGCAGGCGCTTGAACACGTGCAGCCAGTACCGCCCGACGGCCAGGGGCCGCCCCGCCTCGAGCTTGCGCACGAAGGACAGGGTCAGGAAGAACGCCGAGATCAGCAGGAAGACGTCCACGCCGCCGGAGACCCGGCCGAGGAAGACGTGGTAGACCACCACGAGCAGCACCGCCACCGCCCGCAGCCCCTGCACCTCCGGGCGGAACCCCGAGTACCGGCCTCCCCGCCGCCGCGCCGCGTCCTCGCCGGCGGAGGTCCCGGTGGACGGTTGCGGAGCGGTGGCGTGCACGGTGGCCACGGGGCACCTCCAGGGGGAGCGTCCCCGGCGCGGCCGCGGGGCGGCGTCGGGAGGGGGAACGGGGGGAGGACGAACGGGGGGGGGGAGAACGACGGGGAACAACGAGGGGCGGGGCCGGGGGAAGGCCCGTCGTGACCTTATCGCACGACCGGCGCGGCGCAGGGCACCCGCCCACGGGGCGCCGTGCCGCGGCGCCGAGGCAGGAGGCGTCCCGGCGCGGACGGCGCCGCACGGCACGGCGAGGCAGCACGGCGAGGCAGCACGGCGAGGCAGCACGGCGAGGCAGCACGGCGAGGCAGCACGG
>NZ_JBHZTA010000004.1:0-311405 GCF_042879215.1 Kocuria arenosa | reverse complement strand
CCATGTTCTCCGCCACGCTCATGTGCGGGTAGAGGGCGTAGTTCTGGAAGACCATGGCGATGTCCCGGTCCCGGGAGGGGACGTCGGTGACGTCGCGGTCACCGATGTAGATGTTCCCGCCGGTGACCTCCTCCAGGCCGGCGAGCATCCGCAGGGTGGTGGACTTCCCGCACCCGGAGGGACCGACCAGGACGAGGAACTCCCCGTCGGCGATGTCCAGGTTCAGGTCGGTCACCGAGGGCCGCTCGGCACCGGGGTACTGGCAGGTCACATTGGCGTAGCGCACGGAAGACATGGGTCAAGGCCTCTTTCCCGGCAGGCACGTGCCGGACGATCCGAAGGAGAAGAGCTGCCCCCTCAAGGGATGGGGACCACAGTGATCCTAATCACCTTCGGGGCGTCGCCGCCATCGGCGCGCCGTCACCCGAGGTCACCGCAGCGCGCCCCGGCGCAGGTCGGCCAGCCGGGCCAGGGCCGTGGCGAGCTCCTCCGGCGAGGCGACCCGGTGCGCGGCCACGCTCTGTCCCGTGCCCACCTTGATGCCGAGGTCGGCGGGGCCGAGCTCGCGCATCGCGTTCTCGTCCGTGACGTCGTCACCGGCGAACAGGGTGACGTCGGCGCCGGTGGCCTGCATGAACGCCGTGATGCCCTCGCCCTTCGTCGCGGAGTGCACCGAGGACTCGACCACGTGCTGGCCCGGGGTGATCTTCAGTCCCTCGAGCTGCTCGAACTGCTCGAGCATCTCCTGCTCCGCCTGGGCGCACAGGGCCTGGTCCGCCATCGTGCGGGTGTGGAAGGCGGCCCCCGTCGGCTTCAGCTCCAGCCTGGACCCGGGATACCGGGCCACCTGCGCCTCCACGAGTGCGGTGGCCTGCGTCAGCAGCTCCTGCTGGGCAGGGGAGAGCTGCAGTGCGGTGTCGGCGGCCGCGTCCCCCAGGGCGTCGAGCAGCAGCTCCGCCCCGTGCGAGCCGGACAGCAGCATCCGGCCGGCCGGGTCCACCACGGAGCGCAGGAACCGCATGGGCCGCCCGGAGACGACGGACACGTACGTGCGGTCCAGCTCGAGGAGCTCCTCGAGCGCGGATTGAGCCTCCGGCAGCGCCCGGCTGTCGTCCGGGTCGTCCGTGAACGGGGCCAGGGTGCCGTCGAAGTCGAGGGCGATCAGCAGGGTCTCGGCCTCGGCCGCCCGGGCGAGGGCGTCCTCCAGCGCCGGGCGGGTGCCGTCGTGCGGGTCCATCACCGCTCCTCCTCATCGGTCGTGCCGGGGCGGGTGCGGGCGAGATCCCGCAGGAACGCCTCCGACCAGTCGTTGACGTCGTTGCCCAGGACCTGTCGGCGCATCGAGCGCATCCGCTTCTTCGCCTCGGCCGCGGACATGTCCTTGGCCCGCAGCATTGCGTTCTTGAGCCCGTCGATGTCGTGGGGGTTGATCAGCAGCGCCTGTTTGAGCTGCTCGGCGGCCCCCGTGAACTCCGAGAGGACCAGGACCCCGGACCCGTCCGTCCGGGCCGCGACGTACTCCTTCGCCACCAGATTCATGCCGTCCCGGAGGGAGGTGACGAGCATGACGTCGGTCGCGAGGTACAGGGCCACCATCTCCTCGAAAGGGTAGCCGTGGTGCAGGTAGCGGATCGCGGTGTGGGAGATGGTGTCGTGCTGGCCGTTGAGGTGGCCCACGAGGCCCTCCACGTCCTCCCGGAGCTGGACGTAGGACTCCACGCGCTCCCGGGAGGGGTTGGCCACCTGGACCAGCACCGACGGCCCCACCGTCAGCCTGCCGTCCTCCAGCAGCTCCCCGTAGGCCTTGATGCGGTGCAGGATGCCCTTCGTGTAGTCCAGGCGGTCGACGCCCAGGAACACGGTCTCCGGGTCGCCGAGCTCGTGGCGGATCTCCCGGGCCCGCTCCTTGACCTCCGGGCGGGAGGCGAGCTCCCTGATCGACTGCGCGTCGATGGAGATGGGGTAGGGCTGCGCGTGCACGGTCCATGCGGCGTCGTCCGTGCCGAAGCGGGCCGCTCCGTTCTTGAACGGCACGGCCAGGAACCGCCGCACGCAGCGCTGGAAGTTCTGGGCGTCACCGGGGCGCTGGAAGCCGATGAGGTCTGCGCCCGACAGTCCGTCGAGGACGTCCCGCCGCCAGGGCAGCTGCGCGAAGATCTCCAGGGGCGGGAACGGGATGTGGTTGAAGAAGCCGATCGTGAGGTCCGGCCGCAGCTCCCGCAGCATCTTGGGGACCAGCTGCAGCTGGTAGTCCTGCACCCACACGGTGGCGTTCTCGGCGGCGATCTCGGCCGTCCGCTCGGCGAAGCGGCGGTTGACCTGGCGGTAGCTGTTCCACCACGTGCGGTGGAACTCCGGCGGCGCGATGACGTCGTGGTAGAGGGGCCACAGGGTCGCGTTGGAGAACCCCTCGTAGTAGGCCTCCACCTCCCCGGCGGACAGCGGCACCGGCGCGAGGTGGAAGACGTCGTGGTCGAAGCGCTCCAGCGTCTCGTCGGCGGCCCCGTGCCAGCCCACCCAGGCGCCGGCGTTGCGGGCCATCACGGGGGACAGGGCGGCCACGAGCCCGCCGGGGGAGCGGCGCCAGGAGGACTCCCCGTGCTCGACGACGCGCTCCACGGGCAGACGGTTGGAGACCACGACGAAGTCGTAGCCGCCCTCCTGCGGCACGTCCGTCCGTGGCTCCGGCACCTGCTCCAGATCGTCCGAGGAGGCGGTGGGCGTCTGCTCTGCACTCACGAGGTGTCCTTCCGGTAGGTCGTCGTCGTCCCGGCTCCAGTCTATTCATCAGTGTGCTCACGGTTCTGCCTGGTGATCTCCTGAGTCGGCGGCCCGGGAGGGGGTCCGATAATCTGGGCGACGACACGTCCCCATCCGCCCCCCAGGATCTTTCGAAGAGGACCCATGGCAACCAGCAGCAGCACGACCCCCGACCCCCGGAACCGCGACGCCGCCCGAGAGCGGGCGCGGCAGGTCGCGGACCAGCATGCACGGCAGGACAAGCGCTCCCGCCGGATCCTGCAGCTGGGCATCCTCGCCCTGGTCCTCGTGATCGTCGCGGTGATCGGCATCGTGGTGGCGCAGAACCGCGCCCAGCAGATCCCCGAGGCCGGGCCCGTTCCCGCCAGTGCGAACCAGTGGGGCGGCACGGTGCTGACGGCCGACGGGATCCGCACGGGCGAGTCCGAGGTCGAGGAGCGCGACCTCGGCGAGGTGCCCGAGGCCCCGGAGACCCCGGACGACACCGCCGTTCCGCCGGGTGTCGAGGCCTCCGGCGACGAAGAGCCCGTGCAGGTCGTGATCTTCCAGGACTTCGAGTGCGTGCACTGCGCCGACTTCGAGGCCGAGAACGCCGATGCGCTCGATGAGGCCGTGACCGCGGGCGACATCGTCCTCGAGTACCGCAACCTGAACTTCCTCGACCGCTCGACGCCGACGCAGTACTCCTCGCGGGCCGCGTCCGCCGCCTACGAGGTCGGCAACCAGGCCTCGGCCGAGCAGTACCTCGCCTTCGTCGAGGAGATCTTCACCCACCAGGGCACCGGTGGGCTGGACGACGAGCAGCTCGTGGAGATCGCCTCCTCCCACGGCGCCGACATCGCGAGCGCGCTCGAGGAGAACACGTGGCGGCCGATGGTCAACGTGGTCTCGCAGGAGTCCCTCGCCAACGGTGTCTCGGGCACCCCGACCGTCTTCATCGACGGCGAGCGGCTCGGCAACGAGGCCTTCCAGGAGGCCCTCGACGCGGCCGTGGCGGCCAAGAAGTAGCGACCCCTCCAGCACGGAGCAGAACGACGGCGCCGCGCCCCCTCCCGGGGCGCGGCGCCGTCGCGCTGTGCGGACCCTGCCGGCGGCCAGGGATTTCGGGGTCTCCCGACCCGTCCGATATCCTGAGGGACCGGCCGCTCGGGCCGCATCCGTGCGGATGCCCGAGGGCGGCCTCGCCTCCTTAGCTCAGCTGGCCAGAGCACCTGTCTTGTAAACAGGGGGTCACCGGTTCGAATCCGGTAGGGGGCTCCACCGGTCCGCGGTGTTGCACTCGCGACCACACATGACGTCACATGTTGCGCTGAGGTCTCAGCATGGGTTATTAGCTCGCTGATTTCCGCTTCTCGGTCGAGCGGTCGCTGCCCTCGCCCCGGATCTGCTCAGGGTTGTGCGACGGTGAGGAGCCCGGGAGAAATCCGCGCCAGGACGGGGATCCCGGCGCCCCGGTTCGGGGGACGGCCGCGGGATCGACCGCGCGGGGACCATGCCGACGAGGGTCCGGGCACGACATGCCGCTCCGGGGATGCCATGAGACGGAACCGTGAACGTGACTGCCCTGGCCGGTGTCTTGAACCGTGACTCAGGTCACTTCTACGGTGTTCATACCTATCTCATAGGTGAGACCTCTTGCCCAGGTCGCGGAACATCTCCATCGCATGACGATCCCCATGTCGTGCCCTTTCCACAGGAGCAGCAATGAGCAATCTGCGGAGGACCCTCGTCGGCGCGGCCATGGCCGCCGCCCTCGTGGGAGGAACGGTTGCCACCCCGGCGGTCGCGGGGTATGAGGATGATAAGTCCTGGAACGGCGAGAACACATACGACGTGAGGCGTGACGGGCATCGAGATGATGACCATCGTGACGATCGTCATGGACGAGACGATCGCCACGACGGGCGGGACGACAACGAGAAGCGTGCCCGGGACCGGGACGGCCGGGACCACAAGGACTGGGACAAGGACCGGGACCGGGACTGGGACAAGGACTGGGACCGGGACTGGGACAAGGACCGGGACCGGGACAAGGACCGGGAATGGGACCGCGATCGGCATGACCGGCACGATCACGACGAGAAGTACTACGACGACGACCACGAGGATCACTGGTGGTACTGCGGAGAGCACGAGAAGTGGCACTTCTATGACGACGACGACTGGAAGAGCAAGAAGCACCACGACGAGATGAAGGACGAGGGCGAGCACTCGCACCAGAAGCACGGCGACGAGCACGACCACGACGACCACAAGCACTGAGCCGGTCGGCTGCCGGCCCGACGCGCACGGGGTGTCCGTGGTCGAGGGGCGCGGCCGCCGTCCCCAGGGCCGCTTCCCGCCCTAGGAAACGAGCGCTCCGTCCCACGGGGACGGGGCGCTCCCTGTGCGGGACAGCGGCCGGTGCCGGCTCCGTCGACCGGCACCGTGAGCTCGAGGACGGCGCCGGCCCGGCGCCGCCGCATTCCGCGGACCGAGCCCTCCGGCACGGCCGGCAGGGAGCCCGCCGGAGGAAACCTCCGGGGACACGGTGTCGAGCCTCCGCACGTCCGGCGCCGCGCCGTGGTGATATCGGTGGACGCACGCGGGAAGAGCTGTTCCCCGTGACGTCCGTCGTCCGCGGCAGCACCCCCGGCCGCTTCGGCGCCCCCGGGCGACGGTCCCCCTGCGAGCGGACGACGCCGCGCCCGGACCGACCCCTGGAGGGCCCCCTGGTACCCATCGCCCGACGACGCGTGCGCCCCCTGGCCGCGGTGGCGCTGATCCTGCTGCTGCTGTGGCTCCTCCTCGTGCCCGCCGGGGCGGTGCGGGCCGCGGAGGACCCGGGGTCCGAGGGCCCGTATCTGGGGGCGCTGCTGGACTGGGGCACGGACACGGCGGCCGACCACGCCGAGCGTCTCGGCGCGCCGGCAGCCGTCTACGGCAGGCCCGCTCCGCTGCCGATGGGCGAGCAGGAGCAGGGCCACCTGCGGGACTACCTCTCCCAGGTCTCCGGGCACGGCGCCCACGCCCTGCTCACCGTCCGTCCGGAGATCGCGCTGAGCCGGGTGGACGAGGCGCAGGC
This sequence comes from Kocuria arenosa, assembly GCF_042879215.1. Classification (NCBI taxonomy): domain Bacteria; kingdom Bacillati; phylum Actinomycetota; class Actinomycetes; order Micrococcales; family Micrococcaceae; genus Kocuria; species Kocuria arenosa. The sequence goes on along the minus strand of NZ_JBHZTA010000004.1, from coordinate 305,581 downwards.
CGCCGTCCTGGCAGGGCAGCTGGCGGACGCCGCGGAGGGATTCCCCGGCACGGTCTTCGTCCGGTTCGCCCCGCAGATGAACGCCACCTGGGTGCCGTGGGGCCAGCAGCCCCGGGCGTACACCGAGGCCTTCCGGACGGTGGCGAGCGCCCTGGACGCCGAGCTCGAGGACCCGGTCATGGTCTGGGCGCCCACGGCCGGCACGGACTACCCCTTCCGGGACGCGTCCAGCACCCCGCCGCAGGGCGGTGATCCAGCAGCTCTGGACACGAGCGGTGACGGGGTCTGGGACCAGGACGACGACCCCTACGGCCCCTACTACCCGGGCGACGACGTCGTCGACTGGGTGGGACTGGTCGCCTATCACGACGAGACCGGCACCGGACCGGCCCGCAACGTCCTGCCCGCGCCGGGGCAGTTCGGCGCCCTGCTGGGCTCCGGGGAGGACACGGGGCCCGCGGGGGAGGACGACTTCTACGCCGTGTACGCCGCCGGCCGTGAGAAGCCGCTCATGGTGGAGACCGGCGCCTTCTACAGCCCGGGGACTGGCGGCCCGTCCGAACGGGACGTCAAGGAGGCCTGGTGGGACCAGGTGCTCGCGACGATCTCCGCCGGCGACCACGACCGCATCCGCGCGGTCGTGTGGAACGAGACGGTCGAGCAGCGCGACGACGGCGCGGTGACCGTCGACTGGCGCGTCACCGCCGATCCCGGACTCGCCGCGGCCGTCGGCGAGCGGCTGCAGGAGTCCGCCCTGGTCAGTGGGCCGGTCACAGCACCGGTGGAGCTCCCGGGCACCGATCCGTCGGCGGAGGGGTCCGTGCTCGAGGGCCCGGCCGCATGGGGCGTGGTGCTGGCCGTGCTCGCCGCGGGCCTGCTCCTGTGGATCCTGCCGCGCCGGGGCCCGGCCAGGGCGTGGGCGTACGCGGACGCCTCCCGCCGGGACGTCCGCATCGACATGCTGCGCGGAGCGGCCATCGTGTTCGTGGTCGTCAACCACGTGGGGATCACCTCGGTGTTCCAGCTGCTGACCCAGGAGACGGTCGGCGTCGTCTCGGGAGCCGAGCTGTTCGTCCTGCTCTCCGGGGCGGTCCTGGGCATGGTCCACGGGTCACGGGCGAAGGACGATCTCGGCACGGTGGTGGACCGCACCGCCTCGAGGGCGTGGAAGCTCTACGTGACGGCGCTGGTCGTGGTGCTGGCCGTCTACGGACTCAGCCTGCTGCCCTTCCTGGACGCGGGAGCCGTCACCACGTTCACGGACCAGGGGACCGGTGCCGCGGGGGCCGGGGCCGCGGGCGCCACCTACGACCTCTACTCCGGGATGGAGGGGTTCCTGCAGTTCCCCGTCCCCGCCCACCTGATCCCGTCCCTGTTCCTGCTGCAGATCGGTCCGTGGCAGTTCAACATCATGGGGCTGTACGTGGTCCTGCTGCTGGTGAGCCCCCTGGCGCTGGCCGCCCTGGCGCGCGGACGTGCGTGGCTGGTCCTGGCGATCAGCCTGGCCCTGTACGCGGCGGGCACCGCCTTCCGGATCCGGCTGCTGCCGTCCCAGTTCGAGGACTCGTTCCCCCTGCTGGTGTGGCAGGTCCTGTTCGTCATCGGCATGACGGCAGGTCACCACCGGCAGCAGATCGTCTCCTGGTTCTCCCACCGCCGGCGGCGCCCCGCGCTGGCCGCGTGCCTCGTGCTGGCCGTCGCCTGCGCGCTCTTCACCTGGTCCAGCCCGTACCTCACCAACGCCTACGACGTCCGGCTGGCCCTGCTGCCGGAGTCCACGTTCCGGACGGTCTACGACGCCTTCTTCGGGCGGACCTACCTGGGGATCGGCCGGCTGGTGAACGTGCTCCTCGTGGTCATCGCCGGCTACGCCGTCCTCAGCGCCTACTGGAGGCCGCTCGAGCGCGCGCTCGGGTGGTTCCTCGTCCCGCTGGGACAGGCCACGCTCTACGTGTTCATCGTGCACGTGTTCCTGATCCTGGCCGTGGCCAACGTGCCCGCCCTCCAGCAGGGGAACCTGTGGCTCAACACCGCCGCCTACGTCGTGGTCCTGGGGCTGCTGTGGGTCATGGTCCGGACCAGGTTCCTGTTCCGGCTCGTCCCCCGGTGAGCTCCCGCCGGCGGCCCGGCGCGGCCGCTCCCGCGCGGCTGCTCAGGCGCGGCGGGCGTCCGGTGCGGTGCGGCGCAGGGCCACCACGGTGACGTCGTCCGGGTGCCCCTGCGTGCGGGCGAAGGAGACGGCGCGGTCGACGAGCTCCGCGACGGGCAGGCTGTGGATATCGGCCCCGACGGCCCGGTCGAGGGTCTCCTCCAGCGAGGGGAAGAAGTCGAGGAAGCCGTCGCTGACCACCACCAGCGTCTCGCCCGGCTCGAGCACGGTGCTGTGCAGGTCCCACGTGTCGTCCGGAAAGACCCCCAGCGGGGGACCCGACCGCTCCAGCCGGCGGTAGCCGTCGGCGGTGAAGACGAAGGCGAGACCGTGCCCGGCGTCGACGTACTGGACCCGCCCGGTGGCCGGGTCCAGTCGGGCGGAGAACGCGGTGACGAACGCACCGGTGTCGGACAGCAGCTCCTGCGACGCCACGGCGACCCGGGCGAAGGTCTTGTGCTGGTCGTTGAACTGGGCGGCGCCCACGAGCATCGCGCGCACGGAGGCGGCGATCAGCGCCGCCGGGATGCCCTTGCCCATGACGTCGGCCACGTGCAGCTGCAGCTGCTCGTCGTCGAGGAGGTGCCAGGCGAAGAAGTCGCCGCCGATCGCCTGGGTGGGAACGCACCGGCCGGCCAGCTCGTACCCGTCCACACGGGGCGCCGTGCGGGGCATGAGCACCTGCTGGACCTGTGCGGCACGGTCCAGCTCGTGCTGCAGCGCCAGCTCCCGCTCCACCCAGCCGGCCATCTCCCGCAGCAGCGTCTGCTCGTCGTCGCTCAGGGCGCGGGGTCTCGTGTCGAGCAGGCACAGGGAGCCGATCCGCTCACCTCCCGGCGCCTCCAGCGGCTGGCCGGCGTAGAACCGCACGTGCGGGTCCCGGCGGACGAAGACGTTGTCGCGGAACCGGTCGTCCGCGGTGGTGTCGGTCACGATCAGGGCGCCCGGTCGCTCCACGGTGTGGCGGCACATCGAGTCGTCGGAGGGGGTGTTCTCCAGCCCGTCGAGACCGGTCTCGGCCTTGGTCCACTGCCGGTCCGCGTCGATGAGGTTCACCGCCACCATGGGCACGTCGAACACCCGCTGCGCCAGCCGGACGATGCGGTCGTAGCGCTGCTCCCGAGGAGTGTCCAGCACGTTGAGGGCGTGCAGCGCATGCACTCGTCGGCGGGCGGCGGTGGCATCGGCGAGCTCCAAGGACATGTCACCACACTACTCATCGGGCGCGGCCCAGGCGCCGGGACAGGGCCGTCTCCGCGCCGATCCGGGAGGCAGCGCGCGGACGAGCCGGCCGCCGTCCATGACGGGAGGACCTCGCCTCCGGTCAGCGCGTATGACGCGGTCGGCAGGGGCGTGGGGGAGTGGCCGCCCCCGGATGATAGTTTGCGTCTGCTAATCCTCGTTGCTCCGTGCGAGACCCCCCAGCGCGCCCGCCGTCGGCGGAGAGCCCGCTCCCGTCGGAAGGCCCCCATGCCTGCTTCTGTTCCCCCTCGTGTCCTGCGCTCCCTCACGGCGGCCGCCGCCGCCGTGGCCCTGGGGATGGTCGCCGTCCCCGCGGCGCACGCGGCGCCCTCGATCCACCTCCCGACCGGACCGGCGGTGCTCGCCACCGCGAAGAAACCGGTCAGGCCCGTCGCCGTCGCGCCCGCGGAGCCCCAGGTCCGCACGTGCCCCCTGCGCTTCGGCGTCGGCACGGCCGGCGGTCCCGCGGCCTCCACCGAGCTCGCCGAGGTGGCCTCGCTGACGGGGGAGAAGCCGTCGATCGTGCTCTCCTACAAGGACTTCACCCAGCCCGTCCCCTACTGGGAGCTCGAACAGACCCGCGCGGCCGGGGCCACCACCCTGCTGACCTGGGAGCCGTGGGCCTGGGGCGGCGGGATCGACCAGCCGGCCCACTCCCTGGACGCCATCGCCTCCGGCGCCCACGACGCCCACATCACCGACTGGGCCACCCGCCTGGCCGACTGGGGATCACCGGTGATGCTGCGCTTCGGCCACGAGATGAACGGGAACTGGTACCCGTGGGCCGAGGGCGTCAACGGCAACGGCGCAGGGGACTACGTCGCCGCCTGGCGCCACGTCCACGACATCTTCACCAGGGCGGGCGCCGACAACGTCCAGTGGGTGTGGAACCCGAACGTGCCCTACTACGGGTCCACGCCCCTGGACGGGCTCTACCCCGGTGCCGACTACGTCGACGTCGTGGCCCTGGACGGCTACAACTGGGGCACCTCCCAGGCCTGGTCCAGCTGGCAGCAGCCGTGGGACCTGTTCGCCTACGGGCTGTCCGAGATGCGGCGCCTGGCCCCCGGCAAGGAGATCGTCATCGCCGAGACCGCCACCGCCGAGGCCGGGGGGTCCAAGGCCGAGTGGAACGCCCACCTGGTGTACTACCTGGCCCAGCAGCCCGACGTCACGGGGCTCGTCTGGTTCCACCTCGACAAGGAGGTGGACTGGCGGATCAACTCCTCCACCGCATCGGCCCAGTCCCTCGCGGCCGAGCTCGCCAAGCGCCCCTGTCCGTGACGACCGCGGCGCCGCGCCACACGGTGTCATGCGAATCACAAAAGCAAACAGCGCGTGTAGCGTGACCCCCAACGACCGGCGCCACGCCACCGCCCATCCGGAGGCGGCGTGGCGCCGGTCGGTCCCCCCAGGACCGTGTCGAGGAGTCCCCCATGGCAGTTCCCTTCCCCTCACCCCCCGGCCGTCGGCTCGGGCCCGCCTGCGCGGCGCTGCTCGTCGTCGTGCTGGCGGGCTGCGCCGAGGAGCAGGGGGCCGGCACCACCGCGGCGTCCAGCGCGAGCCCGCCGGCGGCCACGGCCGGGTCCACGGCCCGGTCCTCGCCCGCGGAGACGGGGAACGCCGCGCCGGAGACGCCGCGCGGCAGCCCGGTCCCGTCGGGCAACGACGTGGCCCCCTACGACGACACCTCCACCCGGGACGCCGCCGGTTCCTTCGGCGCCACCCAGCGGCTCGACGCCTCCCTCGAGGCCGTCGTGCAGGGCCCCCGTCCCGGCACCACCGGCGAGCGTCCGGTCCGGGCCGCCCCCGGCACCCCGGTGCAGGTGTTCACGCTGACCCTCACCAACACGGGCGGAACCCCGGTCGACGCCGTGCCGTGGTCCTTCCCGGTCGCCGTCGACGGGGAGGAGCCGGCGATCCCCGTCTTCGACGACTCCCTGGGCGTGCCGATGGAGACCTTCCCGACCATCGCCCCCGGCGACAGCGCCTCCCTCGAGGTCGCCTTCTCCGCGGAGCACGACGCCGACCTGGCCGTCCGCGTCTTCGACAGCACCACCCCCGACCACTACGTCGAGTTCACCGACTGAAGCCCAGCAAGGGACCCCCCATGAAGATCTCAGCTCTGCGCATCCCCGCCGCGGTCGCGGCCTGCTTCGCAGTCGTCCTCGCCGGCGCCCCGGGGGCGTCCGCGGCGCCGACCGCGCCCGGCGTCTCGGCCGGTCCGACGACGGCTCCCGATCCCGCGGCGGGTGCCGTCGCGGCGACCGTGCGGCTCGATCCGGCGGACGACGAGTCCACCGTGCCCGACGGCAGGACCGCGCTCGTCGACGTCCTGGCCAACGACGGTCTCGAGGATCCCGCGACGGCGCGGCTCCTGCTCGTGGACCCCTCGGCCCGCGAGGCCGACGACGAGCTCGTCGACGAGCTGCGCACGGACCTCGGGTCCCTGCGCGTGGTGTCCCCGGGCACGGAGCCCGGGGCTCTGCCCGAGGGCTGGGAGGTCCCCGACCACCCGGTCCTCGCCCTGATGCCGGCTCCGGACCGGCCGGCCGACGCCCCCGCGGTGGAGGTGGCCTATGCCGTGGTGGACCCCACGGGTGCCGCGGCCCGGGCCGTGCTCACGATCACCCCCGGCGCCTCGGCCGAGCCGACCACCTCGGCGGAGGCGACGGAACCGGCGGTCCCTGCTGAGCCGACGGCCGGCGCCGGACCGGCGGCGGAGCCCTCCCGGGGTGCGGAGCCCGCCGAGGAGCGGACCGCCGCACCGGAGACGGAGTCGCAGGAGACCTCGGCCGCGGCCGCCGCGGAGAACGCGGACGTCCCCGCCGAGGTCCGGCAGGCCCTGGAGGCCGCCGCGGTCCGGGCCGCCGCGAGGACCGGGGAGCCGACCGCGCCGATGCGTCCCTGGAAGGGCGGCTGGGAGTGGCCGCACCAGAGGGGTGTGGTCCTCTGGTCCGAGGCGCACGGCGCACACTTCGTGCAGCTGCGGGGCGCGATCGGCCACCGGTGGTTCTCCGCCGGCGGCGTGGACGCGCTGGGCTGGCCCGTCGACGACGAGTCCTGCCTCCTGGCGGGCGGCGGGTGCCGGCAGTCCTTCTCGAAGGCCCGCACGATCTACTGGAGCGCCTCCACCGGCGCGCGGACCGTGCACACCCGGGGCGCGATCGGCCACAAGTGGGCCCTCGGCGGGCGCGAGGCCGGGGCCTACGGCTACCCCACGACCGACGAGGTCTGCGGGCCGGACGGCGGGTGCCGGCAGTCCTTCGCGGGAGCCCGCACGATCTACTGGACCTCGTCCACCGGGGCGCGGACCGTCAACACCCGGGGCGCGATCGGCCACAAGTGGGCCCTCGGCGGGCGCGAGGCCGGGGCCTACGGCTACCCCACGACCGACGAGGTCTGCGGGCTGGCCGGCGGCGGGTGCCGGCAGTCCTTCACCAGGTCGCACACGATCTACTGGAGCTCCGGGACGGGGGCGCGGGCGGTCAGGACGAACGGCGCCATCGGGCTGCGGTGGATCGCCACGGGTCGCGAGCGGGGCTCGCTCGGCTACCCCGTCACGGACGAGGTCGGAAGCGGGACCGTGCACCAGAAGTTCCAGCGGGGAATCGTCACCTGGAGCCGCGCCACCGGGGCCCGGACGCACCCGTTCCGCGGCGAGTGCCACCACCTCAACACGGGCCGCTCCGTGCAGCCGACCCGCAACGCGGCGCGCGTGTCCCTGACCATCGCCGAGGGCTACGGGCGCTCGCAGGCCACGTTCGTCAACTGCGTGCGGATCGGCGGCAGCTACGTCGAGGAGTGGCGGACGTCCGCCTACGTGGGCGCCAGCGGGTTCAAGCGGCCCGGGGTGCCCTCGGGGCACACGCAGTACCTGTTCTCCCCGCAGGGCTCGTACTCGGTCACGGAGTCCTTCGGGGTCTACAACCCCGGCACCGCGCTGCCCTACCGGCAGCTCAACCCGAACTCCCGATGGGGCGGGCGCCTGGGCACGCTCTACAACAAGTACTTCGAGTCGACCGGCTACACCTGGCCGGACGAGAACATGTGGTACTTCTCGCTGTCCGGCGACTACCGGCTCGGCGTGGTGATCAACTACAACCGCCCGCCCGACTCGTCCATCGTCCAGGGCAACGGCTTCGCGATCTTCCTGCACGCGAACAAGAAGCCCACGGCGGGGTGCATCGCCCTGCACGAGCACGAGGTCGCCAGGTACATGCGCACCGCGCGGCCCGGTGACCGGATCATCATGGGCGTCCGGGCGGACCTGTTCCGCTGACGGGCGGAGCACGTCACGAGGGGGACCACGCGGTGCGCGGTCCCCCTCCTGACGTCCGTGCGGGAGCACGGACTACTCGACGGTCTGCTCCACCTTGGCCTGCTCGCGGCGGCCGAAGGTCCACAGCAGCAGCTCGCTCGGCACGGCGCGCAGCACGCGCACGGTTCCCGTCCTGCCGCGGCCGCCGCGCACGGCACCGTAGGACGGGGCGATGAGCACCACGGTGTCGTCCTCGTCCTTGAGCATGACCTTGGCCACCAGGGTCAGGGACCGCCACAGGGTCTGCTCCTCGTCGTGCAGCAGCGGGCGCTCGTGCCAGCCGGGCTGGGCGCGGCGGACGTCCTCGTGGTGGACGAAGTACTCCACGGTGTTGATCCGCTTGTCCACCGGTCCCAGCCGCGCCGGCGAGTACAGCGGGGGGTGCTCCACCTTCCGCACGAGCTCCTCCCACGGCTGGCCGGCGACGGCCTGCTCGGTGCGGCGGGCGCGCTCGCCCAGGACGGGCACCTGCGGCAGCACCCTGCCGGCGAGGACGTCCGGACGCCCGGAGCGCAGGACGAGGTGCACGGCGAGGTCACGGGTCCTCCAGCCCTCGCACAGGGTCGGGGCGTCGGGGCCCACTCGGCGCAGGAGCGCGGCGAGGTGCCGGCGCTCAACGTTGGCGAAATTGGTCACGTGGATCCTCCTCGTGGCGCCGCCGTCGGTCGGCGGGGCCGTCCTGACGACCACGCTATACCGGGTGCGAGCTCACCAGCGACCGGCGCGGCGCGGACCGGGCTCAGCCGCGGGGGACGGGCGGACCCAGGTACAGGAGCACCGAGGCGAGACCCGCGACCACGGCCACGCCTGCCGCCACCGCCAGCCACGGGCTGCGGAGGGACCAGGCCTCCAACCTCTCCAGCACGGTGCCGGGACGGTCGCCCCCGGGGGCCAGGCGCCAGTCGCCGGCGAGCCGGCCCGTGCGCTCCGCGCGGCGCTCGAAGGGGATCGTGGCGTACGGGACGACGGCGCCGGCCAGGCCCAGTGCGCCGAACCCCGCGGACCACCGCTGGTCCACCCAGACGAAGCAGGTCACCACGCAGTACCCCAGGAACACGATCCCGTGCAGCATGCCGAAGACGGGCACGAAGGCCTCCGAGACCCCCGTGTACTTCAGGGCCATGCCGAGGATCAGCAGCGTCCAGGTCACCGCCTCTGCGAGGGCGAAGCGTCCGTAGAGCTCACGGGGTGTCATGGGCGGTGCTCTCCTGCACGTCGAAGGACTGGTGGGTGATGGGGGCGTCGTCGGGGACCGTCGGCGCCGTGAACTGGCTCGCGTGCAGCGCGGCGTACGCGCCCCGCGCGGCGAGCAGGTCGTCGTGGGTGCCCTGCTCCACGATCCGGCCGTCCTCCATCACCAGGATGATATCCGCGTCACGGACGGTGGAGAGACGGTGTGCGATGACGAACGAGGTCCGGTCGCTGCGCAGCGCGGCCATGGCCTGCTGCACGAGCAGCTCGGTGCGGGTGTCCACCGAGGATGTCGCCTCGTCCAGGATCAGCAGGGAGGGGTCGGACAGGAAGGCCCGGGCGATGGTGATGAGCTGCCGCTCGCCCACGGACACGTTGCTGCCCTCCGGGTCGATCACGGTGTCGTAGCCCTCCGGCAGTGCGCGCACGAAGCGGTCCACGAGGGTGGCCCGGGCGGCCTCGAGCACCTCCTCGTCCGTGGCGTCCAGCCGTCCGTAGCGGATGTTCTCCCGGATGGTCCCGCCGAACAGCCAGGCGTCCTGCAGGACCATCCCGACCCGGGAGCGCAGATCGGCGCGGGGGAGGTCGGTGATGTCCACGCCGTCCAGCGTGATCCGCCCGGCGTCGAGCTCGTAGAAGCGCAGCACCAGGTTCACGAGGGTCGTCTTGCCGGCGCCGGTGGGTCCCACGATGGCCACGGTCCGGCCAGGGCGCGCCTCGAGGGTCAGGTCCTGGAGGAGCGGCGCTCCGGGGGCGTAGGAGAAAGAGACGTGCTGGAAGCGCACACGGCCCGGGGACCGCTCGGGCAGGCGGGCGCGGGCGGTGTCGGGCGGCTGCTCCGGGGCGTCGAGCAGCTCGAAGGCGCGCTCCGCGGAGGCCACCCCGGACTGCAGGGTGTTGGCCATGCCCGCCATCTGGGACAGGGGCTGGGTGAACTCCCGCGAGTACTGGATGAACGCGGTCGCCGACCCGAGGCTCAGCTGCCCGGAGGCCACGCGCAGCCCGCCGAGCACGGCGATGCCCACGTAGGAGAGGTAGGAGATGAACTGCATGACCGGCATGATCGTGCCGGAGACGAACTGCGCTCCGAAGGCCGCCCGGTACAGCTCCTCGTTGCGCTCGTCGAAGCGCTCGGCCGTCTCCTGCTCGCGGCCGAAGACCCTGATCAGCTCGTGGCCGGAGAAGGAGTCCTCGATGTGGCCGTTGAGGGCGCCGGTGGCACGCCACTGCTCCGTGAACAGTCGCTGGGCGCGCACCCCGATGAAGCCGGCGGCCCCCGCGGACAGGGGGAGGGCGACCAGGGCCACGAGCGCCAGCTGCCACGACACCACGAACATCATGATCACGATGCCCACCACCGTGAGCAGGGACTGGACCAGCTGGGCGAAGGAGTGCTGCAGGGCCGTCTGGACGTTGTCGATGTCGTTGGTCACCCGCGAGAGCACGTCCCCGCGCTCCCGGGTGTCGAACCACCCCAGGGGCAGCCGGTTCAGCTTGTCCTCGACCGCCTCGCGCAGGTCGTGGACCACCTGCATGACCAGGCGGTTGAGCAGCCAGCCCTGCGCCCACATGAGCAGCGAGGCCACCAGGTACATGACCAGCACCGCCGCGATCAGCCGGGCGAGCGCCGGGAAGTCGATCCCCGCGCCGGGAACGACGTCCATGGCCGAGACCATGTCCGCGAGGTTCTGCTCGCCCCGGTCCCGCAGGGACTGGGCCACCTCGTCCCGGCTCGCGCCCGCGGGCATGTCCCGGCCCATCACCCCCGTGAAGATCACGTCCATGGCCCGGCCCAGGACGAGGGGGGCCCACACGTTGAGCCCCACGGACACCGTCCCGGCCAGGAGGACGAGCAGCAGCGCCCGCCACTGCGGCGCGAGCAGGCCCAGCAGCCGCCTGGCGGAGGACCAGAAGTGCTGGGGCCTGCGTGGCGGGGCGGGCGCGGGCATCAGGCCACCTCCTCCGAGCCGATCTGCGACTCGACGATCTCCCGGTAGGTGCCGGAGGTGGTCAGCAGCTCGTCGTGGGTCCCGCGCGCCGTGATCCGTCCCGCCTCCAGGACGAGGATCTGGTCCGCGTCCCGGACGGTGGACACGCGCTGGGCCACGACCAGGACGGTCGCGTCCCGGGTCGCCGGCACGAGGGCGGCGCGCAGCCGGGCGTCGGTGGCCACGTCCAGGGCGGAGAACGAGTCGTCGAAGAGGTAGACCACCGGGCGGGCCACCAGCGCCCGGGCGATGGACAGCCGCTGCCGCTGCCCGCCGGAGACGTTGGCGCCGCCCTGGGCGATCGGGGCGTCGAGCCCCCCGGGCATCCGGCGCACGAAGTCCTCCGCCTGCGCGGTGCGCAGCGCGGCCCAGAGCTCGTCGTCCGTGGCGCCGGCGTCCCCGAGCCGGAGGTTGGAGGCCACGGTGCCGGAGAACAGGTACGGCCGCTGAGGCACGAGGGCCACCCGGGCGGCGATCTGCTCGTGGGACAGGCGGGGCAGCGGCACGCCGTCGAGCTCCACCGCACCCTCGGTGGGGTCCAGCAGCCGGGGGACGAGGTGGAGCAGCGTGGACTTCCCCGACCCGGTGGCGCCGACGACGGCGGTCGTCCGGCCCGGCTCGGCACGGAGGCCCACTCCCGCCAGCACGGGGAGCTCCGCCCCCGGCCAGCGGAACGTGACGTCGCGCAGCTCCACCACGCCCGACCGGCAGGCGGGGACCACGGGCTCGGCGGGCTCCCGCAGGGAGGGCACGGTGCGCAGGACCTCGGTGATGCGCTCGGCGCACACCATGGCGCGCGGGACCATCATGACCATGAACGTCCCCATCATCACGGCCGTGAGGATCTGCAGGAGGTACTGCAGGAACGCGGTGAGCGAGCCGACCTGGATCTGCCCCGCGCCCACCCGCTGGCCGCCGAACCACAGCACGGCGGCGGTGGCCAGGTGCAGGATCATGGTGATGACCGGGAACATCAGCACGAACAGGGAGCCGATGCGCACCGACACGTCGGTGAGCTCCCGGTTGGCGGCGGCGAAGCGGCGGCGCTCGTGGTCCTCCCGCACGAAGGCCCGCACCACCCGGATGCCGACGATCTGCTCGCGCAGCACCGCGTTGATCCGGTCGATCCGCCCCTGCATGAGCCGGAAGAGGGGCATGAGCAGGCCCACCAGCACCCCCACCGCGATCCCGAGCACGGGCACCGAGACCCACACGAGCCAGGAGAGCCCGGCGTCCTCCCGGAGGGCCATCACGATCCCGCCGACGCACATGATGGGCGCGGCCACCATGAAGTTGAGCCCCATGAGCACGAGCATCTGGATCTGCTGGACGTCGTTGGTGCCCCGCGTGATGAGGGTGGGTGCCCCGAAGCGGTTGACCTCGCGGGAGCCGAAGGAGCCGACCCGACGCTGCACGGCGCGGCGGAGGTCGCGGCCGGTGCCCATGGCCGCCCGGGCCGCGCAGTACACCGCGGCGACGGCGGCCGCCACCTGCAGGAGCGCGACGCCGAGCATCACCTCGCCGACGCGCAGGATCAGTCCGGTGTCCCCCCGGACGACGCCCTCGTCGATGATGCGGGCGTTGAGGCTCGGCAGCAGCAGTGCGGCGATCGTGGCGACGAGCTGGAGCGCGACGACGGCCAGGACCCACGACAGGTAGCGGCCGGTGTGCCGCCGGACGAGACGGAGAAGCATGGGCGTCCGCTCCTGGTCGGGGGACGGGCGAGGTGGGCCGGGCGGTCCGGGATCCAGGCTACGCCCGGGCGCGGACACCGTGCCCGCCCGGCCGGAACGGGCCCCACCGCCGAATGCGGCCTTTCGTGAAGTGAGTCACCACAACCTCTGGTAAAACCACAAGAACTCACATAAACTCAAGGGAACGCAGAGACAGTCCACCGTTCCCGTCCGTGAGGTGCACGCCATGTTCGCAGAAGAACGCCAGGCCGAGATCGCCGAGCTGGTGCTCACGACTCGCCGGGTCAACGGCGCGGACCTGGCGCGCCGCTTCGACGTCACCATGGAGACGGTCCGCCGCGACCTCGCGGCCCTCGAGGCCGCGGGCAGGCTCCGCAGGGTGCACGGGGGCGCCGTCTCCGCCGACCAGTCGACGTCCGACGAGAAGGCCATCTCGTCCCGCAAGCATTTGAACACCCCGGAGAAGCGGAGGATCGCGCAGGCGGCGTTCGACCTCCTGCGCACCAGCGGGGCGGGGGCCGTCGTGCTCGACGCCGGCAGCACCGTCGAGGCCCTGGCCGACCTCATCGTCCGCACGGACTCCTCGCTGCCGGACGGGCAGGAGCAGCTCATCATCACCCACGCCCTGCACATCGCCGCCAAGCTCGCCGACGCCTCGGGCATCGGGCTCGAGCTCGTCGGCGGGCGCGTCCGCAAGCTCACCTGGGCCGCCGCCGGCGGACGGGCCGCGGAGCACTACACCCGGCTGCGCCCCGACCTCGCGTTCGTGGGCTGCAACGGGATCCACGCCGCGTTCGGGCTGAGCACCCCGGACCCCATCGAGGCGGTCGTCAAGACCGCCATCATCCAGACCTCCCGCCGGGTCGTGGTCCTCTGCGACTCGGCCAAGCACGATCAGGAGACCCTCATGCGCTTCGCGTCCCTCGACGAAGTCGACACCCTCATCACCGACCGGGCGCCCGGCCCGGAACTGGCCGCCGCCCTCGAGGAGGCCGACGTCGAGGTGGTGATCGCGTGATCCTCACCGTCACCCTCAACCCGTCCCTCGACCGCACGGTCGAGTTGCCCGCCCCGCTGCGCCGCGGCGCCGTCCAGCGAGCCGACGGCGCCCGGCAGGACGCCGGGGGCAAGGGCGTGAACATCTCCCGGGCGCTGCGCGCGAGCCACGTCCCGACCCTGGCCGTGCTGCCGGGCGACCCCGGCGACCCGCTGCTGGCGGAGCTCGCCGCGGCCGAGGTCCCCTACGAGACGGTCCCCGTGGGCGCCCCGATCCGCTCGAACATCACGATCACCGAGCCGGACGGCACCACCACCAAGATCAACGCCCCGGGCGCGCCGCTGGGCCCCGAGCACGTCGACGCCGTCGTCGAGCTCCTCGTGCACCGCGGCGCGGACGCCTCCTGGGTGGTCCTGGCCGGCTCCTTGCCGCCCGGTGCCCCCGAGGACGTCTACGCACGGATCGTCCGCCGGGTCCGGTCGGCCCTGGGGGAGCGTTCGCCCCTGTTCGCCGTGGACACCTCCGGGGCGGCGCTGCGGGGCGCCACGTCCGGCGACGACGCCCTGCCCGACCTCATCAAGCCCAACGGCGAGGAGCTCGCCGAGCTCGTGGGGACGGTCGACGGGGAACGGCTCGAGGCCGATCCCGACCTCGCGTCCGCGACTGCTGCCGCACTCGTGAACCGCGGCCTGGGCGCGGTCCTCACGACCCTCGGGGCCGGCGGGGCGGTGCTCACCGTTCCGGAGGGCTCCTGGCACGCCGTCCACGACCCCGTGGCCGTGCGCTCCACCGTGGGCGCCGGCGACAGCTCCCTCTCCGGCTACCTCATCGCCCAGGAGCGCGGCGACGCGCCGCCGGAGTGCCTGCGGCAGGCCGTGGCCTCCGGGTCCGCGGCGGCCGCCCTGCCGGGCACCCGGGTCCCAGCCCTCTCCGAGACCACCCCCGAGGCGGTCACCGTGCGGGAGCTGCCCGCCCGAGCCGTCTCGAACTGAACCGACCCACCCCACCTCATCCGAAACACCCGGGCCCCGGCCCGGCCGCTCAAGGAGGACATCGTGTCCGAGCTCATCACTCCCGACCTGGTCTCGCTCGACCAGGACCTGGGAGCAGACAAGGAAACCGTCATCGGCCGGCTCGCCGCCCTGGTGCAGCGCACCGGTCGCGCGGAGCAGCTCGACGGGCTGCTGGCGGACGCCATCGCCCGCGAGAACAAGACCGCCACCGGCATCCCCGGCGGCATCGCGATCCCGCACTGCCGCTCGACCGCCGTGATCGAGCCGACGCTGGTCATGGCCAGGCTCCCGCAGGGCGTCCCCTGGGGCGCCAAGGACGGCCCCGCCGACATCGTCTTCTTCATCGCCGCGCCCGAGGGCGCCGACCAGACGCACCTGAAGCTGCTGGCCAAGCTCGCCCGCTCGCTGATGAAGAAGGACTTCGTGGCGGCCCTGCGCGCCGCGCGGTCCGAGCAGGAGATCGTCCGGATCGTCGACGACGCCCTGGGGCTCGGCGGGACCGCCGACACCGCACCCGCCGTGGGTGCCTCAGCGACCGGCGCGGGGACCGCCGGCGCCACGTCCGCCGCCGCAGTGCCCGCGTCGGTGGACTCCCGGTCCGGGGACGGGAGCGCCGCCCCGGCGCCCGCCGCGCAGACCGCGGGCGACTCCGGCCCCCACGCCGGCAAGAAGATCGTGGCCGTCACGGCCTGCCCCACCGGCATCGCCCACACCTACATGGCCGCGGACGGGCTGACCTACGCCGCCGAGGACATGGGGGTCGACCTGCAGGTCGAGACCCAGGGCTCCGCGGGCTTCACCAAGCTGGAACCCGCCACGATCGCCGCGGCGGACGCGGTGATCTTCGCGACCGACGTCGACGTCCGGGACCGTTCCCGGTTCGCCGGCAAGCCCTTCGTCGCCTCGCCGGTGAAGCGCGGCATCGACGAGCCGAAGGTCATGATCGAGGAGGCCCTCGCCAACGCCGGGAACCCGAACGCCCCGCGCGTGCAGGGCGGGACCGGTGCGGACGCCGAGCAGGGCGCCTCCACCGGCGCGAACGAGGGCTGGGGCACCCGCATCCGCAAGGCCGTGATGACCGGCGTCAGCTACATGATCCCGTTCGTGGCCGCGGGCGGGCTGCTCATGGCCTTCGGGTTCATGATCGCCGGCGCGGACATCGCCAACATCGCCGACGACGTGCTGACCGGCTCCACCCTCTGGAACCTCGGCGAGTTCACCCTCGCCCAGTACATCGGCGCGGTCCTGTTCAAGATGGGCAACCTGGCCATGAGCCTGCTGGTGCCCGCACTGGCCGGCTACATCGCCTACGGCCTGAGCGACCGCCCCGGCATCGCCCCCGGCTTCGCGGCCGGCCTGGTCGCGAACTTCATGGGTGCCGGCTTCCTCGGCGGCATCGTGGGCGGCCTGCTGGCCGGTCTCGCCGCCTACTGGCTGGCGCAGCCCCGGCTGCCCCGCTGGCTGGGCTCGCTGATGCCCGTGGTGATCATCCCGCTGCTCGCCACGATCTTCGCCGCTGGTCTGCTGCTGCTGGTCCTGGGCGGGCCGATCGCCACCTTCATGGCGTGGCTGACCGAGGTCCTCAACGGCATGACCGGTGCCAGTGCGCTGGCTCTCGGCGCGATCCTCGGCCTCATGATGGGTTCGGACCTGGGCGGGCCGATCAACAAGGTCGCCTACACGTTCGCCGCCGCGGGCCTCGGGGCCGCGACCGTCGCCAACACCGCCCCGCAGGAGATCATGGCCGCGGTCATCGCCGCAGGCATGGTGCCCCCGCTGGCCATGGCCCTCGCCTCGACGGTGGCCAAGCGCTACTTCACGGTCGCCGAGCGGGAGAACGGCAAGGCCGCGTGGCTGCTGGGCGCCTCCTTCATCTCCGAGGGTGCCATCCCGTTCGCCGCGGCCGACCCGCTGCGCGTGCTCCCCGCGTCCATGATCGGCGGCGCGGTGACCGGCGCGATCAGCATGGCCACGGGCGTCACCTCCGCCGCGCCGCACGGTGGGGTGTGGATCCTGCCGGTGATCGGCAACCCGCTGATGTTCCTGCTCGCGGTGGTTGTCGGTACCGTGGTCACAGCAGGCATCGTCGTCGCCCTCAAGCACGTGGGCGGAGCGCACGGTCGGGTGGCCGACGCCACCCGCTCGCGCGAGGACGCCGCCGCTGTGCCGACCACCGCCTGAGCGGTGCGCACGGGCCCCGACCGGGGCCCGTGCGCACCAACCTGAGCCTTCTCGAGGAAGAGGAACACCATGCAGACACTGACAGGCGTGGGGGTGTGCGCGGGCCGCGTCATCGGCGAGCTCGTGAGCATGCCGGAGCCGGTCTCCGAGCCGGCCGCGGGGCTGACGCTGCGGGACGAGGAACCCGAGGCGGCGGTGGCCCGGCTGCAGACGGCCGCTGCCGCCGTCAAGGCCGAGCTCAAGCGCCGCGCCGAGGTCGCCGTCGAGAAGGACGCCGCGGACGTGCTCAAGTCCACCGCCCTCATGGCGGGGGACAGGGCACTGCTGAAGAACGCCGCGAAGCTGATCAACGGCAAGGGACTCGCCCCCGAGCGCGCCCTGTGGGAGGCCGCGAGCGACTACGCGGACCAGATGCGCGCCCTGGGCGGGTACATGGCCGAGCGCGCCGCGGACATCGAGGACGTCCGGGCGCGGCTCGTGTCCCAGCTCCAGGGGCTGCCCATGCCGGGCGTCCCCCAGCGGGACGTCCCGTTCGTGCTGACCGCCGAGGACCTCGCGCCCGCCGACACGGCGACCCTGGACCCCGAGATGGTCCTGGCCCTGGTCACCTCCGGCGGCGGGCCGCAGTCCCACACGGCCATCCTGGCCCGCAACCTCGGGCTGCCCGCGGTCGTGGCGGCCCGGGGCGTCGAGGCGCTCGCGGACGGCACGCGCGTGTTCGTGGACGGCGCCACCGGCGAGATCCGCACGGAGCCCGGTGCGGACGAGCAGGAGCTCGTGGAGGCCTGGGTGCGCAGCGCCGCGGCGCGCGAGGCCTTCGACGGCCGCGGCGTGCTCTCGGACGGCACCGAGGTCCCGCTGCTCGCCAACGTGGGCACCCCCGAGGACGCCCGCACGGCGGCCGCGGCCGGGGCCCAGGGCGTGGGACTGCTGCGCACCGAGTTCTGCTTCCTGGGGCGGGACAAGGAGCCCTCCGTCGAGGAGCAGGTGGAGCAGTACACCGCGATCCTCGAGTCCTTCGCCGGCAAGAAGGTCGTGGTCCGCACCCTCGACGCCGGGGCGGACAAGCCGCTGCCGTTCCTCACCGACACCGCCGAGCCCAACCCCGCGCTCGGAGTGCGGGGCTACCGCACGGACCGCTCGGTGCCGGGCGTGCTCGCCCGCCAGCTCGAGGCGATCGCCCTGGCGGAGAAGGCCACTGACGCGGACGTGTGGGTCATGGCGCCGATGATCGCCACGACCTCGGAGGCCCGGGACTTCGCCGCGATGGCGACGGCCGCCGGCCTGCGGGTGCCCGGGGTCATGGTCGAGACGCCGTCCGCGGCCGTCACCGCCGACCAGATCCTGCGCCACGTCAAGTTCGTCTCCCTGGGCACCAACGACCTGACCCAGTACACGATGGCCGCGGACCGGATGATGGGCTCCCTCGCGGAGCTCAACAACCCGTGGCAGCCCGCCGTGCTGCGCATGATCCGCTACACCGTGGAGGGCGCCCGCCGGGCCGAGTCCGAGGGCGCAGGACCGCGCAACGTGGGCGTCTGCGGCGAGGCCGCGGCCGATCCCGCGCTCGCCGTGGTGCTCGTGGGCCTCGGGGTGCACACCCTGTCCATGAGCCCCCGCGGACTGGCCGCGGTCGCCGCCGTGCTGCGCAGCGTCGACCTCGCCACGGCCCAGGCCCTCGCCGAGGTCGCGATCGAGCAGCCCAGCGCGGAGGAGGCCTCGGCCGCCGTGCGGACGGAGCTCAGCGTGCTCGCCGAGCTCGGGCTCTGATCCTCCGACCGCACCGTTCCGCATTACCCCAGCCCCGGGGACCATCACCCAGGACCCCGCAACCCGAAGGAGCACCACCATGGCAGAACGCACCGCCACCATCGCCTCGTCCGTCGGCCTGCACGCCCGTCCCGCCGCGATCTTCGCCGAGGCGGCCGGGGAGTACGACCTCGACATCACGATCGCCGCGGAGGGCGAGCCCGAGGACGAGGCGATGGACGCCTCGAGCGTGCTGTCGCTGATGTCCCTCGGCGCCGCCCAGGGGGACAAGGTCGTTCTCCGCGCCGAGGGCGCGGGCGCCGACGACGCGCTCGACGCGCTCGTGCAGATCCTCGAGACGGACCACGACGCCGAGTAGGACCGTCCCGCACCGTCCGTCCACGGCGCCCGCCCACCGCACGGTGGGCGGGCGCCGTGGTGTTCCCCGACCGGTCTCACGGGCCTCTCACGTGCGCCGACTACCGTGGAGGAGAAGCCCGCACACCCCGATGGAGGACCGATGACCGCCGACCGACCACCGCTCGACCGCCGCCGCCGGAAGCCGGAGCGCGCCGCGCAGGCACCGCGGCGGGCCCTCATCGTGGGCACGGGACGGGACCGGGGGGCCCTCGCGGCGGCGCGCGCGCTCGAGCGGGCGGGCTGGCACGTGGGCGTCGGCACCCCGGACGGGCCGGGCATGCTCGGCGCCACGCGGGCGGCCGCGGTCCGCCACGAGGTGCCGCGCCCGCGCGGGGACGGCGCCCGCTTCATCGACGGCGTCCGCCGGGCGGTCGCGGAGAGGTCCTACGACGTCGTCTTCGGCGCCGGCGACGACTGGATGGCCGCGGTCTCGGCCTACCGCCAGCACCTCCCGGCGGCGGTGGCGCACCCGGGGCCCGACGTGGTCGCGGCGGCCCTCGACAAGGTCGGTCTCGCGGACCGCGCGGCCCGGGCGGGCCTGACCGCTCCCCGGACGCTGGCGGCCACGGACGAGGCGCTCGCCGCCTGGGACGGCCCGGTCGTCGTCAAGTGCCGAGCCCACTGGGCACCCGGCCAGATCCGCCCCCACCGCATCGAGGCCAAGCTCTTCCCGGGCGCCCCTGCCGCCGCCGGACAGGTCCGGCGCATCCGCGAGGCCGGTGCCGAGCCGGTGCTCCAGGCGCCTGTGCGCGGCACCCTCGGAGCCCTCATCGGGGTCTACCACGACGGCCGCCTGCGCGGCCGGGTGCAGCAGGCCACCTCCCGGCTGTGGCCCACGCCCAGCGGCGTCTCGGCCCGCGCGCAGACGGTGCCTGTCGACGAGGCGCTCGCGGCTCGCGCCGAGGCGCTGCTGCGCGACCTCGGCTGGTGGGGCCTCGTGGAGCTCCAGTTCCTCACCGGGGACGACGGCGTTCCGCAGCTCATCGACCTCAACGGCCGCTTCTTCGGCTCGATGGCCCTGGCCGAGGCCGCCCGCCCCGGGCTGGCCGACGCGTGGGGCCGCCTGGTGCTCGGCGGGCCCGTGCCGGAGCTGCCGGACGCCCGTCCCGGGGTCCGCTACGCCTGGCTCGCCGGGGACCTGCGCCGGGCATCCGTGGAGCGCCGCGGCGGCCTGGCCGCGGACGTCGCGGACACCCTCCGCTGGGGCCGCGGCGCCCAGCACAGCGTGTGGGACCTCCGCGACCCCGGCCCCACGTGGCACCTGGCCACCTGGCGGCTCGAGAGCGGGGTCCGCTCCCGGTAGGGCGCCCTGTCAGCGCGGCCGGCGCAGCGCCCGTGGTGTCGTCCACGGTGCTGCTCGGGAGCGGGGTCCGCTCCGGGTGGGGCGGCCTGTCAGCGCCGTCGGCGCAGCGCCCGTGGCGTCGTCCACGGTGCTGCTCGGGAGCGGGGCCCGCTCCCGGCGGGGCGTCCTGTCAGCGCCGTCGGCGCAGCGTCCGCAGGGTCTCGCCCACGAGCAGGCGCTCGGGGGCCCGCAGCACGACGAGCCCGAGCAGGTACGTCCCGCCCACCACGGCGGCGCAGGACGCCGCGAGCACGAACGACGGCAGCTCCGACAGCGCCTCCCGTGCGCCCAGCCCCGCGGCGCCGGCGGCGGCCGCCAGCACGAGCGCCCGGACCACCAGGGCCGTCGCCGCCCGGGCGTCCAGCCCGGCGTGCCGCCGGTGCAGCAGCCACGCGTTGAGCAGCGCCGCGACGACCAGGGACGCGGTCGTGGCTGCCGCGATGCCGGCGAGGCCCAGCACGGGCGCCAGCACGATGTCGCCGACCACGTTGACGACCATGGCCAGCACCGCCACGACCACCGGCCCGCGGGAGTCCCCGAGGGCGTAGGACGCGCGGATCACCACCTGGCGGAAGCCGAGCGCGAGCAGCGCCGGCGCGTACCAGGCGACCGCGGTGGCCGTCGCCGCGACGTCCCCGTCGTCGAACGCCCCGTGACCGAAGGCCGTGGCGACGAGGGGCCCGGCCGCGACCACGAACACCGCGCACACCGGGGCGAGCACTGTGACGACCACGGACAGCCCCCGGTTCACGAGCCGCCGCAGCTCGGGCCGGTCGTCCGCGGAGGCGCCCAGGGCGGGGTACAGGGGGACGAGCAGAGCGGCGATGACGATGGTCTCGGGCAGGTCGACCAGGCGCCAGCCGTAGGACAGGGCCGTGATCGTGCCGTCCTCGAGGGTGGAGCCCACCGCCCGGTCGACGAGGGTGTTGACGTTGACCACCGCGTTGCCCACCAGCATGGGCGGCACGAGCCGGGCGATCTCCCGGAAGCCCGGGTCCCGCAGGTCCCACCGGGGCCGCAGCCGGGTGCCGAGCGCCCGCACGGGCGGCACCTGCATCAGCAGCCGCGCCGCCGAGCCCACCACGTAGCCCACGGCGAGCGCCGAGATCCCGTACCGGGGCCCGAGCAGGCCGGCTGCGGCGATCATGACGAGGTTGAACGGGACGCCCTGCAGAGAGGACCACGCGAAGCGGCCGTGCGCCTGGACGAGGGAGGCCAGCAGGTCGGTGCCGGCCACGAGCACCGTCGCGACGAGGACGATCCGGGTGAGCGAGGCGGCCGTGGCGGTCTGGGCGTCGTCGAACCCGGGGGCGAGCAGGGCCGTCACGGGTTCCGCGAGCAGACCCGTCACCACGGCGGCCAGTCCGAGGACGACCACGGTGACGGTGAGGGAGACCTCGAAGCCGCGGTGGCCGCGGCACCCCGTGCCGTCGGCGCGCTCCCGGGCGGCCTCCCGGGAGGTCACGGGAGTCACGGAGCGGGCCATGGCCCAGGCCATCAGACCGAGGACGACGTTCAGCACGCCCTGCGCCACGAACCACGCGTCGAGCTCGGCGCCCGCGCCGAAGACCGCGCCGACGACGACGTCGCGCGCGAAGCCCAGAAGGGTGGAGACGGTGGTCAGTCCGGTCACGAGGACCGCCGCGCGGGCGATGCTCCACCGCCCGCCCGGTCCACCCACGGCTTCCGCCACCTCCCTGGTCCGGACCGCGCCGGGGATCGGTGCGGGCTGCGTCTGGCGCGAGCCGCGTACCTGCCGGTGCGAACCGCCTGAACAGAATACACAGCCCGTTCTCCGGTCCCGGGACGCGGGTCGCGGCACCCGTCCGGCACGGCTCAGAATCCGCTCAGGCCTGCGCGGTTAGACTGACCGGGGCCGGCCCCCGCCGGCGCACCGGCCCGCCGGCCACCCCCGGCCGGCCGGCCCCGACGACCCCGACGATTGAGAGAGCCTTGCGAGAGTTCACCGCACGCTTCGCCACCGCCCAGGAGATCGCCGACTGGGACGCCCACGTCACGGCGAACCCCCACGGCGGCAACCTGCTGCAGTCCGCGTCCTTCGCGGACGTCAAGGCGGACCACGGCTGGCGGCCCCTGCACCTCGTGCACGAGCCCGCCGACGGCGGGCAGGCGTCCTACAACCTCGTCCTCGAAAAGGCGGTGCCCGCCCTCGGCAAGCTCTGGTACATGATCAAGGGCCCCGACGTCGCCTCCGTCGACGACATCCCCGGGATCGCCGCGGCCAGTGCGCGGCTCGTGGCCGAGCAGCGGCTGAACGTCTTCGCGATCAAGATCGAGCCCGACGTCCTGGACTCCGACTACGCCCGGGGCGTGCTCGCGCGGGCCGGGCTGAAGAAGTCCTTCAACATCCAGCCCAACGACTCCACCGCGGTCCTCGACACCGACCGGGACGAGGAGGCCGTGCTGAAGTCCCTGCACTCCCGCGGGCGCAACGCCGTCCGGCGGGCCCTGCGCGAGGGCTGCACGGTCGAACGGGTCGAGCTCACCGAGCAGAACATGCGCCGGATGTACGCGCTCATGGACACGGTGGGTCAGGGGGACGCGAACGTGAACCTGCGCTCCTACGAGTACTACGCGAAGTTCTGGACGGCGTTCGAGCAGGCCGGTCAGGGCCGGCTGTACTTCACCTACGAGGACGGCGAGCCCTCCGTGGGCGCCTACGTCATCGCCTACGGCGACAAGGGCACCTACAAGGACGGCGGCTCGAAGCCCCGGCGCCGCCAGTACGGTGACTCCCACCTGCTGCAGTGGACCGCGATCACGGACCTCATGCGGGAGCACGGGATCGTCGAGTACGACTTCTGCGGCACCCCGCCGAGCGACCAGCTCAAGGACAAGGAGCACCCCTACTACGGGCTGGGCCTGTTCAAGACGAGCTTCACCAAGACCGTCGTCGACTTCGTGGGCGTCCACGACCAGGTCCTGAGCCCCGCCAAGTACGCGGTGTGGACCAACGTGGCCGAGAAGGTCCAGCGCCAGCTGTGGGTGCGGCGCACAGGCCAGCCCTTCTACTGACCCGGCCCCGACCGCCCGCCGGGCCCCCGCCCCCCCCCGCGCCACGGAAGGAGGAACGCCGCGTGGTGACCGACCAGCGCGCCCCCCTGCGCCCGTTCGCCGCCTACCCCTCGTCGGCCGGGGCCGAGGAGCCCGACGTCCACGTCGTCGAGCCGTTCGGGCCCGGTGGGGACACGACGCTCACGGGCGCCGCCCGCCCGGTCGCCCACCACGGTGCGGGCCTGCCCGCGGTGCGCCCCACCGAGGACCAGGCCCTCCACGCCCGGCGCCGCGCGGGCACCACCGCGCTCGACATCGTGCCCGACGCCCCGCAGGCCCTGCCCGTGCTCAGCACGAGCCTGATCCGCCGGTACGGGGACACCCCCGAGCCGGAGAAGCGCCGGGAGCTGCTCTCGGCCGCCGAGACCGTGCCCCTGGCGGCGTCGGCACGCCGACGGCGCCGCACCGACACGGTCCCCGTCTCCCGCCCGGAGACGACGACGATCGGGCCCCTCCCGGCTCCCGGCAAGAGCTCCGACCGGATGCAGCGGGGCGCCTACCCGTCCACCCGGGCGCAGAGCACCCGGCCCGGCGGGCGCGCCCGGCTGCGCTCCATCCTGCAGGGCGAGGCCGCCCCGACCGCCCCCATGCGCGTGGTGGAACGGCTCAACGCCTCGCCCTTCGCCAACCTGCGCCGGTTCGGGGAGTCCACCAGCCGGCAGGCCCGGCGCACCCTCAACTTCGCGCTGCGGCTCGCGGAGACGATGTTCCACTACGGCGCGGACGCCCTCGACGTCGAGAACGCCATCATCGCCGTGTGCGCCACCTACGGCGTCGAGAACGTCGAGGTGGACATCACCAACCAGGCCGTGACGATCAACTACGTGGAGGACACCGAGGACGGTGGGGGCACCCGCGAGGACGTCTTCAACGATCCCGACACCTCGAGCCACACGGTGATGCGCGTGGTGCGGTCATGGACCGACAACTACGCCGGACTGGGGGAGACCCACCAGCTGGTCACTGAGATTGCGGGCGGGGAGATGCCCCGGGCGGAGGCGGAGCGACGCCTCGACGCGATCAACGCGAAGCCCAAGCCGTACTCGCGGTGGATGGTCTCGGCCGCCCTCGTCGTGGCCGTGATGGCCCTGACGATCGGTATGGGCGGCAGCCCCACGGGAGCCGGGGTCGCCGGGGTGTCGTGGGTGGTGGTGCAGTCGGTCGCCGGTCGCCTGCGCACCTGGCGGATCCCCGAGTTCTTCGTCCTGGCGACCCAGTCCGGGATCGCCACGGTCTTCGCCCTCCTGCTCTCCTGGACGGGCTTGGACCTCTCCCCGGCCCTGGTCATCGCGGGCGGGATCATCCTGCTGCTGCCGACCACCCGGATGGTCTCCACGATGCAGGACGCCATCAACGGGTTCCCCGTCACGGCGGCCGGCCGCCTGCTGTCCACGGCCATGGCCTTCCTCGGCCTCGTCGCCGGCATCGCCGGCGGCGTGTCGCTCGCCGGTTACCTCGGCATGCCCCGCGTCGACGTCGCCCAGGGCACATTCGTCCCGGCCTCCCCGGTGGTCAACACGGTCTTCATGCTGGTGGGCACAGCTCTGCTCGCCCTCTCGGTGCACGCGAAGCCCCAGCACGTGCTCTCCAGCGCGCTCGCAGGCTTCGCCGGGCTGGTGGTCTACCACGCGGGGATCGCCGTCGGTCTCGGCGAGCGCATGGACACCGCCCTCGCCGCCGTGGTCAGTGCCTCCGTGGCGACCCTGCTGGCGGCCTACCACCGGGTGCCCCAGCTGATCGTGGCGATCCCCGCCCTGACGTTCCTGTTGCCGGGCCTGTCCATCTTCCGGGGCATGTACATGCTCACCGTGGAGACGGAGAGCTACGCCGCGGGCATCGTGCTCCTGGCCAATGCCATGGCCACCATCATGGCCCTGGCCTCCGGAGTGGTGCTCGCCAAATACCTCATGCGGCCCTTCGTGGGCCACCTCAACGGCACCAGCTCCCGGCGCAACCGACGCCGCTGACCGGCCGGGACTGTCGCTCCGACGGTGCGGGAGGCGTCTCCGTGGTCAGTGGTTCGCCGTCGCCGAGCCGGCTCGGAACGGAGGCGGCCCCCGGGGTCCGGGCCCCGGAGGTGCTCCGCCGCTCTTCCGGGCCGATCGACCGGCACGCGCGGATCCGGGTCAGAGGATCTGCCCCACCGGCAGTTTCTTCTCCGCCTGGAAGACGTCCTCGGTGCGGCCCCGCGCCCAGTAGCCGGACAAGGAGACCTGGTCCCGCTCCAGCCGGCGACGGGTGAACAGCTCCTCGCGCAGAGCCTTCATGACCTCCCGCTCGCCGTGGGCGAAGACCTGCACCCCTTCCGGGGCTGCGGGCCACACCGCCTCGCGCACGGCCCGCACCAGGGCCGGGTCCTCCTCGGGCCCGCCGTCCGCGCGGAACACCCAGCGCACCGCCATCCCCGCCGGGGCGGACACGGGCTGGACGTCGCGGGGCGAGTCCACCTCCAGCAGCACCTCGCCGCGCGCGGACGCGGGGAGAGCCTCCAGGACGGCGAGAGCGGCGGGGATGGCGGCGTCGTCGGCGGCGATCAGGGTCCACGCGGCATCCGGGGCCGGTGTCCACCTTCCACCGGGGCCCAGGGCGATGATGCGGTCCCCGGGCTCGGCGCGGGCCGCCCACGGGCCGGCGAAGCCCTCGTCGCCGTGCAGCACGAAGTCCATCCACAGCTCGTGCCGCTCGGGCACGTACCGGCGGACGGTGAGGTGGCGGGTGACGGGCTGCCGGTCGCCCGGCAGGGTCTCCTTGAGCTCCCAGTAGTCCGGGTTCTCTCCGGGCTCCGTGTCCGGGCGCTCCGCGACCGTGTCCGCAGCTCCCGGGCGCGCCGAGCCACGAGCCGCCGTGCCGGGGTGCTCGGTGCCGGGGTGCTCGGGGTCGGGCCGGAGGAAGACGAGCTTGACGTACTTCTCGGGCGGCGCGATGTCCGCGTAGCGCTCGGGATCGTCGAGGACCAGGACTACCCGGACCATCGACGGGGACAGCAGCTCGCGGGAGCGCACCGTCAGGTTCAGCTGCGGCTTGCGGGGTCTGGCGGGCCGGGCCCCGGGGGTCGTCGTCATGCCGCCCACCCTACTCACGGAGGTCCGCCGGGGTCACAGCCGCCAGTCGACGGGCTCCGCGCCCTGCTGCTCCAGGAGCTGGTTGGTGCGGGAGAACGGCCGGGAGCCGAAGAAGCCCCGGGACGCGGACAGCGGGGACGGGTGCGCGGACTCGACCGTGGGGAAGCCGTCCAGCCACGCGGCGGTGTTCCGCGCGTCCCGGCCCCACAGGATGGCCACGAGCGGGACCCCGCGGGCGGCGAGGACCTGGATGGCGCGCTCCGTGACGGCCTCCCAGCCCTTGCCTCGGTGGGAGGCGGGGATGCCCTCGCGCACGGTGAGGACCCTGTTCAGGAGCATCACGCCCTGCCGCGACCACGCGGTGAGGTCCCCGTGCTCCGGCGGCTCGACGCCGAGGTCCTCCCGCAGCTCTTTGTAGATGTTCTGCAGGGAGCGCGGCACGGGGCGCACGTGGGGCTGTACGGAGAAGGAGAGGCCCATGGCGTGGCCGGGCGTCGGGTAGGGGTCCTGCCCGACGACCAGCACCTTGACCTGCTCGAGCGGTTCCTGGAACGCCCGCAGGACCGCCGCGCCCTCCGGGAGCGTGCGGTGCCCGTCGGCGTGCTCCTCGCGCAGGAACCGGCCCATCTGCCGGATCTGCGGTTCCACCGGGGCCAGGGCTTCCGCCCAGTCGGGGGCCATGATCCTGTCCAGGGGCTGGGGCTCGCTCACGGTGCTCCTCGGTGCGGGTGTCGGTGCTGGTGCGGGTGTCGGTGCTGGTGTCGGTGTGCCGGCGGGTGTGGAAGCGGGTGTGCCGGACACCACTCTAGGCCGGTGCCGCGCCGTCTCCGGCCCGGCCGTCCGCCCGGTGGTCCGGCCCGGAGTGCCGACGGCGCAGGGCGCGGCCCTCCTCGACCAGCTCCTGCTCCTTCGCCTGCAGCTTCCGGACGCCCCGGAGGTCCCGTGGCGGCAGCCGCAGCCTTTCCTCGGCCTCGATCCCGGCCTGCAGCTGGCGTCCGCGCTCGATCTCGGCGTTGAGCTCGGCCCCGGCGAGCAGCACGATGTTCATGATCCAGATCCACAGCAGCAGGACGATCACGCCACCGATGGCGCCGTAGGTGGCGTTGTAGTCGTTGAAGTTGGACACGTAGAAGCTGAACCCGGCGGTCGCCGCGGCCATGACCACGATGGCGACCACCGAGCCGATGCTGAGCCACCGGAACCTCGGTTGCCGGATGTTCGGGGTGGCGTAGTAGAGCAGGGCGATCACGAGGACGAGCAGCACCAGCAGGGCCGGGACCCGGGCGGCCTGCCAGAGCTGGAGGGCCGGCCCGCCCAGGCCGATCAGCCCGCCGAGGCGCTCGGCGACCGGCCCGGAGAGCAGCAGGAGCAGCATCATGCCCACCACCAGGACCACCAGGGACAACGTCACCCCGATCATCAGGGGGTAGAGCTTCCAGACGGGGCGGCCCTCCTCGACCTCGTAGATCCGGTTCATGGACCGCCCGAAGGCCCGCACGTAGCCCGAGGCCGTCCACAGGGCGCCGACCAGGCCGCTGACCAGCGCCAGCCCCGCGGACGGGAAACCGGTGAGCTCGCCGATCGGCCCCTCGAGCACGGCCACGGCCCCCTCCGGGGCCCCGAACTCGTCGAGCAGGCGCAGCAGCGTCCTGGTGGTCGCCTCCGCCTGGCCGACGACGCCGAGCACCGACACCACCGTGAGCAGCCCCGGGAAGATGGACAGCACGGCGAAGAACGTCATCACCGCCGCCGAGTCCGTGCACTCGTCGCGACGGAACTCGTGGACGGACCGGCGCAGGATGTAGCCCCACGAGGGCCTCGTGATCTGCGCCGGCGACGAGGGCTTCTCCGCGCTGTCCGGGTCCGCCCCGGGATCTCCCGCGGCGTGAGGGTCGGCTGCCATGGGGCTCCTCCGCGTGGTCGGCTGCGGGCCAGGATACCGGGGCCGTCACAGCCCCGGCCCGTTCCGTCGAGGGCGGGCGCGACCGGCGCCGGACTGGCTAGAGTGGGCGCATGAGCGCTTCCCCCACCGAGACCCGCCCCCGCGCCGTCGTCACCGGGGCCACCGGAGGCATCGGCCGCGCGTGCGTGGTGGACCTCGCCCGC
The DNA here is from genome assembly GCF_042879215.1 of Kocuria arenosa. Classification (NCBI taxonomy): domain Bacteria; kingdom Bacillati; phylum Actinomycetota; class Actinomycetes; order Micrococcales; family Micrococcaceae; genus Kocuria; species Kocuria arenosa. The sequence continues at coordinate 277,051 of NZ_JBHZTA010000004.1, read as the reverse complement.
GACCACGACGTCCTGGCGCTGGGCCGCGACGCCGCCCGGCTGGCCGAGCTCGCCGACCTCCCGCACGTCACCGTCCGCGCCGCCGACCTGACCGACGTCGCGGCCCTGCCGGACGTGGTGGCCGATCTGGACCGGGTCGACGTCCTCGTGCACTCGGCGGCCGTGGCGGGGCGCACCACCGTGGAGGCCGCCTCCGTGGCGGACTGGCGGGCGCAGCTCGAGCTCAACGTGGTGGTCCCCGCGGAGCTGACCCGGCTCCTGCTGCCGGCCCTGCGGGCCGCCCGGGGCAAGGTCGTGTTCCTCAACTCCGGCTCGGGATTCACGGCCCGCGCCGGGGACGCCGTCTACGCGGCCTCGAAGTTCGCGCTGCGCGCGCTCGCCGACTCGCTCCGCCAGGAGGTCGAGGCCGACGGCATCGTGGTCAGCTCGGTGCACCCCGGGCCGGTCGACACGCAGATGCAGCGAAACATCCAGGCCGGCCTGGGCAACGAGTACGTCCCGGAGCGCTACATCCGCCCGGAGTCCGTGGCGGCGGCGGTGCGCGCCGTCGTGGACGCGGGCGAGGACGCGCAGCTGACCACCGTCTCCGTGCGGCCCCGGGCCGAGTCGCGGTGACCGGCGAGGACGCCGTGCCCGAGGACACCGTGCCCGCCGACGACACCTCACCCGGCGAGGAGCCGTCGCCGGGCGAGGACACTGCATCCCGCGCGGAGCCGGCGCCGGACGGGGGGCCGGCCGGCGAAGGGGCCGGGCTGGGTGCCGTGGACCGCGAGATCCTGGCGCTCGAGAACCTGCAGTGGAAGTACCAGGGGGCGAAGGAGATGGAGATCCGCCGCCGCCTGAACCTCTCGCCCACCCACTACTACCAGCGGCTCAACGTCCTGATCGACACCCGCGCCGCCCTCGAACACGACCCGATGCTCGTGGCCAGGCTGCGTCGGCAGCGAGGAGACCACGGATGACCCAGTACCCCTACGACGAGTTCGACGACGTCCCCGAGGACGGGCCCCGCCAGGGCGCCCACCGCGGAGTCCGCCCGACCGTCCGCGTGGGCGCCCGGGAGCTCACCGCCATCCTCCTGGCCGGAGCGCTGACCCTCGGCGTCGGCGTGTTCTCGTTCCTGAACGCCCCCGGCGAGGCCGCCCCGTCACCGGGGGTCACGTTCCCGGGCCCCTGAGCCTGTCCGGCCCCCTGTGCCGCCCTGGCCCCCGGTGCCGCCCCGGTCGGTACCGACTGCCGACGCCGTTCACCCCCGACGCTGTTCACCCCCGACGCCGTTCACCCCCGACGCCACCGGAAGGAACCACCGTGCAGATCGAAGGAAGCCGAGTCCGCGTCCGCGACTGGACCGAGGAGGACCTCGCCGCCTACGAGGCGTGGATCATGCCGCCCGAGGGCGGCGGCGAGCACGAGTGGCAGCGCACGGACGGCCCGTTCTACCCGAACTTCACCGCCGAGGGCGCCCAGCGCTGGCTGGGCACCCTCCGGGAGCACGTGATCGCGGGGGACTGGCCGGACCCGCGCGAGACGATGGTGATCGCGGACGCCGCCGACGACCGGTTCATCGGGCAGGTGTCCTGGTACTGGTCGGAGAAGCCCACCGAGGACCCGGGCGACGGCACGCACCTGCTGCCGCTGCGCTCCCTGGGCATCACCGTGTACTCCCCGGAGCACTGGAGCGGCGGCTACGGCACCGAGGCGATGCGCCTGTGGATCGACTACCTCTTCGCCCACTCCGACTCCCACCGCCTCGACCTCGAGACGTGGAGCGGCAACGTGGGCATGTGCCGCGTTGCGTTGAAGCTGGGCTTCACAGAGGAGGCCCGGATCCGCCGGGCCCGCAAGGTCGGCGGCGAGTACTACGACCGCATGGTCTACGGCGTGCTCCGCGAGGAGTGGCAGGGCTGAGCGCAATCGGCTCAGGGGTTTGCACTCTCCGAGGACGAGTGCCAAGATTGCGATTAGCACTCAGTCGTGTGGACTGCCAATGGCTCGGTCCCCGGCCCGACCCGGGCAGCCACCGGCACAGGAGTGACACCTCAACCACCACGGTGAGGTGCCGCACGGCGTCGGGAAGAGTCCGCCGCCGTGCGCGCCGTCCGTCGCGGGCACCGTGGAGGTCGACCGTTTGTCTACCGTCCAGGAGGGACGAAGTCACATGGCAAAGATGATTGCTTTCGACGAAGAGGCACGCCGCGGACTCGAGCGGGGCCTGAACACCCTGGCCGACGCCGTCAAGGTCACCCTCGGCCCGCGCGGCCGCAACGTGGTCCTCGAGAAGGCCTGGGGCGCCCCCACGATCACCAACGACGGCGTGTCCATCGCCAAGGAGATCGAGCTCGACGAGCCGTTCGAGAAGATCGGCGCCGAGCTGGTCAAGGAGGTCGCCAAGAAGACCGACGACATCGCCGGTGACGGCACCACCACCGCCACCGTGCTCGCCCAGGCGCTCGTCAAGGAGGGCCTGCGCAACGTGGCCGCCGGCGCCGACCCGCTGAGCCTCAAGCGCGGCATCGAGAAGGCCGTCGCCGCGGTCACCGAGGAGCTGCTGGCCTCCGCCAAGGAGGTCGAGACCGAGGAGCAGATCGCCGCCACGGCGTCGATCTCCGCCGGCGACCCCGAGATCGGCCGTCTCATCGCCCAGGCGATGGAGAAGGTCGGCAAGGAGGGCGTGATCACGGTCGAGGAGTCCAACACCTTCGGGCTGGACCTCGAGCTGACCGAGGGCATGCGCTTCGACAAGGGCTACCTGTCCGGGTACTTCGTCACCGACGCCGACCGCCAGGAGGCCGTCCTCGAGGATCCCTACATCCTCGTGGTCAACTCCAAGATCTCCGCGGTCAAGGACCTGGTCCCCGTGCTCGAGAAGGTCATGCAGGCCGGCAAGCCGCTGCTGATCATCTCCGAGGACGTCGAGGGCGAGGCCCTGGCCCTGCTGGTGCTCAACAAGATGCGCGGCTCCATCAAGTCCGTGGCCGTCAAGGCCCCCGGCTTCGGCGACCGCCGCAAGGCGCAGCTGGCCGACATCGCCATCCTCACCGGTGGCCAGGTCATCACCGAGGAGGTCGGGCTCTCCCTCGAGACGGCCACCGTGGACCTGCTGGGCCAGGCCCGCAAGGTCGTCGTGACGAAGGACGAGACCACCATCGTCGACGGCGCCGGCACCGCCGAGGAGATCGAGGGCCGCGTGGCCCAGATCCGCGCCGAGATCAACAACTCGGACTCGGACTACGACCGCGAGAAGCTGCAGGAGCGCCTGGCCAAGCTGGCCGGCGGCGTGGCCGTCCTCAAGGCGGGTGCCGCCACCGAGGTCGAGCTCAAGGAGCGCAAGCACCGCATCGAGGACGCCGTGCGCAACGCGAAGGCCGCCGTGGAGGAGGGCATCGTCGCCGGCGGCGGCGTGGCCCTGATCCAGGCCGGCCAGAAGGCGTTCGACAAGCTGCAGCTCACCGGCGACGAGGCCACCGGCGCGAACATCGTGAAGGTCGCCATCGACGCCCCGCTCAAGCAGATCGCCCTCAACTCGGGCCTCGAGGCCGGCGTGGTCGTGGACAAGGTCCGCGGCCTGCCCCAGGGGCACGGCCTCAACGCCGCCACCGGCGAGTACGAGGACCTGATGGCCGCGGGCATCAACGACCCGGTCAAGGTCACCCGGTCCGCGCTGCAGAACGCGGCGTCCATCGCCGGGCTGTTCCTCACCACCGAGGCCGTCGTGGCCGACAAGCCGGAGCCCGCGGGCGCCGGCGCCGGTGCCGACGACGGCATGGGTGGCATGGGCGGCATGATGTGATCGACGGCTGACCCGTCGAGCGTGCCCAGCACGCATCCGGCACGGGCCGGGCACCTCGGTGAGGTGCCCGGCCCGTCGTCGTCCCCGCACCCGGTGCCGCGGGGCCCGAAGTGGTGTTCAATCATAGGGACCAGCTGCCGGAGGAGGTGCCGTGGGCGTCGTCGTGTGGGACGCGGTCCCCGTCCAGGTCGCTCTCGTGCTGATCGCCTTCGGGCTCACGTCGCTGGTGGGCCTCGAACGGCGGCTGCGTCGCAAGAGCGCCGGACTGCGCACCCACGCCCTGGTCGGCACCGGGTCGGCGGTGTTCACCCTCGTGTCCGCCTACGGCTTCGGTGCCCTGCCCGGCATCGACGCCGGTCCCGACCCCTCCCGCGTGGCGGCCCAGATCATCACGGGCATCGGCTTCCTGGGCGCGGGCGTGATCTTCACCAACCGGGACGTGGTGCACGGTCTGACCACGGCCGCGAGCATCTGGCTCTCCGCCGCCATCGGCATGGCCTGCGGGGCCGGGCTCGTGCCGCTCGCCGTCGTCGCCACCGGCCTGCACTTCGTCTCCGCGCTCCTGCTGACCCCCATCTCCCGCCGCCTGCCCGGGATGGTGGCCCCGCAGGGCCTCCGGCTGCGCTACGAGGACGGGCACGGCGTGCTGCGGAAGGTCCTCACCGTGGTCGACGAGCTCCAGCTCACCGCCTCCGTGGTCTCGAGCCGGACGGTCGAGGGCCCCGGGGGTGCCGAGGTGGAGCTGCTGCTGCGCCTGGACGGCAAGACGGACCTGCGCACCGCGGCCGTGCAGCTGTCGCAGGTCGCCGGGGTGCGCGACGTCGCCCAGCAGCAGCTCGAGCAGGAGCCCGGCGACTGAGGCCGTGGCGTCCGGGGTCGTGGCGCCGTGAAAAGATGAGTGCCATGACGATCACTGCTGCCGCCGACGGCTCCGCGCTGGGCAACCCCGGTCCCGCGGGATGGGCCTGGTACATCGACGACAACACCTGGCGGGCCGGCGGATGGCCCCACGGCACCAACAACATGGGCGAGCTCAAGGCCGTCCTGGACCTGCTCGAGGCCACGGCCCACTGCCCCGACGAACCCCTGCGGGTGCTGTGCGACAGCCAGTACGTCATCAACTCGATCACGAAGTGGATGCCCGGCTGGAAGAAGAAGGGCTGGAAGAAGCGGGACGGCAAGCCCGTCCTCAACGTGGAGCTCATGAAGGCGCTGGACGCCGCGATGGCGGGCCGCAACGTGCACTTCGAGTGGGTCAAGGGCCACGCCGGCCACGAGCTCAACGAGGCGGCCGACCTCCGCGCCCGGGCCGTGGCCACCGCGTTCCAGACCGGGCGCCCCGCGCCCGAGGGCCCCGGTTTCGACGGCGCCTCCCGGCACCCGGACGGCGCCGGCCCCCGGACCCCGGCTGCTGCGCCGGTCGACGTCGCGCCGCCGGTGGAGGATCCGGATCCCGACGCGTTCGAGGACCCCCACGACCCCGACCTGCTGAGCGAGCTGCTCGCCCACGAGGAGGAGCTGGCCCGCGGTCGGTCGGCGGGGGAGACCGTCCAGGCGCTCGAGCGGGACCTGCTGCGCCCGGAGGTCCGGGCGGACCCGGGGCGGCTGGGCCAGCTCCTGCACGAGGCCTTCGCCGAGGTCGGGGCCTCGGGGTCGTGGTGGTCCCGGCAGGACGTCCTCGACCGGCTGCCGCGCGAACCGGGGCTCGGATCGGTGGACGTGCACGTGCTCGAGGCCGTCGAGCTCGGCGGTGCGGCCGTGCACCTCGTCTACCGGCTCACGGCGGGGGACCGCACGAGCCTGCGCAGCTCCCTGTGGGTCCGGGAGGACTCCCGCAACGAGCTGGGGCCCTGGCAGCTGCGCTTCCACCAGGGCACCTACGAGTCCTGACGGTCCCGCTCACACCTCGGGGGCGTCGTCGGCGGGCTCGATGCCCGGCACGCGCACGGTCATCGTGGCCCCGCCGCCGGGGGTCTCCGTGAGCCGCACGGTGCCGTCGTGCTGCTGGACGATCGCGGCCACGATCGAGAGCCCCAGCCCCGTGCCGCCGGTCTCGCGCGTGCGGGAGGAGTCGGCCCGGTAGAAGCGCTCGAAGACGCGCTCCGCGTCCTCGCCCTGGATGCCCGGCCCGTGGTCGCGCACCTGCAGGACGGCGTTGAAGGAGTCGTCGACCGAGCGCTCCACGCCCACCGCGATCTCGATCGGGGTGCCCTCCGGGGTGTAGCGCAGGGCGTTGGTCACGAGGTTCGCCACGACCTGGCGCAGCCGGAACTCGTCGCCGTGCACCCACGCGGAGACCGGGCCCCCGCCCCGCAGTCCCCCGACCTCGATCCACCGGTCGGGGGCGGAGGCGCGGGCGTCCCCGGCCGCGTCGAACGCGAGGTGGAGCAGGTCCACGTCGACGTTCTCGGCGGGCCGCCGCTCGTCGAGGCGCGCGAGCATCAGCAGGTCCTCCACGAGCTGCGTCATACGCTTCGCCTCGGACTCGATCCGGGACATCGCGCCGGCCACGTCCTCGGGCTCCTGCAGGGCGCCGTGCCGGTAGAGCTCCGAGTAGCCCCGGATGGTCACCAGGGGCGTGCGCAGCTCGTGGGAGGCGTCGGCCACGAACCGCCGCAGCTTGGTCTCGGACCGGGTGCGGGCGTCGAAGGCGTCCTCGATGTGTCCGAGCATGGCGTTGAGACTGGCCGAGAGCTGGCCGATCTCCGTCTGCCGGTTGTAGCCCTCCATGCGCTGGGAGAGGTCGCCCTCCGCGATCCGGGCGGCGGTCTGCTCCACCCGGTGCAGGGGCGCGAACGCCCGCGTGACCAGGACCCAGCCGACGGCCATGGCCGCGAACAGCGTCGCCACGCCGAAGCTCAGCGTCAGGAGGGTCACCGCGCTGAGCATCTCGTTCATCTCGTCGAGCGGCTCGGCGACCGCCACCACGAGGTTCAGCCGTTCCGTCTCGGCCGCGACCACCCGCCACCGGTGCTCCGGGGCGTCCACGGAACCCACGGTCGTCGGCTGGAAGGGGTTCTCCCGCACGTGCTCGAGGTCGATCTGCGACAGGTCGGGCCGCCGCTCGAGCGGGCCGTCCGGAGTGTGCACCGCCTCGGCGAGCATCTCCCCCTCGGCGTCGAGGAGGAACCCGGCGTGCGGGACCGGGACGCCCTGCGCGCCGCCCATGTCGGCCACCAGCACCGCGGAGACCCCCTGGACGGAGTCCCGCAGGCCGCGGTCGATGTCGTTCAGGAGCGAGGTGCGCAGCACCGAGATCGCCACGAAGCTCGTCACCAGGATGGACAGCGCCAGGAGCAGGCCCGTGAGCACCATGAGCTGCGAGCGCAGCGAGGCCGAGCGCCACCGGGAGGACAGGGTGTGCATCCCGGGACCGGGTCAGTGGTTCTTGTGCTGGGACCGCAGGAGGTAGCCGACGCCGCGCTTGGTGTGGATCAGCGGGGGAAGCTCCGGGTCGTTGTCGATCTTCCGGCGCAGGTACGAGATGTAGGACTCCACGATCGAGGCGTCCCCGTTGAAGTCGTACTCCCACACGTGGTCGAGGATCTGCGCTTTGGACAGCACCCGGTTCGGGTTGAGCATGAGATAGCGCAGCAGCTTGAACTCGGTCGGGGACAGGTCGATCTCGCGCTCGCCGCGGAACACCTCGTGCGCGTCGTCGTCGAGGACCAGGTCGTCCACGCGCAGCCGGGAGTCGTCCTCCTCGGCGGGCTGCGTGCGGCGCAGGACCGCGCGGATGCGGGCGACGACCTCGTCGAGGCTGAAGGGCTTGGTGACGTAGTCGTCACCGCCCACGGTCAGCCCGGTGACCTTGTCCTCGGTCTCGTCCTTGGCCGTGAGGAAGAGGATGGGGAAGTGCCGCCCGGACGCGCGCAGCTTGCGGGTCACGGAGAAGCCGTCCATGTCCGGCAGCATGACGTCGAGCACCGCGAGGTCCGGGTTCTCGGACTCCGCCTTGGCGAGGGCGTCACGGCCGTTGGCGGCGGTGACCACCTCGAAGCCGGCGAAGCGCAGGGACGTGGCCAGCAGCTCGAGGATGTTGGGCTCGTCGTCGACGACGAGCAGCTTTGCTTCGGGGTTGTCGTTCTTCACGCCGCCCATTTTCTCGGAACATCCTGAACGTCGGCTGAACGGCGCTCACCGGTCCTCGGGGAGTTCGCCGGGGGACTCGACGGCCGCGGCGTCGACGATCCGGTAGGCGTAGCCCTGCTCCGCGAGGAAGCGGCGGCGCCGGGCCGCGTAGTCGGCGTCCACGGTGTCGCGGGCCACCACGGTGTAGAAGGTCGCCGGCCGGCCGTCGTGCTTGGGCCGCAGCAGCCGGCCCAGGCGCTGCGCCTCCTCCTGGCGCGAGCCGAAGGCCCCCGAGACCTGCACCGCGACCGAGGCCTCCGGCAGGTCCACCGAGAAGTTCGCGACCTTGGACACCACGAGGACCGGCAGCTCCCCGGCCCGGAACGCGGTGAAGAGCTTCTCCCGCCGGGCGGTGCCGGTGCTGCCATTGAGCACCGGGGCGTGGAGCAGCGCGCCCAGCTCGTCGAGCTGGTCCAGGAACTGCCCGATCACGAGCACCGGCTCCCCGCGGTGGCGCGCCACGAGCCGGGCCACGACGTCGAGCTTGTGCGCGGAGGACGAGGCGAGGCGGTGCCGGTCGGCGTCCTCCGCGGAGGCGTAGGCCATCCGGTCCGCGAGGGGCAGCTCCACCCGGACCTCGACGCAGTCGGCGGGGGCGATGTGGCCCTGGGCCTCGATCTCCCGCCACGGCGCGTCGTAGCGCTTGGGGCCGATGAGGGAGAACACCTCGCCCTCGCGGTGGTCCTCGCGCACCAGGGTGGCCGTGAGGCCGAGCCGTCGCCGCGCCTGCAGCTCGGCGGTCATCCGGAACACCGGGGCGGGCAGCAGGTGCACCTCGTCGTACACGATCAGCCCCCAGTCGTGGTCGTCGAGCAGCTCCAGGTGGGGGTGGATCCCGCCGCGGCGTGCCGTCAGCACCTGGTAGGTGGCGATCGTCACGGGGCGGACCTCCTTGACGGCCCCGGAGTACTCGCCGATCTCCTCCGCCGTCAGGGTGGTGCGGCGCAGCAGCTCGGCCTTCCACTGCCGCGCCGAGACCGTGCTCGTGACCAGGACGAGCGTCGTCGTCGAGCTCGCGGCCATCACCCCGGCGCCCACCAGCGTCTTGCCCGCGCCGCAGGGCAGGACGACGACGCCGCTGCCGCCCGCCCAGAAGTTCTCCACCGCGTGGCGCTGGTACGGCCGCAGGGCCCAGGCCTCGCCCGTGAGCGGATCCGTCTCCGTCAGGGCGACGGGGTGGGGCGTGCCGTCCACGTAGCCGGCCCGGTCCTCCGCCGGCCACCCCACGGTGAGCAGTAGCTGCTTGAGCTGGCCGCGGGCGCTCGCGTGCACCACCGTGGTGGCCCCGTCGATGCGGGGCCCGAGCAGCGGGGCGATCCTGCGGTGCCGGGCGATCTCCTCGAGGACGGGGGCGTCGTGGCTGCGCAGCACGAGCCCGTGCACGGAGTCCTTCTCGAGCACCAGGCGGCCGTAGCGGGACATCGTCTCGTCGATGTCCAGGAGCAGGGCGTGGGGGACCGGGAAGCGGGAGCGGGTGAGGAGGACGTCGAGCACCTGCTCGGCGTCCAGCCCGGCGGCCCGAGCGTTCCACAGCCCCAGCGGGGTGATGCGGTAGGTGTGCACGTGCTCCGGGGCGCGCTCGAGCTCGGCGAAGGCGGCGAGCTCCCGACGGGCGTCGTCGGCGTCCTCGTGGTCGAGCTCGAGCAGCACGGTCCGGTCGCTCTGGACGATCAGGGGTCCCACGGGGCGTCTCCTCCACTGTCGGTCGGGTCGTCGGTCGGGTCGTCCGGCGGGCGCCGCCCACGGTCCCGGCCCGTGAGCCGGTCCACCAGGTCCTGGATCTCCTCCGCGGAGGGGACGGACAGGCGCGGGGCGGGGACCTCGAGCAGCAGGGTCGGGTCGGCGGCGGTGTCCGGCGGGGCGGGCTCCGCGGGGGCGACGTCGAGCGCGGGCTCCGTGCCCGTGGCCCGGACGGCGGCCGCGAGCTCCCGGAGCTCGTGGTCCCGACCGGCCGGTCCCCGGCGCCGGCCGGGGACCTCCTCACCGGCGTCGACCACGAGCACGCCGGGAGCGGGCCGGCGCAGCCGCCGTCCCGCGAGGTCCGGGGAGCCGGCGAGCGCCTCCAGCAGCTCCTCCTCGCCGGTCAGCACCCAGTCCGCCCGGGTGATCCGGATCCGCCCGTGCCCCCGGCCGGCCTCCTCGACGAGGTAGGCCAGGGCCTGCGGCACCGGGCCCCGGCTGTGCTCCGCGAGCCACGCCAGGATCGAGGGCGGCGTCCATCCGGTGTCGAGCGCGCGGTGCAGGGACTGCTCGCTGAAGCGGTGCCGTGGGACCGGCCCGTGGCCTTCCGGCTCCGCCAGCCGGTCGAGGGCGCGGGCCACGTCGGGCGCGAGGTAGCCGGTGGCCGTCGCCGTGAGGTCGCTCTGCAGCAGCACCGTCCGCGAGGGCGCGGGCAGCCACCCGGCCACGGAGCGGACGGCGTCCTCGGGCCGGCCCTCCGCGAGGGCCCGGCCGGGCCCCGTGAGGGCGTCGGCGCCCACCAGGCCGAGCTCGGTGGCCTCCGTCAGCATCCCCGGGCCCCACCGGTCCAGGGCCCGGGCGAGGCGCGGGCGCCGCCAGCGGGCGAGCGCCAGGACGTCCTCGGGGCCGTGGCCCCCCGGCGCCCGCTCGGCGAGCTCGGCGTGGGCGGCGAGCAGCGCCTGGCGCACCGCCGGGGCCTCCGGGGCGTGCGTGCCGCGGGTGAGGACCCCGACGACCGTTCCGTCCGCGAGGGGCAGGCCCACCGCGGAGGGGACGACGTCGGAGGCCAGCCACGACCGCACCACGTGCCACCACTGGTCGGTGCGCCCGGCGTCCTCGAACGGCGCCGGCGCGGGGCGCCAGGCCGAGGTGTCCGGGTCCAGCCGCACGAGCCCGGCCAGCTCGCCCAGGCCGAGGAGACGGACGAGCTCGGCGTGCTCGACCCCCAGGGCCGAGCGCAGCCGGCGCAGCTCGCGCACGCCGATCCCGCCCGCCCGCAGGGTGGCCAGCGGCCGGGCCCGCAGCTCGGCGCGCAGCGCCGCGGTCCGGCGCAGCAGCTGCTCGACCGCGGCCGCGGCGGCGTTGTCCCGCAACCGGTCGGGCACGCGCGCCGCCGGTGGGACCGGCGGCTCCGGGGAGGTCGCGGCCCAGGGGTCGGGCCCGCGCAGCAGCAGGCCGACCTCCCGGGGGAGCTCCACGTGGCGGGAGTCCACGGGGAGGAGGACGCCGTGGGCCAGGAGCCAGTCGACGGGCCGGGCGTCGGCGTCGGCGGCCGGGTCGACACGGCGCAGGGCGTCGGGCAGGGCGCCCACGGGACGGGAGCGGAACCGCTCGAGGACCTCCCGCGCCGGGGCGGGCCACTGCGCGAGCTCCTCGGCGGTGCGGGGCCCGGCCCCGGCACCCGGCGCGGCGGGTGCTTCGCCGCGCAACCGGGCGGCGAGGGCGGCGAGCACCGGTCGCGGGCGGCCGAGGCCCGCCGGATACCGGCCGAGGGCCTCCGCCAGCCCGGGCACGAGCCGCAGTGCCCCGCCGTCCCGGTGGACGAGGCCCAGGCGGTGCAGCCGGTCCCAGGGCGGACCGGACAGCAGCCGCGCGACGGGCTCGTCCGGCGGGCCCAGCACCACGGCGCGCTCGACGGCGTCCAGCTCGGGCCGGGAGAGGGCGTCGAGGGCCCGGCGCAGTCCCGCCCGGGACAGCAGCGCCTCGGCGAGGTCCTCGACGGACTCCGTGCCCGGGCGCGCGGCGTCGGGCCGGGCGGCGAGCAGCTCGCCCAGCTCTGCGGGGGAGCGGGACGCGAGATCCCGGAGCAGCCCGTCCGGGAGCACGGGTCAGGCCCGGCGGCGGCGCAGCAGGGAGCGCACGAGGACCGCGCAGAACAGCAGGAAGGCCACGGGGAACGCGAACCACGGTACGACCGTGAGCCCGTCCCAGGGGTCCGCGCCGACGGCCTTGAGCACGAGCAGCAGGGCGAGGCACACGGCGCAGACCAGGCCGAGCACGACCGCGCAGACGCCGAGGACGTCGATCCCCGGGCGTCGGGCAGTGCGGTTCACGGGCGCGGCCGCACGGTCGTCGGAAGCAGGCATGACTCCAGAATACCGAGCGGGACGGTGTGCCGGTGACCGCGCCCCGGCGGCCGCCACCCGCGGAGCAGGGCTAGAATGGGAGGTTCCACAGGGTGGCCCGGCGGCAGCGACCGACGGGCCACCCCTCCACGAACACGAGGACGAGGGAGACAGCGTGCCCACCGGCAAGGTCAAGTGGTTCGATGCGAAGAAGGGCTTCGGGTTCCTGGCGGCCGACGACGGCCAGGAAGTGTTCCTGCCCTCCTCCGCGCTGCCCTCCGGTGCCACCACGGTGAAGCCGGGCACACGGATGGAGTTCGGGGTGGCGCAGGGGCGGCGCGGTGCGCAGGCGCTCTCCGCCCGGATCCTCGACCGGACCCCGTCGGTCGCGAAGAACGTCCGGAAGCCCGCCGACGAGATGGCGGTCATCACGGAGGACCTCATCAAGCTCCTGGACGAGATGTCCAACGGGCTGCACCGGGGCCGCTACCCGGACTCCGCGCACGGGAAGAAGATCGCCGCGATCCTGCGCACGGTGGCCGACAACCTGGACGTCTGAGGCCGCCGCGCCCGTCCACCCACCGATCCCGAGCACCCACCGCCGGCACCCGCCGGCACCCACCACGAGGGAGACCAGCAGTGACCGAGGAGACCGTCCAGGACGCGCCCGCCGAGGAGGTGCCCCCGGCGCCCGAACCGGCGGCACCGGCGGCAGCGGCACCCCGCCGCCGGCGGGCCCCGAAGCAGGACCCCCTGCTCGTGGCCGACGTCGCCACGGCCCGCGCCGGGGTGGAGCAGATCGCGGAGCCCTGGCAGATCGGTTCCGGTCACCGCGTGACGGTGGAGGAGGACCGGCTGGTCGTCCACCTCTTCGAGTGCACGCTGCCCGGGTATCAGGGCTGGAACTGGTTCGCGAGCCTGGCCCGCGCCCCGCGCAGCAAGGCGGTGACGGTCTGCGAGGTCGGCCTGCTGCCCGGGGAGGACGCGCTGCTGGCGCCCGAGTGGGTCCCGTGGTCCGCCCGCGTGAGCCCTGAGGAGAAGGCCCAGGAGGAGCAGGACCGGGCCGAGGACGAGGCCGCGGAGCACGCCGCGGCCGGCGGACCCGAGGGCTCCGGCGGCGAGCCGGTGCCCGCCGACCGTTCCGCGGCCGAGGACGGGCCCGTCCCGCCGCAGGAGGGCGAGGGGTCCTGACCGCTCCGCCGGGGGCCGCGAGGACGGACGACGCCCCGGAGCCCGCGCGCGGGATGTTCCGGTCCTTCCGGTTCCGCAACTACCGGCTGTGGTTCCTGGGGGCGCTCGTGTCCAACATCGGGACGTGGATGCAGCGCACGGCCCAGTCGTGGTTCGTCTTCGACGAGCTCTCGGACCACGACGCCACCGCCATGGGCGTGGTGACGGCCCTGCAGTTCCTGCCCCAGCTCTTCCTCGCGCCCTGGGCCGGCGTGCTCGCGGACCGCCTCGACCGGCGGCGCCTGCTGCTGTGGACGCAGACGGCCATGGCGGTGCTGGCTGCCGGCCTCGGGGCGCTGGTCCTGGCCGACGCGGCCACCCTGTGGCACGTCTACGGCTTCGCACTCGCCCTGGGCGTCGTCTCCACGTTCGACGCCCCCGTGCGCCAGACCTTCGTCTCGGAGATGGTCGACGACGCCTACCTCTCCAACGCCGTGGCCCTGAACGCGACCTCGTTCAACACCGCCCGGATGATCGGGCCCGCCGTGGCGGGCGTGCTCGTGGCCTCGATCGGGTCGGGCTGGGTGTTCCTCCTCAACACGCTGACCTTCGGCGCCATGCTCGCCGCCGTCCTCGCGATCCGCACGGACGAGCTGCGCGGGATGCCGCGCTCCGGCCGGGGACGGGGCCAGATCCGGGAAGGACTGGCCTACGTGGGCAGCCGACCGGACATCGTGGCGGTGCTGGTCACCATCTTCCTCATCGGCACCTTCGGGCTGAACTTCGCCGTGTTCCTGGCCGCCATGGCCGGCCCCGAGTTCGGCCGGGGCCCGGAGACCTTCGGGCTGCTCAACTCGGTCCTCGCGGTCGGCACGGTGGCGGGGGCCCTGCTCTCGGCCCGGCGCCGCAGCGCCCGGCTGCGCTACGTCTACGGGGGTAGCGCCGTCTTCGCCCTCAGCTGCCTGGGAGCGGCGACGGCACCCACCCTCCCGCTGTTCGCGCTGTGGCTGATCCCCTGCGGACTGTCCTCGCTGACGATCATGACCACCGCCAACGCGTACGTGCAGTCCACCACCTCGCCGGTGATGCGCGGACGCGTCATGAGCCTCTACATGGCCATCTTCATGGGTGGCACCCCGATCGGGGCACCGGTCGTCGGCTGGATCACCGACGCCCTCGGTGCGCGCTGGGGCATGGGGGTCGCCGTGGCGGCGGGACTCGGCGGAGCCCTGGTCGGCTTCGTCGTCTGGCTCCGGCTGCGCGCGGAGCGCGCAGCCGTCGAGGAGTCCGGCTAGCGGGCGGGCCGTCCGCGGAGCTGCTCGACGACGTGGTCCACGCAGGCCAGGAGCCGGGCGACGTCGTCGGGCTCGATGGAGACGAACGTGGCGATCCGCAGCTGGTTGCGCCCGAGCTTGCGGTAGGGCTCGACGTCGACCACCCCGTGGGCGCGCAGGACCGCCGCGACGCCGGCCGCGTCCACGGCGTCGTCGAAGTCCACGGTGGTGATCACGGTGGAGCGGTCCTCCGGGCGGGCCACGAACGGGGTCGCGAAGGACGAGGCCTCGGCCCACGCGTAGACCAGGTCCGAGGAGGTCTTCGTGCGGGCCGCGGCCCACGCCATGCCGCCCTGGTCGTTGAGCCAGCGGACCTGCTCGTCGAGCAGCACCAGGGTGGCCAGCGCCGGGGTGTTGTAGGTCTGGTTCTTGCGGGAGTTCTCCAGCGCCGTGGTGAGCCGCAGGAAGTCCGGGATCCACCGCCCGGAGGCGCCGATCCGCTCGATCCGCTCGATCGCGGCGGGGGAGAACGCGCCCAGCCACAGCCCGCCGTCCGAGCCGAAGTTCTTCTGCGGGGAGAAGTAGTAGACGTCCGTCGCGGCCACCTCCGCGGCCATCCCGCCCGCGGCCGAGGTCGCGTCCACCAGCACCAGCGCGTCGTCCGCGATCCCGGCGGGCCGGGCCACGGGGGCGGCGACCCCGGTGGAGGTCTCGTTCTGGGGCCACGCGTAGACGTCCACGCCCTCCTCGGCCCGGGCCTCCGGGCGGGTGCCGGGGGCGGCCTCCACGATCGAGGAGGCCTCCAGGAACGGGGCGCCGCCGGTGGCCTGGGCGAACTTCGCCCCGAACTCCCCGAACACCTGGTGCTGGGCCTTCCGCTCGACGAGCCCGAGGGCGGCCGCGTCCCAGAAGGCGGTGGCACCGCCCAGGCCCAGGAGCACCTCGTGGCCCTCGGGGAGGCCGAGGAACTGCGCGAGGCCCTCGCGCACCGAGCCCACGAGCTCCTGCACCGGCGCCTGGCGGTGGGAGGTGCCGAGCAGGCCCGCGCCGGCGCGGGCGACGGCCTCGACCTGCGCCGGGCGGATCTTCGAGGGCCCGGCACCGAACCGGCCGTCGGCGGGCAGCAGGTGCTGGGGGATGGTGACGTGTGCGGGCAACGGGCGCTCCCTCGTGGGTGACGTGCGGCGGGTGACGTGCGGCGGGCGCGACCGACGCGAAGGGGTGCTCGCGCCTTGCGCCTCGGCCCATTCTGCCCCACCTGCTGGGCGCGGACTCCGCGGGCGCCACCTCCCGTCCGGGCCGTCGCTGGGCTCGCGCACTAAGCTCGGGCGGGAAGACCGGACCGGGCGGGATCCCCGGGCCCGGACGGCCGGACGAAGGATGACTGAGGCATGAGCGAGCTGATCGACACCACGGAGATGTACCTGCGGACCGTCCTCGAGCTCGAGGAGGAGGGGATCACGCCGATGCGGGCGCGGATCGTCGAGCGCCTCGACCACTCCGGGCCCACGGTCTCGCAGACGGTGTCCAGGATGGAGCGGGACGGGCTGCTGACGGTGGGCCAGGACCGGTCGTTGCTGCTCACCCCGGCGGGCCGGGAGCGGGCCGTGCAGGTGATGCGCAAGCACCGGCTGGCGGAGCGGCTGCTCGCCGACGTCATCGGCCTGGACCTGGCCCAGGTGCACGACGAGGCGTGCCGGTGGGAGCACGTGATGAGCGAACAGGTCGAGCGGCGGTTGGTGGACCTGTTGCACAGCCCCCGATACTCGCCGTACGGCACGCCGATCCCGGGTCTGGCAGCCCTCGGCGTCGAGGAGAGCCCCGCCGCGGCACACCCCTCCCTGCTCGACGCCGCCCGCCGCGACCCGGACGGGCCGCACACCGTGGCGCTGCTGCCGGAGGTGGTCCAGGCGGACGCCGACCTCCTGGGCGTGCTGAGCGACGTGGGAGTGCTCACCGGGGCGGAGGTCCGAGCCCGGGTGGACGGCCAGACCGTGCGCATCGAGGTGGCGGCCACCGGGCGGTCCGCGGAGGTCGACCTGCGCACCGCCGCGGCGATCCGCGTCCTCGCCCCCTGAGGGACCGGCGGACGCCCCGGTGACGTCCGCAGGGCGGCTGCGGCCACGTCCGCGACGCGGCCCCTGAGGAGGCCTGTGGGGTGTCCTCGGAGCGCTCCGGCGAGCGTCTCGATCCGAGTGTGTGGACATTCACAAGGTACTTTTCGCCAGTCCGGCCCGGCCGGGGCTGCGGAGTCGGAGACGCCCTGGTGGGGCGCGGGTTCCTCGGGTCCCCGAACGCCCTGCACAGCTCGTCACACTCGAGAACTCATAAGATCCCATGGATTAATGAGCTGGTATTGAGACTCAGGCTGTTGCAGGGTCGTTATCGGTCGTGATCAAAACGTGACACTTCCGTAATCTGTCATGTACTGTTCAACCCGTGCCGATCACTGGTCGGATCGGCGCCCTCGGAGCACATCGCCGAATTCTGCCGGTGCCCGTGGCCTCTACACAGAAACTGCTTGGCAGAAGCGGGGGAACCAATTTCGGTCCCGGTATCCGGGTCCTTGGGGTTAAGTCGTCAGAGCGCGTGCGTTCTGCGGCCGGGTGTCTCCCACCCGAATCCGACAGCTCACCTCGTAGGCAAAGGGAGGAACTCAACCATGTCGCTTTTCAAGCTGAACGCTGCCCGCCACCGTGCCGAGACCACCTCGCACGCCGTGCGCAACACCACCATCGCCGCCGCTGCCGGTGCCGCGATGATCGGCTCCGTCGCCCCGGCCCAGGCCTTCGCCCAGGCCCCCGTCGAGACCGGCGCGGCCTACTCAGCCCCGGCCTCGCTGGCCCAGTACTCCTCGTACACCTACCAGGCTCCGGTCGCCGCGCAGCCCGCCGCTCCCGCCTACGAGGCCCCGGCCCCGCAGCAGGCCGCCGCCACCTCGAGCGTGACCCCGCAGTCCACCGCTACCACCGAGATCGCCCCGGCCTCCTCCGGCGGCGTCGTGGGCACCGCGATGTCGGCGCAGGGTGCGGGCTACGTCTACGGCGGCACCGCCTACGGCGCCTGGGACTGCTCCGGCTTCACCCAGTGGGTCTTCGCCCAGAACGGCATCGACCTGCCCCGCACCACCTGGTCCCAGTTCGCGGCGGGCACCCCCACCGCCAACCCGCAGCCCGGCGACCTCGTCTCCCAGAACGGCGGCGCGCACGTGGGCATCTACATCGGCGGCGGCAAAATGATCTCCGCCCTCAACCCGGCCCAGGGCACCCAGGTCCACTCCGTCAACGCCATGCAGCTGGACGGCTACTACACCTTCTGATCCGGTCCGCCGCCCGCGACGATCCCGCTCGTCGCGGGCGGCCCCTGATCACCCCCCCCCGGCACGCCGAGACCCGCTCTCCCGGTTCTCGGTGGTGCATGCTGTCCGACCGGACGGCGTCCGTCCTCCCTCCGCTCGCCCGGCCGCCGTTCCCGATCCCGGAACGCACTCCTGCCGGACACCGGTCCCACCCCGTGCGCTGCCCGGGGTGATCCGTGCTGTCATCCGCGCCCTCCGGCAGGCCGGCTCCGAAAGAAAGTCGTCTGAACTTCTCATGACTCGTGACCTGACCCCCTCGAACGGCATCGGCTCGCTCCTCTCCGGCAAGGCCCGCACCGTGGCCGCCGTCGCCGCCTTCTCCGGCCTGGCCCTCGCCACCACCGTCTCCGTGCAGGCCGCCCCGGCCCAGGACGCCGCTGCCGACGCCCCGCTGTCCGCCGTCGCCGCAGCCACTCCCACCGCGGCACCCACCGTGTCCCTCGAGCCGGTCGCCCACGTGACCAAGGCCGAGACGCAGGCGGACCGGAAGGCCACGAAGAAGACCGAGACCAGGCCTGAGAAGGCCCAGAAGAAGGCCGAGACCCCGGTCGTCGCGGCGCCCGCCGTCGCCGCTCCCGCCCCGGTCGCCGCTCCGGCCCCGAAGGCCGTCCAGGCGGCCCCGGCCCCGAAGCCCGTCGCCGCTCCCGCCTCGAAGCCGGCCGTCCAGGCGGCCCCGGCCCCGAGGCCCGTCGCCGCTCCCGCCCCGGCCGCCGCTCCCAGGCCGGCCGTCCAGGCGGCCCCCAAGCCCGCCGTGCAGGCCGCTCCGGCCGCTGAGCGCACCGTCAGCCCGCAGAGCTCTGCCTCCGGCAAGGGCGCGACCATCTCCTCCGCCGCCATGGGTCAGCTCGGTGTGGGCCAGGACTGCACCGCGCTCGTCACGAACGCCCTGCGCGCCGCCGGCATCAACCACCACGGCTGGCCGGCCTCCTACCTGAGCCTCGGCTCGCAGGTCTCCGCCGGCCAGGCGCAGCCCGGCGACCTCGTCTACTACGCCGACGGCGGCATGGGCGCGGCTCACATCGCGGTCTACATCGGTGGCGGCAAGGCCGTCCACGGCGGCTGGAACGGCGGTACCACCGCCATCTCCGGCGTCAACGTGGGCTCCGGCCCCGTCTTCGTCCGCGTGCGCTGACCGCACGCGAGAGCACCGCTTCGGGTGCGCGGTTCCTGGTCGGCCAGACGGGAACCGCGCACCCGCTGTCGTCCCGGCGTCCACCGCGCCGGTCGCCACGGCGCCCTGCCGGTGGCCGATAGACTGGGCCCATGTCCACCGACTTCAGCCGCAACGCCCGCACGAGCCTCGATCGCGAGTTCGCCTACATGGCCTACGGCATGATCGCCGGCGCCGTGCCCGGCATCGTGGCCGGTTTCGTCGTGGCCGCGTTCGTGGGCCACGCGGCGATGTGGCTGTCCGTCCTCGGCGGCATCGGGATCGTGCTCGGCCTGGTCACCGGGATCCTGCTCCACCGGAGGCGGCACGTCTCGGCCGGGACCGCGGACCCCCTGGAGCGCGGCGCAGCGCCGGAATGACGTGGTCCCGCAGCAGCGGGGCGAGATCCGCGGGGAGCGCGCCGGGGGAGTCCTCGTCCACCGGCTGCCAGCGCAGCTCCTGGATCTCCGCGAGCGGCACGGGCCGCCCCGTCAGGGGCGCCGTGAACACCGTGCAGCGCACCCACGCACCGGCCTCGTTCGCGGCCGGCGCCACGAACACCCCGAGCGGGCGCAGCTGAGCGGTGTCCAGCCGCAGGCCGACCTCCTCCGCCGTCTCCCGCACGGCCGCCGCCGCCGGGGACTCGCCCGGGTCCAGCTTGCCGCCCACCAGCATGAAGCGCTCCGTGCCGCGCTTGCGCACCGTCAGCAGCGCCCCGTCGTCGTCCCACAGGCACACGGCGGTGATGGTCAGCACCTCGGCGTCCGCCGGCAGGCCGTCGGGGGGCCCTGCGACGGCGACGCGCAGCCGGCCGATCTCGGCCTCGAGGTTGCGGGCCGCCGCCGGACCCCAGCGGCGCTGGGCCGCGGCGGTCCGGAACAGCGGGTGCCGGCCCTGGAGGTCCTCCAGCACGCGCAGCCGGGCCTGCGCGAACAGTGGGCCGGGCACGTGCGCGTACTCCTCCCGCACACCCGCCACGTAGGCCGCGTAGCCGGCCGGGTCCGCGCCGAGCACCGCGAGGTCGGCGTCCAGGAGCACCGCTCCGACGGTGTCCTCGTCCGCGTTCCGGTGCCCGAGGGTGAGCAGGACCAGCCGCTCGACCTCCGCCACGAGCGGTTCGGGGAAGCCGGCGGCGAGCAGCCGGGAGCGGGCCAGTTCCGCCGACTCCCGCTCGTCCGCCCCGGGGCGGCCCCGGTAGACCGCGTCGTGGAACCACGCGGCCAGGACGAGAGCCTCGGCCCGGGCGGGATCGAGGCCGCTCCCCGTCCGGAGCAGATCGACGGCCTCGAGCACCGCCAGCAGGTGGGCGGGGCCGTGGTAGTGCCGGTGCGGCTCGCTCCACCGGTCCACAAGCTCCGCCCCCAGCTCGGGGTGCGCCGGGAAACGGGCGGTCCACCGCCGCCGCAGCACCCGGGCGATCCGCTCCGGACGCGCCCGCGCCGGGACGCGCAGCCCGCTGCGCACGAGCACGCGCGTGAGCTGCCGGCCGTCGACCGGCAGCGCACCCGCGGCGACCGCCTCGTGGTACAGGTCCTCCCGCACGTCGTAGTGGTCCCGGTCGAAGGCGCGCCGGGCCACGCCCAGCCGGTCCGCGAAGTCGTGCAGCTCCTCGTAGGACGTGTCGGAGACCAGGTGGGAGAAGTGCGTCCCGTGGGCGGGCCACAGCGGCGGGTCGATGTAGACGGGCATGCGACCGATCCTAGACGCGGCCGGTTAGCGGGGGTCCGGGGGACCCCCTAGACTGTTCGCGTCGCCCTCGTAGCTCAGGGGATAGAGCACGGCTCTCCTAAAGCCGGTGTCGTTGGTTCGAATCCAATCGGGGGCACGCACGGACGCCCCGGACCGCACGGTCCGGGGCGTCCTTCCGTCCGGGACCGAGCCGCCGCGGAACCGGACAGCACCCGAGCGGCCGGGGTCCCTCCGACGGCGAGGAGCACCGGTCACCGCCGCGGTGCGGGCGGTCCGTCCTGCGGCGGGGCGTCGACAACGACGCTCCTCGACCGGCGCCGCAGGGCCTCCACGGCCACGGTCGCGGTCACGGCGAGCAGCAGCACGAGCAGCACCCAGCGGGCGATCACCAGCACGGACGCCACGGTCACGGCGGCGCCGACCCCGGGGTCGGCGAGAGCGGCGTCGATCGCCGCGTTGCCGGCCAGGGAGACGACCGCGAAGCCGAGCACCACGGCCGAGCGCCTCCACCGGCGGGCGCGGGACTCCGTGTTGACCGCCACGAACAGCAGCCACGCCAGCCCCACGAGCAGCGGGGCCAGCAGTCCGGAGGAGCGGTGCACCCCCTCGTACTGGGCGAGTCCCGGCTCGCCCAGCGCCGCGGCGAGCCGCTGGGCGTGCTCCTGGCCGAATCCGACCGGCATCCACTCGGGCAGCGTCAGCCCGCCGGCTGCGGCGGCGCCGAACCGGGGGAGGACCCAGGCGTGCACGTACAGCCACAGGGCCGCCGAGACGGACATGGCCACGCCCACCACGAGACCCGAACTGGACCTCGTGGGCTCGGGGCGGAGCTCGCCGGGTCCCGCCTGGTGCAGGCGCGTTCCCCGGGCCGGCCCCGGGGGCGCCGTGGTGGCGCCGTGCTTGCGTGCCTTCTGCGCGCGTGTCAGTCCCATGCCCCCATTATCCGGTCGCGCGCCCGCCGCCCAACGCCGGGAGCGCAGGGGTAGGCTGGGGCCACCCGCACCGGTCCTGACGGACCGCACGGGGGGCGGACCGGCCGACGACGACCGGCCGCTCGACGAGGACGACACGGAGGTGCCGGTCATGGAACTGTCCATCGGACTCCCGGACGGCCTGCTCATGCGGCTGACCGAGGGCAACGTGCTGACGCTGTTCGAGAAGGACCACGAGACGGTGCGCCGCACGGTGGACTGCTCCGTCCTCGGCGGCGCCCCCATGGCCGACATGGTGTGGTCGCACAAGCTCTCGGCCGTGATCGTGGCGGTGCCCTCCCTGCACCGGCTCTTCCGCTGGGACCCGTACACCGACGTGCTGTACGAGTTCGCGGGCACGGGCGAGTCCGGGCGGCGGGACGGGAAGGCGGCGCAGGCCAAGTTCGCGGCCACCGTCTCCATCACCGAGGACGGCGACGGCACGCTGTGGCTCATCGACCGGGACTCCTCGTCCCTGCGCTGCATCGAGATCGACACCGACAAGCCCGACGGGGGCCCGCAGGTCTGCACCGTGGTCGGCCGGGCGGGCGCGGGCTTCGCGGACGGGCCCGCGGACGTGGCCCAGCTGGACCACCCCGAGGACCTGCAGATCCTCTACGACGGCTCCATCGTGATCGCCGACACCGGCAACGACGCCATCCGGCACCTGGACCCGGCCAGCCGGGAGCTCGACACCGTCTACGGCGGTGGGACCGAGGGCTCCGTCGAGTTCGACGACGACATCGAGCTGCAGCGGCCCGTCCGGGTCACGGTCGCCGACTCGGAGCTGTGGGTCGAGGACGACAACGGCCGGCACCGGCTCGAACTGCACTTCGTCTGAGGGCCGTCCCGCGGCCGACCCCCCTGTCGCCTGGCCTCGGTAGACTGGGCCCACGATGGACTACCTCTTCGACAATCCGCTCCTGCCCTCCGCCTCCGTGGCCCGACCCGGCACCGACACCCGGCCACGGCGGGGCACCGTCTCCGCCGATGCCCTCGTGGACGGGCTCAACGACCCGCAGCGGGCCGCCGTGGAGCACTCCGGCTCGCCGCTGCTGATCGTCGCCGGCGCCGGCTCCGGCAAGACCCGCGTGCTGACCCACCGGATCGCGCACCTGCTGGCCACCGGACGGGCCCACCAGGGCGAGATCCTCGCGATCACGTTCACGAACAAGGCCGCCGCCGAGATGCGCGAGCGCGTGGTCGAGCTGGTGGGGGACTCCGCGAGGTCGATGTCGATCTCCACCTTCCACTCCTTCTGCGTGCGCGTGCTGCGGCGGGAGGCGGCGAGCGTGGGCCTGAGGTCGACCTTCTCCATCTACGACTCCGCCGACTCCCTGCGGCTCCTCACGCTCGTGGCCAAGCAGCACGATCTCGACCCCAAGCGCTTCGCGCCCAAGAGCATCCAGCACCGGATCTCCGCACTGAAGAACGAGCTCGTCGACGACGAGACGTACCTGTCCCGGGTCTCCGAGACAGACCCCTTCGAAAGCGCCGTGGCCCAGGTCTACCGCGGCTACACGGAGCGGCTGCGCGCGGCCAACGCCATGGACTTCGACGACCTGATCGCCCAGACCGTGCACATGCTCCGGGCGTTCCCGCAGGTCGCCGGGTACTACCGGCGGCGGTACCGGCACGTGCTCATCGACGAGTACCAGGACACCAACCACGCGCAGTACGCACTGGTCCGCGAGCTCGTCGGCACCGGGGCGGACGCCGGGGACGGGCCGGGAGCGAGCCCCGTGCCGCCCGCCGAGCTGACCGTCGTGGGCGACTCGGACCAGTCGATCTACGCGTTCCGCGGGGCCGACATCCGCAACATCGTCGACTTCGAGCAGGACTACCCCCAGGCCCGCACCATCCTGCTGGAGCAGAACTACCGGTCCACCCAGAACATTCTCACCGCGGCCAACGCGGTGATCGCCAAGAACAAGGGCCGCCGGGAGAAGCGGCTGTGGACGGCCTCCGGCAGCGGTGAGAAGATCACCGGCTACGCCGCCGAGAACGAGCACGAGGAGGCCCGCTTCATCGCCGAGGAGATCGACCGGCTCCAGGACGAGGACGGGTACCGCCCCGGCGACGTCGCCGTGTTCTACCGCACCAACGCGCAGTCGCGCTCCCTCGAGGAGATCCTCATGCGCGTGGGCCTGCCCTACAAGGTGGTGGGCGGCACCCGTTTCTACGAGCGCAAGGAGATCAAGGACGCCCTGTCCTACCTGCGCGCGATCGTGAACCCGGACGACGACATCAACGTGCGCCGGATCGTGAACGAGCCCAAGCGCGGCATCGGCGACCGCGCGGAGGGCGCCGCCGCGGCTCTCGCCGAGCGTGAGCGGGTCTCCTTCATGGCCGCGCTGCGCCGTGCCGACGAGGCGCCCGGCATGGCCACCCGCTCCCTGAACGCGGTCAAGGCCTTCGTCCAGCTCATGGACGATCTCGTCTCGGTCGCCGAGGGTTCGGGGGCCGCCAGCGTCCTCGAGGCCGTCCTGGAGCAGTCCGGGTACCTCGCCGCCCTGCGCCAGTCGCAGGATCCCCAGGACGAGTCCCGGGTCGAGAACCTCGCGGAGCTCGTGGCCGTGGTCCGGGAGTTCGAGCGGGACCACCCTGACGCCGGGCTGCCCGAGTTCCTCGAGCACGTCTCCCTCGTGGCCGACGCCGACCAGATCCCGAACCGGCCCGCAGCCGGCACCGAGGGCGGGCCGAGCGCCGAGCAGATCGCGGCGGAGGTCGCCGAGGCCCGCGCCCAGGGCGTGGTCACCCTCATGACCCTGCACACCGCCAAGGGCCTCGAGTTCCCTGTGGTCTTCCTGACGGGCATGGAGCACGGGCTGTTCCCGCACCAGCGCTCCCTCACGGACGAGAAGGAGATGGAGGAGGAGCGGCGCCTCGCCTACGTGGGGCTCACCCGCGCCCGCGAGCGCCTCTACCTCACCCGCTCCGAGTTCCGCTCCATGTGGGGCCAGTCCCAGTACAACCCGGCCAGCCCGTTCCTCGACGAGATCCCGGCCGAGCTCCTCGACTGGAAGCGCGAGGGGTCCTCGGCCCCGGCGTCGTGGGGCTCTTCGCTGCACGGCGGCGGCTCCGGGCAGCGGGACCCGATGCGGGGCTCGTACTGGGGCGCCGCGGCGGCGTCGAACGCGGCCTTCGAGCGGTTGGCGCCGTCGCGGGCCACCACGGCGGGTCGGGTCCAGCCCAACAAGGAGATCCCCAGCCTGTCCGTCGGCGACACCGTGGACCACAAGGCCTTCGGCAAGGGCACCGTGGTCTCCGTGGAGGGCGCCGGCGACAAGACCGTGGCGAAGGTGCGGTTCGGGGCCGACGAGAAGCGGCTGCTGCTGCGCTACGCGCCGCTGACGAAGGTCGGCTGAGCCGCAGCGGTCCCGGACGCACCCGGAGAGGTCACGCCGGCCTCGCCTCCCGTCCTGTGCGAGAGACGGGGCGGAACGCGAAGAGAGCCTCCGGTCGGAGTGTGGGTCTGGCCCACACTCCGACCGGAGGCTCTCCGCGTGTCAGGGCGTTCCCGCCGCTGACCTCTCAGGGGGACCTCTAGGAGGACTTCGCCTTGACCGTGTAGATCGCGCCGGTCGAGACGTCCTCCTCGAGCGCCTCGAGCGTGCGTCCCCGGGTCTCCGGGACCTGGGTGTAGACGAAGATCAGCGACAGCACGCCGAACCCGGCGAAGAGGAAGAACGTCCCGGTGATCCCGACCGCGTCGACCAGGGAGGGGAAGTAGAGCGAAAGCACGCCGTTGGCCACCCAGAGCATGAAGATGGACACGCCGATCCCGAAGCCGCGCATGTGCAGGGGGAACACCTCGGAGAGGTACACCCAGACCGCGACGTTGAGGAAGGTCTGCATGGAGCCGACGAAGGCCACCACGAGGGCCAGGATCACCCAGGGCCGCAGCGGGTTGTCCACCGCCAGCGTCATCGCGGCGGTCCCGATGAGCAGGTGGCAGGTGGTCGTGAGGCTCAGGCCGATCATGAAGGTCTTGCGCCGGTCGAGCCGGTCCATCATGTACAGCGCGATGAGGCCGCCGACCACGGCGATCACGCCGGGGGCGATGTTGGCGATCAGGGCCGCGCCCGCCTCGAAGCCCGATTCGATGAGCACGATCTGCCCGTAGTACATGATCGAGTTGATGCCGGTGAACTGCTGGACGATGCCGAGGCCGATGCCGACCAGCATGATCCGCACCAGGTGCTTGTTGGTCAGGATGGCGCCCAGCCCAATCTGGTTCTCGGCCCGCTCCTCCTCGGTGATGTGCTCGACCTCGCCGAGCTCGGCGATCGCCCGGTCCTCGGAGCGCACCGTCTTGAGCACCTCGAGGGCCTCCGCGTGCCGGCCCTTCTCGACCAGCCAGCGCGGGGACTCCGGCATCCGCAGCATCCCGATGAACAGCGCCACGGCCGGCAGCGCACAGATCGCGAACATGACACGCCACACGCCCACGGACTCGCTGAAGACGTTGCCGATGATCGCGTTGATGATGAACGCGGAGAGCTGGCCGATCACGATGGCCACCTCGTTGCGGCCCGCGATCGAGCCGCGGATCTCGTAGGGGGCCATTTCCGCCAGGAACACCGGCACCACGGCCGAGGCGCCGCCCACGGCCAGTCCCAGCAGGATGCGCCCGACCACGAGGATCTCGTAGTTGGGGGTGAACACCACGACCAGGGTCCCGACGAAGAACAGGACAGCCAGCAGGAGGATGGTCTTCCGGCGTCCCCAGGCGTCGGAGAGGCGCCCGCAGGACAGGGCGCCGACGGCCGCGGCGAAGACCAGGGAGCTGGTGACCACGCCCTCGGTGAGCGGGGTGAGACCGAGCTCCTCCGACATAGGACGCAGCGCACCGTTGATCACACCGGTGTCGTAGCCGAAGAGCAGGCCGCCGAAGCAGGCGATCACGGAGATGAGACCGAGGCGCTTGCGATGCGGTCCGGAGGTGAGCGGGGGCAGCGCAGCAGCTGCTTCCCGGGGTGAGGAGGTGGCCATCGGGAGTTCCTTTGTTCGTGCGCAGCCGGTGCGCGCTTCAGGGTGCTGATGGGTCGGTCGGACGGGTCACTCGAGGCGTGACGCACGTCTCACTGGTCTTGATGTCCTTATGTTAGGACATATGGAGTTGGGAGGGAACCCTGCGTCGGGAGTTTCTGTGACGGCCGCAACATCCGTCGTCCTCGTCGTCCTCGTCGGAGTCGGGGTCGGGGTCGGGGTCCGAACCGGGGCGGGAGGGGCGGCTTCAGGGCCGAGGGGCCGACGGGCGCATCGGGCGCCGGGCATGGGCACGTCCGTCCGCGCCGCCGCAGCCGGACGGCGGGGCCCCGGGGGCGCCACCGTCCGGGTCGAGTGCCGCTAGACGAACAGCAGGACCGCCACGGCCGCGGGGGCCGTCCAGCGCAGCGACCTGCCGGTGAGGTTGTGCACCACCCCCAGCAGCGTGCAGCAGACCACGGCCGTAGCGACGGAGGCCCATCCGCCGAGGATCAGCCCGGGCAGCGCGAGCAGGAGCCCGAGGACGAGCCCGCCCACGGGGGCCACCTGCGTCCACGGGACCGGCCGGCGCAGCTCCACGGCCCGCTGCACGCACGTCAGGACCAGTGCGAGGAGCAGTGCCCGGCCCACGTGGTAGGCGGCGAAGCCCACCATGCCGAGCCAGGCGCCCGCGCCGTACTCGGCGTAGAGATCCAGGTAGAGCTGGACCGGCTGCACGCGCGCCTCGCCCACGAGGAAGACGGGCAGGATCACCCCGAGCAGGACGGCCAGCACGAACACGCCCAGAGCGGTCGTGGTCCGTCGGTGGTCGGCCGCGGGGGAGGCGGGGGGGGAGGGCGAGGGCGGAGGGGCCACGGGGTCCGCCGCCCGGTGGCGCAGCCACACCACGAGGCCCCGCTGGATCCCGAACCACGCCGCGCCGAGGCACAGCCAGGCGAAGACCTGCCAGCCCAGCGGATAGACGCCGGGGATCTCGCCGGTGAAGGTGAGCACCGTGCCGTCGACGACGGCCTCCAGTCCGAGGGCCACGAACGCGAAGGTCGCGATCGAGACGAGGAAGCCGGGATCGGCGGGGGCGAACGCCCGGTTCTCGGGGGAGTCGACAGAGCTCATGGGGCCAGTCAATCAAGAAACACGGGGCCGCACGCGCGCGCCCCCGGTTGTGGCCGCCGAATCGGCATGCACTACAGTCTCGTACAGGGAGTGCACCGGAAAGTCCCGCGCCCGGAACGGCTTCGCGGAACGGCCCGGACGCATCCTCCGGCCTCGGTCGGGAGGATGCGGAGTGCTCCGTTCACCACCAGGTCGGAGGACGACCCGCACACTGCCCGGGTCGCCGCCGCCCACGACTTCGACGAAGAAGGGCATTCACCCGTGGACCTGTTCGAATACCAGGCACGCGACCTGTTCGAGAAGCACGGCGTCCCCGTGCTCCAGGGCATCGTCGCGACCACCCCCGAAGAAGCAAGGGCCGCCGCCGAGAAGATCGGCGGAGTCACCGTCGTGAAGGCTCAGGTCAAGGTCGGAGGCCGCGGCAAGGCCGGCGGCGTCAAGGTCGCCAAGACCGCCGACGAGGCCTACGAGTACGCCCAGCAGATCCTCGGCATGGACATCAAGGGCCACACCGTCCACCGGGTCATGATCGCCCAGGGCGCGGACATCGCCGAGGAGTACTACTTCTCGATCCTGCTGGACCGCGCCAACCGCTCGTACCTGGCCATGTGCTCCGTCGAGGGCGGCGTGGAGATCGAGCAGCTCGCTGTCGAGCGGCCCGAGGCCCTGGCCCGCGTCGAGGTCGTCCCGACCGAGGGCATCACCGAGGCCAAGGCCCAGGAGATCGTGCAGCAGGCCGCCTTCGACGAGGAGACCGCGGCCAAGGTCGTCCCGGTCCTGGTCAAGCTGTGGGACGTCTTCAAGAAGGAGGACGCCACGCTCGTCGAGGTCAACCCGCTGGTGAAGACCGGCGACGGGCAGGTCATCGCCCTCGACGGCAAGGTCACCCTCGACGAGAACGCCGAGTTCCGCCAGTCGGAGCACGCCGCGCTCGCGGACAAGTCCAGCGCCGATCCCCTCGAGGAGAAGGCCAAGGAGCACGACCTCAACTACGTCAAGCTCGACGGCGAGGTCGGCATCATCGGCAACGGCGCGGGCCTGGTCATGTCCACCCTGGACGTCGTCGCCTACGCCGGCGAGAAGCACGGCAACGTCAAGCCGGCCAACTTCCTGGACATCGGCGGCGGCGCGTCGGCCGAGATCATGGCGGCCGGTCTGGACGTGATCCTCAACGACCCGCAGGTGAAGTCCGTGTTCGTCAACGTCTTCGGCGGCATCACCGCGTGCGACGCCGTGGCCAACGGCATCGTGAAGGCCCTCGAGATCCTCGGGGACGAGGAGGACAAGCCGCTCGTGGTCCGACTGGACGGCAACAACGTCGAGGAGGGCCGGCGCATCCTCGCCGGCGCCAACCACCCGCTCGTCACCCTCGCCGAGACCATGGACGAGGGCGCGGACAAGGCCGCCGAGCTCGCCCACGCCGCCAACTGATCCGCCGACCGGACGAACACTTCTAAGGAACGAACAGCAATGTCAATCTTTTTGAACAAGGACTCCAAGGTCATCGTTCAGGGCATCACCGGCGGCGAGGGCACCAAGCACACCGGTCGCATGCTCGCCGCGGGCACCCAGGTCATGGGCGGCGTCAACGCCCGCAAGGCGGGCACCACCGTGGCCCATCAGGACAAGGACGGCAACAGCGTCGAGCTGCCGGTGTTCGGCACCGTCGCCGAGGCCGTCGAGAAGACCGGCGCGGACGTGTCGATCGTCTTCGTGCCGCCGGCCTTCACGAAGGACGCCGTGATCGAGGCCATCGACGCCTCGGTCCCGCTGGTGGTCGTCATCACCGAGGGCATCCCGGTGCAGGACTCCGCCGAGTTCTGGGCCTACGCGAAGTCGAAGACCGGTGCGGACGGCAAGCAGACCACCCGCATCATCGGCCCGAACTGCCCCGGCATCATCACGCCGGGCGAGTCGCTCGTGGGCATCACCCCGGCGAACATCACGGGCAAGGGCAAGATCGGCCTGGTCTCCAAGTCCGGCACCCTGACCTACCAGATGATGTACGAGCTGCGCGACATCGGCTTCACCACCGCCATCGGCATCGGCGGCGACCCGGTCATCGGGACCACCCACATCGACGCCCTCGAGGCGTTCGAGGCGGACCCCGAGACCGAGGCCATCGTGATGATCGGCGAGATCGGCGGCGACGCGGAGGAGCGCGCCGCGGACTTCATCAAGGCGAACGTGTCCAAGCCGGTCGTCGGCTACGTCGCCGGCTTCACCGCTCCCGAGGGCAAGACCATGGGCCACGCCGGCGCCATCGTCTCCGGCTCCTCGGGCACGGCGCAGGCCAAGAAGGAGGCCCTCGAGGCCGCGGGCGTGAAGGTCGGCAAGACCCCGTCCGAGACCGCCCAGCTGATGCGGGAGATCATCGAGACCAAGTGATCCGACGGGCTCCCGCCCGTCCACCCGGTACACGGGAAGCCCCGTCCACGATGCCCGTGGACGGGGCTTCCTCGTGGTCGGGCTTCCTCGTGGTCGGGGCGTCCGAGAACTCAGAGCTGACCCTCGAGGAACTGCGCGACGCCCTCGCCGAAGGACCAGTCCTCCCGGGTGTTCTCGGTGACGGAGACGATGAGGTCCTGCGGGGACAGCCCGGTGCGCTGCTCGAGGCGGTCGGCCAGTGCCCGGTACATGGCCTGCTTCTGGGCCTCGCTGCGGCCCTGCTGGACGACCTGGATGATCACGAGGTCATCGGTGCGGGTGAAGCCGAGACCGGTGTCCTCGGCGATGATCTGGCCGGGCTTGTGCTCCGTGACGATCTGGTAGCGGTCGCGGGGCGGAGCGGCGAAGGTGTCGAGCATGACGTCCTGGACGGTGTCGGCCAGGTCGCGGAGCTGTGCGGGGGAGCGGCGGTTCTCGGTGACGTCGATGCGCACGAGGGGCATGAGCGGGTCCTTTCGGTGGGTGGCGCGTGCGGGGAGCGGTCGCAGCGCGCTCCGTGGCGGAAGCAGGCCGGAGCCCGGGGAGCACGTCGGCCGGCGGCCGGCGGGGAAGGGCAGCGCGGGGACGAGCGACGGGTGCGGAGCGCGCGGGGGCCGTGCTGCGGCCGGGATGTCCGGATGCCGAGCGTCGGGTCCTGCCGCACCTCGTCCGGAGCCACTGTCCCACCGGGCCGGAAGACATGTCAAGACATTAGGACAAAAGCGGACGGAACTGTTGTCGGCGTATTCCTGCCGGGCGCGGTCCCGAGCTGCGTGCGGCATCACTTCTCTCGTCAGGGTTAGACGGTATGTCTTTACAAACTGACCTGATGTCGTATTCTGGTTGTGATCCGGACCACTGATCGGCCGGGCGCCCGGCGTCTTTCCCCGGACGTCGGTCCAGCACCAGAAAGCAGGTCACCATGGCGCAGCAGAACCCGACCACCACGACCGCCGACGCGGCGGCCCAGCAGAAGAACCCCGTGCTGATCGGCACCGCCCCGGACTCGTGGGGCGTCTGGTTCGCCGACGACCCCCGGCAGACGCCGTGGGAGCGCTTCCTCGACGAGGTCGCCGAGGCCGGCTACTCCTGGATCGAGCTGGGCCCCTACGGCTACCTGCCCACGGACCCCGCCCGGCTCGCGGACGAGCTGGCCCAGCGGAACCTGCAGGTCTCGGCGGGCACGGTCTTCACGGCGTTCCACCGCGGTGCCGACCAGTGGCGCGAGGCGTGGGAGCCCGCGCGGAAGGTCGCCGAGCTGACCGCCGCCATGGGCGGCGAGCACATCGTGGTCATCCCGGCCATGTGGCGCGACGACGTGACGGGCGAGGCCCTCGAGAACGAGCACCTGAGCACCGAGCAGTGGAACGCCCTCTGCGCGGGACACGACCGGCTGGGGAAGGTGCTGCGCGAGGAGTACGGCCTCCAGCAGCAGTTCCACTCCCACGCGGACTCCCACGTGTGCGGCCAGCCCGACATCGAGACCTTCCTCCAGCGCACCGACCCCGAGCTGGTCACCCTGTGCCTGGACACCGGCCACGCCGAGTACGGCGGCGCGTCCTCCGCGGACCTCATCCGCAAGTACCCGGAGCGGATCGGCTACCTGCACCTGAAGCAGATCGACCCCGTGATCATGGAGCGCGTGCGGCGCGAGAACCTGACCTGGGCGGCGGCCAACCTGGCCGGTGTCATGGTCGAGCCGCCCGCCGGCCTGCCGGACCTCGCGGAGGTCATCACGGAGGTCGAGAAGCTGGACCGGCCGATCTTCGGCATCGTCGAGCAGGACATGTACCCCGTCTCCTCCTTCGACGTCCCGCTGCCCATCGCCACCCGCACGCGCTCCTATCTGCTCGGCTGCGGCTCCCGCACCCGCGTCCGCTGACCCGTCCGCGCCCCACCGACCTGGAGAACCGTCCATGAAGATCGCCCTCGATCCCACACCGTTCCACTCCACCCACTCGCTGCTGGAGTTCCCGCAGCTCGCGGCGGACCTGGGCTACGACCACCTGCAGCTGACGCCCCACGCCGACTTCCTGCCCTTCTTCAACCACCCCAAGGCCGACGACCGGCTCGTCGCGGACCTGCGGGCGGCCTGCCGCGCCGCCGGGGTGCAGATCGCCTCCGTGCTGCCCGTGCTGCGCTGGTCCGCCCCGGACCCCGACGCCCGCGAGGCGGCCGTGCGGTACTGGAAGCGCGCCATCCGGATGACCGTGGACCTCGGGGTGCAGCAGATGAACACCGAGTTCCAGGGCCGGCCCGAGCTGGCCGAGGAGTCGGAGCGGGCGTTCTACCGCTCGATGGAGGAGCTGCTGCCCCTCATCGAGCGCGAGGGCGTGCACATCGCCATCGACCCGCACCCCGACGACTTCGTGGAGCAGGGACTGGCCGCCTGGCGGGTGATCCGGGGCGTGAACTCCCCGAACCTCGGCTTCGCCTACGTGGCGCCGCACACCTTCCACATGGCGGACGCCCCGGGCGAGATCATGGCCGCGGTGGGGGACCGGCTGCGCGTCGTCCACGTCGCCGACAGCATGGACCACCACCGCTCGCACGGGTTGCGCTACATCACCAACCCCCCGGGCAACGCCGCCCGGGTGCACCAGCACCTGAAGATCGGCGACGGCGACGTCGACTGGGACGAGTTCTTCGACGGGCTCGCCACCAACGGCTTCCTGGACCGCGAGGACTCCGTGATGGTCTCCTCGGTCTTCGCCGAGAACGAGAACGCCGTGGAGGTCTCCCGCTACCAGCTGGAGCAGATGACCGAGCGCGCCGCCACGGCTCGCACGCAGCAGCAGAACGCGCAGAAGGCGGAGGCCCACGCATGAGCTACGACGTCGTGACCCTCGGACGCATCAGCGTCGACATCTACCCCGACGACATCGGCGTCGGCCTCGAGGACGTGACCACGTTCCGCAAGTACCTCGGTGGATCGCCGTCGAACGTGGCGGTCGCCGCGGCCCGCCACGGCGAGTCCACCGCGGTGATCACCCGCACCGGCGACGACCCGTTCGGCACCTACCTGCACCGCGAGCTCACCCGCTACGGCGTGGACGACCGGTTCGTGAGCGCCGTGCCGGGGCTGCAGACCCCCGCCACGTTCTGCGCGATCCGCCCGCCGGAGGACTTCCCGCTGTACTTCTACGGACGCTTCCCCACGGCCCCGGACCTGCAGATCCGCCCCGAGGAGATCGACGCCGAGGTCGTGGCCGATGCGCGCATCCTGTGGTCCACCGTCACGGGCCTGTGCCAGGAGCCGTCCCGCGCCGCCCACTTCGCCGCGCACGAGGCCCGTCCGCGCGAGCAGCTGCGGGCCGATCAGCACACGATCCTCGACCTCGACTACCGGCCCATGTTCTGGGAGTCCGAGGAGGACGCCCGGGCGCAGGTCCACGAGCTGCTCGGCCACGTGAGCATCGCGATCGGCAACGACAAGGAGTGCGCGGTGGCCGTGGGGGAGGGCACCCCCGACGAGCAGGCCGACCGGCTGCTCGAGGCCGGCGTGCGGATCGCCGTGGTCAAGCTCGGCCCCGAGGGGGTCATGGCCAAGACCCGCGAGGAGCGGGTGGTCTCGGCGCCGGTCCCGGTGGAGACCGTCAACGGCCTCGGCGCCGGGGACTCCTTCGGCGGAGCGTTCTGCCACGGCATCAACCAGGGCTGGAGCCTCGAGCAGGTCCTCGACTACGCCAACGCCTCCGGCGCGATCGTGGCGTCGAAGATCTCCTGCTCCGACGCCATGCCCACCCCCGACGAGGTCTTCCAGCTGCTGCGCGAGCGCGGCCGCGCCGTACCCGAAGGAGTCACCCGATGACCACCACCACCCCCCTCGAGCTCGACACGGCGGACCCGCGCCGCTACGAGCACCTGACCCGGGTCCGGCTCGAGGACCCCCGCGCCGTCCAGCGCGCCGCCGACTCCCGTCGTCGCCACCCCGGAGCCGTGCACGGACGGCAGAACTTCGTCGTCGCCGCGGACCACGCGGCCCGCGGCGCCCTGAGGGTGCGCGACGAGGGCGGCGCCATGGCCGACCGGCGCAGCCTGCTCGACCGCCTGCAGATCGCCCTCGCGGACCCCAAGGTCGACGGCGTGCTCGCCTCACCGGACGTGCTGGACGACCTGCTGCTGCTCGGGGCGCTCGAGGGCAAGCTCGTCTTCGGCTCCATGAACCGCGGCGGACTGCCCGGGCTGGTCAACGAGATCGACGACCGCTTCACCGGTCACACCGCCGAGGCGCTGAACCGGATCGGCGCCGACGGCGGCAAGATGCTCACCCGCATCTGCTTCGAGGACCCGCACACGACCTCCGTGCTGGAGAACACCGCCAAGGCCGTGGACTCCCTGGCCGCCCTGGGCCTCATCGCGATGGTCGAGCCGTTCATCTCCCGGACCACCGGCACCGGCATCGTCAACGACCTCTCCGCCGACGCCGTGATCCGGTCCGTGGCCATCGCCCAGGGCCTCGGGGGCACGTCGGCGCACACCTGGATGAAGCTGCCCGTGGTCGAGGACATGGAGCGCGTCATGGCCTCCACGACCCTGCCCACCGTCCTGCTGGGCGGTGATCCGAGCGGCCGGCCCGACGAGGTGTTCGCGACCTGGGAGGCCGCGCTCGCGCTGCCCGGCGTCCAGGGCCTGACGGTCGGACGCACCCTGCTCTACCCCGAGGACGGCGACGTCGCCGGCGCCGTGGCCACCGCAGCGTCCCTGCTCAAGGGGCACCCCGTCGAGGAAGGAGCCGCCCGATGAGCACTCGCACCCTCTCCGTCTCCCAGGCACTGGTGGAGTTCCTGGCCAACCAGTGGACCGTGGACCGGATCGGCGCCGAGGAGTACCGGCAGCGCACGATCCCGGGCATGTTCGGCATCTTCGGCCACGGCAACGTGGCCGGCGTGGGCCAGGCCCTGAAGCAATACCAGGCCGAGGACCCCTCCGTGATGCCCTACTACCAGGGCCGCAACGAACAGGCGCAGGTGCACCAGGCCGTCGGCTACGCCCGGCACACCCGGCGCCGGGCCACCTTCGCGGTGTCCACCTCGATCGGTCCGGGGGCCACCAACATGGTCACGGGCGCCGCCCTGGCCACCACGAACCGGCTGCCCGCGCTGCTGTTCCCCTCGGACCAGTTCGCCTCCCGGGCCCCGGACCCGGTGCTGCAGCAGCTCGAGCGCCCCGACGCCAACGACATCACCGTCAACGACGTCTTCCGGCCGGTCAGCCGCTACTTCGACCGCGTCTGGCGGCCCGAGCAGCTCTTCTCCGCGCTGCTCAACGGCATGCGGGTGCTCACGGACCCGGCCGAGACCGGTGCCGT
The DNA here is from genome assembly GCF_042879215.1 of Kocuria arenosa. NCBI lineage: Bacteria > Bacillati > Actinomycetota > Actinomycetes > Micrococcales > Micrococcaceae > Kocuria > Kocuria arenosa. The sequence continues at coordinate 241,650 of NZ_JBHZTA010000004.1, read as the reverse complement.
GACGATCGCGCTCCCGCAGGACGTGCAGGCCGAGCCGCTCGAGGTGCCCGAGGAGTTCCTCGCGCCCCGGGAGTGGCGGATCCGCCGGCCCGCCCCGGAGGAGGAGGACGTCCGCGCCGCCGTCGCGGCCATCCGCGCGGCCGAGCGGCCGGTGATCATCGCCGGCGGCGGGGTGCACTACGCCTTCGCGACCGAGGCGCTCCGGGAGTTCGCCGAGGCCACCGGGATCCCCGTGACCTACACCCAGGCGGCGGTGGGCGTCCTGGACTGGGACCACCCGCTGTGCCTCGGGGCCGTCGGGTCCACGGGCTCCACGGCGTCCAACGCCGTGGTCGCCGACGCCGACCTGGTCATCGGCATCGGCACCCGGTACGAGGACTTCACCACCGCGTCCCGCACCGCCTTCCAGCACCCGGACGTGCGCTTCGTCAACATCAACGTCGCGGCGTTCGACGCGTACAAGCAGGGCACCGCCGTGCCGATCGTCGCCGACGCGCGCAAGACGCTCGTCGAACTGACCACGGCGCTGGGCGGGTACCGGGTCGGTGCGGACCTCGCCGAGACCGTGGAGGCCGAGAAGCAGCGCTGGGACACCACGGTGGACGCGGCGTTCGCCGAGCGGCACCTGCCGCTGCCCAGCCAGAACGAGATCATCGGGGCCGTCAACGAGGCCATGGACGACCGCGACGTCGTCGTGTGCGCGGCGGGCTCGCTGCCCGGCGACCTGCACAAGATGTGGCGGGTCAAGGACGCCTACGGCTACCACGTCGAGTACGCGTTCTCCTGCATGGGCTACGAGATCGCCGGCGGGCTCGGGGTCAAGCGTGCCGCCGTGGCCGAGGCCGAACGGGCCGGGACACCGCAGGACGCGCGCGACGTCGTCGTCATGGTCGGCGACGGCTCCTACCTGATGATGCACACCGAGCTCGTCACGGCCGTGGCCGAGGGGCTCAAGCTCGTGGTCGTGCTGATCCAGAACCACGGCTACGCCTCCATCGGTGCCCTGTCGGAGCAGCTGGGGTCCCAGCGCTTCGGCACGAAGTACCGCTACCTGGACGGGCAGCGGCACAGCTTCGACGACGGCTCGACGCTGCCGATCGACCTCGCCACCAACGCGGAGTCCCTCGGGGTGCGGGTGCTGCGCGTCGAGCCCGGCGAGGGCGTCATCGACCGGCTGAAGGCCGCCGTGGCGCAGGCCAAGGCCGTGCCCGAGGGCTCCGGTCCCGTGCTCGTGCACGTGGAGTCCGACCCGCTGATCGACGCGCCCAGCTCCGAGTCCTGGTGGGACGTGCCCGTCACCGGCACCGCCACCCTCGGGTCCACGAACGAGGCCTACGAGGTCTACCAGCAGCACAAGGCCCGGCAGCGTCCGCTGCTCGGCAACTGAAGGAGGAATCCCATGACTCAGCAGATCGACAAGACCGACCAGCAGATCCAGCACGTCGAGCACTTCATCAACGGCAAGCGCACCCCCGGCACCGGGGACCGCACCCAGGAGATCTACAACCCCGCCACCGGCGAGGTGTCCGGCATCCTGCACCTGGCCACCGACGAGGACCTGCAGACCACGGTGGCCGCGGCCCGGAAGGCCGCGGACTCGTGGGGCGACGTGTCCCTCTCGAAGCGCACCGCCGTGCTGTTCAAGTTCAGGGAGCTCGTGGCCGCCCACACCGACGACCTCGCCCGGCTGATCACCGCCGAGCACGGCAAGGTGCTCTCCGACGCCAAGGGCGAGGTGGGCCGCGGCCTCGAGGTCGTCGAGTTCGCCTGCGGCATCGCCGAGCAGCTCAAGGGGGAGTTCTCCGACCAGTTCTCCACCGGCATCGACGTCTACTCCTTCCGCCAGCCCCTCGGCGTGGTCGCGGGCATCACCCCGTTCAACTTCCCCGTCATGGTGCCGCTGTGGATGGCCCCCGTCGCCATCGCCACCGGCAACGCGTTCATCCTCAAGCCCTCCGAGCGCGACCCCTCCCCGGCCCTGCTGATCGCCGAGCTGTGGCAGCGGGCCGGCCTGCCGGACGGCGTGTTCCAGGTCCTGCACGGCGGCAAGGAGGCCGTGGACGGGCTGCTGACCCACCCGGACGTGGACGGCATCTCGTTCGTGGGCTCGACCCCGATCGCCCAGTACGTGCACGAGACCGCGACCAAGCACGGCAAGCGCGTCCAGGCACTTGGCGGGGCGAAGAACCACGCGATCGTGCTGCCGGACGCGGACATGGACTCCGCGGCCGACAACCTCACGGCGGCCGCCTTCGGCTCCGCCGGGGAGCGCTGCATGGCCGTGTCCGTGGCCGTGGCCGTGGGCGAGGCCGCGGACCTGCTGGTGGACAAGCTCGCCGCCCGGGCCAAGGACATCACCGTCGGCAACGGCATGGACGCCTCCTCCGACATGGGCCCGGTCATCACCCCCGCCTCCCGGGACCGCGTGCGCCGGATCGTCACCGACGCCGAGGAGGCCGGCGCCGCCGTCGTCGTGGACGGCCGTGACCTGATCGTGGCCGACCACGAGGACGGCTTCTTCGTGGGCCCCACCGTCCTCGACAAGGTGGCTACGGACATGCAGGCCTACGAGGAGGAGATCTTCGGGCCCGTCCTCGTGGTGCTGCGCGTGGACACCCTCGACGAGGGCATCGAGGTCATCAACGCCAACCCGTACGGCAACGGCACCGCCATCTTCACCTCCTCGGGCGCCTACGCCCGCCAGTTCAAGCGGCAGGTGACCGTGGGCATGATCGGGATCAACGTCCCGATCCCCGTGCCCGTCGCCTGGCACTCCTTCGGCGGCTGGAAGGCCTCCCTGTTCGGCGACCACCACATCTACGGACCCGACGGGGTGCGCTTCTACACCCGTGGCAAGGCCGTCACCGAGCGGTGGCCCGAGCCGCACCACGAGTCCGGGGCGTCCTTCGCCTTCCCGTCCTCCTCCGACCACTGAGTCCAGCCCGTCCCAGGCACAGCGGCTCCCAGCCGCTGTGCCTGGACCTCGGGTCTCCGTCCCCGTCCCGCCCGCGAAGGTGCGGCAGGGACGGAGCGACGCAGCTTTCACCACCATCCGGACCGACCGGGTCCACACGCCCCCAGCGGGCGGAAGGAGATTCATCATGACCAAGACTCTGCGCGTAGCCGTGGTCGGAGCAGGCCGCATGGGCGCCGACCACATCGAGCGGATCCACCACCGGATCAACGGCGCCGAGATCGCCGCCGTCGTCGACATCGACCGGGACCGGGCCGAGGCCGCCGTCGCCCACATCCCCGGCGCGGTGGCCCACACGGACTTCCAGGAGGTGCTCGACCGGGACGACGTCGACGCCGCCCTGATCGCCACCCCGGGGTTCCTGCACGAGCAGGTGCTGCTGTCCGCGATCGAGCACGGGCTGCCCACGCTGTGCGAGAAGCCGCTGACCCCGGACGCGGAGTCCTCCTGGCGCGTGGTCGAGGCCGAGGTGGCCGCCGGCCGGCAGCTGATCCAGGTCGGCTTCATGCGCCGCTTCGACGCGGGCTATCTCGCCCTGCGCCGGATGATCGAGGAGCAGACCTACGGGGAGCTGCTGACCCTGCACCACCAGCACCGCAACCCGACCACCCCGCCCGGGTTCACCAACGAGATGATCATCAACGACTCCGTGGTGCACGAGTTCGACGCCGTGCGCTTCTTCACCGGGGAGGAGATCACCTCGGTCCAGGTCCGGATCGGGCGCTCCACCCGCAACGCCCCGGAGGGCCAGAAGGACCCGCAGCTGGTGCTGATGGAGACCGAGTCCGGGATCCTCGCCCAGGTGGAGGCCTACGTCAACGCGCAGTTCGGCTATCAGGTCGCCACGCAGGCGTCCTTCGAGACCGGCGTGGTGGGCATCGGCGGCGACACCGAGCCCTACGTCCGCACGGCCGGCACCTGGGGCGGCAGCGTCACCCCGGGCTTCGAGGAGCGCTTCGTCGAGGCCTACGACCGGGAGATCCAGGCGTGGGTCGACGCGGCTGCGCGCGGGCAGATCGGCGGTCCCTCGGCGTGGGACGGCTACGCCACGGCCGCGTGCTGCGAGGCCGGCGTCCGGGCGCAGACCAGCGGGGAGATCGTGCCCGTGCGGATGCAGCCCAGGCCGGAGCTCTACAGCACGGCACCGGTGGCCGCCCGCGCCTGAGCGGCAGCGGGGGCCGGCGTCAGGGCGCGGCGGGGCGACGGCCCCGCCGCGCCCTGACGCGTTTCCCCGGCGCGGCGGCGGGGCGCTGGCAGGGCCCCGCCGTCACCCGGTCGCGCGGGGTGCCGCCGTGGAGCCGCGGACGACCAGCTCGGGCTCGAGCAGGACCGCCGCCCCCGTGTCCGGGCCCCCGCCGATCCGGGCCACCAGCCGCTCGGCGGCCACCGCGCCGATCTCCGCGTTGCGGCTGTCGACGGTGGTCAGCCGCAGGAGGTGGGTGGAGGCGATGGGGGAGTCGTCGTAGCCGACCACCGAGAGCTCCTGCGGCACGCGCATTCCGCGCTCACCGGCCGCCGCGAGCGCCCCCATGGCCATGGTGTCGTTGGCGGCGAAGACCGCCGTGGTCTCCGGAGCGGCGTCGAGCAGGCGCACCGCGGCGACGTAGCCGTCCTCCTCCGTGGTGGCACCGTGTCCGGCGACGGTGCGGGGGTCGAGGCCGGCCGCGGCCATCGCCGCCGCGAAGCCCTCCGCCCGCAGCCGGGCCGCTCCGCCGCCGCCCGTGAGGTGGCCGATGCCGCGGTGGCCGAGGCCGATCAGGTGCTCCGTCGCCAGGCGCGCGCCGAGTCGGTCGTCGTTAGCGACGACCTCGGCACCCGGCACCACGCCCTCCCGGTGGCCGGCCACCACGACGGGCAGCCCCTCGGGCACGCGCATGGCCCCGGTCGGTTCGGTGGCGATCACCAGCCCGTCGACGCGCATCGACAGGAAGCCGTCCAGCGGGTGCGCCTCCACGTGCGCGTTGAGCGTGTGGTCGGCGACCGCGATCCGCAGCCCGTGCGGCCCCAGGCCCTCCTGCAGACCGCGCAGCAGCTCCACGAACCACAGGTTCCGCCAGTCGTCGATGACCACCCCGATGGTGCGCGTCGTCGCCCCGGCCAGCGCCGCGGCGGCCTGGCTGGGGCGGTAGCCCAGCCGCTCCACCGCCTCCAGGACGGCGGTCCGCCGGGCCTCCGAGACGCTGGGGGAGCCGCGCAGGACGAGGGACACCAAGGACTTGGAGACGCCCGCGCTCCGGGCGACGTCGTAGATGGTGGGCGGTCGAGTGTTCACCACAGCATTCTCCCCGATCGCTCTCCCGAATTTGTCCTGACAAATCTCTTGACCCGGTCCGAGGAAGATTCTACGCTCGTTGGAGCGCTCCAATCGTGACCGGTGCCACAGGGCCCGGCACGACGGCCGCTCTTCCTTCGTGTTCCTCCCGTTCCCGAACCGTCCTCGTCCCGTCCCCAGTCCAGGAGAAAAACATGACCGACAGCATCGGCATCGCCGTCATCGGCGCCGGCATGGCAGGCCAGGCCCACGCGGCCGCCTACCGCGTGGCCCCCACGCTCTACGACCCCGTCCTGCCGCCGCTGCGCTACGTCGCCATCGGCGACGTCAACGAGACGCTGGGGGCTCACGTGGCCCGCCGCTACGGCTACGAGAAGGCCCTGAGGTCCTGGGAGGCGGTCGCGGAGGACCCGGAGATCGACGTGGTCAGCGTCGTCATCGCGAACCGCTTCCACCGCCGGGCCGTCGAGGGGCTGCTGGAGGCCGGCAAGCACGTCCTGTGCGAGAAGCCGCTCAGCGACACCCTCGAGGACGCCCAGGCCATGGCCCGCGCCGCCGAGCGGGCCGAATCCATCGCCCGGATCGGCTTCACCTTCCGGCGCACGCCCGGCATCGCCGCGATCCGCGATCTCATCCAGGACGGCACCCTGGGCAAGGTCCTGCACTTCAGCGGCCGCTACTGGACCGACTACGGGTTCAACCCGAAGGCCCCGATGAGCTGGCGCTACAAGGGCGGTCCCGGCTCCGGGGCCCTGGCCGACGTCGGCAGCCACCTGGCCTACGTCGCGGAGTTCCTCTGCGGCGACATCGCCTCCGTGTCCGGCGGCCGGCTGGCCACGGCCGTTACCGAGCGGCCGCTGCCGCTGGGCGCGGTGACCGGCCACCACCTGGTGGAGGTCAGCGACACGTTCGAGCCGGTGGAGAACGACGACTACGCCGCGTTCTCGGCGGAGTTCGCCTCCGGCGCCGGCAGCCTCGAGGTCTCCCGGGTGGCCGCCGGGCACCCGAACACCCTGACCTTCGAGGTGTTCTGCGAGAAGGGCGCGGCGCGGTTCAACCAGCTGCGCCCGGCCGAGATCGAGCTGTTCCTCCACGAGGGAGCGGAGGCCACCAACGGCTACCGCACCGTCAACCTGGGCCCCGGCCATGCCTACCTGTCGCAGGGGCTGGCCATGGACGCCCCCGGCGTCGGGTTCGGCCAGAACGACGCCTTCGGCTACCAGGCCCGCGCCTTCCTCGAGGAGGTCGCCGGTGTTGACGAGTCCGTCTCGCTGCCGCGCAACGCCTCCTTCGACGAGGGTGTGCACAACATGGAGATCCTGGCGGCCGCTGTGGATTCGGCTGCCAATCACGGAAAGAAGGTCGTCCTGTGAAGCTCGGTGTCTACAACGCGATCCTGCACGACCGACCCCTGCCCGAGGCTTTGAAGGTCATCGCGGACCTGGGTCTGACCGGCATCGAGATCAACACCGGCGGGTTCCTGCCGGCCGTCCACGTGCCGAACATGGATCAGATCCTGGAGAGCGACGCGGCCCGCGACGACTATCTCGCGATCTTTGAGGGCACCGGCGTCTCGATCGCCGGCCTCAACTGCAACGGCAATCCGCTGCACCCCAAGCCGGAGATCGGCGAGAAGCACGCCGAGGACATCCGCCGCTCCATCCAGCTGGCCGAGCGCCTGGGTGAGACCCGGGTGGTCACCATGTCCGGGCTGCCCGGCGGGGAGCCGGGGGCCACCGTGCCCAACTGGGTAGTCAACGCCTGGAACTCCGGCGCCCTGGACATCCTGGACTACCAGTGGGGTCTCGTCGCCGACTTCTGGCGGGAGACCGACCGCCTGGCCGCCGACCACGGCGTGAAGGTGGCCCTGGAGCTGCACCCGCAGAACGTCGTGTTCAACACCGCCGATGTCCGCAAGCTCATCGACCTGACCGGCGCCACGCACGTGGGCGTCGAGCTCGACGCCTCGCACCTGTTCTGGCAACAGATGGACCCGGTCGCCGTGGTCCGCGAACTCGGCCCGCTGATCTTCCACGCGGCCGCGAAGGACGTGCGGATCAACACGGAGAACGCCGCGCTCTACGGTGTGCTGGACAACAGCTTCCGCCGCCTCGCGCCCGAGGAGGACCGTACCAACCTTGGTGGCGACGAGTGGGCCAACGAGTGGCCGAAGAACTCCGCCTGGGACTTCGTGGCGCTGGGCCGCGGCCACGACACCGCGTACTGGGCCGAGTTCCTCACCGCCCTGCACGAGGTGGACCCGGACATGGCGGTCAACATCGAGCACGAGGACGTCTCCCTGGGCCGCATCGAGGGTCTCGAGATCGCCGCCGGCGTCCTGAAGGACGCCGCTGCGTCCGTCGGCGCCCTGCGCTGACACCGTCCACGGACGACGACAGGGCCCCCTCCGGGTGGAGGGGGCCCTGTCGCGCACCTGGGCCGGTGGAGCGGGGGCTCAGAACTCCTCGTACTCCTCGGGGTCCTGGCCCCAGATGCGACCCTGCTCCAACCTGTCGACGGCGGCCACCTGCTCGGGACTGAGCTCGAAGTTCAGTTCCCGGTTGACGCGGCGTCGCTCCGGATTCGCGGAGGTGGGGATCGGGACGACCCCCTGCTGGACGTGCCAGCGCAGCACGACCTGACCGGTCCCGACGCCATGGGCGCGGGCGATCTCCTCCAGCGCCGGTTCGGCCAGCAGGGCCCCGCCCCGCCCGAGCGGGCTCCAGCTCTGCGTGAGGATGCCGTGCTCGGCGTGGAACTGCCGCTGCGGGCGCTGTCCGAAATAGGGGTGCATCTCGATCTGGTTCACCGCCGGGGTCACCCCGGTGGCCTCCTGCAGGTGGGTGATGTGGGCGGAGGTGAAGTTGGAGACGCCGATGGAGCGGACCAGTCCTTCCTCGCGCATCTCGATCATGGCCCGCCAGGTGTCGACGTAGCGGTCGAGCCGGGGCAGGGGCCAGTGGATGAGCAGCAGGTCGATGCGCTCCAGGCCGAGGTGCTCCAGAGAGGTGCGCACGGACTCCCGAGCCCCCTCGTAGCCGTGGTGGCGGCCGGGGATCTTGGTGGTCACCACGATCTCCTCTCGCGGGACGAACGAGCGGGCGATGCCGCGGCCCACGGCCTGCTCGTTGCCGTAGCTCAGGGCGGTGTCCAGCAGCCGGTAGCCCAGATGCAAGGCGTGCTCGGTGACTGCGGCGGAGTCCACCTCTTCGTGCGGGAAGGTGCCGAAGCCGAGGGCCGGCAGGGTCGTGGCGTCGCTGAGCGGGCGTTCGGGCAGAGCGGTCATGGTGTCCTCTTTCCTGAAGGGGGGCGGGGTGGCGCCGGGACGGTGGTGGCGTGCCCGCTGACGTGCTCGGCCACCGAAGGTGGGAGCAGCAGCGCACTGACCAGGGGCAGCAGGAGCAGGGCCGCCATGACGGCGAAGGCCGCCCGGTACGGGAGCAGGGCCCCGGCCTCGGGGAGAATTCCGGCACCGGCCGAGGCCAGCTGCAGGACGAGGGCTCCCACGGCGATCCCCAGCCCGGTGGCCAGCTGCGCGCTGGTGGCGGACAGGGTGTTCGCTGAGGAGATCTGCGCCGGTTCCACGTCGGCGAACTGCAGGGAGTTGTAGGCGGTGAACCCGATCGAGCGCAGCGCCCCGCTGGCCAGCAGCAGCATGGCGACGAGCCACAGGGGCGTGCCCGGAGCCAGGAGCAGGAACGCCGCGATGCAGACCGCGCCGCCGGACACGGAGGCGATGAGGACGGTGCGGAACCCGAACCGGCGCAGCAGCGGGGTGGTGGCCGGCTTGACGCCCACGTTGCCGAGGAACACCGCCGTGACGAGCAGACCGGACTCCACGGGCGACCGGCCGAAGCCGTCCTGGAGCAGCAGCGGCAGCAGGAACGGGACCGAGCTGACGACCGCCCGGTAGACGAAGCCGCCCGAGTTCGCCGCCCGGTAGCCAGCGATCCGGTAGACCCGCAGGTCCAGCAGGGGGTTCGCGGTGCGCAGCAGCCAGCGCACGGCGACGGCCCCGCTGAGGGCCGCGACACACAGCAGCCCGACCGCGGTGCCGGCCCACCCGGCGTGCGGGACGAGCTGCAGACCGGCGACCAGGCCGAACACGGCGACCGTGCACCACAGCAGCCCCGGCACGTCGAGGGACCGGTGTTCGGTCTCCGTGTCGCGGACGAGCCGCAGCGCCGCGACGAGGGCCGCCGCGCCCACCGGGACGTTGATCAGGAAGATCCAATGCCAGCTCGCCCAGGAGGTCAGCAGCCCGCCCACGAGCGGGGCCAGCACGGGCGCGAGCAGCGCCGGCCACGTGATCCAGGCGATGGCCCGCAGCAGATCGCGCCGGTCCGTGGCGCGCAGGACGATGAGCTGCCCGACCGGGACCATCATGGCCCCGCCGAGGCCCTGAAGGACCCGCGCGGCCACCAGTGCCGGGAGGCTGCCGCCGGCGGCGCACAGGAGGGAGGCGAGCGTGAAGACGACGATGGATGCGCAGAACACCCGCCGGGGCCCGAACCGGCCGGCGAGCCAGCCGCCCACGGGGATGAACGTGGCCACCGTGATGAGGTAGACGGTCATCGCGAGGCTGATTTCGGCGCTGCCGACGCCGAGATCGGCCGCGATGCTCGGCGCCGCGGTGACGAGGATCGTGCCGTCGAGGTGCTCCATGAACAGCACGGTGGACACGAGCAGCGCGAGCCGGCGGCTCCACGTGCGGGCGGTCCCGTCGTCCGGGGGACGACTCCGGGTGCGGTCGCCCGGACGGATCGGCACGGAACCGGTCAGCGGCCGAAGGGCAGCCGGGGGTCGACGGCCGACTCGTCCCAGGTCCGGCGGATCCAGCCGTGGTGGGGGTCGTCGCTGATCAGCCACTCCCGCACCCGGCCCGGGCCGGCCATGACGTTGAGGTAGTACATGTCGTAGCCGGGGGTCGCCATGGCGGGTCCGTGCCAGCCGTAGGGCACCAGGACGACGTCGCCCGAGCGCACCTCGGCGCTGACGTCGATGGGGCGGTCGTCCGAGGCGTAGACCCGCTGGTAGCCCATGGGGTCGGTGCCGCCGGACTCCGGGGCGGGCATGCCCTCGGCGAGCTGGGTCTCGAAGTAGTAGATCTCCTCCAGCGCCGTCTCCCCGTCCTTCTCCTCGTCGTGCTTGTGCGGGGGGTAGGAGGACCAGTTGCCGGCGGGGGTGAGCACCTCGCACACGATGAACCGGTCGGCCTCGAGCGCGGCGGGCGTCCCGAAGTTGTGCACCTGCCGCGAGCAGCTGCCCGCCCCGCGCAGCTCCACCGGGATCTCGTCGCGGGTCACGAGCCGCGTCGGGTGCTCCGCGCGGGCCGGCGCCGAGGCCACGGCGACCCGGCCGCCGGTCGCGGTGGACACGGTCAGGTCCCGGCGGATCCCGGTGTAGAGGACGTCGGTGGGGCCGGCGAAGACGGAGGCGCGGCCGGCGAGGTCGTAGCTCTCACCGTTCGTCTCGGCGGTGAAGCTCCCCGCCAGGGGCACCACGATGCGCTCCTCCTCGGCGGCGTCCAGGTGGATCCGTCCGCCCGGGGCGAGGTCGGCCACGCGCAGGCCCGTGTGGGCCCAGCCGGGGACCTCGGTGGCGGAGTCGTGGCCGCCCAGGGAGACGAACCAGCCGTCCTGGGCGGCGGAGTCCTTGGGGTGGACCCATTCGGGGCGGGAGCTGTCGATGTGCATGGGTCGGTGTGCCTTCCGGTGTCGTCGTCGTGCGGTGGTCTCGGGCCGCGGCGGTGGTCCGGCGCTCAGCGCTGGACGAGGGTCAGCTCGAAGGTGTACTTGTCGGCCCGGTACACGTGCCGGCCGGTCTCCACCTGCCGGCCGAGGTCGTCCATGGCGGTGCGGTGCATGCTGACCAGCGCGGCACCCGGCTCGACGCCCAGCTGCTCCGCCTGGAACGCATCCGACGAGACGGCGCCCACCCGCTGGTGGGCCAGCTGGAAGTTGACGCCCTGGCCGCGCATCAGGGAGTACAGCCCCTCCTGCTCGAGCTGCTCGCGCGTGAGCTCGCACAGCGAGCAGGGGATCCAGTTCTCCATGAGGGCCAGCGGCTCGCCGTCCGTGCTCCGCAGGCGCACGAGGTGGTAGACCTCGTCGCCCGGCGCGATGCCGAGCAGCAGCGCCACCTCGTCGTCGGCGGGGACCCGTGCGAAGTCCAGCACGTCCGTGCTGGGACTGCCTCCGCTGCGCTGGAGGTCCTCGTGCAGACTGGTCAGCTCCAGCGAGCGGCGGACCTGGCTGCCCACCACCTGGGTGCCCACGCCGCGCTTGCGCACCAGCAGGCCGGCACGGACGAGCTGGTCCATGGCCTTGCGCATGGTGGGGCGGGACAGGTTGAGCCGGTTGGCGAGGTCGATCTCGTTGTCCAGCTTGGTTCCCGGGGGCAGCTCACCGCTGCGGATCGCGTCCTCGAGCCCCTGCGCCACCTGGTGGTAGAGGGGCACGGGGGAGGTCTTGTCGACCGTGAGACGGAGTGGGCCGGACATGGTGGACCTCCAAGGGGTGGATCCGAGCGGGCGGGACCGCCGACTTCCTCAATTGTGAACGCAGAGATGTGAATATGTCCATACATTCTATTGACATCTGTGATCCGGGTCACCCAGGATGATCCCCAAGCGGACGGCCGAGGCGGCGCCTGGAGGCGCGCGGCCCCGCAGTGACACGAGGAGAACTCCCATGACTGCACGACGCGTTTCCCCCGAGATCCCGCGGCCGAGGGCGCCCCGACGCCTCCTGGCGGCCGCCGCACTGCTCGCCCCGGCCCTGGTGCTCGCCGGCTGCTCGTCCGAGGGCGGCCGGGAGACCGCGGCCGAGGGCGAGGGCGGGGGTGGCCAGGTGGCTCAGACCGAGTCGATGAAAATTGCGATGGTCACCCACGCTCCTCCCGGGGACACGTTTTGGGACACCATCCGGACAGGTGCAGAGGAGGCCGCCGCCAAAGACAACGTCGAGCTGCTCTACGCCTCCGACGCCGAAGCAGGCCGCCAGGCCCAGCTCGTGCAGCAGTACATCGACCAGGACGTCGACGGCATCGCCGTAACCCTGGCTACGCCTGACGCGATGCGCGATGTCTTGGCCAACGCCGAGGAGGCCGGGATCCCCGTAGTCTCCCTCAATGCGGGAGAGAACGAATTCCAGGAGCTCGGCGCCTTCGCCCACTTCGGCTCGAACGAGCAGCTGGCCGGGGAGACGGCCGGTCAGCGGCTGAAGGAGGAGGGCATTCAGCACCCGATCTGCGTCATCCAGGCTCAGGGCCACGTGGGGCTGGAGGCCCGGTGTGCTGGTGTGAAGGAGGCGCTGCCGGAGACGGAGATCCTCTACGTCCAGGGCACCGACATGACCCAGGTGTCCTCCACCGCCACGGCCAAGCTGCAGGCCTCTCAAGAGGCGGACGCGATCATCGGCCTCGGCGCTCCGATCACCATGACCCTGCTCGAGGCGAAGGAGTCGGCCGGCAGCGACGTCACCGTGGCGTCCTTCGACATGAACGGCGACCTCGCCCAGGCCGTCGTCGACGGCGACGTGCTGTTCACCATCGATCAGCAGCCGTGGTTGCAGGGGTACCTGTCCGTGGACTCCCTGTGGCAGAACCACCGGGGCGCCTTCAAGATCGGCGGCGGCCAGCCGACGCTCACCGGTCCCGCCGTCGTGGACTCGTCCAATGCCGAGCAGGTCCTCCAGTACGCCCAGGAAGGCGTCCGCTGAGCGGGCCCGGGAACCAGGAGCAGAAGACCATGACCTCCACCCGTACACCGGCCGCCGCACCGGCGCCGGACCGCGGCTCCTCCGGAGCCCCCTCCACGCCCACCGCCGCGGCCCCGGCCGACGAGCGCATCCAGACCAAGGGCCTGCTGGGCACCTTCCTGGCCCGCCCCGAGATCGGGGCGCTGGTCGGGGCGATCGTGGTGGCGCTGTTCTTCGCCGTCGCCGCCCCCTCGATCACCCAGGCCCAGTCCATCTCCACCGTGCTCTACGGGGCCTCGACCATCGGGATCATGGTGGTCGGGGTGTCCCTGCTGATGATCGGCGGGGAGTTCGACCTCTCCACCGGTGTGGCCGTGATCACCTCCGCGCTGGCCGCCTCGATGTTCAGCTGGTTCTTCGCCGTCAACGTCTGGGTCGGGGTGGGCATCGCCCTGCTGACCTCCCTGGCGATCGGGCTGATCAACGGCTGGCTGCTGATGCGCACCAAGCTGCCCTCCTTCATCGTGACCCTGTCGACCTTCCTGATGCTCACCGGGCTCAACCTGGCCCTGACCCGGCTGATCGGCGGCTCGGTGTCCTCCCCGTCGATCAGCACCATGGACGGGTTCGCCTCCGCCAAGGCGATCTTCGCCTCCTCGGTCAACATCGCCGGGGTGAACGTGCGGATCACCGTCTTCTACTGGATCGCCCTGGTGGCCGTCGCCACGTTCATCCTGCTCAAGACGAAGATCGGCAACTGGATCTTCGCCGTGGGCGGGGACGAGAACGCCGCCCGCGCCGTGGGCGTGCCGGTGGCGCGCACCAAGATCGGTTTGTTCATGGGCGTGGGCCTGTGCGGGTGGCTACTGGGCATGCACAACCTCTTCGCCTTCGACTCCGTGCAGTCCGGGGAGGGCGTGGGCAACGAGTTCCTCTACATCATCGGCGCGGTGATCGGCGGGTGCCTGCTCACCGGCGGCTTCGGCTCCGCGATCGGCGGGGCCCTGGGCGCGCTGATCTTCGGCATCGCCTCGCGCGGGATCGTCTACGCGGAGTGGAACCCGGACTGGTTCAAGTTCTTCCTCGGCCTGATGCTGCTGCTGGCCACCATCGTGAACATGTACGTGCGCAAGCGCGTCGAGAGGAAATAGGTGACCGCCGTGACGACGCACCAGCCCACCGAACCCACCCCCGGCCCCCGCCCCGCCGCCCCGAACGGCGCACCGGGCTCGACCGCCCTCGTCGAGCTCCAGGACGTCGGCAAGCGCTACGGCAACATCATCGCCCTGCGCGAGGTCACCATGACCGTCGAGGCCGGGAAGGTCACCTGCGTGCTCGGTGACAACGGGGCCGGCAAGTCCACCCTGATCAAGATCATCGCCGGTCTGCACCAGCACACCGACGGGACCCTGCGGGTCAACGGGCAGGAGACCACCTTCACCTCCCCCCGGCAGGCCCTCGACGCCGGGATCGCCACCGTGTACCAGGACCTGGCCGTGGTCCCGCTGATGCCGGTGTGGCGCAACTTCTTCCTCGGCTCCGAGCTCACCACCGGGTTCGGGCCGTTCAAGCGCCTGGACGTGGCGAGGATGAAGGAGATCACCAAGCAGGAACTGGCCGACATGGGCATCGACCTGCGCGACGTGGACCAGCCCATCGGCACGCTGTCCGGTGGTGAGCGCCAGTGCGTGGCCATCGCCCGGGCGGTGCACTTCGGGGCGAAGGTGCTGATCCTCGACGAGCCCACCGCGGCCCTGGGCGTGAAGCAGTCCGGGGTGGTGCTGCGCTACATCCTCCAGGCCAAGGAACGCGGCCTCGGGGTGGTGTTCATCACCCACAACCCGCACCACGCGTACCCGGTGGGGGACCGGTTCCTGCTGCTCAAGCGCGGGCGGTCCATCGGCTACTACGAGAAGAAGGACATCCTGCTCGGAGACCTCACCGCCCAGATGGCCGGTGGCGCGGAACTGGAGGAACTCACCCACGAGCTCGAGCAGCTCGGCGGGCACACCACCCAGATGCAGCAGGTGAAGGCCGACATGGCCGAGTCCCAAGCCCGCCCCCGCGCCTGAACAGACCCCGGTCCCGCACCCTGACGGCTCGGGGTGCGGGACCGGTCCCACAGCACAGCCCCCTGTCGAGAGGAACTCTGCCATGACCGTCCGGATCGGGCTGATCGGCGCCGGCCGCATCGGCGCCATGCACGCCGCCCACCTCGCCGCCCTGCGTGATCCCG
Source organism: Kocuria arenosa (assembly GCF_042879215.1). Classification (NCBI taxonomy): domain Bacteria; kingdom Bacillati; phylum Actinomycetota; class Actinomycetes; order Micrococcales; family Micrococcaceae; genus Kocuria; species Kocuria arenosa. The sequence goes on along the minus strand of NZ_JBHZTA010000004.1, from coordinate 226,468 downwards.
GGGGCGAGCCGGCGGTGCGGTTGAGCCTCACGGACGCCGTGCCCGAGCAGGCGGTCGCCGTGGCCGGCCGGACGGGTGCGGTGCCGATGCCCATGGTCCGGGCGCTGCTCGACGACGGCGTGGACGGCCTCGTCGTCGCGACCGGCACGGCCACGCACCCGGAGCTGATCCAGGTCGGCCTGGCGGCGGGGCTGCCGGTCTTCTGCGAGAAGCCGGTGGCGCTGTCCGTGGCGGAGGCGCTGCCCCTGCTCGACGAGATCGAACGAGCGCAGGGCGTGGTCCAGATCGGTCACCAGCGCCGTTTCGACCCCGGCTACGTCCGCGCCCGGGAGCTCTACGCGGCCGGCGAGCTGGGCTGGTTGCACACCGTGCGCGCCGTGACCGGTGACATGACCCCGCCGCCCGTCGAGTTCCTGGCGACGTCCGGCGGGCTGTTCCGGGACTGCTCCGTGCACGACGTCGACGTCCTCCGGTGGATCACCGGCCGCGAGGTCGTCGAGGTGTACGCCCGCGGGTCCAACCGCGGGGACCCTCGGATCGGCGAGGTGGGCGACGTCGACACCGCGCTGGCCGTGCTCACCCTCGACGACGGCACGGTGGCCACCGTGGCCGCGACCCGCTACAACGGCGCGGGCCACGACGTGCGGCTCGAGCTGCAGGGCTCGAAGGGTTCGGTGGCCGTGGGGATGGACGAGCACATGGCCCTGCGCTCGGCCGAGCCCGGGGTCGGGTTCCCGGCCGGACCGCCGCACACCACGTTCCACGAGCGCTTCGCCGAGGCCTACCGCCGCGAGATGGCGGCCTTCGTGCGGGTGGTGCGCGGGGAGATCCCGAGTCCCTGCACGGCCCGTGACGCCGTGGCCGCCTCCTGGGTGGCCGACGCCGCGCAGCGCTCGCTCGAGACGGGCGCTGCGGTCCGGGTGGAGCCGCTCGGGACATCCGACGACTCGGCGCACGCGGTCCGCCGCACGGCCCGAGCGTGAGCGAGCCCGGGCTCCCCGCTGCGCGGGGGGCGGGTCAGACCAGGACGATGGTGCGGTTGCCGGAGAGCACCACGCGGCCCTCGGCGTGCCACTTCACCGCCCGGGACAGTGCCTGCATCTCGGCGTCGCGGCCCACCGCCACGAGGTCCGCCGGGGTGTGGGCGTGGTCCACGGGCATGACCCGCTGGGCGATGATCGGGCCCTCGTCGAGGTCCGCGGTCACGTAGTGGGCGGTGGCCCCCACCATCTTCACGCCCCGGGCGTAGGCCTGGTGGTAGGGCCTGGCGCCCTTGAACGAGGGCAGGAAGGAGTGGTGGATGTTGATGCACCGCCCCGACAGCTCGCGGGTCAGCTCGTCGGAGAGCACCTGCATGTAGCGTGCCAGCACGACCAGCTCGACGTCGTAGCGGTCCACGAGGTCGAGCAGCCGGCCCTCGGCCTGCGGCTTGGTCCCGGCCGTGACGGGGATGTGGTGGAAGGGGACCTCGTGCCACTCCACGAGGCTCTTGTGGTCCAGGTGGTTCGAGACCACGGCCACGATCTCGATGGGCAGCTCACCGATCCGGGTGCGGTGCAGCAGGTCCGTGAGGCAGTGGGAGAAGCGGGACACCATGACGAGCACCCGGGTCCGGCGCTGCACGGAGACCAGCCGGAACCGCATGTCGTGCTGCTCCGCGACCGGGGCGAAGCCCTCCGTCAGGGAATCGACGGTGGCCGTGCCGGCCTCGCTCACGGTGTGGCAGCGGATGAAGAACTCGTCGGTGAAACGGTCGGAGAAGTGCTTCACGTCGAAGATGTCGCAGCCCTGCTGCGTCAGGTTGGACGTGATGGCGCTCACGAGCCCGTGGGCCTCGGGGCAGTGGACGGTCAGGACGTGTTCGACGGTCCCCTGGGCGGGCATGGGCGGGCTCCTCGGCGCTGGTGACGGGTGCGCCGCGCGGTCCGGTCTCGACGACGACGGGCGCGGCCCTCCGATCCTAGCCCCAGCGCGCAAGAGACCCGGGCGGCGTGCCGTGCAGGGCGGCCGGGCCGGGAGTGCGGTGTAGACCGATGGCCGCGGGAACGGGCGGTAGGAGTCCGCCCGGCGCGGGGAGAGATGCGCCTCCCATGGAGGACCCGCGGCCATCGGCAGGCGTTGAACGCCTCAACAGAGGAGAGCCGTGGGCTGAGCGGCTTTCAGAACACGGATGCCGCAGACGGTGCACCCCCCAGTGCGTCCGAATCGGTCCGACCCGTGCAATTTCCCCCATTGCTGTGGTTCTCACCACGATCGCAACCTTATCCGAAGCGGCACCGCGTCCGCACCCGGTTTCCCCAGGGAATTCTCGGGACGGGCCGCGCACGCCCGCCGGGTGGGCCGTCGTGGGCCGGCCCACCGGGCCCCGGGCCGCTGGAACAGTGGAGAATCCGGCTCCGACCGGCCCGTTCGTGGCCGGGCGTTCGGCAACCCGGTCCGCCGCTCGCCCCCCCTGTCCCCGTAAGTGAGGACAGCATCCGTTGGGCTCGGTGACGCCCGGCGGCCGGGTCAGGCGACGCTCGTGTTGAACAGCAGGCCGAGGAGACAGGTGGCCAGGGCGGCGCCGTAGCCGATGGCCAGCTGGCGCAGGCCGCGCTTCCAGGGGGAGGCCCCGGAGAGCAGGCCGACCAGGCCTCCCGTGACCAGCAGGGCGAACCCGACCAGCACGAGGGCGACGAGCATCGCGGGGACACCCGTGAGCCCCACGAGGTACGGGAGGATCGGGATGATCGCCCCGGAGGCGAAGAAGCAGAAGCTGGACGCCGCGGCCCCCAGGTCCGTGCCCAGGGCCACGGTGGAGTGCGGCTCCGGCTCGTCCTCGACGGTGTCGCGGAACGACCGTGAGGGGTCGCAGTCGCACTCGAAGAAGCCCAGCCGCTCCGCGGCGCGGTGCTCGGCGGCCTCCTCGCTCATGCCCCGGGCCCGGTAGATCAGCACGAGCTCGTTGGCGTCCAGGTCCAGGTTCGGTGCCACCTGCAGCGTCACCTGGGTCGGCTGGGAGGCGTCGAGCAGCTCGCGCTGCGAGCGCACGGAGACGAACTCCCCGGCCCCCATGGAGAGCGCGCCCGCGAGCAGTCCGGCGATCCCCGCGAAGAGCACCATCCCGGGAGAGGTGCCGGTGGCGCCCACGCCCATGACCAGTGCGAGGTTGGACACGAGGCCGTCGTTGGCGCCGAAGACCGCCGCCCGGAAGTTGCCGGAGAGCTTGTGCCGGCCCTCGGTGGCGAGGGCGCGGATGATCTCCTCGTGCACCGCCTCGTCGGCCGCCATGGCGTCGGACGCGTCCTCCTCCCGCTCGTAGGGAGAGCGGCTCTCGGCGCGCTGGATCAGGGCCAGGACGAAGACGGAGCCGAAGTGCGTGGCGAGGAAGACCAGCAGTCGGGAGTACAGGGACGGCCGGGCCTCGGCCTCCGCGTGGGGGCCGAGCAGCCGGACCCAGTGCTCGGCGTGGCGCTGCTCGGCCTCGGCGACCTGGTGCAGGATCTCCTGCTCCCGGCCGGTGCTGCGGGCGGCGAGGAGGTGGTAGATCCGCGCCTCGGCGCGTTCCTCCGCGAGGTACTTGCGCCAGCGGCGGATCTGCCCGCGGTCGGGCCGGGCCGGGCGGGCGGGGTCTCCGCGGGGGGCGGGGGAGTGGGAGTCGGGTGCGGGTGTCATGGGGCCTTCCTCGGAACCGGTGCGGCCCGGGGCGCGCGGGGTCCGATCTGGGGGTGCAGTGCGGTCCGGAAGGTCTCGTTCGCCCGTGGGACCGGGTGGGCTGCCGGGACTGCTCGTCGAGACCGGGATGGCGACAGACCGACGGGTGCACGGCACCCGGGAACTACTCCCCTTCGCTTCCCGACGAGTGTAGACCCGCGGTGGCGGCCCCGGGATTCGGTGCCCCGAAGCCGTGCGGGGCGCTCAGCGGGAGCCGGCCGCCGCGGGGCGGCGCAGGATCGCGTACGCCGCGATGCCCGCGAGCATGCCCCAGAACGGGGAGACGATGCCGTAGGGGGCGATCCCGGAGACCGTGACCACCAGGGTGATGAGCGCCGCCTCGATGACCGCCGGCTGGTGCCGGCCGGGGTGCATGCTGTCGAAGAAGGAGCCCTGCAGCGCACCGAGCAGGGCCACGCCGGCGAGGGCCGTGATCATGCCCGGGGGGATCGCCGAGAACGCGGCGACGATGGTGTCCGCGAACAGGCCGAAGAGGAGGTAGAAGACGCCGCACGAGACGCCGGCCACGTAGCGCCGGTCGATGTGCGGGTGGGACTCGGGGCTGGTCGCGATGCCCGCGGTCACGGCGGCGAGGTTCAGGGCATGGCTGCCGAAGGGCGCGAAGGCGACCGACGCGACGCCCGAGGCTCCGAGCAGCAGGCGGTCCCGGACGGCGTAGCCGGCCGTGTGCATCATGGCCAGTCCCGGGGCGTTCTGCCCGGCCGCGGTCACGATCAGCAGCGGGATGCTGATCCCGGCGATCGCCTCCCACGAGAACGTGGGCGCGGTCAGCACCGGCTGCGTGAGGGACAGGTCCAGGGCCACGGGCTCGATCCGCCCCCGGACGAGAGCCGTCAGCACGCCCAGGCCCAGTGCGGCGAAGACGGCGTAGCGGGGGAGGAAGCGCCGGCCCAGGAGGTAGCCGAGGACGAGGGCGCCCGCCACCCACGGGTTCTCGACGACGGCCGCGGCCACCTTGATGGAGAAGGGGAACAGCACGCCGGCCAGGACGGCGGCGGTGATGGGCTGGGGCACCGCGGCCAGGATCCGGCCGATCAGACCGGTCACGCCCAGGAGCAGGCCCAGGACTCCGGTGACGACATAGGCGCCCACCGCGTCGGAGAAGGGGTGGTTGCCGAGGGAGGTGATGAGCAGTGCCGCCCCCGGGATGGACCACGCCACCATGACGGGCTGGCGGGTCCACAGGCTCATGAGGACGCACGTGATGCCGGAGCCGACCGAGACGGCCCACACCCAGGAGGAGGTGAGCTCGGGGCCGAGTCCACCCGCCCGGGCGGCTTCGAGGACCACGAGCACGGGCCCCGAGTAGGAGACGACCACGGCCACGAATCCCGCGAGGGTCGCCGACGCCGACCAGTCCCGCCCGAGGCCGCGGCCCGGCTGCCCGGCCTGCCGGGTGGTGCTCGGGACGTGGTGGCTCATGGGGTGCTCCTGGAGGGCAGAGTGGGATGACAGAGCCGGACGGCAGGACGGGCTGCCGGAACTGGATGACAGCACCCGGTGACGGAACAGCGGACCGTGCCAGCCTAGGGCGCCGCCCTCCGTGGGATAAATATCAGTCCTGCATGATTCCCCGCGTCCGGCGTATGAGTCGGCCGGTGGGGCTCAGGAGTCGACGGTGTCCGGCGCCGCCGGAGAGCGCCACTGCCGGCGGTCGGGGGCGATGACGGAGGCCTCGTCCCGGGTCTGCGCGGGGAAGGAACCCACGCCCCAGTGGAAGCGGTACGGGTCGGCGCAGCCCCAGCCGAAGCGCAGGCCCTCGACGAGCTTCTGCGCCGCCTCCGGGAAGCCCAGCGGGGCGGTGGTCCACGGCTGGTCCGAGCCCGTGGGCTCGTTCCACTCGTCCTCGTGGAAGAAGGTGGCGTCCACGGGCCAGGCCGCGTGCGTGAGCTGCCCGCCCGAGAGCACGGCGCACTCCACGCCGTGCGGGCCGACCCCGGCCCACGCGACGGGCGCCTCCGACCGGTCGTCGTCGCGCTCGTACTCCACGACGAGGAAGTCGTTCCAGGGCAGCCGCGCGAGCACCGTGGCGATGAGCCGGCGGAGGTCCTCCCACACCTCCTCGCCGGCCACCGGGGTGACCGCGTCCGGCAGGACCACGCCGATGCCGGCGCGGCCCAGCATCTCCTGTGCCTCCGGCGTGGCCAGGTCGGACCAGGTCCTCGTGTCGGCGAAGCCGTCCCCCAGGGACTCCCCGACCGGCTGGCGGGCCGAGGCGAAGCGCATGGCCTCCTCCCAGGAGCCGAAGAACCGGCGGACGCCGTCGAAGTAGGGCCGGGGGGTGCTGCCCGCCTCCTGCTCGACGACCCACCGGCCGTAGCGGGCCGTGGTCGGGTGGTGGCCGGTGCTGCGGCAGTGGGAGAGGAACGCCGTCACGGCGGTCGCGTACTCCTCCTCCGTGAAGACGTGCTCGAGGGCGGGCTCGGCGCCGGCCTGCAGCCCGATCCGCCCGAGCGCCAGGTCCCACCGCCCGCCGCCCAGGCGCTGGGAGACGATGCGCTGGGGCACGGGCCAGTGGTGGGCGAGCACGCACAGGAAGTCGGACTCCGTGCACAGTCCCAGCCGCGCGATCTCGTAGCTGTGCGCGCTGAGGGGGCGGCAGGAGGACTTCTGGGCGCAGTGCTGCTGGGCCGCCCCGATCAGAGCCAGGGCCCGCCGGGTGATCGAACCGTCGGCGTCGGACGCCGCGAGCAGCCCGGTCACGTCACGGACCAGCTGCGCGCTGAGGTTCAGCGCCGCGTAGTCGGGGGCCGGGGCCAGGCCGAGGTGCTGGGCCATGACGAGCCACACGCCGGCGCCGACCGCGCCGTCGTTGATGTCCGGGGCGGCGGCGTCCCGCGGGAATCGCTGCCCCAGGTGTGCGATGGCCGCGTCCAGCAGGACGGGGGACTCCTCCGGGAACAGCAGCTGGAAGCGCATCCGCACCTGGCCGCGGGTCATCCCGCGGTCGGCCATCGCGTGGATCAGCGAGCCATAGCGCTGCACGAACGCTGCGAGACCCGCCACGGCATGAGGCATGGTGGGTCCTCCGGTCGGATGGTCGGAACGGCTCGGGGAAGGTGCCCGGGCCGAGGGGGCCGCGCCGTCGTACGACACCACGCCGCCGCACGACACCACGCACTTCCGATGCTAGTCCCTGCTCGCCGGTCCCTGCACGTGCGGTGGAATGTGACCCTCTGATGACGGGTCCCGGACCAGCTGGTGCACGAAGCCGCAGGTCAGGGCGAGAGCAGGCCCCGGATGTCCTCCGCGGTGAGGGCGCTGGAGAACATCCTGTCGTCGTCCAGCACAGCGGTGAACAGCCTGGCCTTGCGCTCCTTGAGCGCCATGACCTTTTCCTCGATCGTGTCCCGCGCCACGAGCCGGTAGACCATGACCTTCTTCTGCTGGCCGATGCGGTGGGTCCGGTCCACGGCCTGCTCCTCGGTGGCCGGGTTCCACCACGGGTCCAGGAGGAAGCAGTAGTCCGCCTGGGTGAGGTTGAGCCCGAATCCGCCGGCTTTGAGGCTCACCAGGAACACAGGGACCTCACCGGACGTGAACCGCTCGAGCACCCGGGCCCGGTCCGTCGTCGAGCCGTCGAGGTAGGCGTAGGGGATCCGCAGCTCGTCCAGGCGGGCCGCCGCCTTCTTGAGGAAGCTCGTGAACTGGCTGAACACCAGCGGCCGGTGGCCCTCCGCCACGATCTCGGGCAGGTGCTCGAAGAGCAGGTCGAGCTTGCTCGAGGAGACGTCCGCCGTGGGGTCCACGAGGGACGCGTCGAGGCTGAGCAGGCGCAGGGTGGTCAGGGACTGGAAGATCGTGAACCGGTTGCGGTCGAGGTCGCGCAGCAGGCCCAGGACCTTCTGCCGCTCGCGCTGCAGGCGCGTGTCGTAGATGCGGCGGTGGGCGGGGGAGAGCTCCACCTCGATGGTCTGCTCGAGCTTGGGGGGCAGCTCGAGGTCCACGGACTCCTTGGTGCGGCGGAGCATGAGGGGCTTGACGCGGCGGCGCAGCCGGGCGAGGGCGGCGGCGTCCTCCCCGCGCTCGATGGGGCGCTGGTAGGTCTCCGTGAACTTCCGCCGGGACGGGAAGAGGCCGGGCGCGGTCAGCGACAGCAGCGCCCACAGCTCCACGAGGCTGTTCTCGAGGGGGGTGCCCGTGATCGCCAGCTTGAACGGGGCGTCGAGGTCCTTCGCGGCCCGGTGCGCCTTGGTCCGCGGGTTCTTCACGAACTGCGCCTCGTCGAGGAGGATCCCCGCCCAGGGCAGCGCCCGGTAGGCGGGCTCGTCCAGGCGCAGCAGGGTGTAGGAGGTCACCACCACGCGGGCACCCGCGGCGGAGTCCGCGAGCTCGGTGCCGGCCTTGGCCTGGGTGTCGGTCACGCCCACGACCGGCAGGGACGGGGCGAAGCGCCGGATCTCCGCCGTCCAGTTGGGCACCACGGAGGTCGGGGCGACCACCAGGAACGGCGGGAGGTCCGGGTCGCGCTCGACGGCGCGGCAGATCAGGGCGATGGCCTGCACGGTCTTGCCCAGACCCATGTCGTCGGCGAGGATCCCGCCCAGGCCGTGGTCCCACAGCACGCTCAGCCACGAGTAGCCGTCGCGCTGGTACGGGCGCAGCTCGGCGTGCAGGGTCGCGGGGACGGGCGGCGCCTCGACGGCCTCGAGCTCGAGCAGCGAGCGCACCCCCTCCCGCCAGGCCTCGGCCTGGTCCGTGTCCGTCGCGACGTCCTCGAAGTCCTGCCACAGCCCGGCCTGGTGCCGGTGGATGCGCAGCGGCCCCTCGGGGGTCTCCTGCAGCGAGCGCGCCTCGGCGATGAGCTCCCGCAGCCGGTCGAACTCGGGGCGGTCCAGGGAGAACCACGACCCGTCCGGGGCCAGCATCACGTCCTGGCCGAGGTCGAGGGCGCGGAAGACGTCGGCGAAGGAGATGTAGAACTCGCCCACCTTGACCGTCACCCCCAGGTCGAACCAGTCGCGGCGCTCCGTGGCGGCGGTGCTGACGGTGATGGTGGGCGGGTCGGCGATCTGCTGGTACGCCCGGCGCCCGCCGGTGTGCTCGATCCGCAGGTCCGGCACCTTCTCGAGGGCGGGCAGCCACTCGCGCACGAGCACCAGGGCGTCCTGCGCCACGTAGCTCGAGCGGCGGAAGTCCACGCCCGGCGCCCGGTGCCGGACCGCGGCGGTGACCGCGGTCTCCCAGGACGACTCGCGGTGCACGGGCTCGTCGGCGAGCGGGTCCTCGGGGCGGAAGGGCAGCAGGATCCGGTCGTGGCCCTTCTGGTACTCCCACTCCCAGCGGGCGCGGATCGTGAGCTCCTGGTGCTCCAGGGTGAGCACCAGCTCGGGGTCGGCGACCTGCGGCAGCTCGATGGACCCGTCCCCGGTGTCGACGTCCATGCTGCGGTGCAGCCGCGGGAAGTACCGGTCGAAGAACTCCTCGACCTCGTCCTCGGGGATCCGCAGCCCGCCCGCGGTGTCCAGAAACCGCCGCTGCTCGCGGGTGAGCCGGGTGGCCAGGGGCACGAGGCGCAGCGGGAAGGCGTTGAGGTCCTCGGTGTCGGCGACGTCCTGCGGGTCGCCGTCCGGGGCGAACAGCCCGTGCCCGGGGTCGCCGATGATCCGGGCGGTGCCGAGGGCGATCCGGCGGCCGCCGCTGTCCACCGTGGGCCGCAGCTCGAGGTCCTTCCCGGGCCCGCGCAGCACGTCCACGTGGAAGCGTCCCGGCTCCTCGACCGTCACGGGCAGCCCGTGCTCCCGGCCGACCAGGGTGATCCCGGCGGCCTCCGCCCGGGCGAGGATGCCCCAGAGCAGGGGGGAGGCGTAGGAGTCGAGCCGGATCCAGTGCCGGTCGTGCACCGCGTACGGGGAGCGGGTGGCACTCAGCGCCCGGAGCTCGTCGAACCAGTCGACCTGCGCGGGGCTCAGCGACCACCGGCCGGCGTCGGCGGTGACGCTCTCCCAGTCCAGCCCGCCCTTGATCCACCCGCCCCGCCGGCCCCGGCGCACCGGGCGGACGTAGAGGTGCCACGGCGAGCCCGCGCGGCCCGTGCCGTGCACGTACCGGTACGGCTCCCGGCGCAGGTCGAACTCCAGGGCCACCCCCTCGGGCTCCTCGGCGGGCGGTTCCGCGGGGCCCGGCCCGCCCAGGATCTCGGTCAGGGCGTCCTTCCAGTCGGGTGCCCCGCCCCGTCGCGCGGACGCGGGGCCCATCGCGGACCCGGGGCCCACCGTGGACGTGGGGCCCAGCACGGACGCGGAACCCTCCGGGAGCGCGGTGCCGCCGGCCGGGGACGACGGCGCCGCGGTCCCGCCCTGCTGGTGGGCCCGGACCGCGGTCTCGAAGTTGTGGCGCAGCACCGTGGCGACGGCGTGCTTGCAGAACCCCCCGGCCGGGCAGCTGCACCACGCGGGCCCCGGCGCGCCGCCGGCCCCGACGTGCACGGAGACGGAGTACACCGACCCGGAGCCCTCGACCTCGGCGGAGAGGCTGCCGGCCCCCTCCGCACGCGGGGACCACCGCACGGCGCGCACGCGACCGGTGCGGAAGTACTCCTGGCCGCGGCGGAAGACGGCGGGCCCGGAGGCGGCGACGAGCCGCCGGGAGTCCACGAGGGGACCGGGAGGGGAGTGCATCGTCCCACCGTATCGGGCCGGGGCGACGGGCGCCGCGCGTGCGGAGCGGTCCCGCGGGCTCTCTATAATCGAGGCGACCCCTCGAACGACGACAGCGGCCCCACGTGCGGCCGCGGACGGAGGACTCGTGCCCGACACTGCTGGGCTCCGCCTCGGAGACCATGCCATTGCCGACAGCGCCGAGGAGCTCGCCTACCTCCGCTGGAACGACGCCGTCTGCACGGCGTTCTTCGGTCCGGAGCGGGCGGGGGAGCTGATCTACCTCGACCTCGACGACAAGACGCTCGCCGCGATCGGCGAGGACCGCGGACTCGACGGGCCCTCGACCCTGCGGGCGCTCGCCGACTCGGTGACCCCGCTGCTCGTGACCGGCGACGGGCGGCGCTCGGTGTTCGACGTGTTCAACCGGCTCAACGGACTGTGGTACCGCGCCACCCGCCGCAGCCTGGACTCCATCGCGGAGATCCCGCCGCCGCCCGTCGTCGCCCTGCTCGCACTGTTCGCCCTCGCCGGACGGCACATGTCCACCCTCGCCGCGCGGACGGGCAACAAGTCCGTGTCCGCGTTCTTCCTGCCCCTGACCGTGCTCCTGCAGGCCGGGCCGGAGAACGCCAAGGCCCTCGAGTCCTCCTTCAAGAAGGACACCGAGGCGTACTGGGACGCGCTGCGCTACTGGCTCGAGCTGCGCAACGGCGAGATCGGCCTGCCCACGGCGTACGCGGTGAACCAGCGGCCGGTCGGGCTCGCGCTGTCGCAGACGATGTTCGGCGAGGCCGAGCGCCGCCAGCTGCACCGCATGTTCGAGGACCTGGGGATGACCACCGCCCAGGGCCTCTCCGCCGCCGAGCTCGGGGTCTACCTCGACTTCTGGCTCGACATGGCCGAGACCAAGGCGTCCAAGGCCATGAAGCAGGTCTGGGCGAACCCCCTCACCCGCGAGCCCGGTCTCGAGATCGCCCTGGCGGAGCTCGCGGTCTGGGAGCAGTCCCGCGAGCAGGCCCGCGCCGAGGTCCGGGCGAACGGCCGGGGGCCGGGCCGCAGCGCCGTCAAGTCGTGCTCGCTGTCCCTCACGGACAGCACCGACTACGTGGGCAACCCCGTGTTCGAGCTCGGTTTCGTGGTGCCCAAGCGCTTCCTCTCCGGCCGGGAGGTGGAGCTCGAGACCACGGCGGGGCCCCGCACCGTGTTCCTGTCCTTCATCGGGGACGCCTTCCTGGGGGTCTCCGCCTACACCGCGCGGATGGACCCGGGATCGCTGCTGGGCGGGACCCTGCGGCTCAGCGCCGGGGACGTGCGCTTCGAGCGCAGCCCGCGCCCCGTCGTCATCTTCGCGAAGGACGGCTTCTCGGACACCTTCATCTCCGTGGACCACATCCCCGCGGCCTGGCCGTGCCGGATCATGGTCCGGGACGAGCCCGAGTGGATCGCCCAGATCAAGCGGATCCTCGACGACTCCGCCTCCCCGGACTACCGCTTCGTCGAGGCCGGCTCCCACGGCCTCGCCGAGGGCTGGGTGATGTTCGACGACGTGCAGGTGCTCCGCGCGGGCAACCCGGAGCTCACCGCCAACGACAACTTCTCCGGCCTGGTGCCCCGCCTGGTGCCCGCCGTGACCCTCTCGGGCGGTCTGCGGATCCCCGGCGACGTGGTGCGCTGGTCCGCGCTGCGCCCCCCGCAGGTGACGATCACCTCGGACACGGACGCGCCCCTGACCGTGGAGTGCGAGTGGCGCAACCCCCACTCCTTCAAGCTGGAGAAGGCCAAGCTCGTGGAGGGGCGCGTCCCGCCGTTCCAGATCTCGCTGCACGGCACGCCGATGGCGCGGGCGGACCGGACCCTCAAGCCCAACGACTACACCCTGGTCCTCAAGGCGGGCCGCACGGTCCGGCAGCGCCGCGAGTTCAAGCTCCGGGACTCGTCCTTCCACCTGACCCAGCGCTCCCTCGGCTACGAGGGCGAGATGGTGCACCTCGAGGAGGAGCCCCTGTGGCCCGTCACGGCGGGCATCGTGGCGGAGCTGCCCGAGCGCTACGTGCAGGGCGCGTTCGACAACCTGCCCGCGCGGGAGGCGGCCGGGGACCACGAGGTCCCCGGCGCCCCCGGGTGGCACTCCTCCGAGGGGCAGCTGCTGCTCGAGCGCACCAACGCGCTGCCCGAGCCGGAGGGGCGCTCCTGCCTGGCCACCGGCCGGCACCGCATCGTGCTGCCGGCCATGGAGCCCAAGGCGAAGGCGCCGTGGATCTTCGGGCAGTGCGCCCAGTGCGGGCTGCAGAAGCGCTATCCGGGCCGGCTCACCAAGCCCTCCGCGCTCACCTCCACCGGGTCCGTGGAGGCGCTGCGCTTCATCGGCCCGGACGAGGGGGAGTACCCGACGTCCTGGGCGCCGTTCCGGGACGCCCTCACGTTCCTGGGCGGCGGCAAGCGCTCGAGCCTGTCCATCGTGGCCCGTCAGCTCGAGGACTCCGAGCGGTTCGAGGAGTGGTTCGTGGGCCACCTGCAGGCCCTCGGCTTCCTCGAGGTGGTCCGCGACGAGCACTGGACCGTGCGGCGCTGGCAGGTCTGCGGGCCCTCCCTCACCCAGCTCGTGGACGGCTCCGTGCTGCTCACGGGCGGCTGGACGCCGGAGAAGGAGTCCGTGGTCGCGGAGGCGGCCGCGGCGCAGGAGGCGTCCGTGGTGGTGCTCTCCCCGGAGGACCACGGGACCACCCTGCTGCAGGACGTGGACCTCGGGACGCTGCAGGAGGCGCTGCCGGTGGGACTGTGCGACGTCGTCTTCGACGCCGGGCCCGCGATGCTGGAGACCCTGCCGCCGCTGTCGGAGGTCGAGCAGCAGCTGCGGCGCGCGGAGATGCAGTACAACGGGGTCGCCGAGCGCTTCGTGCCCGAGGACGCCACCTGGGAGCCCACCGAGGACCGGAACCGGCCCGGGCTGTACCGGATCAACCACCACCACCGGACGCGGTACGCGTTCCGCACCCCGGCCGACGTCGAGTCCGGCCACGCGCGGTTCGTGGCCTCGGGGATCGGCAAGCACTTCGCGGCCCGGCAGTCCGGGGTGCCGATCGTCTCCTACGACCCCGAGCTGGAGCTGCTGTCCGTGCCCATCGGGGCGGAGCTGGCCGGTCTCTACGCCCGCGCCGCCGTGCTGTGCTCGGGACTGCTTCCCGCCAAGGTGGACGAGGACTTCTCGCTCAACTACGGGGACGTCTCCCCGGAGTTCGCCCAGGCGCTGGTCGACAAGCTGATGAGCTGAGCGTCCGCCGAGGACGGACGGGCCCCGGGTCGCTGTGCGACCCGGGGCCCGTCGCCGTCCTGCTGCGCGGGCGGACGATCAGGCGTCGGCGTTCGCTGCGACCAGCTCCGCGCCGGCGTCCGCGGCGATCAGCTCCGCCGCGCGCTCCCCGATCATGTAGACGGTGATGTTGGGGTTCACCGTGGTCAGCTCCGGCATCACCGAGGCGTCGGCCACGCGCAGCCCGCGCACGCCCTTGACCCGCAGCTGCGGGTCGAGGGGGGACATCGCGTCGTCGGCCGGGCCCATCCGGCAGGACCCGGCCGGGTGGTAGACGGTGTTGTGGGTGCGCCGGACGTAGTCGGCGATCTGCTCGTCGGTCTGCACGTCCTTCCCCGGGAACAGCTCCTCCCCGGCCCACTCGGCCAGCGGCGACTGCGCCACGATCTCGCGGGCCTTGCGGATCCCGGCGGTCATGATGCGCAGGTCGTAGCCCTCGGGATCGGTGAAGTAGCGGGGGTCGACCCGGGGCTTGTCGCGGAAGTCCCGGGAGCGCAGCCGCACCGTGCCGCGGGACCGGGCGTGGGTCACGTTGGGGGTCAGGCAGAAGGCGTTGTCCGAGGTCGGGTAGCCCTGTCGGTAGGTGTGCATGTCGAAGTTGACCGAGCCGTAGTGCATCATCAGGTCCGGCCGGTCGGTGTCCGGGTCGACCTGGGTGAAGATCCCGGCCTCCCACCACTGGGTGGACTCGGTGACCATGGGTTTCTTGGCCTCCCACTGGATCACGCCCTCGGGGTGGTCCTGCAGGTGCGCGCCGACGCCGGGGGCGTCCACGAGCACGTCCACGCCGACCTCGCGCAGGTGCTCGGCGGGTCCGATGCCGGAGAGCATCAGCAGCTTCGGGGTGTCGATCGCCCCGGCGGAGACGACCACCTCGCGGCGGGCGCGCACGGTGCGGGGAGTGCCGAAGGCGTTGTCCACGACCTCCACGCCTGTGGCCCGGCCGTCCTCGACCACCACGCGCGTGGCCTGGGTGGAGTGCAGGACGGTGAGGTTGACCCGGTCGGCGGCCGGGTGCAGATAGGACACCGACGACGAGGCCCGGGTGCCGTCGGCCCGGCGGTTGATCTGGAAGAAGTTCGCGCCGTTGACCACGGTCTTGCCGGTGTTGAACGGAGTGCGCGGGATCCCGGCCTGCTCGCAGGCCTCGAGGACGGCGACGCCGCACGGGTCGTCGTCCGGGACCTGCATCAGGTGCACGGGCCCGTCGTGGCCGTGGTGGGCGCCCTCGTCGTCGTTGGTCTCGAGCTTCTGGTAGAGCCGGAAGGCGGTCTCGGCGTTCCAGCCCTCGGCGCCGTGCTTCTCCTCCCACTCGTCGATGTCCTCGGCCGGGGCCCAGAACGCGATGCACGAGTTGTGGGACGAGCAGCCGCCCAGCACCTTGGCGCGGGCCATGCGCATGAAGGAGTTGCCGTTCTCCTGCTCCTCGAGCGGGTAGTCCCAGTCGTAGCCGGACTCCAGCAGCTCCATCCACCGGCTGAGGGTCAGCACCTCGTCGATGCCCCGGTCGTGCGGTCCGGCCTCGATCAGCCCGACCGTCACGGACGGGTCCTCGGACAGGCGGGCGGCGACGACGGCGCCGGCCGAGCCGCCGCCGACCACGAGGTAGTCGAACTCCTGCGGGGTGCTGGGTGCGCGGGTGGTGCTGGGGACGGTCATGGTCTCTCCTTGCAGTGATCGTGGAACCAGGGTCGGCGGGCCCCCGGCGTCGTCGTCCCCGCGGACCGGGGAACGACGACGACGCCGGTGGGCGCAGTTCAGGGCTGGGCGAACCAGCCGGTCACGGCGGGGGCGGTGTTCTGGTAGACGTGCTTGAGCTCCTGGTACTCGCCCAGGCCGGTGGGGCCGAGCTCGCGGCCGATGCCGGACTGCTTCATGCCGCCCCACTCCGCCTGCGGCAGGTACGGGTGGTAGTCGTTGATCCAGATCGTGCCGTGGCGCAGGCGGGCAGCCACCCGCTGGGCGCGGCCGGCGTCGGAGGTCCACACCGCCCCTGCGAGGCCGTAGATCGTGTCGTTGCCGATCTCGACGGCCTCGTCCTCGGTGCGGAACGTCTCGACCGTGACGGTGGGGCCGAAGGCCTCGTCGTGCACGCAGTCCATCTCCCGGGTGCAGCGGTCGATGACGGTGGGCGGGTAGAAGAAGCCCTGCTCGAGGTCCAGCGTCCCGTCGGCGGAGCGGCCGGTCGAGTAGGCGCCACCGGTGCGGATCCGGGCACCCTGCTCACGGGCGCGCTCCACGTAGGCGTGGACCTTCTCGCGCTGGGCGGCCGAGATGATCGCGCCGGTCTCGGCCTCGTCGTCGAAGGGCCCGCCGAGGCGGATCCGCTCGGCGCGCCGGACGAGCTCGTCGACGAAGCGCTCGGCGATCGACTCCTCGACCACCAGGCGGGCCCCGGCCGAGCAGACCTGCCCGGAGTGCACGAACGCTCCGTTGAGGGCGTTGTCCACGGCGGCGTCGAAGTCGGCGTCGGCGAAGACCACGTTGGGGTTCTTCCCGCCCAGCTCCAGGGCGATCTTCTTGACGGTCGGCGCGGCGGCGGCGGCGATCCGCCGGCCGGTCAGCACACCGCCGGTGAAGGAGACCAGGTCCACGTCCGGGGAGGAGGACAGCGGCGCGCCGGCCTCGGCGCCCGCGCCGAGCACGAGGTTGGCCACGCCGTCGGGCAGGCCGACCTCCTGGAGGACCTGCATCATCAGGATCGCCGTGTGCGGGGTGAGCTCGGCGGGCTTGAGCACGAAGGTGCAGCCGGCGGCCAGCGCCGGGGCGATCTTCCAGGCGGCCTGCAGCAGCGGGTAGTTCCAGGGCGTGATCATCCCGCACACGCCCACCGGCTCGGTGACGACCGTGGAGACCACGGCGGGGTTCCCGGCGTCGACGACGCGGCCGGCCTGCTCGGCGGCGTTCTTGCCGAACCACGTGAAGCACGCGGCGATGTCGTCCATGTCGATCTCGGACTCCACCAGGCGCTTGCCGGTGTCCAGGGACTCGGCGCGGGCGAACTCGTCCTTGCGCTCGCGCAGCCGGGCGGCGACCCGCAGCAGCAGGTCACCGCGCTCCGGGGCGGGCACCGACGACCAGCGGCCGTCGTCGAAGGCGCGACGGGCCGCGGCGATCGCGCGCCCTGTGTCCTCGGCCGTGGCCTCGGCGACCACGCCGACCTCGGTGCCGTCGGCCGGGCAGACGATGGTGCGGGTGCCGCCCTGGGCGGCGGCTTCCCAGCGTCCGTCGATGAACAGGGTCTCGGTCACGGGTGTTCCTCCTTCACCGCGGGGATCTGCCCCGTCGGCACGTCGTGGATGTCGGTGGACCAGTCGGGGTGGCCCTCGGCGCCGTCCTGGATCCTGGACGGGCCGGTGTGGATGCTCAGGAAGGCCAGGTGCGCCTCCCAGCTGTCGAGGACGTCGTTGATGACCTGCTCGTGGGCCCAGTCCATGACGTCGGTGCCCTGGGAGCCGGTCTCGCTGAAGACCTCGAGGCGGTAGTAGAGGTCGGAGTCCGGGTTGGTGCGGTGCCCGCCGAACGCGGGCACCGGGGTGGCCACGGGATAGATCTGGTAGCAGAAGCTCCGGTCCTTGCCCATGTGCACGCTCAGCGTGTGCTCGGACAGCCCCTGGTAGCCGACCACCGAGCTGGTGAGCTCGGCGTCGAGGCCCTGCGCCCGGAACTCCTCGACGACCTCCGCCAGCGCCGGGGCCAGCACCTGCTCCTCGTAGCGGAGCACCGCCTTCGGGCCGGGGAACGAGCCGGTCCGGGAGAGCCGCCGGCGCCAGTGGCTGTCCGGGCCGGGGATGCGGGAGGCGGCCGCGGAGCGGCGGGTGGAGCTGCGCCCCTCGCGCTGGGAGCGCTCGGCACGCAGTGCCTTCCAGAACCCGATCATGATCAGGTACATCACGAGCGAGAAGGGCAGACCGATGATCAGCGTGGCGGCCTGCAGGGTCGGCACCCCGCCCACCAGCAGCATCGCCAGGGTGAGCAGGCCGGTGGCGGCGGCCCAGAAGACGCGCAGCCACTTGGCGCCGTCCTGGGTGGGGTCCTGGATGGTGGAGGTGAAGGTCGACATCACGAGCGCGCCCGAGTCGGCGCTGGTGACGTAGAACAGCAGCCCGGTGACCGTCGCGAGCGCGATCAGCAGCGGCGCGCCCGGGTATTGCTCGAGCAGCGAGTAGAACGCCCGTTCGGGGGTGTTCATGGCGGCCTCGCCGAAGGCGTCGTCGCCGCCGGTGACGATCGCCAGGGCGCTGTTGCCGAAGACCGAGACCAGGATGAGGATGAACAGGAACGGCACGGTCAGGGTCGCGATCACGAACTCGCGCAGGGTGCGGCCGCGGGAGATCCGCGCCAGGAACAGTCCGACGAACGGTGCCCAGGCGATCCACCAGGCCCAGAAGAACAGGGTCCACCCCGCCATCCACTCCGCCGCCCCGGTGTAGGCGAACGTGTCGAGGGTCATCCCGGGCAGTGCGGCCACGTAGTCGCCGAGGTTCTGCACCGTGGCGTCGAGCAGGAACGAGGTCCGGCCGGCCACGAGCACCCAGACGATGAGCGCCACGGCCATGAGGACGTTGAGCTCGGAGAGCCGGCGGATGCCCTTGTCCACGCCGGAGACGCACGAGGCGGTGGCCATCACGACGGCCACGACGATGAGCCCGATCTGCGCGGCGGTGCCCTCCTCGATCCCGAACAGCAGGAACAGGCCGTAGTTGAGCTGCACGATGCCGATGCCCAGGGAGGTGGCCACCCCGAAGATCGTGCCCAGCAGCGCGGCGATGTCCACAGCGTCCCCCGTGCGCCCCTGCACGCGCTTGCCGATCAGCGGGTAGAGGGCCGAGCGGATGCTCAGCGGCATGTTCCAGCGGTAGGCGAAGTAGCCGAAGGCCATGCCCATCAGCGCGTACATCGCCCAGCCGGTGACGCCGTAGTGGAACAGCGTCCACACCACGGCCATGCGGGTGGCCTCGGCCGACTCGCCGTCCCCGGTGGGCGGGCCGTAGTACTGGGTGACCGGCTCGGCCACGGAGAAGAACAGCAGGTCGATGCCGATGCCCGCCGCGAAGAGCATCGCGGTCCAGGTGAAGAGGTTGTACTGGGGCTTGGAGTGGTCCGGGCCCATCTTGATCGTGCCCTCGCGGGAGAACGCGACCATGAGCACGAAGACCGTCACCACGGTGGCGGTCAGCACGTAGAACCAGCCCATGTTGGTGGCGATCCAGCCGACCACGGCGCTGATCACCGTGGAGGCCTGGTCCGGGGCGAGGATCGCCCACAGCGAGAACAGGATGATGCTGACGCCCGAGCCGGCGAAGACGACCCAGTTCACGGTCGGTTGGGAACGTTGCGCGCCGGCGGGGGCGTCGGTCGTCGACGTGCTGTCGTGCACGGCAGTGGTCATGGGACGGATCCTCCTGTGGAGAGTGGTCCAGGGCGGGTGCACCCGGTGACCGGACCTGTGCGGACCGGGCGGGGCGGGACGTCGTCGTCCTGTAGCGGGCCGGTGTGGTGCTGAACATCACATCGGCCGTGCGCAACATCGTGACACCTTCCTTCCGGTTGGTAAAGTACTTTTTCATGAGCACTTCCTCCCGTGAGCGGATTCTCGACGGCGCCCTCCAGCTGATCCGGAGCGGCGGCACGATCTCTCTCGCGTCGGCCGCACGGCAGGTGGGCCTGACCAAGCCGGGAGTGATGTACCACTTCCCCACCAAGGAAGCGCTGATGCTCGCCCTGGTGGACCGGGTGATGGACGGCTGGGACGCGCAGATGTCCCGCCGCCTCTCCGCCCCGCCGGAGCAGGTGCCGGCCGACGAGCGGCTGCGCGCCTACCTGGACTGGTGCCTCTCGGGCGAGGTCGACGAGACGGACCTGGTGATGCTCACGGACCAGCGGCTGCGCGCGACACTCAAGGAGCGCTGGGTCGCGCGGGTGGCACCGTGGGTGGACCTGCCCGTGGACCTGCCCGTCGAGCGCCGGAGCCGGCTGCTGGCCGTGCGGCTGCTTGCCGACGGCGTGTGGTTCGCCGACGCCGCCGGCGTCTTCGCCCCCGACCCCGCGGAGCGGGCGCGGGTGCGGGCGGTGGCCGACGCCCTGCTGGAGGACTGAGTCGTGGCCCGTTGGCTGCTGCTGATCGCGGCCGTGCTCTGCGAGGTGGCGGCTACGCTGTCACTGAAGGCGGCGCTGGACGAGCCCGCCTGGTACGCCCTCGTCGTCACCGGCTACCTCGCCGCGTTCGCCCTCCTGGCGGCCGTGCTGGGCCGTGGCACGCCCGTGGGGGTCGCCTACGGCGTGTGGGCCGCCCTCGGGGTGGTGCTCACCGCTCTCGGGGCGGCCGTGGCCTTCGGCGAGCAGCTGAGCCCGGCCGTGCTGGCCGGGATCGGCCTGGTCGTGGCCGGTGTGCTCTGCGTGGAGATCGGCTCACACAGCCCTGCCCGGCGGAAGGAGCGGGGCGGCTGATGGCCTGGCTCTTCCTCACCGTCGCGATCCTCACCGAGGTCGCCGGGACCCTTTCCCTGCGGATGGCCGCCCGGGGCCGTCCCCGCTGGTACGCCGCCGTGGTCGCCGGCTACCTGGTGGCGTTCACGTGCCTGAGTCTCGCCCTGGCCGAGGGCATGGCGCTCGGGGTCGCCTACGGGATCTGGTCGGCCACCGGGGTGGCGCTGACGGCGCTCGCCGGCCGGCTGCTGTTCCGGGAGCCGTTCACCTGGGTGACGGCGGCGGGGGTGGCCCTCATCGTCGGCGGAGTGCTCCTGATCGAGCTGGGCGCCTCGCCGGCCTGAGCGGCTCCTGGCGGGGCCCCGGCACCGCCCGGGTGGCAGGGCGCCGGATCTCGTGTAGAGTGGTTCGCAGTTGTTGAGGTTCGTTTTTGTCTTTCAAGCAGTTCGGCCCACTCGGGTGCAGCAGTTTTTCTGAGAAGACGTTTTCCATGCATCACAACTGTTGTGTTTCTCGAACGTCGGGAAACGTTCATCTCATGAAGGATCAGGTCTCCCATGACTACCGGTATCGTCAAGTGGTTCAACGCTGACAAGGGCTTCGGCTTCATCACCCCCGAGGACGGCTCCAAGGACGTCTTCGCCCACTTCTCCGCGATCAACTCGAACGGCTTCCGCTCGTTGAACGAGAACGACCGCGTCGAGTTCGAGACCCAGGACGGCCCCAAGGGCCCCCAGGCTGCGAACATCAACGTCATCTCCTAAGGATCCCCGCGGGCCCCGGCCCGCTGATCCTCCAGAACCGTCGTCGGGCTCCGCCCGCCGGCGGTTCTGTCGTCGTACGCCACCGGCCACCCGGCACCGGGGCAGGACGTTCCGCACCGTGGCACGTCCTCGCGCGGTTCCGACCCCGCACGGTTCCAACCCTGCACGGTTCCGCTCCCGCACGGTTCCGCCCTCGCACGACGGAGGCCGCAGCCCGTTGGGCTGCGGCCTCCGTCGTGTCCCGTCCGCCGGCTAGGCCGACATCGGGAGGGATGAGGGGTGGAGCTTGAAGAACGGGTGCCGTCCGGTCGCCGCGAGGGCTCCGGGAACGAGGAGCTGGCGGTACTTGGCGCACCATTGCGCGGTTCCCTCCGTGTGCTCCGCCGCGGCGGCGAGGTCGTCGGCCTCAGGGCTCAGGTACTCCTGCACGTCCCCGTCGGTCGACGTGAGCCGGACGAGGTGCAGATCGGGGAGGGCGGTGACGGTCACGTCGATCCACTCCTCGCGCTGGTCGGTGGTGATGGCTGTTCTTTCTTCGGACATGGTCATGTTTTCTCCTGACGTTCTTGCAGGCATCCGATGGCGTTGCCCGCCGCTTCGTCATCCGATCCACCCGGGAACATCGGGTTGGCGCGCAGCGGGTCGGAGCCCCTTCCCGGACTCGTCGGGGATCGTCGATCTCCGGTCGAGCACGTGGACGCCGCATCTCGAGAAGCAGGTTCAGGCTACCCCGCTGCTCCGACACCACGACAGGCGAGTCGTGAGTTGTGTCACCGAAGCGTAATGCTCGGGGCCGTCGCCGGCGCCGTCCCCGGTTGTTCGAGGCCCATTCCAGCGCATCGATGTGTCGTCGAGGTGTCGGAGCGGTGACGCTCCGGGGAAGACCGGCGCACAGGAGGGTGGCCCCGGAATCCCCCGGGACGCCGCGCGCAGATGCGGTTCCGCCGGTGTGGTTCAATGGAGGAAGCTTCAAGAGACCCGGTCGGCAAGCTCCGACTTGACCGGGCACCAACCCCATGTTCACGGGTGGTTCGGATGACGAAGCGGCTCGCATCGCCGCAGCAGCGGTACCCGGTGCGAGCAAGAGCGCACGAAGGATCCCGGTCATGTCCGACCCCCGCCACCCTGCCGTCGCCCGCGCGGGCGCCTCCGAGGCCTCCCCGAGCGTCCCGGCACCGAGGGACTCCGTCCCCAACGACCCGACGCCGGGCGTCCCGGCGATCAGCGCCTCCGCCATGAGCCTCGAGGACTACGCCCGCGTGGTGCAGATCCGCGCCGAGTTCGTGGACTTCCTGCTGGCTCCGGCCCGCGGGGAGCTCGCCGCCGCGGCCTGAGGCCCGTCGCCGTGGACCTCCTCCTGGACCGTTCCGTGCTGCTGGGGGTGCGCACCCCGGAGCGCTGCCCCGAGCTGGCCGAGGTCCTGCGCCGGCACGGTCACCGGCGGCTCTTCCTCCCGGCCACCGTGCTCGGCGAGCTGCTCGCCGAGCGGCCCGACGAGATGCTGTGGGCGGAGCAGCTCGAGCTGCGCTTCCCGGGCCGGGTGCTGCCGGTCGACGCCGCCGTGGCCCGGGCCTGGGGCGCGCTGGGCGCGTCAGGGGCGGCCGACCCGCTCGCGGGGCTCACCGCCGCCACGGCCCTGGTGCACGGGCTGACCGTGCTGACCGCGGAGCCGGGGCGGTACGCCGGTACCGGGGCCTCCGTGCTGGACGCGTCCCCCGCGCGGCGGTAGCCCTCAGGCGGCCCGGCGGTGGCGCCGGCCTCGCCCCTGCCCCGAGAGCGCCACAGCACTCTCGTAGTGCTCGAGCAGCTGCCCGACCAGCACGTCCCACGTCCGGCCCTGGACCGCGGCGTGCGCCGCGACGCCGAACGCGGCCCGCTTCGCCTCGTCGCCCAGGAGATCGGTCACGTGACCGCGCAGCGCCCCGAGGTCGCCCGGGGGATAGAGCCAGCCGGTGCGGGACCGGTCCACGAGGTCGAGGGGCCCGCCCCGGCCGGTCGCGACGACCGGCACCCCGGAGGCCATGGCCTCCTGGATCGTCTGGCAGAACGTCTCGAACTCGCCGGGATGGACGAACACGTCGAAGGAGGCCATGATGCGCGCGAGGTCCGCGCCGCTGCGGCGGCCGGTGAAGTGGGCCTGCGGGAGCCGGCGGCGCAGGGCGTCCTCCTCCGGCCCCGAGCCCACGACCACCAGGCGCGTGCCGGGCAGGTCCGCGACCGCGGAGAGGTCCTCGACCTGCTTCTCCGGTGCGATCCGGCCCACGTAGCCGACGATCCGCCGGCCGCCGCCGACCTCCCGCCGCCACTGCTCGTCCCGGTGCCGCGGGGAGAAGCGGGTGGTGTCCACCCCGCGCCGCCACAGGTGCACGTCCCGGACGCCGTGCTCGGTGAGCTGCCGGACCGCCGAGGTGGACGGCGCGAGCGTGAGCGTCGCGAGGTTGTGCATGGAGCGCACGTGCCCCCACAGGAGCTGCTCGAGGAACGGCGCCCCGTACTTGGCCGCGTAGCCGGGCACGTCCGTCTGGTAGACCGCCACGCACGGCACCCCGAGCTGCTGGGCCGCCAGGATCGCCCGGCGGCCCAGCACGAACGGGGAGGCCACGTGGACCACGTCCGGCCGGAAGCGCTCCAGCTGCCGGCGCACCCGCGCCACGGTCCCGCCGGCCACCCGCACAGCGGGGTAGCCGGTGAGCGGCACGGCGGGCAGCCGGTGCACCGGCACCCCGTCGAGGTCCTCGACGACCTCCTCCGCGAGGCGCCCGAGCGGCGCGGGGTCGTAGGACGGCGCCACGACGACGACGTCGTGCCCCCCGGCGACCAGCTGCTCGACGACCCGCAGCGCCGAGTGGGTGACTCCGTTCAGGTGGGGGAGGAACTGCTCGGCGACCACGGCGACTCTCATGGGCCCGAGCCTGCCCGGACCGGGCGACCGGACGGCGAGCGGGGCGTGGCCCGCCGGTGAAGGCGCCGTGAAGCCTCTGCCGGGGCGCCGCGCGGGCGTGGGAGGATGGGCGGTGATGAACTCCCTTGGCTCTTCTTCCCCCGCTGCACGCCCCGACCGCAGGGGTGTGCCGATGCCGCTGTGGCTGCAGGGCGTGCTGGAACTCGGCTCCGTGGCCGTGGTGTCCTACCTGCTGGTCCTCCTGAGCGTCCTCATGGTGTGGCTCGCCGACGGCTTCGACACCCTCGGTCTGACCGGCGGGTTCGTGCTCTCCGGTCACGTGTGGCTGCTCGCCCACCTCACACCGCTCCA
Source organism: Kocuria arenosa (assembly GCF_042879215.1). Taxonomy (NCBI): domain Bacteria; kingdom Bacillati; phylum Actinomycetota; class Actinomycetes; order Micrococcales; family Micrococcaceae; genus Kocuria; species Kocuria arenosa. The sequence goes on along the minus strand of NZ_JBHZTA010000004.1, from coordinate 202,396 downwards.
GGTGGCCCTGGACCCGGGTGCGGGGCTGCCCGCGACCAGCGGGACGCTCAACCTCGTCCCGCTCGGGCTGACCCTGGTCCCGTTCGCGCTCGCGTGGCACGCCGGCAGTCGGTTGGCGCGCGCCTGCTGGGAGGGCCAGTTCTGGCAGCCGTACCTCAGCGGCCTGGCCGCCTACTCCGCGTTCGGCGCCGCGGCCGCGCTGCTGTTCGGCGGAGGGGAGGTCTCGGCGAGCCCGGCCGCGGCCGCCGTCTTCCCGCTCGTCCCCGTGGCCCTGGGAGGGTTCGTGGGCGCGTACCGGGTCTCCCGGTCGCTGCCGGGGCTGATCGGCGTCAACGCCGCCGCGTGGGTCGAGCGCACGAGCCAGTACTCCCGCTGGGCCGGGTCCTACGTGTGGGCGGTGCTGCGCGCCGGCTTCGTCGCGGCCGTCGCCGGGGTCGGGGCCGGGGCGGCCCTGCTCGCCGCCGCCCTGTTCTGGAACTGGAACGACGTGGTGGGCGTCTACCAGCGGCTCGGCACCGGCGTGCCGGGGGACACCGCGCTGACGGGGCTCCAGCTCGGCTACCTGCCCAACCTCGCGGTCTACGCCCTGGCCTGGGCCACGGGCGCGGGCTTCGACGTCGGTTCCGGCACGCACACCTCTCCGCTGGGCACCGACCCCGGGCCCGTGCCGCTGCTCCCGGCGCTCGCCGCGCTGCCGCCGGCCGAGCTCCCGGCCTGGGCGCTCGCGGTGGTCGTGCTGCCGGTCCTGGCCGGCGTCCTCGCCGGCTGGTGGTTCCTGCGCGAGGGGGAGAACCACCTGGACGACTGGATGGCGCTGCGGCTGCCCGCCCGCTGGATCACGTTCCCGCTCTCGACGCTGCTGACCGGGCTCTTCGTGGGCGCGGTCGCGGGCGTGCTGGTCATGCTGCTGAGCTGGCTGGCGCACGGCTCGCTGGGGCTCGGGCGGCTCACGGAGGTGGGGCCGGACGGGACCGCCGTGCTCCTGCTCTTCGGTGCCGAGGTGGCCGTGGGGGCGGCGGTCGGCTGTGTCGTGGGCCCGTGGCTCGAGCACGAGCCGCCGTTCGCACCGCCGCGCGGCGCGGAGGACGGGGAGGACGGGACACCGGCCGGCCGGCGCGCGGCGCGCCGGCGGCGCCGGGAGGAGACCGCGGCGCGGCGCGCGATGCGCTCGGCCGGCCGGCGGAGCCCGCAGGCGGCACGCGGGCACGGGGCGGACGACACCGACCGGAGCGCAGCCGACCGCAGCGCGGCCGGGCGGAGCACGCCGTACGGAGGCCGGGACGCGGGCCCGTGGGCGGCTCAGGGGCGGGCCGTGGCGGAGCCCGGTTCCGCGGAGGCGTTCGACGTGGACGCGGTCGAGGCGTCCGCGGCCCCCTCCGAGGCCGGCGCTCCCGGGCCGCCGGAGAGATAGCCCCAGATGTCGTCCTCGAGCTCCTGCTGGCACTGCGCCGCCCCGGAGAGGGTGAGGGTGCCGGCGACGCACTCCTGGTAGGCCTCGGCCACCGGCCACAGGGCCAGACGGGCCCCGCCGGTGAGCAGGCTCAGCGCGCCCAGCACGATCGCGGCGACCGCGCTCACCACCAGCAGCCGGCGCTGGTCCGTCCCGCGGGAGCGCACGAGGGCCGCGATGCCCAGCCCGATCCCGAGGGCCGCCAGCACGACCCCCGCCACGGTCGACCACAGGCCGGAGGCGACGAGCACCAGAGCGACCGCCGCGCACACCAGCCCGCCTCCCGCCGTGCGGGTCGCGGCGGCACGTCGTGCGTCCGCAGGGGCTGCCTCGGGGCTCGGGCGGGGAGGGGTCATGCCCTTCACTCTAGGGCACCCCGGGGACCGGCCCCCGCCCGCCCGACTAGACTCGGAGGCATGCGCATCGTGGTCATGGTCTCCGGCTCCGGCACCAATCTGCAGGCGGTCCTCGACGCCGTCCAGGACGGCCGGATCGACGTCGAGATCGCCGCCGTGGGCGCCGACAGGCCCTGCGCGGGCCTGGAGCGGGCCAGGCGGGCCGGCGTCGAGACGTTCCTCGTCCGGCCCGGCGACCACCCGGACCGGACGCGGTGGAACCGTGCCCTGCAGGAGGCGGTGGCCGCCCGGGAGCCCGACCGGGTCCTCTTCGCGGGGTTCATGCGGATCGTGGACGCCGAGTTCGTCGAGGCGTTCGGGGGACGGATCGTCAACACCCACCCCTCGCTGCTGCCGTCCTTCCCGGGGGCGCACGCGGTGCGCGACGCCCTCGCGCACGGGGTGAAGGTCACCGGCGTCACCGTCCACGAGGTCGTCGCCGACGTCGACGCCGGTCCGATCCTGGCGCAGGCGGCCGTGCCCGTGGAGGACGGGGACACCGAGGCGCGGCTGCACGAGCGGATCAAGACCGCCGAGCGCGACCTGCTGGTGCGCACGCTCGGCGCGACGGCCCGGCGAGCAGCCCTGCACGACGCCCGGTGAGCGGGCCGGGCACGGGTTTCGTAAAATGGTTCCCGGCGGATCCCGCCGGCAACCACGACCTCGAACGCTTGGAGAACCTGTGAGCCCCACCCAGCCCGACCGCGTGCCCATCAAGAGGGCGCTGGTGTCCGTCTACGACAAGACCGGGCTGGAGGGCCTCGCCACGGGGCTGCACCGGGCCGGCGTGGCGATCGTGTCCACCGGCTCGACCGCACGGCGCATCGCCGCCCTGGGCGTGCCGGTGACGGAGGTCGCGGACGTCACCGGGTTCCAGGAGTGCCTGGAGGGACGGGTCAAGACCCTGCACCCGCGGGTGCACGCGGGCATCCTCGCGGACCGCCGGAAGCAGGACCACATGGACCAGCTTGCGCAGCTGGAGATCGAGCCGTTCGACCTCGTGGTCGTGAACCTCTATCCGTTCGTGGACACCGTGCGCTCCGGCGCGGGCCAGGACGAGGTCGTCGAGCAGATCGACATCGGCGGCCCCTCCATGGTCCGGGCCGCCGCGAAGAACCACGCGGCCGTGTCCGTGGTCGTGGACCCGTCCTCCTACGACGCGGTCGTCGAGGCGGCGGCCTCGGGCGGGTTCGACCTGCGGGCGCGCCGCCGGCTGGCCGCCGCGGCGTTCGCGCACACCGCCGCCTACGACACCGCGGTGGCGACCTGGACGGCCCAGCAGTTCGAGCAGGACGAGGACGCCGGCTTCTGGCCGCCGTACGCCGGCCTGGCCCTGCAGCGCTCGGCCTCCCTGCGCTACGGCGAGAACCCGCACCAGAAGGGGGCGCTGTACGTCGACGAGGCCGCGTCCCCCGGCATCGCCCAGGCCGACCAGCTGCACGGCAAGGAGATGTCCTACAACAACTACGTGGACGCCGATGCCGCCCTGCGCGCCGCCTACGACTTCGACGAGCCGGCCGTGGCCGTCGTCAAGCACAACAACCCGTGCGGGCTCGCCGTGGCCACCCCCGGCGCCGAGGACCCGATCGCCGACGCCCACCGCAAGGCCCACGCGTGCGACCCGCTCTCCGCCTACGGCGGGGTCATCGCCGCGAACCGGACCGTGACCCGGGCGATGGCCGAGACCGTGCAGGACATCTTCACCGAGGTCGTCGTGGCCCCCGGTTTCGAGCCCGCGGCCCTGGAGATCCTGCAGGCCAAGAAGAACATCCGCCTGCTCGAGCTGCCCGAGGGCTTCGAGCGGGACGTCCTCGAGTACCGGCAGGTCTCCGGCGGCGCGCTGCTGCAGGTCTCGGACCGGCTCGACGCCGCGGGCGACGACCCCGCCGCCTGGACGCTGGCCGCGGGGGAGCCGGCGGACGAGCGGACGCTCGCCGACCTCGCCTTCGCGTGGAAGGCGCTGCGGGCGGTGAAGTCCAACGCGATCCTGCTCGCCGACCACGGCGCGTCCGTGGGCATCGGCATGGGCCAGGTCAACCGCGTGGACTCCTGCAGGCTCTCGGTGGAGCGGGCCAACGCCCTGGGGGAGGAGGGCGCCGAGCGCGCGCGCGGCGCCGTCGCGTCCTCGGACGCGTTCTTCCCGTTCGCGGACGGGCTGCAGGTGCTCCTGGACGCCGGCGTGCGCGCCGTGGTCCAGCCCGGCGGCTCGATCCGGGACGAGGAGGTCGTGGCCGCGGCCGAGGCCGCCGGCGTGACGATGTACTTCACCGGGGCCCGGCACTTCTTCCACTGATCCGCCCGCCGCAGCCCGGCGGCCCCGCGCCGCGGCCCGGCGCACGGCAACGGCCGCACTCCCGGAGGGGGTGCGGCCGTTGCCGTGCGTGCTGCTCGCGCCGTTGCGCGCCGCGCTCAGCTCACGCGCTCAGCTCACGCGCTCAGTGAGGAGAGGACCCGGTTGAAGGTCTCCGAGGGGCGCATGACCTGGAACGTCTTGGCGTCGTCGGGGCGGTAGTAGCCCCCGATGTCGGCGGGCCTGCCCTGCACGGAGAGCAGCTCCTCGTTGATCGCGTCCTCGTTGGCGGCCAGCTGCTCCGCCACGGAGGCGAAGGCCTGGGCCAGCTCGGTGTCCTCGTCCTGGCGCGCCAGCTCCTGGGCCCAGTACAGGGCGAGGTAGAAGTGGCTGCCGCGGTTGTCGATCTCACCGGCCTTCCGGCTCGGGGACTTGTTCTCCTCCAGGAACGTGCCCGTCGCCCGGTCGAGGGTCTCGCCGAGGATCCGGGCGCGGGCGTTGTCGGCCGTGGTCGCCAGGTGGTCGAGACTCGCCGCCAGGGCGAGGAACTCGCCGAGGCTGTCCCAGCGCAGGTGGTTCTCCTCGACCAGCTGCTGGACGTGCTTCGGCGCGGACCCGCCGGCGCCGGTCTCGAACAGCCCGCCGCCGTTGATGAGCGGGACCACCGAGAGCATCTTCGCGGAGGTGCCCAGCTCGAGGATCGGGAACAGGTCCGTCAGGTAGTCGCGCAGCACGTTGCCGGTGACCGAGATGGTGTCCTCGCCGCGGCGGATCCGCTCGATCGAGAACGCGGTGGCCTCCTCGGGGGACATGATCTCGATCTGCAGGCCCTCGGTGTCGTGCTCGGTCAGGTACTGCTCGACCTTGGCGATGAGGTTGGTGTCGTGGGCGCGGGTGCGGTCCAGCCAGAACACGGCCGGCGTCGCGGAGGCCCGGGCGCGGGTCACGGCGAGCTTGACCCAGTCCCGGATCGCGACGTCCTTCGTCTGGCACGCGCGCCAGATGTCGCCGGGGGAGACCTCGTGCTCGATGAGCACGGCGCCGGAGGAGTCGACGACCTGGACGGTGCCCTCCGCGGGGATCTCGAAGGTCTTGTCGTGGGAGCCGTACTCCTCCGCCTTCATCGCCATGAGGCCCACGTTCGGCACCGAGCCCATGGTGGTCGGGTCGAACGCGCCGTGGGCGCGGCAGTCGTCGATCACCACCTGGTAGATCCCGGCGTAGGAGCTGTCCGGCAGCACGGCGAGGGTGTCGGCCTCCTCGCCCTCGGGGCCCCACATGCGCCCGGAGGTGCGGATCATGGCCGGCATCGACGCGTCGACGATGACGTCGGAGGGCACGTGCAGGTTCGTGATGCCCTTGTCGGAGTTCACCATGGCCAGCTTCGGGCCCTCGGCGAGGCCCTTGTCGATCGCGGCCCGCACGTCGTCGCGCACCTCGGCCGGCAGGGCGTCGAGGCCGTTGAGGATCGCGGCGAGCCCGTTGGCGGAGGAGAGGCCCGCCTTCTCGAGGGCCGCGCCGTGGGCGGCGAAGAGCTCCGGGAAGAAGGCCTCGATGACGTGGCCGAAGATGATCGGGTCGGAGACCTTCATCATGGTGGCCTTCAGGTGCACCGAGAGCAGGACGTCCTCCCGCTTGGCGCGCTCGACCTGCTCCGCGAGAAAGGCGTCCAGGGCGGCGGCCCGCATCACGGTGCCGTCGACGACCTCACCGGCCAGCACCGGGATGGACTCCTTGAGCACCGTGGTGCTGCCGTCCTCGCCGACCAGCCGGATCGTCAGGGCGTCGTCGTCCTCCATGACCACGGACTTCTCGTTGTCGCGGAAGTCGTCGGCGCCCATCGTGGCGACGTTCGTCCTCGACTCCGCCGTCCACTCGCCCATGCGGTGCGGGTTCTTGCGGACGTAGTTCTTCACCGAGGCGGGGGCGCGGCGGTCCGAGTTGCCCTCGCGCAGCACCGGGTTGACCGCGGAGCCCTTGATCTTGTCGTAGCGGGCCCGGGTCTCCTTCTCCTCCTCGGAGCGCGGCTCGTCCGGGTAGTCCGGGAGGGCGACGCCCTGCTCCTGCAGCTCCGTGACCGCGGCCTTGAGCTGCGGGACGGAGGCGGAGATGTTGGGCAGCTTGATGATGTTGGCCTCGGGCTTCTTGGCCAGCTCGCCGAGCTCGGCGAGGGCGTCGTCCACCCGCTGGTCCTCGGGCAGGCGATCGCTGAAGGCGGCGATGATGCGGCCGGCCAGGGAGATGTCACGGGTCTCCACCTCGACGCCGGCGGTCGAGGCGTAGGCCTCGATGATCGGCTTGAACGAGTAGGTGGCGAGCAGGGGCGCCTCGTCGGTGCGGGTGTAGATGATCTTGGCCATGTGCGGGCTGTCTCCCATGATGTCGTCGGACCGGTGGTGCTGCTTCCTGGTGCCAAGATACCCGAGGCGGCGCCCCGCCCGCTGTCCGGCCGGAGGGCGCGGACGGCCCGGGCACGGGGGCGGGCCCGTTCCCCTCGTGGGGAGCGGGCCCGTGGCCGTGGCGTGCCGCCCGGCGCGGGGCCGGTGGACCGGGCTCAGCCCTCGGTGGACTGGGTGGACCCGGCGCCGTTGACGAGCTCGCCCTCGCCGATCACGCGGTCGCCGGACTCCTCCCGGCCCTCGCCCAGGGCCTGCTGCTCGCCCTGGCCGGAGACCACCTGGATCTTGCGCGGCTTGGCCTGCGCCGAGACGGGGATCGTCACCGTGAGCACGCCGTTGTCGTAGTTCGCGGCGATGTTCTGGATGTCGATGCCCTGGCCCAGGTTGAGCTGGCGCACGAACGAGGAGCTCTGCCGCTCCCGGGTGATCCACTGGACGTCCTGCACCTCGGGCAGCTCCCGCTCCGCCCGGATGGTCAGCAGCTGGCCGTCGACGTCGACGTCGACGCTCTCGGGGTCGATGCCGGGCAGGTCCGCCCGGAGGATGTACTGGTCGCCGTCCCGGTACAGGTCCATGGGCATCTCGCGCAGGCCCTGCCGGGCGAACAGCGAGGCGGCGAGCCGATCGAAATCGTTGAACGGGGTGAACATCGTGGCCACGTCAATCATCTCCTCAACCATATGAGCAATGGCTTCGACATTTAGTTGAGTCGGATCAACTCAACTGTTGATCATGATAGTGCCGCTCCCGGGGGTCTTCAACAGGTCCGAGTCCTCATCGCCCAGGGCGAACCGCCCCTCAGCGGGCGTCGTGGGGGTATCGCACGCCGATCCGCTCCCGCACCCGGTCGAAGAGCTCCACCAGTTCGAGGGAGTCGGCCCACGGCATGACGGGGGACTCGAGCAGGCCCTGCTGCACGCATCGCGTGGCCTCGCGCATCTCGAAGACGTACCCGGCGCCCGCCACGTCCACGTGCTCCACGACGGGGGCGGCGCCCGTGCGGGCGCCCTCGGAGGTCTGCAGGACCAGGGTGGTCGGGCAGTTGATCCGGCCGTCCACGCGCAGCCAGCCGTCCGTGCCGCTGATCGTCACCTGGTGGGGGACCGTGGCGGACAGGGTGCCGCTGACGTGGGCCCGGCCGTGCCCGAAGTCCAGGGTCAGGGCGGTGTCCAGGTCCACGTCCGTGGCGCCGAGCTCCGCGCGGGCGCTCCAGCGCTCCGGGGCCCCCAGCACCGCGGAGGTCCACGTCAGGGGATAGACCATCATGTCCAGCAGCACCCCGCCGCCGTCGGCCCGGCGGAACAGCCGGTGGGCCGGGTCCAGGGACCGGTGCGTGCCGATGGACCCCTCGACCGAGCGCACCCGGCCGAGCCGGCCCTCCCGGACCCAGCGCATCGCGGTGCGGAAGCCGGGGGTCATGCGGGTCCAGACGGCCTCCATGAGGAAGACGCCGTGCTCGCGGGCCAGGCGGAGCAGGTCCCGGACCTCCGCCGCGGTCATGGCGAGGGCCTTTTCGCACACCACGTGCTTGCCGGCCCGCAGCAGCGCCGAGACGTCCCGGTGGTGGTAGCCGTGCGGCGTGGCCACATAGACGATCTCCACGTCCGGGTCGGCAGCCAGCCGGTCCAGTCCCGTGGTGGTGGCGGTGCCGCCGTAGGCCCGCTCCACACCGTGCCGGCGGGCGAAGTCCTCGGCACGGGCCTGGTCCCGCGAGCTGACGGCCACGAGCCGGGCGTCGGGCAGCGCCGCGATGTCGGGCACCACCTTCTCCGCGATGTCGGCGGTGCTGACCACGCCCCACCCGAGCGTGCGGCCGGTCGCGGTGCCGGGGTCGTCCAGGTGGGCGGCGTCGAGGGCGGCGTCGACGAACGGGCTGAGGGTCTGGGCAGACATGGGCGCATTCTGCCACGCAGGCCGCGGCCCACCGCCCACCCTCCCGCCCAACGGCACCGATCGAACGACCGTTCGTGGCGTAGGCTGGGGCCGTGCCCCGGGTGAGCCAGCAGTACAAGGACGAGCGCCGCCGCGAGATCGTGGCCGCCGCCAGCGAGTGCTTCCTCGAGCACGGCTACGAGGGGGCGTCGATGCACCGCATCATCGCCGCCACGGGGCTGTCCGCGGGAGCGCTGTACAACCACTTCCCGAGCAAGCAGCAGCTCGTGGCGGCGGCCGCCGGCGCGGCCCTGGACCGGGTCCTCGCGGCCGCGGAGGACGAGCCCGGCTCCGACCCCGCGACGTGGGTCGTGGGCCTGCTCGAGCGGCTTGCCGCGGATCCCGCCACCACCCGCCTGCTGCTCATCACCTGGGGCGGGGCGGTGAGCGACCCCGGTCTGGCCGCGCTGGCCGGCGAGCACCTGGCGCGCGTGCGGGACCGGGTCGAGGAGCGCTACGGGCGGTGGGCCGTCGAGGAGCTCGGTCTCGACGCCGGCGCGGCCCGCGAGTGGGCCGGGATGTTCGCCCAGGCCATCCTCTCGGTGCTGCAGGGCTGGGTGGTGCAGTCGTGCCTGCTGCCCGGCTTCGACCACGGCGCGTACCTGGACTACGCGCGCACCCTCGCGGCGCAGTGACCGGCCGCGGTGACGGGCCGCAGGGCCCGGGTCAGGCGTTGAGCCGGCGGTGCTCGGCGGAGAGCTGCACGTAGGTCCGCGCGTTGGCGCGGACCTTCTCCTGCTCCTCCTCCGTGAGCCCGCGCCGGACCTTGGCCGGCACCCCGGCCACCAGGGAGCGGGGCGGCACCACGGTGCCCTCGAGGACGACGGCGCCCGCGGCCACCAGCGAGCCCGTGCCGATCACGGCGCCGTTGAGGACGGTCGCGTTCATCCCGACCAGGACCTCGTCCTCGACGGTGCACCCGTGGACCACGGCGCCGTGGCCGACGCTCACGTCCGCGCCGATCGTGCAGGGGTGGCCGGGGTCGGAGTGGACCACCACGTTGTCCTGCAGGTTGGACCGCGCGCCCAGCCGGACGGGGGAGCGGTCCCCGCGCACCGCGGCGCCGTAGAAGACCCCGGACTCCGGTCCCAGCTCGACGTCGCCCACGACCGTGGCGGTCGGGGCGACGAAGGCGGAGGAGTCGATCCGGGGCTCGTGCCCCGCGTGCGGGAGGACCAGGCCCGGTGTCGTGGAGTGTGCCATGGGCCCAGCCTAGCGGCGGGCCCGCGGCCCACGACTCAGACGCCCTGCCGCGTGACGGCCGGCCGGGGGGCGCGGTGGTGCCCGTGCTGGATGGCCACGCGGATCGTCTGGCCGCCCTTGAGCACGTACTCCGCGCCGTGCACGTGGATCGTGACGTCGTCCGCGCGGCGGGAGGCGCCCTCGAGCGCCAGGACGTGGTGGTCGATGCAGACCCGGATCACCTGCCCGCGGTACAGCACGGTGAACGAGACGGTGTCCAGCTGGCTCGGCAGGGCCGGGTCGAACTCGAGCCATCCGCCGCGCACGCGCAGTCCCGCGTAGGCGCGGGTGACGACGTCGACGGAGCCGGCCATGGCGCCCAGGTGGATGCCCTCGCCCGTGGTCCCGCCCTGGGTGTCGTCGAGGTCCACCAGCAGGGAGTCCTGGAACGCGGTCCACGAACGGTCCGGGTTCAGCCAGGCGAGCACCGAGGCGTTGACCACCCGGGACAGGGACGAGCCGTGCGAGGACCGCGCGATGTAGAAGTCGACGGTGCGCTCGATGGCGGCGTGGTCGACGTCGTAGCCCATCCGGCCGAGCTCCTCGACGAGGCCGTCGGGGCCGAAGAGGTACACCAGCATGATGGTGTCGGCCTGCTTGGCCAGCTTGTAGTTGTTGGTCATGTCGCCCTCGTTCTCCAGCAGGAGGTCGAGGCGGCCGATGTTGCGGTACTTGGTCCGGTAGTACTCCCAGTCCAGCTCGTCGAGGTCGTCGTAGCCGTGGAACTGGCTGATGGTGCCGTCCGAGTTGAACGGCACGAACATCCGCTCGGCCATCTGCTGCCACGTCCCGACCTCCTCGGCCGAGAGGTCGAAGCGGGCGGAGAGCTCCTCGCGCTGGTGCTCGACCATGTCGTGGAAGATGTGGGCGCTGTGCCGGAACAGCCAGGCCGCGAGCACGTTCGTGTAGGCGTTGTCCTTCAGTCCGCCGCCGTGCTGGCCGCGCGGGCCGTCGTGGTACTCGTCCGGGCCCATGACGCCGGCGATGTGGTAGCGGCCGTCCGCCGGGTCGTAGTCGGTGAGGGACGCGAACAGGCGGGTGATCCCGATGATCAGCTCCGAGCCCTGCCCCGCCAGCCAGTCGAGGTCACCGGTGGTCTCGTAGTAGATCCAGGCGTTGTAGGCGATCGCGAGGCCCACGTGGAACTGCCGCCACGAGTTGTCCGGCAGCCACCGGTTGGAGTGGTGGTTGAACAGTTCCGGCGGGGTCTCCTCCCGGCCGTCCGAGCCGGACTGCCACGGGAACGCCGCGCCCTCGAGCCCGAACTCGGTGGCCCGGTGCTTCGCCATGGCCAGCCGCCGCCACCGGTAGGAGAGCAGCGCGCGCGTCACCTGCGGCTGGTGCAGGTTGACGACCGGGAGGATGTAGAGCTCGTCCCAGAAGATGTGCCCCCGGTAGCCCTCGCCGTGCAGGCCGCGGGCCGGGACGCCGGCGTCCCGCAGGGACATGTGCGGCGCCAGGGTCTGGGCCACGTGGAACAGGTGCACCCGCAGCGCCAGCTGGGTCAGGGACAGCTCGCCGGTGCAGTCCTCCGGGTCCGGGCACACGTCCACGTCGAAGCGGTCCCACAGCAGGGACCACTCGATCTCGTGCGAGGGCAGCAGGCCCCGGACGCCGCTGGGGTTGCGGTCCAGCTCCGCGAGGGCGCCCTCGCGGGGCGAGCCGATCGCCGCGTCGCGGCTCGTGACCACCGCCGTGGTCGAGTCGATGATCACCGGGCGGCCGTCGGCGATGTTGACCTGGTGGCGGCGGAACTCCGTGCCGCCGGGGCGGATCTCGCGGCGCTCCCGGACGTTCTGGCCGCCCTCGATGGTGGTGCGCTGTGCCGTGGTGATCTCGATCTTGGACTGGGTGGTGCGCACGTGGGAGAGCAGGGTCTCGTGGTCGTCGGGCAGGGACGTCGACTCGAGGTCCACCAGGTGGTGGTCGTTGAGGTCCTGGTACTCGGCGACCCCGTTGTTGCGCACACTGGGGTCGATGCCCGTGCGCAGGTGCAGCCGCCCGGAGAACCCCCGGGCGGTCACCGTGGTCTCCTGCGCCCCCAGGTGGCGGAAGCGCAGGGACACGAGGCGGCGCTGGACGATCTCCAGCCGGGCGCGGGCCCCGTCCTCGCCCCGGTCGCCGTTGAGGTCGGTGAGGATCAGGGACCGGATGAGCAGGCCGCGGCGCAGGTCGAGCTCGATCCGCTCTTCGGACGGGCGCAGCCCGCCCTCCGACCACCAGTCGCCGCCGGAGACCCGCAGGTCCAGGTGGGTCCAGTTGGGGGCGTTGACCATGGACTCGTGCTCGACGTCGCGGCCGCTCAGGTGGCTCACCACCCGGTTGAAGATGCCGGCCAGGTAGTTGCCGGGGTAGTGCACCCCGTTGTCGGGGAACTCGCAGGCGGACCCGCGCACGCCCATGTAGCCGTTCGCCAGCGTGAGCAGGGTCTCCCGCCGGGCCTCGGTGGCCGGGTCGAAGCCCTCGAAGACCAGCTTCCAGGGGTCGTCGCGGCGGGCGCCGAGGTCGAGCTCGCCGACGTCGTTGAGCACGACCGTGGCCCCTGCCCGGTACAGGTCCTTGCGCTCGCCGTGGCGGCGGATCCCCACCACCATGCCGAAGCCGCCGGCGGCCGCGGCCTGCACCCCGGACACGGCGTCCTCCACCACCGCGGACCGGGCGGGGTTCACCCCGAGCATCTTCGCGCAGGTCAGGAACGTGTCGGGAGCCGGCTTGCCGGGCAGCCCGTGCTCGGCGGCGAAGTGGCCGTCCACGATGATGTCGAAGGAGTCCTGCAGCCCGGCCGCCGCCAGCACGGGGACGCTGTTGCGGCTCGCGGTCACGAGGCCCACCGGCACCCCGGCCGCGCGGAGCCGCTCGATGAGCGCCACGGTCTTCTCGAAGACGCGGACGCCCTGGACCTGCAGCGCGTCCTGGAAGTAGGTGTTCTTCAGCACGGCCTGCCCCTGCACCGTCCACGCCCCCGGCGTCTCGTCGCCCTCCGGCAGGCGCGCGCCCCGGGCGGCGAGCAGGGAGCGGATCCCGTCCTCGCGACGCCTCCCGTCCACGTAGTGGCGGTAGTCGGCGTCGACGTCGAAGGGCCGCCGGTCCACCGTGGTGCCCGCCTCGGCCGGCTCGAGCCTGTCGTCGGCCAGGATCGCGTCGAAGAGGGTCTTCCAGGCCGCCGCGTGCACGGCGGCGGTGTCCGTGACCACCCCGTCCATGTCGAAGATCACGGCCTCGTGGGGGATGCGCAGCTGGTCGACCGCCTGCGGAGGTGCGTCCGCGCCCTGGATGCGGGGCAGGGACGCGGTGAACGGGGCGGTGGGCAGTGCGTTCACGAGAGTTCCTCCGGAAGGTGGGTGCGGCTTCCGCGGCCCCTCGGAACCGCACGGAGAAACCCTCAGCACGCGGCACGCGACGGACCCCGGACGCGGCGTTGCGGTTTGGCACTGGAGCGGGGACGGCCGTCCGTGCCGACGGTTCCTGACCAGCCCATTAAACGGCCAGGGGGCCCCAGGGGCAAGCCGCGTCCGCTCAGTGGTCCGCCAGGGGGAGGCGCACGGTGAACCGGGTGCTGCCCGGGACGCTGCTGACGTCGATCCGCCCGTGGTGCGCGTGCACGATGGCCTCCACGATCGAGAGCCCCAGTCCCGCGCCGCGGGCGCTCCCGGCACGGGCGTGGTCCTCCCGGGCGAAGCGGGAGAAGATGTGCTCGAGGAAGTCGGCGCCGATGCCCGGGCCGTCGTCGCCCACCGCGAGCACGGCCTCGCCGCCGGGCTCCGTCCCGGCCTCCGTCCCGGCCTCCGTCCCGAGCGACGCCGTGACCGTCGTCCCGGCGGGCGTGTGCTGGTGGGCGTTGGCGAGCAGGTTGATGAGCACCTGACGCAGCTGGGCCGGGTCGCCCCGGACGAGCACGGGCTCGTCGGGCAGCTCGAGGCGCCAGACGTGGCCGGGCGCCGCGACCCGGAGGTCGCTGACGGTCTCGACCACCAGCTCGAGCAGGTCGACGTCCTCGCTGACCACGGCCCGGCCCTCGTCCAGTCGCGCGAGCAGCAGCAGGTCCTCGACGAGCGCGGTCATCCGCGCCGCCTCGGACTCCACCCGGGACAGGGAGCTGCGGCCCTGCACGCTCATCGGCTCCGTGAGCCGGATCAGCTCCGCGTAGCCGCGGATGCTGGCCAGGGGAGTGCGCAGCTCGTGGCTGGCGTCGGCCACGAACCGGCGCACGCGCGTCTCGCTGCGCTGTCGCGCGGTCAGGGCGTGGGCCACGTTGTCCAGCATCCGCCCGAAGGCGTGGCCGAGCCGGCCCACCTCCGTGTCCGGGTGCGCGGCCGGCGCCACGGCGCCCACCGGCAGGACCACCTCCCCGCGGTCGAGGTCGAGCTCCGAGACGCGGGTTGCCACTTCGGAGAGCCGCTCCACGGGGCGCAGGGTGCGCCGGACGACGACGAGCCCGACCAGCCCCGTGACGGCGATGGCGCCGGTCGAGATCGCCGCGGTGCTCACCCCGAAGCTGCGCAGGGTGTCCTCCTTGTCGGCCAGTGGCAGACCGGTCAGCACGAGCCCCCAGTCCCACGGGTCGTCGACCACCAGCACGCGGTAGCCGCCCACGGTCAGCTCCACGTCCACGGGGCCCCACTGACGGCCCCCGGTCTCGTCCGACTCCGCCCCGAGCGACGTCACGAGCTCCCCGAGGCGCCGGCGGTCCTCGTCGGTCAGCTCCTGCCGCGTCCCGTCGGCCGCGAACAGCCCGGCGCGGACCACCTCGTCGTCCACGATCCGGGCGTTGAGGGTGCCGGCGCCCTGCGCGGGCACCTCCATCATGGCCTCGAGCTCCTCCGAGGGCCCGGCCGCGGCCCGGACCCCGTACTCGATCGTGCGGAACGAGGCCTCCCGGACCCGGCCGTCCAGCTGCTCGCCCAGGGACATGTCGAGGACCGCGAGACCCAGAGCGCCCACCGCGGCGCACGCGACGGTCAGCAGCGCCAGGACCGTCAGCAGCAGCTTCGTGCGCAGCTGCAGGGCCCGGCCGGTGCCCCGCGGTCGGGCCCGCGGAGCCGCTCCCCCCGTGCTCATCGAACGCTGCTCATGGGACGGCACGTCCTCGACGGGTGCTCACTCGACCGGTTTGAGCACGTAGCCGGCGCCGCGCACGGTGTGGATCATGGGCGGGCGTCCGGCGTCGATCTTCTTGCGCAGGTAGGAGATGTAGAGCTCCACGACGTTGGTCTGTCCGCCGAAGTCGTAGCCCCAGACCAGCTCCAGGAGCTGCGGCTTGCTGAGCACCCGGCGCGCGTTCTCCATCAGACAGCGCAGCAGGTCGAACTGGGTGGCCGTCAGCGCGATCTCGTCGCCGCCGCGGTGGACCTCCCGGGTGTCCGCGTTGAGCACGAGGTCCCCCACGACCAGCTCGGCGGCGTCCGGGTGGGCGATGCCTGCGCGCTGCACCAGGCGGTGCAGCCGCAGCAGCAGCTCCTCCATGTCGAACGGCTTCGTCACGTAGTCGTCCCCGCCCGCCGCGAGGCCGGTGATGCGGTCCTCGGTGCTGTCCTTCGCGGTGAGGAACAGGGCCGGGACGGTGGGGGAGAAGGAGCGGATCCGCTCGAGCACCTCCACCCCCGAGCACCCCGGGAGCATGACGTCCAGCACCAGGACGTCGGGCCGGAAGCCGCGGGCCTCGGCCACCGCGGCGTCCCCGTCGTGGGCGGAGCGCACCTGCCAGCCCAGCATCGACAGCCCCATGGACACCATCTGGCCCAGCAGCGGCTCGTCGTCGACGACGAGGGCGCGCACCGGTGCGCCGTCGGGGTGTCGCAGGCGCGGGAGGTCCACGGCGGTGGGCCGCTGCACGGGCTCGGTCACGGCGGGCTCCCTCCTGGTCCCCGCCGGCGGCACCGGCGTCCTCGGACCGTCCTCAGCGTAGCGCCGGACCCGCCCCTCGCTCCTCCGCGGATCGTTCGCGGACGCACTTCACAGCCCCGGCACAGGAAGCCGATAAGAGCGCCACATCCCCGTCTGCTGGAGTGGGTCCATGACCGGGCCCTCGGGCCCGGACCCGTCGGGCAGGTGCCCGCGCGGCGCGCCACGAGAGGGGAACCACCGCCATGCTGCACACCCGCCACCCGGTCGGAGAGGCCCGGTCCGCGGAGCCGTCCGCGGGTCCGCCCGCCCGCCGGCGCCTGGTCGGGATCGACGCGGCCCGCGGTCTCGCCCTGCTCGGCATGGTCTCCGTGCACATCCTGCCGGCCTGGGACCCGGAGACCTTCGAGGCCACCGCCCAGTGGACGCTGTTCTCCGGCCGGGCCGCCGCCCTGTTCGCCCTCCTCGCCGGCGTGGGGCTGGCCCTCGGCTCGGGCGGGACCCGGGTGCACGAGGGCCGGCGGATGTCCGCCGACCGGGCGGGGCTGCTCGTGCGCGCGGTGCTCATCACCGTCCTGGGGCTGCTGATCAACCAGCTCTCGCCGGGCGACCCGCCCGCCTACAACATCCTGGTCTACTACGGCGTCTTCTTCCTGCTCGCCCTGCCCTTCCTGCACCTGTCCGCGCGCGCCCTGCTCGCCTGGGCCGCGGGGTTCGCCGTGCTCGGGCCCGTGCTGGTGCACGCGCTGGGCCCCGTGCTGCCCATGTCCGGCGTCTACAACCCCGGCTTCGCCGAGCTCGTCACCGAGCCGGGCACCACCCTCGCCCAGCTTCTCGTGACCGGCTCGTACCCCGGCGTGACGTACCTCGTCCTCCTGCTCGCCGGCCTGGCCCTGGGCCGGCTGGACCTCTCGGCCGCACGCACGCAGGCCGGGCTGGTGATCGGCGGGGCCGCGCTCGCGGCGGCGTCCGCCGTCACCTCCTGGCTGCTGCTGCACCCCCTCGGCGGGATCGAGCGCCTGCTCGCCGCCAGTCCCTTCCTGGGCCGGGAGGACGTCCGGGACATCCTCGTGTACGGGCCGGACCCCGTCCTGCCCTCCTCCACCTGGTGGTGGCTGGCCGTGGACGGGCCGCACACCAACACCCCGTTCGCCCTGCTGAGCGGGGTGGGCACCGGCGCCCTCGTGCTGGGACTGTGCCTCCTGGTGGCCCGCCGGGCCGGGTCCGTGCTGCTGCCGCTGGTCGCGACCGGCTCCATGACCCTCACCCTGTACTCGGCGCACCTGCTCGGCCTCTTCCTGGAGCTGCACTACGAGCAGCCGGTGCTGTGGTTCCTCGTGCACGTCCTGGTGGGCACCGTCTTCGCGGTCCTGTGGCACCGGGTCCGGGGCCAGGGGCCCCTCGAGCGGGTCGTCGGCCGGGCCGCGCACGCCGGGCGGGACCGGGTGCTGCGGCATCGCCTAAACTCGTAGACGGTCCACCCAGGTCCCCGACTTCAGGAGCGGCATGTCCACGAGCACGTCCCCGTCCGTCACCAACCAGCCCCTCGCCGAGGTCGATCCGGAGATCGCGGCGGCCATCGCCGACGAGCTCGGCCGCCAGCGCGGCACCCTCGAGATGATCGCCTCCGAGAACTTCGCGCCCCGGGCGGTCCTCGAGGCGCAGGGCTCCGTGCTGACGAACAAGTACGCCGAGGGCTATCCCGGGCGCCGCTACTACGGCGGCTGCGAGTTCGTCGACGTCGTCGAGAACCTCGCCCGGGACCGGGCCACGGCCCTGTTCGGCGCCGAGCACGCCAACGTCCAGCCGCACTCCGGCGCCCAGGCCAACACGGCGGTCATGCAGGCGCTCATGACCCCCGGCGACAAGCTGATGGGCCTCTCCCTCGCCCACGGCGGCCACCTCACGCACGGGATGAAGCTCAACGTCTCCGGCAAGCTCTACGAGATCGCCGCCTACGAGGTCGACCCCGGCACCTACACCATCGACATGGACAAGGTGCGGGAGCAGGCCCTCGCCGAGCGCCCGCAGGTCATCGTGGCCGGCTGGTCCGCGTACTCGCGGGAGCTGGACTTCGAGGCGTTCCGCTCGGTCGCCGACGAGGTGGGGGCGAAGCTGTGGGTGGACATGGCCCACTTCGCGGGCCTCGTGGCCGCGGGTCTGCACGCCAACCCCGTGCCGCACGCCCACGTGGTGACCTCCACCGTGCACAAGACCCTCGCCGGGCCCCGCTCCGGCGTGATCCTGACCACGGGCGAGCTCAAGAAGAAGATCGACTCCGCCGTCTTCCCGGGCCAGCAGGGCGGACCGCTCATGCACGCCATCGCGGGCAAGGCGGTGGCCTTCAGGATCGCGGCCACCGAGGAGTTCCGCGCCCGCCAGGAGCGCACCGTCGAGGGCGCCCGCATCCTCGCCGAGCGGCTCGGCGCCGACGACGTCGCCGCGGCGGGGGTGTCCGTGCTGACCGGCGGCACCGACGTGCACCTGGTCCTGGTGGACCTGCGCGACTCCGAGCTGGACGGCAAGCAGGCCGAGGACCTCCTGCACCAGGCGGGGATCACCGTCAACCGCAACGCCGTGCCGTGGGACCCGCGCCCGCCGATGGTCACCTCCGGGCTGCGGATCGGCACCCCCGCGCTGGCCACCCGCGGCTTCGGCGCCCCGCAGTTCGAGGAGGTCGCCGAGATCATCGCCACCGCCCTCAAGCCCGGGGCGGACATCCCCGGCCTGCGGGCCCGCGTGGACCGGCTGGCCGCGGACTTCCCGCTCTACGACGGCCTCGAGGAGTGGTGAGCGTGGGGGCGCGGGTCCTCGACGGACGGGCGGCCTCCGCCGCCATCAAGGCCGAGCTCGCCGAGCGCGTCGCCGTGCTGGCGGAGCGGGGGATCACCCCCGGCCTCGGCACGGTGCTGGTGGGCGACGACCCCGCCTCGCACTCCTACGTGGGCGGCAAGCACAAGGACTGCGCCGAGGTCGGCATCTCCTCGATCCGCCGGAACCTGCCCGCGGACGTCTCCCAGGAGGAGCTCGAGCACGTCCTTGACGAGCTCAACGCGGACCCCGCGTGCACCGGCTACATCGTCCAGCTGCCGCTGCCGGCGCACATCGACACCAACGCGATCCTCGAGCGGATCGACCCGGACAAGGACGCGGACGGGCTGCACCCGACGAACCTCGGCCGCCTGGTGCTCAACGTCTCCGAGCCGATGACCTCCCCGCTGCCGTGCACGCCGAACGGGGTGATCGAGCTGCTGCGCCGGAACGACGTCGAGCTCGCGGGCCGGCACGTGCTCGTCGTGGGCCGCGGCGTGACCGTCGGACGGCCGATCGGGCTGCTGCTGACCCGCAAGGAGATCAACGCCACGGTCACCCTCGCCCACACCGGCACGCAGGACCTCGACGCGCTGCTGGCCCAGGCCGACGTCGTCGTGGCCGCCGCCGGGCGGCCGCACATGATCACGGCCGACAGCCTCAAGGACGGCGTCGTGCTCCTCGACGTCGGGGTCTCCCGCGTGGAGGACCCCGCGACGGGGAACAAGAGGCTCACCGGGGACATCGACCCGGCCGCGGCGGAGAAGGCCTCCTGGATGTCGCCGAACCCCGGCGGGGTCGGGCCCATGACCCGGGCCATGCTGCTGCTCAACGTCGTGGAGACCGCCGAGCGGCACGCCGGCCTCCGCTGAGCACCGTCCACCGCGCCACGCCCCCGGGAGCCGTCGCTCCCGGGGGCGCGGCCGTTCCCGGCCCTGGGGCGGGGAGGGCGCCCGCGCCGGTTCGTGGCCCGGGCCGGGATTTGAGACAATGGGGACCATGCGCTCCCTCGGATCCTCGACCCCGTCCACCTCCCCGGCCGCCGAGCCCGGCAGCCGCACCGCCCAGTGGGGCACGGTGATCGGACTGGCCGTGCTCGTGGTCATCTTCGTGGTGGCGCTGCTGCAGGCCGCGAACGCCAACTCGTGGCTGGGCTGGGCGCTCGCCGGCATCGCCCTCGGCTGGCTGCTGCTCGCCACCTGGGTGGTGCTCATGGTCCGCAAGGCCGCCCGGTTCGGCCGCCGGCAGGTCGACGAGGCCCGGGAGCAGCTGCGCACCGGCTCCGGCCGCGCCCCCGCCGCCACCCGCTCCGGCGCCGCGGGCTCCATGCGGGACGAGAAGCTCTCCCACAGCTTCCAGATCGTCCTGGTCCAGTCCAAGGTGATCAAGCAGGAGCTCACCGCGCTGTCCGTCGAGGGGCCCGAGCGCGAGGCGCTGGACCGCGCCCTCGACACCATCGACATCACGGCCGGCAACGGGATGAGCATGCTGCGGCAGGAACCCCTCAGCGGCACCGTGGTCGACTGACCTCCGCCCGCCCCAGCACGACCCCCCCGCACACCACTCCCCGGAAGCCAGGTGCCCCCGCATGTCCCGCCCCGAGAACGTCCTGCGCATCGCCACCGTCAACGTCAACGGCATCCGCGCCGCCTACAAGCGCGGCATGGCCGACTGGCTGGCGGGCCGTGACGTCGACATCCTGTGCCTGCAGGAGGTCCGGGCCCCCGACAGGATCGTCCGGGACCTGCTCGACGAGCAGGTGTGGGACGTCCACCACGCCGAGGCGGCCGACAAGGGCCGGGCCGGTGTGGCCGTGGCCACCCGCCGCGACGCCCGGGACGGGTCGCTGCTGCCCGTGCAGCGGCGCGACTCCATCGGCCACGACCACTTCGAGACCTCGGGCCGGTGGGTCGAGACCGACCACTCCCTGTCCGACGGCAGCACGCTGACCGTGGTCTCGGCCTACGTCCACTCCGGGGAGGTCGGCACCCCCCGTCAGGACGACAAGTACCGCTTCCTCGACGTCATGACCGAGCGGCTGCCCGAGCTCGCCCGCACGAGGGAGCACGTGCTCGTCGTCGGCGACCTCAACGTGGGGCACACGGAGCTGGACATCAAGAACTGGAAGGGCAACGTCAAGAACGCCGGCTTCCTGCCCGAGGAGCGCGCCTACTTCGACCGCTTCTTCGGCGAGCACGGGTACAAGGACGTCGCCCGGGAGCTGGCCGGTCCGGTCCCCGGGCCCTACACGTGGTGGTCCTACCGGGGCAAGGCCTTCGACACCGACGCCGGGTGGCGCATCGACTACCACATGGCCACCCCGGGGCTCGCGGCCCGGGCAGTGACGGCCGCCGTGGACCGCGCCCCCAGCTACGACACCCGCTTCTCCGACCACGCGCCCGTGGTGGTCGACTACCAGCTCTGACCCGTTCCCGCTCCGCGCCCGCCCGCGCACGCCCGATCGAAGGACCCCGCACCGTGACCCCTGAGCCCGTACCGTTCGACGTCCCCACCGCTTCCGGCAAGCCCCGTGTCGTCTCGGGGGTGCAGCCCTCGGCGGACTCCCTGCACCTGGGCAACTACGTGGGGGCCGTGCGCAACTGGGTGGACCTGCAGGACGACAACGAGTGCGTGTTCTTCGTCGCCGACCTGCACGCCATCACCGCGGAGCAGGACCCGGCCGCCCTCGCCCAGCGGACCCGCACCACGGCGGCCCAGTACATCGCCGCGGGCATCGACCCCGAGCGCTCCACCCTGCTGGTGCAGTCGCACGTGCCCGAGCACGCCCAGCTCGCCTGGGCGCTCAACTGCATCACGGGCTTCGGCGAGGCGTCCCGGATGACGCAGTTCAAGGACAAGTCCGCCAGGCAGGGCGCCGAGAACGCCACGGTCGGCCTGTTCGCCTACCCGGTGCTCATGGCCGCGGACATCCTGATCTACCAGGCGCACCAGGTGCCCGTGGGGGAGGATCAGCGCCAGCACCTCGAGCTGACCCGCAACCTCGCCCAGCGGTTCAACGCCCGCCTCGGGGACACGTTCGTGGTGCCGGACGCGCTGATCCTCGCCGAGTCCGCCAAGATCTACGACCTGCAGAACCCCACCGCCAAGATGTCCAAGTCCGCCGCGTCGGAGAGCGGGCTGATCCGGCTGCTCGACCCGGCCAAGAAGAACGCGAAGAAGATCAGGTCGGCGGTCACCGACGACGGCACGGAGATCCGTTTCGACCGCGAGGCCAAGCCGGGCATCGCCAACCTGCTGACCGTGTACTCGGCGCTCACGGGCCGGTCCGTGGCCGACGTCGTGGGGGAGTACGAGGGGAAGCTGTACGGCCACCTCAAGGTGGGGCTGGCCGAGGTGGTCACCGGGACGCTGGACCCCATCCAGGCGCGCGCCCAGGAGCTGCTGGACGACCCGGCGGAACTGGATCGCCTCCTCGCCCGGGGCGCCGAGAAGGGCCGGGAGATCACCGTCCGGACCCTGGCGTCGGTCTACGACCGGATGGGCTTCCTGCCGAGCCTGGGCGGGTCCGGAGGGCTGGGCTAGGCTGGGTCCCGTCCTGTGAGGAGTTGAGTTGACCCGTACGCAGCAGTCCCCCACCATCCGTCCCGGCCAGGTGTACGCGGGCGTGGTGATCGAGCTGCCCGAGCCCGTGGGCCGGGAGCTGCAGGACTGGCGCGCGTCCTTCGGGGACCCCGCCTCCTACGCCGTGCCGGCGCACATCACGCTGATGATCGCCCCGCAGGCGGAGCGCTGGGCGGACGTGGTGCAGCGGGTGGGGTCCGTGGCCCGCGAGTGGGAGCCGTTCCGGGTGGAGATCAACGGCACCGGCACGTTCCGCCCCGTGAGCCCGGTGGTCTACCTGCGCATCCAGGAGGGCGAGCAGCAGTGCCGGGCGCTGCACGACGCCCTGCACGAGGAGCAGCTCGTCTCGGCGTCGCCCTTCGATTTCCACCCCCACGTCACGATCGCCCAGGCCGTGGAGGAGGAGGACCTCGACCGGGCCCAGGAGATGCTGCGGACCTACCGCGCCGGGTTCCTCGTGGACCGGATCGGCCTCTACGAGCTCGACGGCCGGGGCGTCTGGCGGATCCGCGAGGAGTTCCCCTTCACGGGGCGCGACCGCGACCGGCGCTGAGCCGCCCCGGCCATGAGCACCCGAGCCGGTCCCCGCACCGGTCCCGCCCCTGACCTGCCGCCCCGCGCGGTCGACCGGCACGGCATGCGGCGCGAGGCGCTGCGCCAGCGGGCGCTGCTGCGCGAGAAGCGGGCCGCCGGCGCCGGCGCCCTCGGCGTGGCCGGCTCGGCGCTCGGGGTGGCGCTCGCCGAGACGTACCGGCGGATGCCCGTCCGCGTGGTCCTGCACTACCTCTTCCACGGCGGGCCCCTCATGGCGGCGGGCCTGTCCTTCGTGCTGATCTTCGCGTCGACCGCCCTGCTGGTGATGGGCTTCTCCGTGATCGGCGTGTTCCTGGGCAACGACCCCCTGGTGCGGGACGCCGTGGTGGAGGCCGTGACCGAGAGGGTGCCGGGTCTGCTGGACACCGGCAGCGGGGGAGTGGTGCCCCTGGAGCTGCTCGAGGACACCCGGCCCTTCACCCTCGCCACGGTGATCGGCGGCGCGGTCCTGTTCTTCTCCGGCTGGCGCTGGGTCTCCGGGGTGCGGCTCGCGTTCCGCCGTCTCTTCGAGGTGCCCCCGGCGCAGGGCCTGCCCATCGCGGCCGTGCCGCGCGACCTGCTGGGCCTGCTCGTGCTCGGTGTGCTGCTCGCCCTCTCGGTCGTGGCCAACGGCGCGGCCTCCGGCTTCCTCGGGTTCCTGCTGGACTCCGCCGGAGAGCTCGGCTGGGGCAGCGGCCCCGAGTGGCTGCGCACGGGGCTGACGTGGGCGCTGAGCACCCTGCTCGTCGTCGTGCTCGACGCGCTGTTCGCCCTCGAGCTCGTGCGGGGCGTGGCCGGGCTGCGGATCACCCGCCGAGCCCTGGCCGTCACGGTGCTCTCCGCGGCGACCGGCAGCTTCGCGCTGCGCTACATCGGGGGCGCGGTGGTCGCCGGGGCCACCACCAACCCGTATCTGCTCTCGGTCGCCCTCGTGGTCGGCGTGCTCCTGTGGTTCTACCTGTTCAACCAGATCCTGCTGTTCTCGGCGGCCATCGGGGCGATCGTGCACGCGGACCAGCGCGGGGGGCGCGTGCAGCCGCACGGCGAGAAGGTGGCGATCACCGTGGTGCCCATGGCCTCCCTGGCCGGGCGCCCCTGAGGAGCGGCCCCGCACGACGACGGCGGCCCGTCCCCTGCCGTGCAGGGGACGGGCCGCCGCGGCCTCGGGGGACGCTCACATGGAGCGGCTCAGGATGGCGTTCTTGACCTCGGCGATGGCCTTCGTGACCTGGATGCCGCGCGGGCACGCCTCGGTGCAGTTGAAGGTCGTGCGGCACCGCCACACGCCCTCCTTGTCGTTGAGGATCTCCAGGCGCAGGTCCCCGGCGTCGTCGCGGGAGTCGAAGATGAACCGGTGCGCGTTGACGATCGCCGCCGGACCGAAGTACTGGCCGTCGGTCCAGAACACGGGGCAGGACGACGTGCACGCGGCGCACAGGATGCACTTGGTGGTGTCGTCGAAGCGCGCCCGGTCCTCCTGGGACTGGTAGCGCTCCATGGTCGGCTCGTTGCCGCCGGCCACCAGGAACGGCATGATCTCGCGGTAGGACTGGAAGAACGGCTCCATGTCCACGATCAGGTCCTTCTCGCACGGCAGGCCCTTGATGGGCTCCACCGTGACGGGCTTGGACAGGTCCAGGTCCTTGAGCAGCACCTTGCACGCGAGGCGGTTCTGGCCGTTGATGCGCATGGCGTCCGAACCGCACACGCCGTGGGCGCAGGAGCGGCGGAACACCAGCGTGCCGTCGATCTCCCACTTCACCTTGTGCAGGGCGTCCAGCACCCGGTCGGTGCCGTACATGGTGAGCTTGAACTCGTCCCAGCGGACCTCGTCGGAGACCTCCGGGTTGTAGCGGCGGATCTGCAGGGTGAGGTCGAAGGTCGGGATCTCCTGGTTGCCCTGCTGCTCCTCGGGAAGCTCCACCCGCGCGGCGGGCTCCCCGCCCTCGGCGTTCTCGGCGGCGGGGTCCACGGCCGGGGCCGTGGCCTCGTCGCGCTCGTCGATCGACCCGGCGTCCGCGTCGGTCTTGTAGCCGGCGCGGTCGTCCTGGTCGTGGGCCGGGGCGTGGCCGTGCTCGGGGGCGCGGTCCTGGGGATCCTCGCTGCGGCCGTCCTCGGGCCGGTCGGGAGTTTGTGCGGTAGACATCAGTACTTACGCTCCATGGGCTCGTAGCGGGTGAAGATGACGGGCTTCGTCTCCTGCCGGATCCCCGCGGTGGGGGAGGAGGGGTCGAGGTAGACCATCGAGTGCTTCATGAAGTTGGCGTCGTCGCGCTCCGGGAAGTCCTCCCGGAAGTGCCCGCCGCGGGACTCGGTGCGGTGCAGGGCGGCCACGGTCATGACCTTCGCGAGCTGCAGGAGGAAGCCGAGCTCCACGGCCTCGAGCAGGTCGAGGTTGAAGCGCTTGCCCTTGTCCTGGATGGAGATGTTCGCGTACCGGGCCTCGAGGGCGGCGATGTCGTCCAGCGCCGCCTGCAGGGTGTCGGCGGTGCGGAACACCTGGACGTTGAGGTCCATGGTGTCCTGCAGGTCCTTGCGGATCGCGGCGACCTTCTCGGTGCCCGTGCCGTTGCGGGCGTTGTCGAGCAGCGACACGGTGCTGTCCAGGGCGGTGTCCGGGACGGGCACGAACTCGGCCTGCTGCGCGTACTCGGCCGCGTAGATGCCGGCGCGCTTGCCGAACACGTTGATGTCCAGCAGCGAGTTGGTGCCCAGGCGGTTGGAGCCGTGCACGGACACGCAGGCGACCTCGCCCGCGGCGTACAGGCCGGGGACCACCGTCTCGTTGTCCTGGAGCACCTCGGCCTTGATGTTGGTCGGGATGCCGCCCATGGCGTAGTGGCAGGTCGGGAACACCGGGACGGGCTCGGTGTAGGGCTCCACGCCCAGGTACGTGCGGGCGAACTCCGTGATGTCGGGCAGCTTCGCGTCGATGTGCGCCGGCTCGAGGTGCGTGAGGTCGAGCAGGACGTAGTCCTTGTTGGGCCCGGCGCCGCGGCCCTCGCGCACCTCGTTGGCCATGGAGCGGGCCACGATGTCACGGGGGGCGAGGTCCTTGATGGTCGGGGCGTAGCGCTCCATGAACCGCTCGCCGTCGGCGTTGCGCAGGATCCCGCCTTCGCCGCGGGCCGCCTCGGAGACGAGGATGCCCAGCCCGGCCAGACCCGTCGGGTGGAACTGGATGAACTCCATGTCCTCGAGGGGAAGGCCGTTGCGGAACGCGATCGCCATGCCGTCGCCGGTGAGCGTGTGCGCGTTGGAGGTCGTCTTGTAGACCTTGCCGGCCCCGCCGGAGGCGAAGACCACGGACTTGGCCTGGAAGACGTGCAGCTCCCCGGAGGCGAGGTCGTAGGAGACGACGCCGGCGACGCGGCGCTGACCGTCGACCTCGGTCATGATCAGGTCCAGGACGTAGTACTCGTTGAAGAACTCCACGTTGTGCTTGATGCAGTTCTGGTACAGCGTCTGGAGGATCATGTGGCCGGTGCGGTCCGCGGCGTAGCACGCGCGGCGCACGGGGGCCTTGCCGTGGTCCCGGGTGTGGCCGCCGAAGCGGCGCTGGTCGATCTTGCCCTCGGGGGTGCGGTTGAACGGCAGGCCCATCTTCTCGAGGTCGAGGACGGCGTCGATGGCCTCCTTGGCCATCACCTCGGCGGCGTCCTGGTCGACCAGGTAGTCGCCGCCCTTGATGGTGTCGAACGTGTGCCACTCCCAGTTGTCCTCCTCGACGTTGGCGAGGGCCGCGCACATGCCGCCCTGCGCCGCGCCGGTGTGCGAACGCGTGGGGTACAGCTTGGTCAGTACGGCAGTGCGGGAGCGCTGACCGGCCTCGATGGCGGCGCGCATACCGGCACCACCGGCGCCGATGATGACCACGTCGTACTTGTGAACCTGCATACCGGTTGTTCTTTCTGTTGGATGTTCAGTCAGATGTGCTGGGGCCCGGTCGCCTGTGACCGGACGGCGGAGACGGCCCGCCGCGGGCGGACCGTCCCCGGCAGGGCTCAGCCCGCGGTGCAGAAGCTCGCGAGCAGCGCGGGGTCCGCGCCGGCGGGGCAGGGCTCGAAGGTGAAGATGACGAGGGTGCCGAGCAGGATCACGAAGGCGGAGGTGGTGAAGAGGAAGACCTTCAGCCAGAACCGGGTGCGGTCACGCTCCGCGTAGTCGTCGATGATCACGCGCAGGCCGTTGGTGCCGTGCAGCATCGCGAGCCACAGCAGGAGCAGGTCGAAGACCTGCCAGAAGGGGCTGGCCCACTTGCCGGCCACGAACGCGAAGTCGACGGCGTTCACGCCGCCCTCGGGGCCCACGAGGTTGACCCAGAGGTGGACGAAGACGAGCACCAGCAGGATCACGCCGGACAGGCGCATGAACAGCCACGCGAACATCTCGAAGTTGTTGCGGCGGGACGAGGAGCGGTTGTACTTGATGCCGTTGACCTCGAGGTCCTTGCTCCGGGGGACCGAGATGCTTGCCTTGAGCGGTGTGCTCATTGTGATTAACCCCCGAAGACGTGGGACAGGTGACGGATGAGGAACGGGATCATGACGACGACCCACAGGGCCAGGACGCCCCAGAGCATCTGCTTCTGGTACTTGGTGCCGCTGGACCAGAAGTCGACCATGATGATGCGCAGGCCGTTGAACGCGTGGTAGACGATGGCCGCCACGAGGCCGGCCTCGCCGAGGCCCATGACCGGGTTCTTGTAGGTCGCCATGACCGCGTTGTAGGCCTCGGGTGAGACCCGCACGAGCGCGGTGTCCAGGACGTGGACCAGAAGAAAGAAGAAGATGGCCACGCCGGTGATGCGGTGGGCCACCCAGGACCACTGGCCATGAGCCTGGCCGCGGTACAGGGTGCCCTTGGATGTCTTCGCCACTGAAAAACCTCCCTGAGTCGCTCGCCGTCGTGCGCTCTAGAAATATTCGGGAATTCGCACTGCGCACGACGTGAGCGGAGCCCTCCGGCTCTGTGTCGGATGATGCGCGAGTTCCCTCCCACGATACCAGCACGGCCGGTGTTTACTGACAGGCTGTCCCTCGCCCTCGCGCGGTTTCCGCCGCGGGCTGACGTCGTTTTCCGTGCGTCCCGGGGGGAGGTCGTATGGTGTTGTCCGTGACCTCCCCACTCGCGCACTTCCACCCCTTCATCCCTGCCGGAGGGGTCGGCTCCCGGCTGTGGCCCCTGTCCCGGGCCGACGCCCCCAAGTTCCTGCTCGACCTCACCGGTTCCGGCTCGTCCCTGCTCCGTGCCACGTACGACCGGCTCGCGGGCCTCGGCGACGGTCCGGTCATGGTCGTGACCGGGCGCACCCACGCCGCCGCGGTCTGCCGTCAGCTCCCGGAGCTCTCCGCCGGGGACCTCGTGCTCGAGCCGTCCCCGAAGGACTCCGCGGCGGCCATCGGCCTGGCCTGCATGCTCGTCCAGCGCCGGGACCCCGAGGCGATCGTCGGGTCCTTCGCCGCCGACCACGTCATCGAGCCCGCCGACGCCTTCCAGGACGTCGTCCGGGAGGCCGTGGCCGCGGCGGCGTCGGGGCGGATCGTGACGATCGGCATCCCGCCGAGCTCCCCGGCCACCGGTTTCGGCTACATCCGGGCCGGCTCCCAGCTCGGCCTGCCGGACGCGCCGCACGCCCTGCAGGTCGAGGAGTTCGTGGAGAAGCCCGACGAGGACACCGCCCGCCACTACGTGGCCGGCGGCAACTACACGTGGAACGCCGGGATGTTCGTGGCGCCCGCGTCCCTGATGCTGCGCCACCTCGCCGCGAGCCAGCCGGAGCTGCACGCGGGGCTCACCGAGATCGCCGACGCCTGGGGCACACCCGCCCAGGACGAGGTGGTGGACCGGGTGTGGCCCGGCCTGCCCAAGATCGCGATCGACTACGCCGTGGCCGAGCCCGCGGCGGCCGCCGGGGACGTGGCCATGGTCCCGGCGAGCTTCACCTGGGACGACGTCGGGGACTTCGCCGCGATCCGGCGGCTCAACCACGTCGATCCCGAGACCGACCCCGACGTCACGGTCCTCGGCGACAACAGCCGGGTGCTCTCCGACAGCTCCAGCGGCATCGTCGTCTCGGACACGGGCCGGCTGATCGCGCTGATCGGCGTCGAGGACATCGTCGTCGTCGACACCCACGACGCGCTGCTGGTGACCACCCGGGAGCACGCCCAGCGCGTCAAGGACGCGGTGGCCTCGCTCAAGCAGAGCGGCAACACGGACGTCCTGTGAGCGTCCCGGGCCGTGCGCGCCCGGGAGTAGGCTGGACAGATGCCTGACGCGCCATCCACCGCCGCGGCCCCGGAGGCCGGCCTCCCGCCCGCCATCGGCCCCCTGCTCAAGCGCTACCTGCCCGACCTGATCGCCTTCCGGCGGGACCTGCACCGGCACCCGGAGCTGTCCTACCAGGAGTTCCGCACCACGGACCGGATCGTGGGCGCCCTGGAGAACATGGGCCTCACCCCGGTGCGGCTCTCGGACACCGGGTGCTACGTGGACATCGGGCACGGCCCGATCGCCGTGGGCCTGCGGGCGGACATCGACGCGCTGCCGATCCAGGAGGGCACGGGCCTCGAGTACTCCTCCGTCAACGACGGCGTGGCGCACTCCTGCGGGCACGACATCCACGCCACGGTGATGGTGGGCGTGGCCAAGGTGCTCGCGGACCTGCACCGGACCGCGCACATCGCCGGGACCGTGCGGATCGTCTTCCAGCCCGCCGAGGAGCAGCTGCCCGGCGGCGCGCTCACCGTGCTGCGCCAGGGCGTCCTCGAGGGCGTGCCGCGGATGTTCGCCCTGCACTGCGAGCCCAAGGTCGACGTCGGTCAGGTGGGCACCCGGATCGGTGCGATCACGTCCGCCTCCGACACCGTGCGCATCGAGTTCACCGGCCGCGGCGGGCACACCTCCCGCCCCCACCTCACGCAGGACCTCGTCTACGCGATGGCCCAGATCGCCGTCAACGTCCCGGCCGTGCTCTCCCGGCGGATCGACGTCCGCTCCGGGGTGGCCGTGGTGTGGGGCCAGCTGCACGCCGGCGTGGCGCCCAACGCCATCCCCGCCACCGGGTTCATGTCCGGGACCATGCGGTGCCTCGACGCCGACGCCTGGCACCGGGCGGGCAAGCTGCTCGACGAGGTCGTGCACCAGGTCGCGGCGCCGTACGGGGTGGACGTGGAGCTGGAGCACATCCGCGGCGTCCCTCCCGTGGTCAACGGGGAGGCCGAGACCACCCTGATCGAGAACGCCGCCCGCGCCGAGCTCGGCGAGGACGCGGTGGTGCTGGTGCACCAGTCGATGGGCGGGGAGGACTTCGCGTGGTTCCTCCAGGAGGTCCCCGGGGCGATGATGCGGCTGGGCACGCGCACGCGGGGCGGGCACACCTACGACCTGCACCAGTCGGACTACGTGGCGGACGAGGCCGCGATCGGCTGCGGCATCCAGGTGATGGCCAGCACGGCCCTGCGGGCCATCCGGCTGCACTCCCGGCAGACACGGCCGGACGTCACGACGAATTAGCGGCGGCCTCCGGCCCGCCGCGTCTACCCGTGGGTAGAGTGGCACCACGTCGCGCTTGCCGCGTGACCGGGCCCACAGCCCGGCCGCGCCCGTCTCCTGGAGGAACCATGACCTTCTCGCCCCGGACGTCCCGAGGAACCCGCCCGCTCTCCGCCGCCGCGCTGCTCGGCGCCTCCGCCCTCGTCCTTGCCGGCTGCGGCGCCGCCCCCGAGGAGGGCGGCGAGGCGCAGGAGCAGGCCACGGACTTCACCGGCTGCATCGTCTCGGACTCCGGCGGGTTCCAGGACCGATCGTTCAACCAGAACTCCTACGAGGGCCTGAAGGCCGTCGAGGAGAGCATGGGCATCGAGGTCAACCAGGCCGAGTCCCAGGCCGAGACCGACTTCGAGCCCAACCTGACGTCCATGGTGCAGTCCGGGTGCGACCTGACGCTGTCCGTGGGCTTCCTGCTCGCCGACGCCACCCGGGCCGTGGCCGAGGCCAACCCCGAGTCGAACTTCGCGATCGTCGACGACGCCTCGATCGAGCTCGACAACGTCAAGCCGCTCGTCTACAACACGGCCGAGGCCGCGTTCCTCGCCGGCTACGTCGCGGCGGGCAGCACCCAGAGCGGGACCGTGGCGACCTACGGCGGCATGGACATCCCGACCGTGACCGTGTTCATGGACGGCTTCGCCGACGGCATCGACCACTACAACCAGACCAAGGGCGAGGACGTCCGGCTGCTGGGCTGGGACAAGGACTCCCAGGACGGCACCTTCGTCAACAGCTTCACGGACACCTCCGCCGCCAAGACCACCACGCAGAACTTCATCAACGAGGGCGCGGACATCGTCCTGCCCGTGGCCGGGCAGGCGGCGCTCGGCACCCTCGACGCCGTGGTGGAGGCCAACAGCGGCGGCGGCGACGACGTCCGCTTCGTGTGGGTCGACGCCGACGGCTACGAGACCCTCGACCAGGGCAAGGAGTACCAGCTCACCTCCGTGCTCAAGCAGATGAGCACCTCCGTGCAGGACGTCGTCGAGTCGGCCGCCGAGGGCGAGTTCAGCAACGAGCCCTACGTCGGCACCCTCGACAACGACGGCGTGGGCATCGCCCCGTTCCACGACCAGGAGGAGGCCGTGGGCGAGGAGCTCGCCGGCGAGGTCGAGCAGCTGCGCCAGGACATCATCGACGGCACCGTCACCGTCGAGTCCGAGAACTCGCCGCAGGCCTGAGCCCGGACGACACCGACCACCGCACCCACCGCCGCCAGCGGAGGCCACCGCCGCAGCTGGCGGCGGTGGCGTGCCCGCCCAGGACCGGCGGACGGCCCAGGAGGAGGACCACCCCACATGAAGCTGGAACTGCAGTCCATCACCAAGCGGTTCGGCTCCTTCGCGGCGAACGAGGACGTCGACCTCGTCGTGGAGCCCGGGCAGATCCACTGCCTCCTCGGCGAGAACGGGGCCGGCAAGTCCACCCTGATGAACGTCCTGTACGGCCTGTACCGGCCGACGGAGGGGCGCATCCTCGTGGACGGCTCCGCGGTGGCCTTCCGGGGCCCCGGGGACGCCATGGCCGCCGGGATCGGCATGGTGCACCAGCACTTCATGCTCGTGCCGGTGTTCACCGTCGCGGAGAACGTGGCGCTCGGCGCCGAGAGCACCCGCGGCGGCACCCTCGACCTCGAGACCACCCGACGCCGGATCCGGGAGATCTCGCAGCGCTACGGCTTCCACGTGGACCCGGACGCCGTGGTCGAGGACCTGCCCGTGGGCGTGCAGCAGCGCGTCGAGATCATCAAGGCCCTCGTGCGGGAGGCGCAGGTGCTCATCCTCGACGAGCCCACCGCGGTGCTCACGCCGCGGGAGACCGACGAGCTGCTCGAGATCATGCGCCAGCTGCGCGGCTCCGGGAAGTCGATCCTGTTCATTTCCCACAAGCTGCGGGAGGTCAAGGCGATCTCCGACGTCATCACGGTGATCCGCCGCGGCCGGGTGGTGGGGCAGACGTCCCCGGAGGCCTCGACCGCCGAGCTCGCGGCCCTCATGGTGGGCCGGGACGTGTCCCTGACCGTCGCCAAGGACGAGGCCGAGCCGGGAGAGCGCGCCCTGGAGGTCTCCGGGCTCACCGTGGTCGCGGACAACGGCGTGAAGCTGCTCGACGACGTCAGCTTCGACGTGGCCCGCGGGGAGATCCTCGCGGTGGCCGGCGTGCAGGGCAACGGCCAGACGGAACTGGCCGAGGCGATCCTCGGCCTGCGGGAGCGGGCCACCGGGTCCATCCGGCTGGGCGGCACGGAGCTGCTCGGGAAGTCCGTGCGCCAGGTCCTCGACGCCGGCGTGGGCTTCGTCCCGGAGGACCGCTCCACGGACGGGCTCGTGGGTCCCTTCACCGTCGCCGAGAACCTCGTGCTGGACCTATACGGCGACGACCGCTTCTCCCGCGGACCGTCCCTGCGCCGGGGCGAGGTCCAGGCCAACGCCCGCCGCGCCGTCGAGCAGTTCGACGTCCGCACCCCCTCCGTGGACGCCCCCGTGCAGACCCTGTCCGGCGGCAACCAGCAGAAGGTCGTCATCGCCCGGGAGCTCTCCCGGCCCCTCGAGCTGTTCCTCGCCTCCCAGCCCACCCGCGGCGTGGACGTCGGCTCGGTCGAGTTCATCCACGAGCGGATCGTCGCCGAGCGGGACAAGGGCGTGCCGGTCCTCATCGTCTCGACCGAGCTCGACGAGGTGTACGCGCTGGCCGACCGGATCGCCGTGTTCTTCCACGGCCGGATCATGGGGATCGTGGGCCCCGACACCCCGCGCGACGTGCTGGGGCAGATGATGGCCGGCGCCACCGCCGAGGAGCTCCGCGCGGCCGGCGCCTGGCCGGCCGGGCCTCGGCAGACCGGCGCCCAGCAGACCGTCCCCCAGCAGACCGACGCCCCGCAGGACACGGCGGAGCACACGAAGGAGCAGGCATGAGTGCCACCGGACCGGCCCCCGCGGTCGCCGACCAGCAGAAGGCGCCGCCGCCCACGGCCGTCGCGCCCGGGGCGCCGCGGCGCGACTGGACGGGCTCCGCGGTGCAGTCCGTGCTCGCGATCGTCGCCGCCCTGGTCCTGGGCGGACTGCTCATCGCCCTGACCGACGACCGGGTCGCCGACGCCGCGAGCTACTTCTTCGCCCGCCCCGGTGACACGCTCGCGGCCATGTGGGCCGCCGCGTCCTCCGCCTACGAGGCGATGTTCTACGGCGCCGTCTACAACCCGAACGGCACCACGTTCGCGCAGCGGGTCTACCCGCTCGCGGAGACCCTCACCGTGGCCACGCCGCTGGTCCTGGCGGGGCTCGGCGTGGCCGTGGCCTTCCAGGCCGGGCTGTTCAACATCGGCGCCCAGGGGCAGCTGCTGATCGGCGCGGCGCTCGCCGCCTGGGTCGGCTTCGCCTGGCAGCTGCCGGTGGGCGTGCACCTGCTCGCCGTGATCCTCGCGGGGGCCGTCGGCGGCGCGCTGTGGGGCGCGATCGTCGGCGTGCTCAAGGCCCGCACCGGCGCCCACGAGGTGATCCTGACGATCATGCTCAACTACATCGCGCTGAACCTCGTCGCCTGGCTGCTCACCCGCCCGGCGTTCCTGCGCCCGGGCTCCTCCAACCCCGTGAGCCCCCAGGTAGCGGACACCGCGATGTTCCCCAAGCTGCTCGGCGAGCAGTTCCGGCTGCACTGGGGCTTCGTGCTCGCGATCCTCGCCACCGTGTTCGTGGCGTGGCTGCTCCAGCGCTCCACGATCGGCTTCGAGCTGCGGGCCGTGGGCGCCAACCCGCGCGCGGCCCGGACCGCCGGCATCTCCGTCACGCGCGGCTTCGTCGTCGTCATGGTCCTCGCGGGCGCGCTCGCGGGCCTCGCGGGCGTGGCCCAGATCTCCGGCACCGAGCGGGCGCTGACCGCGGGCGTCGCCGCGTCCTTCGGCTTCGACGCGATCACGGTGGCCCTGCTCGGCCGCTCGAAGCCGTGGGGCACGTTCTTCGCGGGCCTGCTCTACGGCGGGTTCCGCGCGGGAGGAGTCACCATGCAGTCGATGACCGGCACGAACATCGACATCGTCCTGGTCGTGCAGTCCCTGATCGTCCTGTTCATCGCCCTGCCGCCGCTGGTGCGGACCGGGCAGGACCGGGTCCGCTCCCGCCGCGGCCGGGGCACCACCACCGCCGCCACGGCCACCACTGCCACCGAAGGAGGCCGGGCATGAGCTCGCAGCATCCGGGACCGCGTCCCGAGCCGGCGCCCTGGGCGTCCGGCAGCACGTCCGGCAGCACGTCCGGCAGCACCGCCGGCGGCACCGCCGCGGCGACCCTGCCCCCGGCGGCCGAGGCCGAACTGTCCACGACCGCGGCCAACGAGGTCGTGGGCGTCACGAGCTGGCGCACCCCGGTGGTCCTCGGCCTCCTGAGCCTCGTGGCCCTCCTGCTGTTCGGGCTCAACGCCCCGGACAACACGGTGAGCTTCCGCGTCTCGGAGACCGGCGACCTCTTCCGCGTGCCGGACCTCGTGGTGCACGGCGTCCTGTGGGGCTGGCTCACGGTCGCCGTGCTGGCCGGGCTGACGGTCCTCGCGTTCCTGCGCGCCCGGGCCGGGGCGCACCTGCCCCGGTGGGCGGT
Organism: Kocuria arenosa; assembly: GCF_042879215.1. Taxonomy (NCBI): domain Bacteria; kingdom Bacillati; phylum Actinomycetota; class Actinomycetes; order Micrococcales; family Micrococcaceae; genus Kocuria; species Kocuria arenosa. The sequence goes on along the minus strand of NZ_JBHZTA010000004.1, from coordinate 167,738 downwards.
GCTCGTGTTCGGCTTCTTCTTCGTCAGCGGCTTCCTCGTGTGGGTCGTGGGCAGCGCGCGCAGCCCGGACGTGTCCCTGTCCGGGCTGCTGGCCGGGTCCGTGGCCCTGGCCATCCCGCTGATCTTCGGCTCGCTGGGCGGCCTGCTGTGCGAGCGCTCGGGCGTGATCAACATCGCGATCGAGGGCCAGCTGCTGTTCGGCGCGTTCTCCGCCGCGGTGGCCGGCTCGCTCTCCGGCAGCGCCTGGGTGGGGCTGCTCGCCGCCGTGCTGGGCGCCGGGCTCGTCTCCCTCGTGCTGGCGGTCTTCTCGATCACCTACCGGGTCAACCAGGTGATCGTGGGCGTGGTGCTCAACGTGCTCGTGTCCGGGCTGACCGGCTTCCTCTTCGCCACGGTGCTGGAGTCGAACCCGGGCGTGTTCAACTCCCCGCCGCGGCTGCCGCGCTTCGCCGTCCCGGTGCTCTCGGAGGTCCCCCTGATCGGGCCCATCGTCTTCGACCAGTCCGTGATCGGCTACCTGATGTACGCCGCGGTGGCGCTCGTGTGGTTCGCGCTCTACAAGACGCGCTGGGGGCTGCGCACCCGGTCCGTGGGGGAGCACCCCAAGGCCGCCGACACCCTCGGCGTGAAGGTCAACGCCCTGCGCTTCCGCAACGTGCTGCTGGGCGGGATGGTCGCCGGTCTCGGCGGCGCCTTCTACACGCTGGTCTCCGTCTCCGCGTTCACCCGGGACATGACCTCCGGCGCCGGCTACATCGCGCTGGCCGCCCTGATCTTCGGCCGGTGGAACCCGGTGGGGGCGCTGCTCGCGTCCCTGCTGTTCGGCTTCGCGTCCAACCTGCAGTCGATCCTGTCCTTCCTGGGCACGCCCGTGCCCAGCCAGTTCCTGGCCATGCTCCCGTACGTGGTCACGATCCTGGCCGTGGCCGGGCTCGTGGGCGTCTCCCGCGGCCCCGCGGCCATCGGCAAGCCCTACACCAAGGAGTGAGCGCCCCGTGAACGAGCCCCTGCGCACCGGCGGCGAGGAGAGCGGCGACGACGGGACCCGGGTCGACTGGGACCGGCTGCGGAAGGCCGCCGTGGCCGCCCTCGAGCACGCCTACGTCCCGTACTCGCACTACCCGGTGGGCGCGGCCGCCCTCACCGAGGACGGGCGGGTGGTCTCCGGGTGCAACGTGGAGAACGCCTCCTACGGGCTGACCCTGTGCGCCGAGTGCACCCTGGTCTCCGCGCTGCACATGTCCGGCGGCGGGCGGCTCGTGGCGTTCGTGTGCGTCGACGGGCACGGCGACGTCCTGATGCCCTGCGGGCGGTGCCGGCAGCTGCTGCACGAGCACCGCGCGCCCGGCCTGCGGCTGCTCACCGTCTCCGGGGTGCGCACCATGGCCGAGGTGCTGCCCGACGCCTTCGGCCCCGAGAACCTCTAGTCCCCGAAAGGACCCCTCATGACCGAGCAGTTCGACGCCGTGGACGTCATCCGGACCAAGCGCGACGGCGGTGCGCTGTCGCCCGGGCAGATCGCGTGGGTCCTGGACGCCTACACCCGCGGGGTCGTGGCCGAGGAGCAGATGAGCGCCCTGGCCATGGCGATCTTCCTGCGGGGCATGGACCGGGACGAGATCGCGTGCTGGACGCGGGCGATGATCGCCTCGGGCGAGCGGATGGACTTCTCCGCGCTCGTGCGCTCCGGGGCGCGCTCGGCCACCGCGGACAAGCACTCGACCGGCGGGGTGGGGGACAAGATCACCCTGCCGCTGGCCCCGCTCGTGGCCGTCTTCGGCGTGGCCGTCCCCCAGCTGTCCGGGCGCGGCCTCGGCCACACCGGCGGCACCCTGGACAAGCTCGAGTCGATCCCGGGCTGGCGGGCCGCCCTGTCCAACGAGGAGATGCTGGTCCAGCTGCGGGACGTGGGGGCGGTGATCTGCGCCGCGGGCTCCGGCCTGGCGCCCGCGGACAAGCTGCTCTACGCGCTGCGGGACGTCACCGGGACGGTCGAGTCGATCCCGCTCATCGCGTCCTCCATCATGTCCAAGAAGATCGCGGAGGGCACCCAGTCCCTCGTGCTCGACGTCAAGGTGGGCTCCGGGGCGTTCATGAAGGACCTGGCGTCCGCCCGCGAGCTGGCCCGCACGATGGTCGACCTCGGCACCGACGCCGGGGTCACGACCACCGCCCTGCTCACCGACATGTCCACGCCCCTCGGCCTGGCGGTCGGCAACGCCGTGGAGGTCCAGGAGTCCGTCGACGTTCTCGCCGGCGGCGGCCCGGCCGACGTCGTGGAGCTCACCGTGGCGCTCGCCGCGGAGATGCTCGCCGCATCCGGGCTCCCCGACGCCGACCCGGCTGAGGCGCTGCGGGACGGCCGGGCCATGGACGTGTGGCGGGCCATGGTGGCGGCCCAGGGCGGCGACCCCGACGCCCCGCTGCCGCGGGCCCGGGAGTCCGAGACCGTCGTGGCCGAGGCCGACGGCGTGCTCGCCGAGCTCGACGCCCACCGGGTCGGGGTGGCCTCCTGGCGCCTCGGCGCCGGCCGCGCCCGGCGCGGGGACCCGGTCCAGGCCGGCGCCGGCGTGCTGCTCCACGCCAAGCCCGGGGACACCGTCCGGGCCGGGCAACCCCTGCTGACCCTGCTCACCGACACCCCCGACCGCTTCGCGCGGGCCCGGGAGGCCCTCGAGGGCGCCGCCGTGGTCGCCCCGGACGCGCCGGCGTCCCGGCCGGACCGGGCCGTGGTCCTCGAGACCGTCCGCTGAGCGCTGGACACCGAGCGCTGGACGCTGACCGTCCGGGCACCGAGCGCTGCACGTCGAACGCCGGACGTCCAGCGCCGGACGTCCAGCGCCGGCCGCTGAGCGCCCGGGGCGGGGGCGGGGCCCGCCTATACTGCGGAGAGAACCAGCGCGAAACGAGAACCGAGGGCGTGCGCACACGCTCGGAAGGGTGGGTCCAGTTGGGTCTGCGAGGCATTTTCCGGAAGAACACCGAGGACAGCACGCCGCACCGCGAGACCGGACGGCCGGAGCAGCCGGCCGGTCCGACCCCCGGCCCCGACGGGCGCGACACGGGCGCCCGGGACACGGACGCCCGGGAGGGCCAGGACACCGGCGGCCGGGACTCCGCTCCCCGGGGCCTCGACGGGAGCGGCCACGAGGAGCACGGCACCGCGGAGGCCGGGCCGCTGCCCGACCGGGGCCCGCTGCCGTTCCTCGTGGACCGGCTGACGTCCCGGGGAGCGGACCGGGCCGTGCTCACGCTCGTCCAGCGCGGCAACACCATGACCCACCAGACTCAGCAGTCCGTGGGCGACGCCGATCCGTCCGTGGAGTCCGGCACCGTGGACCAGGACTCGCCGCTCTTCGACCCCGTGGCCGACCTCTACAGCGAGGCCATGTCCTCGCCGCGCGGCGCGTGGCAGAACGCCCGCATCGAGGTGGGCCCGGAGCAGGACGGGATCCGGTCCGTGGTGACGACCTACGGGTTCGCCGACGGCAGCGAGGACGTCCGCACCTGGCGGTCGGGCCGGGCCCTCCCGGGCGCCGCCTCGGCGGGAGACCGGCAGCCCGCCGCGGACGCGCAGTCCGCCCAGGCACGGACCGCCGGCGGGCTCTCCACCGGCGAGGGGCTCCCCGCCGAGGCCGGGGACGCGTCCGAGCCGACGTCGCCGACCGCGGAGCGTGCGGCCGGCCGCGCCGCCGTGGCCGCCGCCGGCGCCGGGTCCTCCGCGGCCGGCACAGCCCCCGTCCCGGCGTCCGAGCCGGAGTCCGCCTCCGCCACGGAGGCCCCCGCGGCCGGCCGGGAGGACGACGAGCAGCGCGCCGCCGACCACGACGCCTCATCCCACGACGCCTCATCCCACGGTGCCCCCGACCACGGAGCGCCCGACCACGGAGCGCCCTCCCACGACGTCCCCGACCACGTCGACCACGAGGAGTGGCACGAGGACGTCGAGCCGGCCGCGCCCACCGGGGCGGCGGCCGCGACGGCCGCCGCGGCCGCCGCCGGCACCGCCGCGGGGGACGACCACGACTCCTCCGCCCCGGGGACCGCGGTCTCCACGGACGTCTCCCCGTCCTACCGGGCGCCGGCGGGGGTCCCGGACCGGCCCTCCCAGGACAGGCTGGCCGAGGGCAACCTGGTGCTCAAGGAGGCCGACGTCCTGCGCCGGCTCGCGGACGCCCAGCGGCGCCTGTTCGGCGAGAACGGCACGGCGATGGACGTCTCCACCGTCCTGGTGCGGGTGCGGGCCCTGGGCACGTACTACGACGCCCTCACCCACGTGCGCAAGAACGGCTTCTGGGACCAGCGCCGCACCTTCGAGCTCATCCCCGAGGAGCTGCTGCACGTGCAGGAGCTCAAGGACGAGTCCTACGTGGAGGGCAGCGGCGCCCCGCTGGCCATGATGTTCCGCTTCCGCCAGGGCATCCCCCCGGAGGTGTCCTTCGACTACGCGGACGAGGAGGCCTTCGTGCGCTACGAGGAGCGGCTGCCCGCGCAGAACTACCTCGAGGAGCTGCGCATGTACCCCCGCACCGGGGCGCACATCCCGCAGCACATGAACGAGGCACTGCAGGACTGGAACTACTGAGACCGACCGAGACAGGGGCCGTCCCGACCGTGATGCTGACCTCCGCCGAACGGCACCCGGGCCGCGTGCCGGACCGGGTCCTGCGCGACCTGCCCAAGGTGTGCCTGCACGACCACCTCGACGGCGCACTGCGCCCGGCCACGGTGGTCGAGCTGGCCGCCGCGGCCGGGCACCGGCTGCCGGCCGAGGACCCCGAGGCGCTGGGCCGGTGGGTGCGCGAGAGCGCCGACTCCGGCTCGCTGCTGCGCTACCTGGCGACCTTCGAGCACACGGTCGCGGTGATGCAGACCCCCGAGGCGCTCGTGCGCTGCGCCCGGGAGTACGTCGAGGACCTGGTGGCGGACGGGGTGGTCCACGCCGAGGTGCGCTGGGCTCCCGAGCAGCACACCGCCGGCGGCCTGTCGATGGCGGAGGCCGTCGAGGCCGTCCGGCTGGGGCTCTCGGAGGGCGTGCTCGCCGCGGAGGACGCCGGCCACATCGTGTCCGTCACCCAGATCCTCTGCGCCATGCGCCACGCCGACCGCTCCCTCGAGGTCGCCCGCCTCGTGGTGGACAACCGGGACCGCGGCGTGGTGGCCTTCGACCTCGCGGGCCCCGAGGACGGCTTCCCGCCCGCCCGCCACCGGGCCGCCCTCGAGCTGCTCGCGGACGAGCTCGTGCCCGTCACCCTGCACGCGGGGGAGGCGGCGGGCGTCGAGTCGATCCGGGACGCGCTGGCCACGGGCCGCGCCCTGCGCCTGGGCCACGGCGTGCGCATCGCGGAGGACATCGACATCGACTACCTGGAGGACGTCGCCGTCGTCGACCTCGGGCGCACGGCCGAGTGGGTCCGGGACCGGGGCATCGCCCTCGAGGTGTGCCCCACGTCCAACCTCCAGACCGGAGCCGTGGCCGCGTTCGGCGCCGGCCCCGAGCGGCACCCGGTGGACATGCTCTACCGGACCGGCTTCACGGTGACCATCTCCCCGGACAACCGGCTGATGAGCGGGACCACGGTCACGGACGAGCTGGCCCTCCTCGTGGCGCACTTCGGCTACGGGCTCGAGGACCTGGAGCGGCTGCAGCGCAACGCCGCGGCCGCCGCCTTCCTCCCGCTCGAGGACCGCAGCGCCCTGGACGGGATGATCACCGACGGCTTCGAGGGGATGCACGCATGAGCCAGGGTCACGGCACGGACGACGTCGCGGCAGGACTCGGCGTCCCGGAGCGGACCGGGCAGCGCTTCGCCGAGCTGGTGGCGGTCATGGACCGGCTGCGCTCCCCGGGCGGGTGCGCCTGGGACGGGCAGCAGACCCACGAGTCCCTCGTGCGCTACCTCGTGGAGGAGGCCTACGAGGTGGTCGAGGCGGTCGAGGCCGAGGGCGGGCCGGCGGCCCACGCCGGGCTGCTCGTCGAGGAGCTCGGGGACGTCCTGCTGCAGGTGGTCTTCCACTCCCGGGTCGCCCAGGAGCGCCCGCGCGCCGAGGGCGGCTTCGACGTGGCGGACGTGCTCGAGGCGATCACCGCGAAGCTGGTCCGCCGCCACCCGCACGTCTTCGGCGCCGGAGCCACCGGGGACGTCGCGGGGGAGCAGACCCTCGACCAGCTGCACTCCCGCTGGGAGGACCTGAAGCGGGCGGAGAAGCCGGAGCGGACCGGTCCCTTCGACGGCATCCCGCCGCACCTGCCGGCCCTGGCCCTCGCGGAGAAGACCCTCGCGCGGGCCCGCAAGCACGACCTCGAGCCCGCGGCGCCCGCGGCGGAGGAGCCCGGCGGCCCGCGCACCGAGGAGGAGCTCGGCGAGGCGCTGTTCGCGCTCGTGCGCTCCGCCTCCGCCCGGGGCCTCGACGCCGAGCGGGCCCTGCGCGGAGCCGCCCGCGCCTACGCCACGGCGCGGAACGGGGGCTGATCCCGTCACGGGCGGTGGCCCACCGGCCGCCTCCGGCGCCGAGTCGCTAGGCTGGGAGCCGCCGGGGGCGCCCGGCCACGCCGGTGCGGACCTCGGCCGGAGCCCGCCACCGCAGCCCCGACCGCCCCACCACGCACGTTCCACCCACGTCAGCGACCAGCTCAGCACCAACGTCAGGAGCAACCCATGGCCATGATCACCGCAGTGCACGCCCGCCAGATCCTCGACTCCCGCGGCAATCCGACCGTGGAGGTCGAGGTGCTGCTGGAGGACGGCAGCTACGGCCGGGCGGCGGTGCCCTCGGGCGCCTCGACCGGTGCCTTCGAGGCCGTCGAGCGCCGCGACGGCGACAAGAAGGTGTACCTCGGCAAGGGCGTCCTCGACGCCGTGAAGGCCGTCGACGAGGAGATCGCCGAGGCCGTGATCGGCCTCGACGCGACCGACCAGCGGCTGGTCGACCGCACCATGCTCGACCTCGACGGCACGGACAACAAGGGCGGCCTCGGCGCCAACGCCATCCTGGGCGTCTCCCTGGCCGTGGCCCGCGCCGCCGCGAACGCCTCCGACCTCGAGCTCTACAAGTACCTGGGCGGGCCCAACGCCCACGTGCTCCCGGTGCCCATGATGAACATCCTCAACGGCGGCTCCCACGCCGACTCCAACGTGGACATCCAGGAGTTCATGATCGCCCCGATCGGCGCGGCGACCTTCTCCGAGGCCCTGCGCACCGGCGTGGAGGTCTACCACTCCCTCAAGGGCGTGCTCAAGGAGCGCGGCCTGGCCACCGGGCTGGGCGACGAGGGCGGCTTCGCCCCGAACCTCGAGTCCAACCGGGCCGCCCTCGACCTCATCTCCGAGGCGATCGAGAAGGCCGGGTACACCGTGGGCACCGACGTGGCGCTCGCCCTGGACGTCGCCTCCTCCGAGTTCTTCGAGAACGGCAAGTACAGCTTCGAGGGCAAGCAGCTCAGCGCCGCGGAGATGACCGCCTACTACGAGGAGCTCGTGCGCGACTACCCCATCGTGTCCATCGAGGACCCGCTGGACGAGGACGACTGGGCGGGCTGGCAGGCCCTCACCGCGTCCGTGGGCACCCAGGTCCAGATCGTGGGCGACGACCTGTTCGTCACGAACCCGGAGCGGCTGGCCCGCGGCATCGAGGAGGGCGCCGGCAACGCCCTGCTCGTGAAGGTCAACCAGATCGGCTCCCTCACGGAGACCTTCGACGCCATCTCCCTGGCCCAGCGGCACATGTTCCACTGCATGATCTCGCACCGCTCGGGCGAGACCGAGGACACGACGATCGCGGACATCGCGGTGGCCACCAACGCCGGGCAGATCAAGACCGGGGCGCCGGCCCGCTCCGAGCGCGTGGCCAAGTACAACCAGCTGCTGCGCATCGAGGAGGAGCTCGGGGACGCCGCGCGCTACGCGGGTGCCTCCGCGTTCCCGCGCTACACCGCGAAGTGACGACCCGCGGCGGCTGACCGGCCCCGCCGGTCCGTCGTCGCACGGGGGGAGCGGCCGTTCCCGGCACCGGCCGCTCCCCCCGTGAGCGCTACACTGGTCCCCGTCCCCGCCCTTCCCCCGTGAGGTCACCATGCCCGCTCCCCGTCCGCGCACCACCCGCCTGCTCGGCGGGCGCGACACCGCGCAGGGCACCCGGGGGCGCGACGGCGGACCGGGCGGCGGGTCGAGCGCCGTGGGATCGCCGGTCCCCGCCCGGACCTTCAGCGGGCGGTTCCTGGTCCTCACGCTCGTGGCCGTGCTCATCGTGTTCCTGGCGGCGCCGACCACCAAGATCTTCCTCGAGCAGCGGGCGGAGATCGCCCAGCTCGAGCGCGCCATCGCCGACATGGAGGCCCAGCGGGCGTCCCTGGAGGACCAGGTGGACCAGTGGTCGGACGAGACCTACGTCAAGCAGCGGGCCCGGGACCGGCTCCTCTACGTGATGCCGGGGGAGCGGTCCTACCTCGTGGTGGGCGCCGAGGAGATGGACGGCGCCGTGGTGGACTCCTCGGCGGCGCAGGTCGAGGCCGAGAAGCCCGCGTGGGTGGACGCCCTCTGGCAGTCCGTCGTGGCGTCCGCCTACGACGACGCCCGTCCCGCGGCGGGCACCGGAGCGGCCGAGGACACCGGTGCCGGCGGGACCGCCGACACCGGCGGGACCACGGACAGCACCGAGGGCGCCGGCACCGCCGGGGAACCGGGCGGCACCGACGACCCCGCGGCCCCCGGGGAGCCCGGCACCACGGAGGAGCCCGGAGCGAGCCAGGACCCCGGCACCGCCGAGCCGGCAGAACAGACAGAGCAGAGCGTCCCGGCCGCACCGGCGGACGGGACCGGCGCGCCGCAGGACGCGGCGACGGACAGCCGCGGCAGCCCCGCGGAGTGAGGAACGGCGTGAACCCCCAGCACGGACACGAGCCCGGCGACCGGCCGGACCCCGCCCCCCGGGGACTCGGGGTGACGGCCGCGACGGTCGAGCCCACGGCCCTGGACCTCCGGGTGCTCTCCCGGCAGCTCGGGCGCCCCGTGCGCGACGTCGTCGAGATCCCGGCCCGCTGCACGTGCGGGAACCCGCTCGTGGCGGCCACCGCGCCCCGGCTGGCCAACGGCACCCCGTTCCCCACCGTGTTCTACCTGGCCCACCCCGTCATCACCGCCGCGGTGTCCCGGCTCGAGGCCGCCGGCCTGATGTACGCGATGACGGACCGCATCGCCGAGGACGAGGCGCTGGCCGCCGCCCACCGGGCCGCGCACGAGGACTACCTGGCCGAGCGCGCCCGGATCGGCGCCAAGGCCGGCACCGGGCCCGTCCCCGAGATCGAGGGCATCTCCGCCGGCGGCATGCCCGTGCGCGTCAAGTGCCTGCACGTGCTCGCCGGCCACTCGCTCGCGGCCGGGCCCGGTGTGAACCCGCTCGGCGACGAGACCCTCGACGCCATCGCCGAGTGGTGGACCCCCGCCGCCTGCCACTGCGACCCCGCCTGGCGCGAGGCCTGAGACCCACCCGCCCCCCCCGACACCCCCGAGGACTCCCCATGCGCGTAGGCGCCATCGACTGCGGTACGAACTCCATCCGACTGCTCATCGCCGACACCCGGGAGGAGCAGGGCCACGCGGTGCTCGACGACGTGGTGCGCGAGATGCGCGTGGTCCGGCTCGGCCAGGGCGTGGACGCCACCGGGTGGCTCGCCGAGGCGGCGCTCGAGCGCACGTTCGCGGCCACGGACGAGTACGCCCGGCTGCTGGCGGAGCACGACGTGGAGCAGCTGCGCTTCGTGGCCACCAGCGCCACCCGCGACGCCGGCAACCGGGACGTCTTCCTCACGGGGATCCGCGAGCGCCTCGGCGTGACCCCCGAGGTCATCAGCGGCGACGAGGAGGCCGAACTGTCCTTCCGCGGCGCCTCGGCCGCCGTGGGCGGCACGGATCCCGAGGACCGGGTCCTGGTGATCGACCTCGGCGGCGGGTCGACCGAGTTCGTGCTGGGCAACTCCCAGGGGGTGCGTGCCGAGCGCAGCATGGACATCGGCTGCGTCCGCCTCACCGAGCGCCACCTCGGATCCAACCCGCCGACCCCCGCTCAGCAGGAGGCCGTGCTGCGGGACGTGGACCACGCCGTGGACGTGGTCCTGCAGACCGTGCCCCTCGCGGAGACGACCCACCTCGTGGGCGTCGCCGGCACCATCACGACCGTCACCGCGCACGCCCTCGGGCTGCCCGCCTACGACCCCGCGGCGATCGACGGCGCGGAGCTGCCCGCCGAGCGGATCGCCCAGGCGTGCCGGGAGCTCACGGGCATGACCCGCGCGGAGCGCGCCGCGCTGCCCTACATGCACGAGGGCCGCGTCGACGTCATCGGCGGCGGCGCCCTCGTGTGGCGGCGGATCGTCGAGCGGGTGGTCGCGGCCACCGGTGGACGGGTGGACTCGGCGATCGCGAGCGAGCACGATATTTTGGACGGGATCGCCCTGTCCCAGGTCGGCTGACCCGCCCGCCCCCTCCCCCCGACCCGGAAGGACACATGTCTTCCAGCGCACCCCGCCGCCGACCTCCGCGCCACCGCGCCCTCACCCGGTGGGGCGCGGTGGGTGCGGCCTCGGCCGTGGTCGGCGCGGGCGCGCTGGCGCTGCCCGGGGCAGGGCCCGCGCAGGCCCGTCCGCCCGGGCCCGCCCCCAGCATCCCGATCGAGGACCCCGTCACCGCGGCGCCAGGTCCCGGCGAGGGTGCCACCCCCGCCCCGGACACGTCCCGCATCGCCGAGGACGGGATCCGCCCCCTGCAGTACTGGCTGGACGAGTACGGGGTGCGCGAGGCCTGGGAGGAGTCCACGGGGGAGGGTGTGCGGATCGCCGTCATCGACACCGGGGTGGACGGCTCGCACCAGGACCTGGAGGGCGCCGTGGTGGGCGGCACCGACGTCTCGGGCGGCGGCGCCGACGACGGCCAGGAGGGACTCGGCACCGAACCGGAGCACGGGACGCTGGTCGCCTCCGTGGCCGCGGGTCGCGGGCACGTGCCCCCGGGCGGGCGGGACGACGACGCCCCTGGCCGGCCCGCCGGCATCGTGGGCGTGGCCCCGGACGCCGAGGTGCTCGCGGTGTCCACGTGGCTGGGCGACGAGAGCCCGGAGGTCCGCAGCGTCGACGAGCAGCTCCCGGACGCCGTCCGGTGGGCCGTGGACAACGGCGCGGACGTCATCAACATGTCGGTGGGCTCCAACGCCACCTCGTGGCCCGAGAGCTGGGACGAGGCCTTCCTCTACGCCGAGGAGAAGGACGTGCTCGTCGTGGCCTCCGCGGGCAACCGCGGGTCGGGGCTCGTGCAGGTCGGCGCCCCGGCCACCATCCCCGGCGTGCTGACCGTGGGCGGCGTGGGCCGCACCGGGGAGGCGAGCTGGGAGTCCTCCTCGCAGGGCATCTCCATCGCCGTGGCCGGCCCCTCCGAGGACATGGTGGGCGCCATCCCCGGCGACCGCTACGCCTCATGGGCCGGGACGTCCGCGTCCGCCCCCGTCGTGGCCGGCACCGCGGCGCTGATCAAGGCGAAGTGGCCGGACATGAGCTCGGCCCAGATCGCGAACCGCATCGTCTCCACCGCCCGGGACACCGGGGCGCCGGGCAAGGACCCGCTCTACGGCTACGGGGTGCTGGACGTCGAGGCCGCGCTGACGGAGGACGTCCCCGAGATCGACCGCAGTCCGCTCGGCAGCATGGAGCAGTGGGTGCGGGTGCACCGCAGGAGCGCCGCGGCGACCCCCACGGCGAGCTCCGTCGAGAGCACGGCACCCGTCACCGAGGAGGTCGAGGCGCAGGTCGCCCCGCCCGAGCCCGTCGCCCCGATCGACGAGACCGGACTGCTGCCCGTGGTGGTGCTCGCCGGGTTCGGGCTGCTCGTGCTGGGCCTCACGGCGGGTGCCGTGGTGCACATCCGCCGCATCGCGGCCACCGACTCCGACGGGGGTCCGGGCGGCGGCGCCTGAGGCGTGCGCCGGAACACGGTGCGGGCACCCCCCGCCGGAAGAGATATGGACAGCGTTCTGAGTAGACTCGGGGGCATGTCTTTCACTCAACTGGCCAAGGACCGTCCGCGCCTTCTGATCGTCGGCGGCGGCTACGTCGGCTTCACCGTGGCGCAGGAACTGCAGAAGCGGATCAAGGACTCCGGCGGAGTCGTCACCGTGGTGGATCCCAACCCGTACATGATGTACCTCCCCTTCCTGCCCGAGGTGGCCGGCGGCAATATCTCGGCCCGCAGCGCGGTGGTGCCCCACCGGCAGCACCTCAAGCACTCCGAGATCATCACCGGGCACGTGCTCGGGGTCGACCACGCGAACCGCACCGCGACCGTCAAGGGCATCGACGAGGGCGAGACCTTCGAGCTGGCCTACGACGAGATCGTCATCGCCGGCGGCTCCGTCACCCGGGCCTTCCCGATCGAGGGCCTCGCCGAGAACGGCATCGGCCTCAAGACCATCGAGGAGGCCGTGGCGGTGCGCAACTGGGTGCTCGAGCGCATCGAGGTCGCCTCGCTCACCACCGACGAGGAGGCCAGGCGCCGGGCGCTGACCTTCGTGGTGGTCGGCGGCGGCTACGCCGGCACCGAGACGATCGCCGAGATCGAGGACATGGCCCGCAGCGCGGTCGAGCGCAACGAGCGGCTCACGGTCTCCGACCTGCGTTTCGTGCTCATCGAGGCCATGGGCCGGATCATGCCCGAGGTCTCCGAGGACCGCGCGGAGAAGGTCGTGGCGCACCTGCGCAGCCGCGGCATCGAGGTGCTGCTCAACACGTCGCTCGACTCCGCGGTGGACAAGCACCTCAAGCTCGTCAACATGCAGGACAAGTCCTCGGCCGGCGAGTTCAGCACCGACACGCTGATCTGGACCGCCGGTGTGCAGGCCAACCCGCTCGTCAAGAGCACGGACTTCCCGCTGGACGAGCGTGGCCGCGTCCGGGCCGGGGCCGACCTGCGGATCACCGGCGACGACGGCCCCCTCGAGGGTGCCTGGGCCGCCGGCGACGTGGCCGCTGTGCCCGATCTCACCGGCGGGGGCGTCGGCGGGTTCTGCGTCCCCAACGCACAGCACGCGGTGCGCCAGGCGCACACGATGACCAAGAACATCGTGGCCGCCCGCGCGGGCAAGCCGCTCGAGGACTACTACCACGAGAACCTCGGCGCGGTCGCCGGGCTCGGCCTGTACAAGGGCGTGGCCAGCATCAAGAACCTCCCCGGCCTGCCGGAGAAGGGCCTGGAGTTCTCCGGTGTCGCCGCGTGGGCCATGCACCGGCTCTACCACGGCTACGCGATCCCCACCGTGGACCGCAAGGCCCGGGTCTTCACCGAGTGGGCCCTGAACTTCGTGTTCGGCCGGGACATCACCACGCTGCGCCACGAGCGGGACCCGCGCACGCGGTTCCAGACCGCGGCCGGCAAGGCACCCGCTCCGCGCAAGGCCAACCTCTGATCCGACCCGTCCTCCGCTCGACCCCGTCCCGGCCACGTGCCGCGGCGGGGTCGAGTCGTTCGACGGGCCACGAGCTCCAAGGACCCGTCCGGGCGTGCCGGAGCGCTCAGGAGCCGCCGGGGGCGGGGCGCCGGCGCAGTTCGCCGTCGCGGGCGTGGCTCATCAGCGGGCAACCGTCCCCGGGAGGCCCTGGCGGGCGTCGAGCTCGGCCACCAGCTCCTGGCAGCGGTCCTGCGTCACCGGGTGGGACCCGTCCGGGGCGGCGAGGTACTCCTTCTCCAGCTGGCGGCAGACGCGGCTGTGCAGCACCTGCAGCTCGGTCAGGTCCAGCTCCGCGAGCACCGAGGGGAACGGGTCCGCGGGGGCCAGGAACGTGTGGGGCACCGAGGGCATCGAGGACGCCGGCGGGCGGAGGAGGGACGGGGCGAGCTGGGAGTTCATGAGGGCAACCTTTCGGCCGGAGGTGGCGGGGCCGGCTGCTCGACCGGATTCCAGGCTAGGTCGCCGTGCGCCCCCTGACCAGTGCTCTGCATGATTTGCACGTCGGCGGCCGGCCCTGCCGTCCGTCACCGGGTGTGCTGGGGGTCCACGATCTCGCGGGCGTCGAGCTCCACGGTGAGCTCCTGGTGGCGCTCGAGGGTGACCGGGTGGGCGCCGGACGCGCCACCGAGGTACTCCCGCTCGAGCTGGCGGCCGACCCTGCTGTGGAGGACGTGCAGCTCGGCCAGGGACAGCGCGGTCAGATCGGCCGGGAACGCGGCCTCGGGTGCCAGGTACGTCCTGCCGACGGGTGGGGCCGCGACCTCGCTCATGCTGCCGTCGCTCGGCGCGGTGTCGGGGCGCACCGGCGGGGGGCGGGTGCCGACAGATGTGCGCCACCCGGTGGGAGTCCGGGGGAAGGGGGAACGGGGTGGTCCACGGGGGGCGGCCTCCTGCGCGTGCGACGATGTCGCGGCCGGCTGCTCGACCACCGTGCCAGACTACTGGATGCCGGGGCCGCCCGTCAGGACCGGCTCCCCCTCGCGGCGCGGGTCCGTCCCGGTGGGGATCGGGGACGAGGCGATAGGGTGGGCGGCGACCCGGTGACGTGGCCGGGACCGGCCCCCATAGCCCAATCGGCAGAGGCAGCGGACTTAAAATCCGCTCAGTGTCAGTTCGAGTCTGACTGGGGGCACTGGAAAACCTTGGGAATCCGCGGAATCTTGACGAGTCGGTCAAACTCACAGGTGGCTGATTCTCCATCTATCCTCCATTTTCGACAGAGAATCTGCACAGAAGTGGCGCGGGTTCTGGTGAGGGTGTGTTCTGCGGTTGCGATCCGTCTGGCAGTCCAAGAAGGAGATGATCAGACTCAAAGCGAGGCTCGAAGCTGGAGACCCAACCACGGGGCCACCCTGGCCTGGCACTGTCACCAGAGGCTGGTCGCCGTATACCAGGTCTCCAAGTGGTCGGCCGCCGGCTGGTCGCCGAGATCCTCGACGCGTTCCCGATATGCCTTATTCCGGAAATCGCCCGGCTCGGCAAAACCGAGCCGCGATCATGGGAGCCGTCGTCGAAGTGCAGCACGTAGATCCCGCACCGGTCCTCGCGCAGGCCGATGAACGCCGACAGCGAGACCTCGGCGGTGAGCTCCAACCGGCGGAAGGCGAGCACCCCCGTGGGGTCGGCGCTCATTAGACGGCCACCGGCGCTTCGATCTTCGGGTGCGGGTCGTAGTTGACCACGTGGAAGTCGGTGAGCTCGTAGTCGAAGATCGACGGGGCGAGTTCCAGCACCAGCGTCGGGTAGGGCCGCGGCTTCCGCGCCAGCTGCTCGTGCACCTGGACGTGGTGGTTGTCGTAGACGTGGCAGTCCCCGCCGGTCCACACGAAGTGCCGTGCCTTCAGACCGTCTGGGCGGCGACCATCTCGGTGAGAGCGGCGTAGGAGGCGATGTTGAACGGCACCCCGAGGAACAGGTCCGCCGATCGCCCGGGCCAACGGAAAGCTCAAGGGTAAGCCGCCGAAGCTCTCCCCGGCCCGGCAACGCCACCTGATCATGCTGTGGGAGGCCGGCTCGCACACGCAGGTCGAGCTGGCGGAGCTGTTCGAGATCTCGCGCACCACCATCTATCGGGAGATCAAGCGCTACGAGGCTGCACAGCGGGACCGCCCGGCCATGTTCGTCGAGGAGTCGAAGGTCGTCTGAAATCAGAGTGCACCACCTGGACGCGGCGACGACCAGGATTCCCCACAGGTGCGGTGCGCGAGCATCTGCGTCGGTCGCCGGGTGTCGAGATGCAGGAAAAACTGAACAACTCCCCGGGAACCTGGTTTCAGGCTGCGGCGGGGGCTGCGTAGCCGTACATGTCCGCTTTATGGGAGCTCAAACCAGTTTTCGATGACTCAGTCGTGCGGTCTATTATGGGCGCCGCCGCAGATCAGGTGTAGGTGCACTGAGAACTGCTTTCAGTTGCCAGGTGATGTCTACACGTTTCCCAATGGCCTCGGGTGCAGTCGAGATCCGAGAGAGTCGCACCCGGGCCTCCAAGGGCGATTCTCAAGGGTCAGTACTTCGATATCGGGTGAGGTAGACATAGATCACCGGATCGGACTGTTATTAGACCAATGGATACAAGACAGGGGCACATCTCGATGATATCGATGCGACGTGTTTCACCTTTTCTATTTCCCGTTTGCGGCCTGCTCCCCGCGGTGGTCGGTGCTGATACGGGGACACCAGTCTTTTGTAGGGGTTCACCTATGAACCTCCGGTGGTCACGGGGAAACTGAAGTCCAAGTTCGACGCCGTCGGGAATCGCTCAGAGGCGGGGAGTATTCAATCTACCGGAGGTAATAGAAAAATGTGTCCTCTTCCCTGACCGGCCGCATTTGCGGTGAATAAGATTCAAAACCGTGGACGATGCTCAGAGGATGTTCGGGGCGGCAACGCCAAAAAAATATTCATTTATGCGCCCGGGGGTGAGATTATAAAACGACCGCAGGTGATCATAGCCTCTTATGTCTCGCATTCAATGGGATGCGAGACGTCTCGTCGCAAAAATTTGCGCCCGCATGATTCTGCGGTTCTGCATGTCTCGCCTTCTTGTGCTTTATCCATGCCTCTAGAATTGGATACTCAACGTCAGTTGCGAGACAGATGGGATAGACATGGGGAAGCTGATCGGGTATGCCCGTGTGTCGACACGGCAGCAGGACGCGGACCGTCAAGTGTCCGACCTCCTGCATGCTGGTGTGCGGCGCGATGACGTGTATGTGGACAGTGGAGTGTCTGGAGGCCGTGCGTCGCGTCCGCAGTTCGATAAGTCGATCGCCGCGGTTGAGGAGGGAGACACGCTGGTCATCACGACGCTGGACCGGCTGGGACGGTCGACGCAGAACATGCTGGCCTTCGCCGAGCAACTGCGCAGCAGGGGTGCCGGGCTGCGGGTACTCAACCTCGGTGGGGGAGATGTGGACACCGCCACGCCGATGGGATCGATGGTCTTCACTGTCATGGCTGCCCTGGCCCAGATGGAGTTGGAGATCAAACGGGAACGGATCACTGACTCGGTGGCCAAGCGCCGGGCCGCCGGCAAGGACCTCGGTGGACGGCGCCAGACCTTCACCGACTCCCAGATCCGCAACGCCCTGCGGCTGATCGAGTCCGGGGAGCCGGCCACCCAGGTCGCCCGAGACCTGGGGATGTCCAGGGCCACCCTCTACCGGCGGATCCGAGAGTTGCCGCAAGCGACGACCATTTGAGGCCGTCGGTGCCTGTGGGCATCGTGATGCACATGCCGTGCCTGAGCGGGCATCTCATCGCACGGGGCAAACGGGCATGGCAACCACGTATGGTTGCGCGAGCTCCGCATGGGCGCATCCGGTATCGCTGGAGGTCCGGCTTACGTACGGCGAATCAGGTGTCGAGGAAGTCCCACTCGCTACCCAGCACCCACCGCAGCGGGCTCATCTTCCCGTTCAGCATCCCGATTTCAAAGTCCGTGTACGGCCCGAGTTGCCCCGGCTCGGTATAGGTAGCCTCGACGCTTGCACGGCCGGGGCCGGCCATGGCCTGGTTGCGCTCGAGCTCCTCTGCGTCAGCGGGGTTCAGCGCTGTGGCACCTCCGCAGGGCCTGTGGGGGAGGTGCGCGTGAACATCAGCAGGGTGGCGGTGGTGCGTTGGCGCACCTGTCCGCTGCGGGTAAGGGTGTCGTAGGCGACTGTGATGAAGCCGCGATCGGGCTGGGAGCGGGAGACCTTGATTCCGGTGACGGTGATCTCCCCGTGCACGATGTCGCCCGGCCTGGTGGGGGTGGGCCAGGTCAATTCCACTCCAGCGCCGATGATGCCGGTGGCGAAGGGTAGTCCGCTGGTGACGATCAGGCGCATGGTGATAGCGGCGGTGTGCCAGCCGCTGGCGGCCAGGCCCTGGAAGAACGTGTCGGTCGCGGCCGTCTCGTCGAGGTGGAAGGGCTGCGGGTCGTACTGGCCGGCGAAGGCGAGGATCTCCTCCCGGGTGATCTCGTACTCCTCGGTGCGGAAGCGGTCTCCGACGTTCAGGTCTTCTAGCCACAGCGATTCCATGGGTTACCTTTCGTGGTTGTCGATCGGGCAATACTTGGTTCCTGTTGTGGTCCCTGCCGCCGCTGAGGCGTCGACGCTGGCTCGGGTTATCTCGGCCATCCTGGACCTGGACCTGGCGGCCAGCGTGAACGCGGGATCAACCATCCCGTAACTCCTCGAAAGCATCCGCACCCGGATCGCGGCCATCCTCCCGCACTGACACGACGACGCACCCGGAGCGGCAGGTCGTCGGGGCGGACTCACATGGACGCGGCTTCGGCGGCGTCCGTGCGGATGAAGGCCACGTCCGTGTCGGGGACGATCCGGCCGGACGGATCGACCAGAGCGGCGCGGACGCGTTCGCCTGTATCGACGGTAAGGGGCAGCACGCGAGGACCCTGCATCTGGGGGACATGCGCTTCGCCCCACTGCTGCATGGCGACCATGACGACCTTCAGCTCCTCACCTGCCGGGGTGAGCTGATACGCGTCGCGGGTGCGCTGGCCGGGCTCCCGGTACGGACTCTTCTGCAGCACGCCGTGCTCGACCAGCGCCGATAGCCGGGTGCTGAGGACGTCCGAGGCGATGCCGAGCCGGTCACGGAACTGCGCAAACGTGCCTGCGCCAAGGAACGCCTCCCGGACGATCAGGAAGCTCCAGGAGTCGCTGAGCACTCCCAGACTCCGGATGATGGCGCACGGATTTTCGAGGGCACGCGCAAGGGTCGGTGACTGTCGGGGCATACCTGCCATCCTCCCTGGTGTGTCTGGTCGTCGAAGGCGTGGACTCGGATCGGCGCGCGGGTCACCGTATCCGTGAGTGCAGGATCAGGCGGGTGTCTGGTCTGAGTCCGGGGCGAGCTGCAGCTCGCCCCGGCCGAAGGAGAAGTTCTCCTTCGGCACCGGTATCAGTGCGACGAACACGTCGTCCCTGCCGATCCCGAGCGCCGCGGTGACCTTGCTGCAAAGGGCACGGGTCAGGGCGCGTTTGTCCGACAGGGGGCGCTCCGCGGTGAACAGCACCGTGATGATCACCGCGTCGCCGCGGCGCTCCATCCCCATGTACTGCGGGTCCAGGAACAGCTCGTCCGGTCCGTGACCGGTAATCGTGACGAACTGATCCTCCGCGGGGATGCCGAGCGCCTCGTGCAGCGCCTCCGGCAGAGCCTTGCCGAGGGTGCGCTTCTGCTCGGACGAGAACCTGCCCGCCGGCACGTGCACCTGGAACACAGGCATCCAACACCACTCCTTCGCGTCCGCGCGTCCTTCTGTGCGCCTCGACCCTGGCTAGATTGCCATAACCAACCTAGCATCGGTAGGGTCCGAAGGGCCACGACTTCAGGCGGTGTCCGCTCATGACAGACAGGAACACAGGCATGCGTTGCACCACGTACGGACGTCGCACCGGGCTGCCGGTCTCCGAGTACGCCTTGGGAACGGGGACCTTCGGCACTGGGTGGAGTGCCGGCACGGAGCGAGAGGAGGCGAAGGCGATTTTCGACCGCTTCGGGGAAGCAGGCGGGAACTCCATCGACACCTACCAGGCCGGCCAGTCCGAGCAGTACGACCGGTTCGACGAGATCAGCCGGATCGAATTGGGCATCCCGCACCAGGCGAACGCGAAGGCCCTGAATGGCCTGCAGGGCGGGCTGATCGAGTCCTTCGACGCGCCCGTGGTCCCGGTGGCGTGAGGCGATCATGACGACCCGCGAGCACGGACCCGCAGAGGAGCGGTCGCGCACCATCCACTACCAGGTGCCCGGGAAGGACAAACAGGCCCTGTTCGCCAAGTCCGGGCTCGAACAGCTGCGCGCCGTCGCCGCAGGCGAAGCGCCGGCACCGCCGATCAGCAGTCACATCGGACTCGAGTTCGTCACGGTGACCGAGGGGGATGTGGTGATGACGGCGGTACCGGACGAGTCGCACTACAACCCGATCGGATCTGTGCACGGCGGGTTCTTCGCCACCATCCTGGACTCCGTCTGCGGGTGCGCCGTGCACTCCACCCTCCCGGCCGGGGTCGGCTACACCAGCCTGGAGATCAAGGTGTCGTTCCTGCGCCCGATCACCGCCGACACCGGCCCCGTCACCGCCCACGGGTGGGTCACTCGCAACGGTCGCAGCGTCGCGTTCGCCGATGCCGACATCCGTGACAACGGCGGCCGTATCCTCGCGACCGCGTCCAGCACCTGCCTGATCATCCGTCCGGACCCCGCACCGTGACCCGGCAGGAGTCCACTGGCGCACACGGCATTTCGACGGAGCTTCCCCGCCGGCTCGGCGGGCGGGGAGCGTTCTGGGCGGCCGCATTCGTCCTCGCCCTCGCGCTGTGGTCCTCGGGTGCGCCGAGCGTTCTCTACCCGATCTACGCCGAGCAGTGGGATCTCACCCCGGTCGTGGTGACTACCGTGTTCGCGACGTATCAGCTCGCGCTGATCGTGGTGCTGCCGCTGTTCGGGAACCTGTCCGACCAGTTCGGCCGCCGCCGCATCATGATCACGGGCATCGCACTCATCGGCGCCTCCGCACTCGTGATCGCCTTGGCGCCTCACGTCGCCTACCTCTACGCCGGGCGCGTGCTACAGGGAGCCGGGGCCGGACTCGCGATGGGCGCGGCCACGGCATCTATGATCGAGAACAACACCAGCCGCGGTCCTCGGTTCGCCAGCACCATGGCCACGGTCGCGACTTCCACCGGCCTCACCATCGCCCTGCTTCTCAGCGGCCTCTTCGCCGAGTACCTGCCCCTACCGCTGCTGTGGAGCTACATCGTCCTCCTCGCCCTCGCCGGCGCTTCCATCACCACCCTGTTGCTCACGCCCGAGGACCGGCCCTCAGTGAGAACCCGGTGGCGGCCCCGGGCCCCGTTTGTGCCCTCCGGCATCCGCATCGGGTTCGTCATCGCGACCCTGTCGGTCGCCCTGGCCTACAGCGTTGGGGCGATCTTCCTCTCTCTCGGCGCGCATATGATCGACCAGTTCACCCACACCGACGACACCGCCATCGTCGGTACTCTCCTCGCCACCTCCTCCGCGTTTATCGGGATCACGGGACTCTTCCTCGCCCGCATATCCCCTCGCACCCTTATCCGGGCCGGTACCGGACTCACCCTCGTCAGCCTCGCCCTCATGGTCGCTGCCAGCGCGTTCCAATCCCTCCCGCTGTTCCTGGCATGGTGCGTCATCGGCGGCATCGCCTACGCGCTGGCGTTCACCGGCGGCCTCGGACTCATCACCCGACTCGCGCCTGAACATCACCGCGGCGCGACCCTCTCATTCCTCTACCTCATCGCCTACACGCTGCAAGCCGCCACCGCCATCGGCGTCGGGGCACTCGCCACGACGACCTCCCTCGGCACCGCGGTAGAGGCCGCTGCGATCGCCCTGACCCTGCTGTCCGCAACGGTGGCGGCGCTACTGCTCGCGGACCGGCGCACCACCGCGCACACAGAACCAGCTTCGTCATAACGGACCGGTTCAGACTCACCCGAGCAGCGCACCGGGGCAATCTCCTGTCCGCGACAACGAATCCGAGGCCCTGCAAGCGGTTCTACACGTGGCTCGAGAGGTGTTCGGGGAACTACCTGACGCCTAAGGCAAGCTCCTCGAAGTGATCAATAGAAGTTCTCGTGAGAGCGTTCTGCGCGCTGGGATCGGGTGCAGCTACAACACCAGGACCAACTAACCGGTTGCAGGCTGCAGCGCGGACAGCGGGTGCCAAAAGGGCGGGCTTCGCTTTACATATGGCTCGTTAGAGGCAGGCCGCCAGGCGAGGTCATCGCAATGATGCTGGCCGTGAGGCCAGCCTCGGCCACATTTCGTGCTGACCATGTTGCCCTCAAGGTTGCTGTGTGGGCGCAGGTGTTCCGGTGCCTTCGGGTGGCGCCCGACGGGGGAGATCGTTTAGGGCCCTCTCGGGTGGTGATGAAGCTCCGGGGCGGGACAATGGGAGGTGATGGGACCTTCTGCCGCCCGTATGTTATTGCTCACCGCCGCGCTGCTGCTCGGCGGGGGCACGGCCCCGGGGTGGCTTCTCGGCCGCAGTGGCGTGGGGGCGTTGGGGCTGGTCCTTTTCGGCGTCCTGGTCGTCGCGGTGGTCGTGGCCGCCGTCATCGTGGTGGTCATCTGGCGGGCCATCCGCCGCGACTGACCAGCGCTCCGGCCGAGGGAACGCATTGCGGATCTGGTCCTACCTGTCCACCGGGGTCCCGGAGGAGGGATGCAGGGATTCCACGGACCGTCGGGGCCCTCAGCCGGTACGGACCGGCCAGGATGACCGCGGATGCGGTAGGGGACGCTAGTCAAGTGTACCTTCAGCACATCGTGGACGAGCGTTGCCGGTAAGAGGTCCCTTCGCGATCGTTGGTCAGCGCATAGCCAGAAGCCCCTGCATCGGACAGATGCTCCTTGGGGTACCACAGGGGTGGGCTACCCGCACTCGTCGTAATGGTCCTCATGCTCCGAGTGCCGGTGGAAGTCGTGGAGATAGTCCACGTGGTCGCCGTGCTCGACGGTCTCGTGCCCGCAGTTCTCCCCGTGGGTGTGCTCTTCCTTCGTGTGCTCCGCCTGCTTGTCGTGGGTTGCCATAATGATCCCCCTGGGACGGCAGGGCCAGGGGCAGGCCCGTCAATCCAGTGGAGCACCGTTCCCGGGCACGTGGCAATACCTCGCCCGGCGCATCAGCGCCCGAGCCGGCCCCGCCCGAGCGGGATGCTCTTGACGCTGCAGTAGAGGTTTCTCAGCGGGCGCTTGGACAGGGCCCGTCGTGGCCGGGGTGCCATCGCTGGTTGCGGTTCATTGTCTCGGTCCGGAGAGCGAGGACTGCCCCATCCTGCAGGATGGCCATGGCGCAGTGACCGTGCCCACCTCGTGATGTGAGAGGTAATGGGCGGCGAATCCACCTCGGCCGAGCAAATGGTATATCGAGGGAGGTGGACGTGACGTTCAGCCTTCGGAGCCGGCAGCACGATCCCTCGTGCCCGCCCCGGGGCGGAGGGGCGTCTCAGAGGGGGGTGTGGGGTGCGGCCGCTTCGGTGCCTGTCTCGCGCACGGCCTTGCGCTGTCGGGCTCGGTCGATGAAGGTGATGACGGGCCCGGCGGTGACCCCGTGCACCACGATCGAGGCGATGATCACCAGTCCCACGATCCGCCACAGCATTTGGTCCTCCGCGGCGAACTCGCCCTTGGACAGGGCGTAGGCGAGGTAGTAGACCGAGCCGATCCCGCGCACGCCGAAGAAGGCGATGACGCCGCGCTCCCACGGGCCGGTGCGGCCCCCGGCCAGGCCGATCCAGCCGGCCAGGGGACGGATGAGCAGCAGGAAGGCCGCGGCCACCAGGACCTCGGACCAGGTGAGGCCGGCGAGCAGTCCGCGGGCGACGGCTCCGCCCAGGAGCAAGAGCACTACCACGGTGAGCAGGCGCTCGAGCTGTTCGATGTAGCTGTGCAGCACGCCGTGGTAGCCGTGGGTCCGCTCACCGGCCCGAATGGTCACCGCGCACACGAACACGGCGATGAACCCATAGCCTTCGATCATTTCGGTGAGCCCGTAGGTGAGGAAGGTCGCCGCCAGGGCGACGAAGCCTTCGGAGTGGGAGGCCATGCGGACGCTGTCGATCGGGGAGCGGAAGAAAATCCGCCACAGCAACTTGCCCACCCCGAAGCCGACGAGGCAGCCGATGCCGATCCGCCAGGCCACGTCCACGGCGAGGAAGTGCGGCAACCACGCCGCCGGGGCCGTCCCCACGATGCTGAGGGCGATGGCGAGGTAGACGAAGGGGAAGGCCAGGCCGTCGTTGAGCCCGGCCTCGGAGGTGAGGCCGAAGCGGACCTCGTCCTCGCCGTCGAGGTCCTCTTGGGCCTCCGAGGGTGCTGCGACCTGGACCTCGGAGGCCAAGACCGGGTCGGTGGGGGCCAGGGCCGCGGCCACGAGCACGGCGGCGGCCAGGCTCAGCCCCAGCATCGATAACCCCAGCAGGGTCACCGCGAGCAGGCACAGCGGCATCGCGATGCCCAGCAGCCGCCAGGTCGTGGCCCATCGCTTGAGCCCCACCGGGCGGTCCAGGGCCAGGCCCGCACCCATCAAAGAGATGATCACGCAAATCTCGCTCAGATGGACCGTGACGTCGCTGTAAGCCACTGGATCCGGATCCGGCAGGCTTTCGGCCAGTGAGAAGATCACCACGCCCGCGCCCAGGAACACCATGGGCATCGACACCGGTGCCCGCATCAGCAGCCGCGGCAGCAGTGCGGCGGCGAACACGGCCAAACCCGCGGCCGCAAAAATCAGACTCGGTGCTTCAAACACCACAACCTCGTTCCCGCAGCGACTGAAGCACTGCACCTGGGGCGACTCCTGCGACGGCAACCGTGCTCACCGGGCGCTGAGAACTCATCTTTCGCACGCGCACCCCAGAAGGACACCGTCCAGACGAACGGCATCCTGACGGGGAATCACCGTGAATCCGCTGCGGACCTGCGCCGTCTCGCGGTGAGCGCTTCGGGAGTACGGGAACCTATTAAGCAAGCTGATGATTCGACCAGTCAACTGACGGCCACTGTCGACGTTCTCCCCGCGGTGGTGCGCACGGCCCGCCGGCAGCGAGCCTTCACTGAGGATCCCGCTTGGAGCCCCCGATGGTTCGAGGGCTTACTGCGGCACTACTGCACCGTTGCGAGGCAGGTGGTGTCGTAGGTCGGCGTCTTGGGCATGCACCAGCCGGCGATATCCACCGGGGATCTCGTGGATCCACGCGACCTCCAGCGCCGGAGCGACTTGTTCCACTGTGCCCACCCAATGCAGGTGCCCGTCGTGCCAGACCTCGATCTGATCATCGGGGCGCAGCGCGGGCAGGTCCTGGATCCGGCTTTCGATACCAGCCACGGCTGCGCTCCTCAATATCCACCTCATCCATCAGGGTGCTTACCAGTATGGTGGTCTGACACGGCCACGGTGCACAGCAATGAGGACCAGCCGGTGCCCGGTTTCAGGCCGCCCATTGGTGGCCCTTGGCGTTGTTGCCGCCAGTCGCGGCAGGGCCCGAGGTGGCCACACGGGCCGCGTCACGTCAGGGGGAGTGAATGGCACTCCCATGGAAGAGCCATGGGCGTGCCCGTCGTTGCCTGCGCTGATCGCGACACCGGTCTGCAGTGCCTAAGGGGCCGTCCGGCTCGGGAGGAGATCGACCAATGACCAACGCCATGGAACCGGCGCGGGAGAACCTGCGGGAGTTCATCGACAAGCTCATCGGCCAGGGGTACACGGTGCCGCACGGTAACGAGGAGGACCCGGAGCTGATCGATCCGGGGGGCTCCGCCGTGGGGACCTGGCGGGAGGACTATCCCCATGACGAGCTGATGAGCCGGGAGGAGTACGAGCTGGAAAAGTACCAGCTCCAGATTGAGCTGCTGAAGTTCCAGTACTGGGCCCAGGACCACGACTTGAAGCACGTGATCGTGTTCGAGGGCCGCGACGCCGCCGGCAAGGGCGGGACGATCAAGCGCTTCACCGAGCACCTGAACCCCCGGGCGGCCCGGGTCGTGGCCCTGACGAAGCCCTCGGACCGGGAGGCCGGGCAGTGGTACTTCCAGCGCTACATCCGCCACTTGCCCACGAACGGGGAGATCGTGATGTTCGACCGCTCCTGGTACAACCGGGCCAACGTGGAGCGGGTGATGGGGTTCTGCACGGAGGCCGAGTACGAGCAGTTCATGGTCCAGGCCCCGGTGTTCGAGAAGATGCTCGTGGACTCGGGGATTCACCTGACGAAGTTCTGGTTCTCCGTCACCCAGCACGAGCAGCGCACCCGCTTCGCCATCCGCCAGATCGACCCGGTGCGCCGCTGGAAGCTATCGCCCATGGACCTGGCGTCCCTGGACCGGTGGGAGGACTACACCCAGGCGAAGGAGGAGATGTTCCTGCGCACGGACACCGATCACGCCCCGTGGATCACGGTGAAGTCCAACGACAAGAAGCGGGCGAGGCTCAACGCGATGCGGGTGTTCTTGACCCAGTTCGACTACCAGGACAAGGACTCGGCCGTGGTCTATCCTCCCGACGAGCTGCTCATCCGCCGGGGTCGTGATGCCGTGGGCGACTGACCCACCGGCCAGGCCCGAAGTTGGCGGTGGACCATGGAGGGGATCCACCCGCGATCTTCCCGCCTGACAGCACGGTTGGTGATCCGAGATGGCTTCACCGTCCCGCCGTGCCACTGGGGAGGGCACTGATGTGCCGGTGGTGCGGCCGGCCCACCGGTGACGGATGTCGGATCAGCGCCGCCGAGGAGTGCGCTGGACCTTGCCGCGGGTCGTCTTCTCCTGTCGGCGCTGCATGACGCGGCTGATGATGACGGGGGCAAGGGCGAAAAGGATCTTCTTCATGAAATACCTCACTGGTGGCGGAAGTAGGCCCGTGCCGCCGGCTATCTGCTCTCCACGATCACGGTGGTCATCATCGCGGGGCTGCTCGCAGGGCTGTTGTTCCCGCTGGTGAAGCGGTTACGGGTCCAGCATGTGTCGGCCGGTGTGGCGGCGGGGCTGGTGGTGTCTGGGATGCTCGACGCCAGGTTCCCCGCATGCGACAGTGAGCGCATGGACATCTCCGAGATCGGGCGGTACGTCGGTCAGCAGGTTCGCATCCGCGGCGGTGGAACCGATCAGACGGGCACTGTTGACCATGTCCAGTCCGTCACCTACACCGTCGGAGCCGGTGGTGGAGCCCGGACTGGGAAGATCGCTGATGGCTACGTGGTCGTGCTCGACGGCACACGACTGGAGTTCAGTCCCGGCGATGAGTTCGAGATCCTCGACGGCACCTGAGGGCAGGCCCGAACCCGCCGGGATGCTCCGACGGGGCTACGGGTTCTGGCTGGATGGGCTGTCCCTTGAGGTTCGATGGGGATCTTCTCGGATGCGCCCGGCAGCGTGGAGCCGGCACCCTGCGTCACGCGTTCTCCATCGTGGAGGGGGCAGTCACTATCATGGGTGGCATGCCTGCCTGTCAACGCCCTGATAGGCCTGGGGTGTCGGTGGTGATTCCGGCGTTCAACGAAGAAGCCGTGATCGAGCGGTGCCTACTGGCGGTGCTGGATCAGACGGTGGTGGCGGAGCAGATCATCGTGGTGGACAACGGGTCCACCGACGGCACCGGGGCGGTGGTGACCCGGGTGCAGCGGCAGCACCCGGAGAGCCCTATCATCGTGGTGCAGCAGAACCTGGAGCAGGGGCTGGTGCCCACGCGCAATCTCGGCCTGAACAGTGCCACCGCAGATGTGCTGGGTCGGATCGATGCGGACTCGGTGCTGGCACCGCAATGGGTGGAGCAGGTCCAGCAGGCCTTTCTGGATCCGGGTGTCGCTGCGGCGACCGGCCCGGTGGCCTATGACGACATGCCGTTGCGCCGTCTGGGATTGAGGCTCGATGACGCGGGGCGGCGACTGGCGCTGCGGCTGGCTCCTGACCGGTATCCGATGTTGTACGGGTCGAACATGGCGATCCGCCGCTGCGCCTGGGAGGAGATCCGTTCCACGGTCTGCCGGGACGAAGCCGATGAGATGCACGAAGACCTCGATCTGTCTCTGCACCTGGGCGAGCACGGGTTGCGGATCGCCTACGTCCCGGCCATGGTCGCCGGTGTCTCCGCCCGCCGCCTGGATGATGTCCCCGAAGACTTTCGCTACTACGTGAATCGCTTCGACCGCACCTGCCGTGCCCACCAGGTCGACAGCCGAGCGCTGAAGGCGCCTGCGGTCATGCTTCGGTCCCTGTACCGGCCGCTGAAACTGCTCCGAGCCATGCACCCGAGCCCCGGCCCAGTGCCTCACACTGGTTCCGCAAGTCTCGCCGTGGACCGTACAAAGTGACCACAGGCGCCCACCGGCATCCGGGGTACAGCACATGATCGAACACCTACGGCGGTCGTTCTAGGGCAGTGCCAGGCGGAAGACCTTCGCCCAGGCCGAGCCGACCTGCTGGTGCAGCGGGCCGGTGGTGTAGGGCAGTCCGTAGCGGGCGCAGATCTCCCGGACCTTCACGGCGACCTCGGCGTAGCGGTTGGAGGGGATATCAGGGAAAAGGTGGTGCTCGATCTGGAAGGACAGGTTCCCGGTCATCAGGTGCATCAGCCTGGACCCGGAGATGTTGGCCGAGCCGATCATCTGCCGCAGATACCAGTCCCCGCGCCTCTCCCCTTCGATCTGAGTTTCGGTGAACGTGTCCGCGCCGGCGGGGAAGTGCCCGCAGAAGATCACGGCGTGCGCCCACACGTTGCGCACCGCGTTGGCGGTGGCCGTGGCGGTCAGGGCGTGTTTGCCCGAGCCGCTGAGGATCGCCGCGGCCACCGGGGTGGCGACGTAGTCCTTAGCGATCTGCTTAGCGAACTTCGCTCCCAAGGCCTTCAGCGACTGGTGGAGCTCGGCCTTGGACTTGGTGCCCTCACGCACCTGGTCGAGTTCGAGGTCGTAGAGGGCGATGCCCCACTCGAAGACCGGGGCGAGCAGCGCGTTGTAGAGCGGATTGCCCAGGTTCTTGAGCCGCCACGGCTGGTCGGCGTCCATGCGCAGGATCGTGTACCCGACGTCGCGGTCCTTGCCGATGACGTTGGTCCAGGTGTGGTGCAGGTCGTTGTGGGTGTGCTGCCACGCCTCGGCCGGGGTGACGAAGTCCCACTCCCAGGTGGTCGAGTGGATGTCGGGGTCGCGCATCCAGTCCCACTGCCCGTGCAGCACGTTGTGGCCGATCTCCATGTTCTCCAGGATCTTGGCCACGGTCAGCATGCCGGTGCCGACGAACCAGGCGGGCTTGTGCTTGGCGGACAACAACGTGGCGCGCCCGGCCAGTTCCAACGATCGCTGGGTTCGGATGACGCGGCGGATGTAGGCGGCGTCCTTGGCCCCGCGGTCCTCGATCACGGCGGCGCGGATCGCATCAAGCTCACGGCCCAGCTCCTGAATCTGCTCGTCGGTCAGATGGGCGGCGGCCGAGGGACGTGCATCCGGCGCGTCATCGAGAGCCGGTGACGGCTCCTGGGTAGGGGTGCGTTGGGCTGTGGGTGTGGTCTGGTCGGAGGAAGCGGTGGAGGCCATGGGTCGTCCTTTCGGCAGGGATCAAATGTCGAGGTTGACGGGTCCAGCGGCGGCGGAGATACAGGTCTGCACGAGTTCCCCGGGCTCACCGTGAACCTCCCCGGTGCGCAGGTCCCGGATCTGTCCGGCCCGCAACGGCACCAGACAGGAGCGGCAGATGCCCATTCGGCACCCGTAGGGCATCGCCACCCCCGCTGCCTCCCCGGCCTCGAGCAGGGTCGTCCCACCGTCGGCCTCGACCTCCTGGTCGGAGCGCTCAAAGGTCACCCGACCACCCTCCCCACCGGCACCGGCCAACAGGGCCGGCGCGAAACGCTCCACGCGTAACTGGCCCTCCTCCCGCGCCCAGAGCGCCTCGGCGGCGTCGAGGAACTCCGCGGGCCCGCACGCGTAGGCGGCGCGCTCCCGCCAATCGGGGCAGACGGTGTCGAAGTCGGCGGTGGGGGTGAAATCCAGGCGCCGGCCGCGCTCACCGGTGAACCAGTGGACGAGACGAAACCCGGGGAACTGGTCGGCCAGCTCGACCAGTTCCTCGGCGAACAGGGCGTCCTCGCGGGTGCGGGCGGAGTGGACGAGCACCACATCGGCATCCGGGCGGCGCGGTACCAGGGTGCGGATCATCGACATCACCGGGGTGAGCCCGCTGCCGGCGGTGAGCATCAGCAGCGGGCGCGGGTGCTCGGGCAGCACGAAGTCGCCCTCGGGCGGGGCCAGGAACAGCACGTCCCCGACCTTCGTGCCGCGCACCAGGGCCGTGGAGACGGCGCCCATGGCGGTCACAGTGATGGCCGGGTCCTGCCCGGTGCTGGTGCTGAGGGAGTAGGAGCGCCAGTGCCGCACGCCGTTGATCTCCACGCCGATGCGGGCCCACTGGCCCGCTTCGTGCGGGTTCCACCCCTTGCCGGGGCGGAAGCGGATCGTGACCGAGTCCGCGGTCTCGGGCTGGACGGCCGTGACCAGAGCCCGCAGCTGCCGGGCGCTGGCCAAGGGGTCGATGAGCCGCAGGAAATCCTCGGGGGAGCGAGGGGTGGTGAAGGCCGACGCCAAGCGGGACAGCACACGTAATCTGGCCATGACACCAATATCCCGCAGGACCCCTGCCTGGTCTCGTGCCCTCAACCCCAATTCCAGCCGCAGAACTGTGGCTACATGATGAAAGCGGGAGGCCGTGCCGGACCCAGATCTCGGCCGGTTCTGTACCGGAATCTTCCGTTGACCATTCCCGGGGTCGGGCAAGTGCGCAACGACTTCATAGACGTCCGCGAGCCCCTGGCCCTGGCCCCGGCCCAGGAGGTCACCGAGCAGACCAAGACACTGTTCGCCGCCGCCCGGGCCGAGGGCGACCCGCTCGGGGAGCAGTTCATGTTGCGGTTCCTGAAAGTACAGATCGAGGAGGTCGCCTCGATGACCACGCTGGTGAACATCACGCGCCGGGCGGAGAACCTCTTCGACATCGAGAACTACCTGGCCCGCGAGCAGGTCGGCGACGGCGGCCACCACGGCGGCCACGGCGAGGACTCGGGGATGCCGGAAGTAGCCGGCGCGACCGTCTGACACACCAGGACGACCTCGCCGTGACCGGAGCATCGACGAGCGACAGGCAGACCCGCTGACGCCCTACTTCACATAAGGCCGGTTAGCGGCGGGCCGTACTGCGGCAGAGGTTCGCTGAGATCTCTGACTGGGTGCGACGCGCCGGGCCATGGCGTCTGCACTACCATGACCGCCATGGGCGTAATGACCATCGGTGACTTCTCGCGCGCCACCCGGCTCAGCGCGAAGGTCTTGCGGTCTTACCACGAGTCCGGTCTGGTCACGCCTTCGACCGTGGACCCGCACAATGGCTACCGCCGCTACACGCCCGACCAGGTGGCTGACGCCCAGGTGATTCGCTCACTCCGGGCCCTCGACGCGCCGCTCGACCTCATCCGCGAGGTCATGGCCACCACTGATGTCACCGAGCGCTCGGCCCTGCTCCGCTCCCACCTGCGTGAGATGGAGACGCGGCTCGCCGCGACGCGGTCGACGGTGCGCACGCTTCGGGGCCTGCTCGACCCCGGCCCCGTGCCCCTCGAGATCGTCCACCGCAGCATCCCGCCGATGGACGCCGTCGCAGTCCACTCGACGATCAACCGCGACGAGCTCGGGGTGTGGTTCCGCCGCTCTGTTGATCTGCTCACCGGGCTCGTTGCATCAGGTGACGTGGCTGTGGCCGGGCCGTACGGCGGGGTGTGGTCCACCGAGCTGTTCCTCGACGGGCGCGGCACAGCGACGCTGTACGCCCCGGTCGAGGAGGACGTGGCGTCGTTGCCGCCGGCCGTGTCCACGCTCCGGCTCCCCGCGGTCGAGCTCGCTGTCGCGACGAGCGAGGGCCCGGACGAGGAGGTCGCACGGGTGTACGGCGCGCTCGGCGAGTACGTGGCCCGCCGCGAGCTGGGCGTGCAGGCCCCGTCTCGGGAGTCGTACCTGGAGGGCTTCCCGGGCATTGACGAGTGGACGAGGACGGAGATCGGCTGGCCGGTCTTCCGCGTCTTTCGGTAGCCGGACCTCGGTGCTTGACCTTCCCCCTGGGGGAAGGTCGAACGTGGTGGCATCCGCAACCCGAGGAGTGGAGACCGATGACTACCGGCACCGACCCATACCGGCCCGAGCTACTGCCCGAGCCCGTGAGCCAATACCTGCACGACCAGGTGCTCACCCACGACGTCGCGGCACGCGCTGCGACTTTCACCGCCGACGCACGCGTCGTCGACGAGGACACCGAGTACCGGGGTGCGGAGGAGATCCGCCGCTGGCTGGCCACGGCGGGGAGCCAGTACACCTATACGACCACGTACATCGGCCAGGTCGCGCACGGCCACGGCAGCTGGACCGTGCTAGCCCACCTTGAGGGCGACTTTCCTGGTGGGGCCGCCGATCTCCGCCTCCGCTTCCGCGTCGGCGGTGACGGCATCGAGGACCTCGTCATCGCGCCCTGACCCGGATCCACCATGCCGGCGGTCCGTGGGCCGCCACCCCAGGAGAGGAACACCCATGACCACCACCACCACCTCGTCGTCGAGCCCGGCTCCGACGGTCATCCTCGTTCATGGCGCCTTCGCCGAGTCCGCCAGCTGGAACGGCGTCATCACCGAGTTGCACGCACGCGGCCACCGGGTGCTGGCCGTCGCCAACCCGCTGCGGGGACTGCAGGTAGACGCCGCCTATCTGCGCAGCATCATCGACACCATCCCCGGGCCGGTCGTCGTCGCCGGCCATTCCTACGGTGGCTCGGTGATGAGCGAGGCCGCCGACGGTGCCCCCGGCGTCACCGCCCTCGTCTACATCGCCTCCTTCCAACTGGAACCGAGCGAGAGCACGGCCGAACTCGCCGGCCGATTTCCCGGCGGCGAGCTCGGCGGTGCTCTTGAGCCGCACCCCCTGCCGGGAGGTCGGGAGAACAACGATCTGTACATTCGCCCGGAGCTGTTCCGGGAGGTCTTCGCGGCCGACGTCGATCCGACTACCGCGGCGCAGATGGCCGCAACCCAGCGGCCCATCGTGGCGTCCGCGCTGGAGGACCGGGCGACGAAGGCGGCGTGGCAGACCATCCCTTCGTGGTCGCTCGTCACGATCCAGGACCTGGCGATCCCGCTTCAGAGCATGCGGTTCATGTCCGAACGAGCCGGGTCGCGCACGGTGGAAATCGAAGCCTCGCACGGGGTCACCGTCTCCCAGCCCCGCGCGGTCGCTGACCTCATCTATAAGGCCGCGGCTGTTCCGTGACGGATCTGAGGCGGTTTTCCTTTCACGGAAGGAAGAGCGTCATGGGCGAACCGAGGAAGTACCCGGACGAGTTGCGTGAGCGCGCGACCCGGATGGCGATGGACGCCCGGCAGGACCCAGCAACGAAGGTGCGGGCGCCGGCGCGTCTCGGACAGCGCCTGTGAATCAACCCGGGTCAAGCTCCCGGGAACGGTGGAACGGTCCCTCCTGCGTGGGTCCGGTCGCGAGCGTGGTCAGAGGGTCGGTGCTCACCGCACTTCCGGTGTCTTCGACGGCGTGAACCGGCCGCTGGTGAGGACCTCGAGACCGAGGTGGCGGCGTCCCTCGTACCACTCGCTGATCTGCTCTGCCAGCACTGCCCCGACCAGGTGGGTGATCGCTTCACGGGAGGGAAGATCCCCACCGCGTCGGTGTGGCAGCGGACCTCGTTGAGCCGCTCGGCGGCGTTGTTCGACCAGCTCGGTGCCCGCACGTCCTTCGGGGAGGTGATGAGAGGCACACGTTCGGCTGAAAACGCCTCAACGACCTACTTGTGGTTCGAGCGGGTAAATCTGCGACGCTCCAGACGCCCCTCCGGATGTATGAAGCCCGCGGCGAGGTGTCGAGGCGAAGCCATGGCACGGCAACGCGAAGACGGGGGGAGCCTCGCGGCCATCGGCCGGAACCGCGTCGGGTGCGAGAAGAGCAGGGAAATCCTCGCTACTTCACATATGGCCGGTTGACGGACACCTGGCTGTGGGATTTCTCGCCTTGCCGGTACGCCCGGTTGAGTCATCCGCCCCTGCCGTCGCGGCGATGCAGTTGGTGGGGCAAACGTGTCCAACCGTGCTCACGTCAGGTACACCAACGGCCCCAGCCACCCGGTGAAAGGGCTACTGGGGCCGTGGGTGTGCTGCTCAGGCGGTGCGGGCGCGCCGTCGCAGCAGGAACACACCACCAGCCAGGGCCACGGTCGCGGCCAGGCCACCGGTCACCGCTGCGGCGTGGTTGCCGTCGGCGGTGTCCACGGCCACGCCGGTGTCAGCGCCACCGACGGGGACCTGCTCGATCTGCGGTGCCTCCTCCAGGCCGGTGCCGTCGGGGCCGGCAACGATGCCGGTGTTCGGGGGCAGGCCGTCCAGCTGCTGTTGCGTGGCCACGATCTCGGCGACCTTCGCGTCGTCGTAGGCGTAGAGGTCGCTCTCGCACGCCACACCGTCGGAGTCGCTGTCTAGGGCGGGTGCGTAGGCCGGACTGGCGGCGGGGATGTTGTAGACGCCGGCGGCTGCTGCGGCGTCGCAGTTGGGGAACGGTAGGACCGCGGCGGTGGCCGGGGCGGTGGTCAGGGCCGAGAGCCCGACGGCGGTGATCAGTGCGGCACTGGCTGCGCTCTTTCGCATCTGCTTCTCGCTTCCGGTGGGGTAGTTGTCTTTGCAACGTATCCAGCGGACATCCTCGAGACCACCCTGTCAGCGACACAAACCTGACTGTTCCTGTTCTGTTGACTTCGGGAATTCAACGAGCCGAATCGAAACCTCCTGTGTTGCGCGGCGGCGGCCCCGTTCCCGTCCATGGCATCAGGGACTACGCCATGGACCTGATTCCCGGAGCAGAGCCTCCAGCTCCTGTCCCGGCGCCCCGCCTTCTCACCGGAGACTGCTGGACCTCCGATCAACTGAAAGGACTGCTGCGTTGCACAAGGGGTTCCTGTGTGCTCGGGTTCGAGGTGGGGAGCCGATGTGTCAGTGGGCGTGGACGGACTGCACCTTCGCGGGGGCGGGATGAGTCAGCGCAGGGGCAGGGAGGTGAAGCGAGTCCGGGGCGAGCGTGTGTGCTTGATGATGGGGCCATGACCACGACGACGATGAGGATAGGGCTGATGGCCGATCCTGGCCTGCCGGAGAAGGTAGCCGAATCGGTTGCTGCTGATTTGTCCCGGGAACTGTCGGATGATCCCGGTGCTGTTGGCGGTGCGGGGGTGCGGTGGGAGGTGGAGGTCAGTTCGGGGGCTCTTCCTCTCACCTTGGAGGGGGAGATTCCTCTGATGGAGCGTGCCGGTGAGATCCGGGACGGGCGTGGTTGGGACTACGTGGTGTATCTGACGGATCTTCCCCGGGTCCACGATGGTCAATCCGTGTTGTGCGAGGTGAGTTCTGCGGCCCGGGCTGCCCTGGTGGTGCTGCCGGCTCTGGGGGCATACCGGCTCAGGAGAAGGATCCGGAGGTTGATGGTGGCCTTGATCCGCTCGGTGCAGGAAGGGACCATGGACTTCCCCTCCGCATCGGCGGCCCGGGAGGCGGTGGGACACGGTGCGGTGCGCCGGGTGCCCCCGGGGCGGGAGGGAGACGTGGCCTACGTCGTTCTTCCGGGGCGGTGGAATCGGTTGCGGTTGCTGTCAGGGATGGTCCGCAGCAACCGTCCCGGGCGTCTGCTGTCGGCCCTGTCTAGTTGTGTGGCCGCGGCGGCCGCCACCGGGGCATTCGGTATCTTCTATGCGTCCATCTGGAACATGTCGGATGCGCTTTCCGTGCCCCGGATGGCCGCGATCAGTGGCGTGGTGATCGCGGCGCTGAGTGCGTGGCTGATCGTCTACAACGGTTTGTGGAACAGGCTCCGCGACGCCGCCGATCGGTGGCGGGCCGGGCTGGACAATGCGGCCACGATCATCACGGTCGGGTTGAGCGTGGCTTTGATGTATATGGTCCTGTGGTCGGCGTTGTTCGTGCTGGGATTGGCGGTCATCACCGGCGACTATCTCGCCTCCCAGCTCGGCCACCCAGTCAGCCTGTTCGACTACCTCCACCTGTCCTGGCTGGCCGCCTCGCTGGGCACCTTGGCCGGGGCCCTGGGGTCGAATTTTGACAGCGACGAGTCGATCCGGGAGGCGACCTACAGCCGGCGAGTACACGAACGGCGACGGCTCGCCGACGACTACCAGGACTGAAGGTTCGGTCGAGCCCATCACACGACCGGTGCCGGGTCAGCACAGCAGGCGCCCAACGAACTCAACGGGACTGCTGAAGGTGCGGTTGACTCCTGGCTATGCCTGGTGGCGGTCACGACTTCCTGGCGGGCATCTCCTGCGATGAGGTCGTCCCCGGCCTCGTCTTGAAGTGACTGGGCAACTGAACGTCCTGCGTTTCACATATGGCCGGCTATCGGTCGCTGCGCCACGGGGTTCTCGTATCTGGTGGCGCTGCGTCCTGTCGGACCTGTGGGCGTCGAGGGTGCGGTCTAGGGCGGGAGTTGATTAGGTCCGGCTCAGCCCCGGAGTTCTCGGCTGCCGGGGGCGGGCTTGCGGACGTGGGCCCTCGCCGGTGTCAGGGTCCCGGGGCCGGCTGGAGCACGGTTCACTGCGGCGCCTGTTCCAGGTGGCGGTCGAAGAAGTCGCACATGCGTGCCCCGACGAGTGTCCGGGCCCATGGTTCGCAGTGATGGTTGGCCCCGTCCTCCCGCCTGAACCGTGCGAGCTCCTTCTCACAGGTCAGCGCGTCGTAGAGTTGCTGCGGCTGTCCCGGGAAGAACTCCTCGTCGTCAGGGTCGCACACCAGCATCGGGGTGGTGATGCAGGCGGCGACCTCATCGAGACGGTACCGGCTGACCGCGGTGAACAGGTCGAAGGCGGAGGTGAAGTGGCCGTAGGGGCGTGCGCGGAACCGGAAGGTGCGTTCCTGCACCGGATCCGCTGGGCCTGAGGCCATGTAGTGGTCGAAGGTGTCACGGTCACCGGCAGCGAGGAGCTGGAGCATCGGCTCGGGCAGGTTCGCGTTCCAGGGGCGTGAGACGTCCCAGACGCCGCCGTCAACGGCGGCGGCGACGAATCGGTGCTCGAAGGCCAGTGCGCGTGGCAACCAGTACCCGCCCTGACTGATCCCGGAGGCCACCAGGCGGCGCCCGTCCACATCCTCGCGTTCGAGAAGGGCGTCGACCACCGGGGTGAGGACGTGCTCCCAGTCATGGCGGAAGGGCACACCACGTTCGAAGAGCATGGACTGCTGGCCGGGACCGTCGTAGACGAAGACGTTCCAGCCCCGAGCCAAGCCGGCTGCGATGCCCTCTGCCCACAGTCCCGACAGCGAACCGTCACTGCCGTTGGTGATCACCAGTGTGGTGCGGGCGGTGCCGGTCGCATCGGGGCGGAACAGGTAACCCGGCAGATTGGCGTGCTCGTAGGGCACCGGCACGGCCAGATGCTGTCCGCGGGAGTGGTGGAGGAAAGCGTCCCAGCATCGCCGGTGGGCCTGGAAGGTCGGCAGGAGCGCGCTGTCGTCGTCCATGCCAGCAATGAACGCCAGCGCGCGGGAGTAGCACTCGGCGGCGCCGAGAAGAAACCACCCAGCGCTCAGTGGGTGACCGGCCGCGCTGCTGGTGGTGGCCTGTCGTTCCAGTTGCTGGCCCGTGCGGACCCATTCCTGGAACCAGCTCCGGGGGTCTCCGTCGGTGATCCGGCCCAGGGTGGCGAGAACCATGCCGAGGTCCATCACCCCCTGGGTCGCCTTGCCCACCGCGAAGCGGGCGGCACCATTGAAGTCGTCATCGGTGAAGAACCGCCCGCCCTCGGACAACGGCGAGCCGGGGACAGGGGGGGTCTGTGCTGTGGTGTCCAAGGTCGTGGAACCTGCTTTCGACGGTGTGCCGGTCGGGGCGCATCGGCGGACGCACCGAACATCGAGGGTGTCAGCCGGGCGAGAGGACTCATCGGATGAGTCATCGGCTTCTGGGGGCGGTGTCGGGACTGCCGACGGTCAGCTGGCGGCTGGACCTCTCACCGCCATCCGCAGAATCCTCGCCACTGCCTTTCCCGCCTGACTGGATACCGCGCAGCCGGGGACTATTCCGGTGGCCGTGGCGTCTTCGGGGTGGGGAGGTGTTCGTCGAGGTAGTCGGCAGCGAGTTGGGCGATCTCGGGCCAGCCGTGGTCAATGGTCAGGGAGTGGCCGCGGTTGGTGACCTCGACCAGGGCGGTGGGGTGGGGATTGTGCCGTTGTTTGGCGTACTCGGCGCGGACTACGCCCAGGGGGACGAGCCGGTCGGTGGCCGAGCCGATGAGCAGCATCGGTCCGCGGTCGGGGTAGCGCCAGTCGGCGGTGGCGGCTCGCACGGGGGCGAGTTGGCCGGCGACGGCTTCGAAGAGCGGTTTGCCGGGGCAGGCGACGTGCTGGGTCTCCCACAGTTGACGTGCCTCTTGCTCGCTGACCTCGTTGGCCCAGGAGTAGCTGAACTGCGGATAGGTCAGTCGCACGGCCCGGCCGAGGTTGGCGGGATTGGTCAGTACCGGGGCGCCGCCGCGGACCACCGACCACCGCAACCCGAAGACCCCGCGGAACGGGGCGGGGCTGACCCCGACCGTGGCCGCGGCCAGTCCCATGCCGGCGAGTTTGTGGGTGACGAGACCGCCGAAGGAGTGCCCGATCAACCCCGGGAGGCGCTCGAGGGCGGCGATGACCTCGGCGGCGTGGTCGGTCACGTCCGTGACCCCGACACCGGCGACAGCCTCAGGGCGGGCCAGGGCCTCCTCGACGGTCGCCGGCTCACCGGGCCATTCGAGAGCCACGGTCGCAAATCCCCGGTCTTCGAGGTACTGCCGCCACGGCGCCCAGCCCGGGGCGATGGCCCACAGGCCGTGGACGAGCAGAACGGTGCGGCGCCCGGAAGCGTTCGCTTCCTCGATCTGGGTCCGTTCGGTGGCGGTGATGGTGCTCATGATCGTCTCCTCGTGCCTGTGCTGACCCACCGACGCCGGGCAAACTACGCGGGCCCCGGTGGCCCCGGCGGCCAAAGCGGTGTCGTCGGGGGTCAGGTGGTGATGAAGGCCAGCAGGTCGGTGCCCAACTGGTCCTTGTGGGTGTCGGTGATCCCGTGCGGGGCACCGGGATAGGTCTTCAGGGTCGCGTGCGACAGCCGGGCGGCGGCGGCCTGCCCGCCCACGGCGAAGGGCACGATCTGGTCGTCCTCGCCGTGGATGACCAGCACGGGAATCCCGGTGGCGTCGATGGCCTCGAGGTCGGGGCGGAAGTCGGTGGCCGAGAACGCGGCGATGGACTCGTAGGCGTTGCGGTGTCCGGACTGCATGCCCTGGTACCAGAACGCCTCGCGCACCCCTGGGGAGACGTCTTGTCCGGGGCGGTTGTGGCCGAAGAACGGGCCGTCGGCCAGGTCCCGGTAGAGCTGGGACCGGTCGGCGGTGGAGCCGGCGCGCAACCCGTCGAAGACCTCCCCTTCCACCCCGTCGGGGTTGTCCTCGGTGCGGAGCATGAACGGGGGCACGGCCGAGACCAGGGCCAGTTTCGCCACCCGGTCGGTGCCGTGCCGGCCGAGATAGCGGGTGACCTCCCCGCCGCCGGTGGAGAAGCCCACCAGCGTCACCTCCCGCAGGTCCAGGGCCTCGATCACGGCGGCAAGGTCGTCGGCGTAGGTGTCCATCTCGTTGCCGGTCCAGCTCTGGGTGGAGCGGCCGTGCCCGCGGCGGTCGTGGGCGATGACCCGGCACCCGTGGGAGGCCAGGAACAGCATCTGGGATTCCCAGCTGTCGGCGTTCAGCGGCCAACCATGACTGAGGACCACGGTTCTGCCCTCGCCCCAATCCTTGTAGTAGATCTGCGTGCCGTCCTCGATGCTGACGAAGCTCATCGGTGTTCTCCTCGAAGGTGGGGATCCTGCGCAACGGAAGATGGCGGCGCTCCGGCGGGAGTGTGGGTCGGCCTGAACCGGTCACGTTCTGACCAGGGGCGCCGAACGGGTGCCACCCTGGGGCTTATCAGCAGCCGCAGTCCGTGCGCAAACGCCCCGGGCATTGCCCCGTGGCCGTCGGCAGATACCGAGCTGCTGAATCGCCCGGCCGTGGTGCTGCGCCATCTCGACTCCCGCTTCCTGCAGTGAGTGAACCGGACTGCTGGGTCAGCGGGAGGAACCGACCACCCGGGAGAAACCCGGGAGAACGGCGCGGACCATAGCCCCGAGTATCCTCACGGGCTCCACCAGCGACAACAGGGCGGCCACAGATGTCACCAGGTGTTCACCAAACCCCGACATGGCCGGCGGCACACGGAACAGGCACCACCAAGACTTTGCACTGCCCTAGGAAGACCTGGGAGCTCTCCCACGGTGCGTCCGCTGCAACAGGGGTTCCGAATTTGCCCCGTGGCCCGGTAAGACCGCCCGGCGCAGTGCGACAGCTGTTCGGGAGCCGATGCCTATGCTCAGGCCATGAGCACGCCTGCGCCGGCTTACCGGGGACCGGACACTTCAACCGCTCCGAGAGCTGGCCTCGAGCTCGGTGATTGGCGCTTCGCCAACAGGATCGTGGCGATGCTGGCGCTGTTGCTGTGGAGCTTCAACCAGTTCGGACATGGGTTGGCTGTCCGGGACGGTCCTCAGTACGTCTGCCTCAGCGAGGGGCCGCCGCAGAGCGCACAGGCACTCGGGGCATCGGACCAGGGGAACATCACCGGGGAGATGTCGTTTTTCCCGCCGACGTTCTTTTGCGGCTACCCCGATCGAGGTGTCGGGCAGCCCCCGATCGTCGTCGACATGTATCCGCTCGGGCCCTGGCTCTTCTGGATTTCGCTGTCGATACTGACGCTGACGGCGGTGTTTGCCCTCGTTCTCCGGTCTCGTCCGCGATCGTGAACGTGCGCCCTTGACGCCGCCCATCGTTCCACGCCCAAGGCCGTGCAGTGGGAGTTGGTGTCCGCAGGGCCAGCACCACAGCGACGCCCTCCTGTCTCCTGAGCCGCTGGGAGCTGCCTCTGGGTGGACGACGCGCACCGGAAACGCCTCGCGAGCACGATGGAGCGCTCCGCCAGCGGAAATGGGGACATGATGAAAGTCGATCTTTTGTCTACTGGTCGGTACGGTTGGGGTATCGCGCACGGTGCTCAGTCGGGGGGCTGAGTCACCCAGCGTGGACCGTGTCGGAGTGCTCAGCCGGGGGGCTGATCCGCTGCCGACCGGTCAGATGGCCGCCGTCCTGGCGGCAGAAGAACTGGGGCCTAGGGTCCCGTCGTCGGGGGGCGACTCTTCTGCCGCCAGAGCGGCGGCCCCACACGGCACCCCAGACAATCCCTCCGGCGCTGTGGCAGCACAACGACCAAGCGCCGGCAGCTGTCCTGGTTAAGGCGGTCCGCATGAACGATGAGCACCGTGCCTGGGCGCACGCCAGGTGGGCGAGTCCCGTGCGGGATCCGCGGTCCCGGGCGGCGGCCTTCGCAGCACTGCGCCCGGCCCTGGACGCCCTCCTCGACAATGCTGACGCCGACTCCCGGCTGAGTCCGGAGGCCCGTCGCGTGCTGCGTGCGGTGGCCCGCACCCGTCCCGAACACACCCTGGCTTTGGCTGACCTCGCCGCCCGAGCCAGCACGGCCAAGGCTCGGGTTCCTGTCGCGTTGACCGTGCTGGACGCCCATGGCTATCTCGTCCAGCTGGCACGCATCGCCCCGCACCTGAGTGCAGCACTGCCGCCACCAACCCCCTCCACCCTTGCAGGGACCCCCACGGCCGAACCCGCCGACAGGGAAACTGCCTAGACTTCCTCGCCCACATTCCGGCTTCCGCGCACGAACTGGACCAGGCGGAGCCGGTTGCAGAGAGGGTTGCTGTCAGGGGCGGCGTACGGCGGTCAGGTGGCACTCGGGGAAGCGGTGCAGCGGGTCAGGCCGACTCATCGTGCGCCAGGCCTCGTCGAACCCGGCTCGGGCAAGCCGTGCGCTCATTTCTTCGGGGTGCCAGCGCCAGGCCGGTGCCACCGCGTGGTCGAACGACAGCACCGGTTGCTCTTCGCCATCGGTGCTTTGGAAGGCCAGGAGCACCAGGCCGCCGGCTGGCATGCGCTGCGCCCAGGAGGCGAGCACGCCGCCGATCAGGTGGGGGTCGATGTGGATCAGGCTGAACCGGGCCAGCACACCCCGTAGCGGAACCAGCCGATCGGTCGGCTCCGGCGAGTCGTTCAGGTTCGCGTCACCACGCCGGAACACCACATCGGGGTGGGAGCGTCGGGCGATGCCCAGCATGCCTTCTGACGGATCGATGCCCACGACGTCCAGGCCGCGGTTGGCGAGTTCGGCGGTGACGTGCCCGGTCCCGCACCCGATGTCCACAACGGTGCCCTCGCCATGGTGTTCCAGGACCATGTCCGTGAAGGAGGCGACCGCATGCCGTTCCAGTGGTGTCTGGAACGGGTCCGAGAAGGTGAGCTCGTATTGTTCGGCCAGTTCGTCGTAGCCGGGTTGGGTTCCCACGCCGGCCAGCCTCCCACACCGCGGGATCCACCGGGCACTTCGCCTGCCCTCGGGGTGGTGGATCGACCGCCTCCGGCAGTCTCGGAAGCACCCCGGTAGGTTCCGGTAGTCGTGCAGCACATTCAGGAGCACAGCAGCCCCTGGGCTCACAGCAGATGTGGTGCAGTTGGGGTTCCCTGAGGGGCCTTTCGCGATCAGTAATCTGGGGGCATGGACTTCCTGATGCTCCCCACGCTGACCGGCTCTCTGGCCACGCTGGAACCGTTGGCGCTCGAGCACGCTCCGGAACTGGCAGAAGCGGTTCAGGACGGCCAGTTGCACCAACTCTGGTACACCCGGGTGCCAGCACCGGATCGGATGCGCGCGGACATCGAGGCCCGGCTGGCCGCCCACGCTGAAGGGCGGGTCGTGCCGTGGGTGATCCGGCGCCCCGGTGATGGAGCCGCTGTCGGGGTCACCACGTTCTTGAACATCAGGGCGGAGCACCGTCGGTTGGACATCGGCTCCACCTGGGTCGCTGCCTCCGCCCAGGGCACCGGGCTCAACACGCAGGTGAAGCTGCTGCAGCTCACGCACGCCTTCGAGACCTTGGGGTGTATCGCGGTGGAGTTCCGCACGCACTGGCACAACCACCGCTCCCGGGCCGCCATCGCCGGTCTCGGGGCGAAGCAGGACGGGGTGCTGCGCAATCACGACCTGTGGCGTGACGGGACCGTGCGCGATGTCGTCGTGTTCTCGGTGATCGATCGGGAATGGCCCACCGTCCGGCTCAGCCTCACCGAGAAGCTCGCGCGCTGGAGCGTATTTCCAGCTCCGGCCCAGAGCGGGACCCTCCGTAGGCCGACGCCCTGAAGACAACGCAACCGGGGTCGGTGCTGGGTCATGGCGGTGTCAGATATCCGGCCGGTGGGGGATCTGCAGGCGGTGGCGCCGGGGAAGAATGAGGTGGCCGTGTCGCCGTTGAAAAGCTCCTTGTCCGTGAGTTCCGTCGCCGTCCTGTCGGTTCGTGCGTTGGTGTGTGGTTATGCCGGGGTGCCGGTGACCGCCGGGGTCAGCTTCGAGGTGAGTGCGGGGGAGGCGGTGGTACTGCGCGGGGCCAATGGGGCGGGCAAGTCAACGGTGCTGCGCACGGCCGTGGGCCAGCAGGCTCCGGTGAGCGGGGAGCGGTGGCTGAAGGGCGGGCCGGTGGTGGAGAACTCGCTGGTCTACCGCCGGGCGGTGAGTTGCCTGTTCGACGAGGACGCGTTTTTGCCCGGGGTGTCGGTGGG
Organism: Kocuria arenosa; assembly: GCF_042879215.1. Classification (NCBI taxonomy): domain Bacteria; kingdom Bacillati; phylum Actinomycetota; class Actinomycetes; order Micrococcales; family Micrococcaceae; genus Kocuria; species Kocuria arenosa. The sequence goes on along the minus strand of NZ_JBHZTA010000004.1, from coordinate 124,418 downwards.
GCATCACCTGGAACTGGTGCTGCGCGGTCACGGGGTGGCCGAGGCCCCGGTGGTGGCCGCCGAGGCGGTGGCCGAGTTCGGGCTACAGGACCGGGTGGACGCCTCGCCGTTCGCCCTGTCCTCGGGGCAGCGCCGGCGGGCGCTGCTGGCCGCGGCACTGATCCGCCCGTTCGAGCTGCTGGTGCTCGATGAGCCCGAACAGCGCCTGGACGCGCTGATGCGTGCTCGTTTGGCCGATCGTCTGGTCGCTGCCCGGCAGTCGGGGGCGGGGTTGTTGATCGCCACGCACGACGCGTCGCTGGCGGCCACGGTGGGCACCACCGTGCTGACCATCGACTCCAGCGGTGCCCTGGCACCGGTCGTGCCTGCTCCGCAACGGGAGGGCCAGTCGTGACGGCCGGTGCCGGCGTGAAGCCTGCCGGGGCCGCCGAGATCGAGGTGTTCCTGCGAGCAGCCCGCGCCCGGACCCGAGGCCGGGCTCGAGGTGCGGATCGGTTCGTCGATGCGTACACCGGGCTCTTCGTCACGGTGGTGCTGGTGGCCTGGGCGGTCGCCGCGGTCCTGGGTCTCGGGGCCTCGTTGGCGGATCTGGTGGCCGCCGGTTCCCCCGGCGGGATGCTGCACCGCCCGGCGGCCGCCTGGGTAGGCGCCGGGGCGCCGGTGCTCGGAGTCGCCGTGCTGCTCGGGGTGGCCTGGGTCGGTGCCGTGGACCTGTTGCGCGGGCTGGGACCGGTGGGGGTGTCCCCGGAGCGGGCGGTATGGGTGTTGCCGCTGCCCGGGGCCGGGGCGCAGGAACCGATCCGCAGTGTGCGCCGGATGCTGTGGGTGGCGGCTGCGGCCGGGGCGCTGTTCGGTGGCACCGGCCTGCTGCTGCTGCGGGGCACCGGGCTGACGGCCGGGTGGGGTATGCCGTGGTGGGAAGCGGTAGCGCAGCTGGTGTGCTGGGCCGGCCTGGGGGTCAGCGCCGTCGGGGTCGCGGTCTGGGCCCAGACCGCCGGCGGGGCGCGAACGCCGCCGCGGTCCCGCCCCTGGGCGGGCTGGTTCCTGGCCCTGGGGGCTGTCCTGGTCGTGCTGTCCGGGACCCGGGACGGGGCCACCGGCCGCTGGGATGTCGTGCCGCCCCTGTGGGCCGGGGCAGTCGCAGGCGCACTGGCGGTGGTGGCCGGGCTGTTCTGGGTCTGGGCGCTGCGGCGGGCCCGGACCCTGGACGGGGTGCAGCTGCGGGCGGCCGGGGCGCGGACCCGGCACCTGAGCAACGCCGTGTCCCTGCTGTCGGCCCAGGACCTGACCGCCGCCTTGGCCCCGGCCACGGTGACCGGGGTGCGGGGACTGCCGGGGAGCACACCGGGCTGGGTGTCCGGGCCGCGCACGGTGGTGCTGTTCGCCTCGCTCACCGCCCTGCGGACCAGCCGGTGGCGGGCCGGGCTGGCCGTGGACCTCGGGCTGACCGTGGTGCTGCTGGACGCCTTCGCCCACACCATGGTGCTCGCCGGCTGGGCTGCGCTGCTGCTGGTGGGCTACCGGGGCCTGGGCCGCGGCACGGCCTATCTGGCCGATCTGCGCGCCGGGGCCGCCGCCGAACGGAACCTCCCGATCGCCCCCACCGCAGCCGCCCTGATGCACCTGGTGGTCCCGTGCGCGCTCAACGCCGCGGTCCTGGCCGCGGTGGCACTGCTGGCCGGGCTCGCGGCCGGCACCAGCTGGGGAGAGCTGATGCTTCTCGGTGCCGTGGTCGGGACCGGTATCGGCGCGGTCGGCCTCTACCGGGCTCTGGCCCCGGAACCGGACCACACCCAGCCCCCGATCGACACCCCCCTGGGACCGGTGCCCGTAGCCCAGCTGATCGGCTACAGCCGGGGGCTCATCCTGGTGCCCGCCCTGCTCGCGGCACCCGCCACCGTACTGCTTCATCCCGCCACCTGGCCGGCAGCCCTGGTAGCCGCACTCGCCCTGGCGGCCACCGCCGTGGCCCTGGCGATCAGCACCGACCGGAAACACTGAGGCCCAAATCCTGAGGGCCACGGCCGAGCCGAACCACACCTACCAGGCTCACGAAGTGCGATAGGGGTTGGTCATACGCCGCGGGTTGCCACGGTCGAAGAGCGGGGCCGGGGAGAGCCCTCCTGTGGTGGTGGAGGACGAATCCGATGGCTCCGTGCACGGCTCCCGGGATCCAATTGACGCCGTTCACCACGCCGTTGATGACGCCACCCCCAGGCGGGCGTCATCTTCTCCGCGCACAACGCCCTCGACGACGCCCTGGTCTTCCGCCGGGACATCACTGAGCCCACGATGAGGGCCGGGCGGCCGGCCGTCACAACCTGTCACAAACCCGGCCCGACGTCGGCCGAGCGCGACCGCCCGGCCCGAAGATGTCCCGACGTGTGGTTTTGTGACAACCGACCCCACCGTCCGTTGGACTATAGAGCCGTCCATCGAGTGGGATGAGCGCACCACACCATCCAGAGCGGCCGAGAGATCTGGCTCGACGACGCCGCAGCAACCAGTCAGCCGACCCTGGGACACCGGGACCGGCGGGCACGGTGCTACCGCCAGGACCGATGGAGGATCGAATGAATCACCACGCCACCCAACAGGTCCACGCCGGCTACGAGCCCGAGGCCCCCTACTGGCCGGTGGCCGTGCCCATCCACCAGACGGCGGCCTACCGCTTCCCCGATCACGCCACGGCCGCCTCGATGTTCCGGCTGGAGACCCCCGGGTTCACCTACAGCCGCACGGGCAACCCCACGGTCGCCGTGTTCGAGAACCGACTGGCGGCCCTGGAGGGCGGGATCGGGGCCATCGGCACCGCCACGGGACAAGCCGCCGTCGCGCTGTCCCTGCTGACCCTGCTCCACGGCGGCAAGCACTTGGTCGCCTCCAGCCAGCTCTACGGCGGGACGGTGGACCTGCTGACGGACACCTTCGCCGACTTCGGCATCGAGGTCACTTTCGCCGACCCGGCCGACCCGCAGGCCTGGGGCGCGGCGATCCGGCCGGACACCCGCGCGTTCTTCCTGGAGTCCATCACCAACCCGCTGGCCACCGTGCCGGACCTGCCGGCGCTGGCGGACATCGCCCACGCCTCCGGGGTCCCGGTCGTGGTGGACAGCACCTTGGCGACGCCGGTCCTGTACCGGCCACTGGAACATGGTGCCGACGTGGTGGTGCACTCCGCCACGAAGTTCATCGGCGGGCACGGGGCCGTCCTCGGCGGGGCGATCGTGGACGGCGGCACCTTCGACTACGGCGCAGCCCCGGAGCGGTGGCCCCAACTGACCCGGCCCAAGGCCCGCTACGGCGGACAGGCACTCATCGACCGGCACGGCCGCGGCGCCTACCTGGCGCTGGCGCGCAGCAAGTTCCTGCACGACCTCGGCCCCTCCCTCGCCCCGGCCAGCGCCGCCCAGTTCATCCAGGGCCTGGAGACCCTCGCCGTCCGCATCGCCCGGCAGGAGGAGACCGCGCGAACGGTCGCCGAGCACTTGGCCCGGCACCCCACCGTCGGGCGCGTCCACCACCCGGCGATCCCCGGACACCCCAGCGCCGCCCTCGCCGAGAGGGACTTCCCGCACGGCACCGGCTCGGTGTTTTCCTTCGACCTGGCCGCCGGCCCCGAGGCCATCGGCCCGTTCATTGACGCTCTGGAGCTGTTCCAGCTCGTGGCCAACATCGGGGACGTGCGCTCCCTGGTCAGCCACCCGGCGACCATGACGCACTGCCGGCTCACCCCCAACCAACGCCGGGCCGCGGGCATCACTGAGACCACGATCCGGCTGTCCATCGGACTGGAGTGTCCCGAGGACCTGATCGCCGACCTCGACCGGGCGCTGGCCACCGTACCGGCCTCGGCCCTGACCGGGGAGGCGCGCTGAGATGACCCTCCTGAACGACACAGCACAGACGGACACTGCGCCGACGGCCCGTCGGGGCTTCAACACGATAGCGGTGCACGCCGGCCAGGCACCGGACCCGCTGACCGGGGCGGTCGTGCCGCCGATGTACCAGACCAGCACCTTCGTGCAGGACGGCATCAACGTGCTGCGCGGCGGCCACGAGTGCAGCCGGGGGTCCAACCCGACCCGGACCGGTCAGCGCCGCGTCACCGCCGCGGCCCGGGGAATCGGCAGCCCGGAGGCCCGGATCGACGTCGTCTGGGCAGCGCCGGGGGTGCCAGGAGCATGACTGAGGCGACTTTCGGGAGGGCAGTGCACGAGCAGCAGGGAAGGACGTTCGAGATGAGTACGGACCTGGGAGGCAGGCCCTCGGTCCACAGTGAGGAATCGATGCATCAGACCACCAGGACGAACGACTTCACGTTCGGTATCAGCACGACCCGCTTCGATGAGGACTACTGCCCGTCGTCCAGTTCCCGAGGCACGACGAACTTCGCGAACCTGGCCCGCGGCGAGAACCGTCGGCAGAACCTCCGAAACACCCTGACAATGATCAATAGTCGCTTCAACGACCTGGCCCACTGGGACAATCCCAGCCGGGATCGCTATGCCGTGGAGATCGAGATCGTCTCCGTGGACCTGCACTTCGCCGCCGACGGCGACGACGCGGTGTTCCCCCTGATCGAGGTCCTCGACGTGCAGATCCTCGACACGCTGTCCAATGTGCACATCGGCGGGATCGTGGGGAACAACTTCTCCTCCTACCTCCGGGACTATGACTTCAGCGTGGTGCTGCCGGAACACCACGCGAAGGCGTCCCGGTCCAGCATCCCCAATGACTTCGGCGAATTGCACGGGAAGCTCTTTACGCACTTCCTGGACTCCGATGCCTACCGCGAGCGGTTCCCCCAGCCGCCCGTGATCTGCATCAGCGTCTCGAGCACCAAGACGTATCGTCGGCTCGAGAACCACCATCCGATCCTCGGGGTCGAGTATCGGCAGGATGAATCCTCCTTGACGGATCGATACTTCGAGAAGATGGGACTGCGGGTCCGCTACTTCATGCCCCGCGGCGCGGTCGCACCCCTGGCGTTCTATTTCCGGGGCGATCTCCTCAATGACTATTCCAGCCTGGCACTCATCGGTCTCATCAGCACGATGGAAGCGTTCCAGAAGATCTATCGCCCGGAGATCTACAACGCCAATGCGGCGGCTGGTCGGATCTACCGGCCGAGCCTGGAGAGCCGAGACTACTCGGTGACGCAGATCGCCTACGACCGCGAGGAGCGCAGTCAGCTGGCCCTCATGCAGGGGAAGTTCACGGAGGAGCACTTCGTGAAGCCACACCAGACCCTCCTGGAGCAGTGGGCCGCGGCCCACTCCGGACGAGAGACGGAGAAGCACCGATGAACACCCTGTTGCCCACCACCATCGTGGGCAGCCTGCCCAAGCCCTCCTGGCTCGCGGAAGGTGAGACGCTGTGGTCCCCTTGGAAGCTGGACGGCGAGGAACTGCGCGAGGGCAAGCGGGATGCGCTGAGCCTGGCCGTGGACGAGCAGCGCCAGGCGGGTATCGACATCGTCAGCGACGGCGAACAGACCCGTCAGCACTTTGTCACCACGTTCATCGAACACCTCAGCGGCGTCGACTTCGAACACCGGAAGACGGTGCGGATCCGTGACCGCTACGACGCGAGCGTCCCGACGGTCGTCGGCGCGGTGGGCCGTGAGCGGCCGGTTTTCCTCGACGACGCGAAGGCCCTCCGCGCGCGGACCAGCCAGCCCATCAAGTGGACGCTCCCCGGTCCCATGACCATGATCGACACCCTCTACGACAAGCACTACAGGAGTCGCGAAAAGCTCGCCTGGGAGTTCGCGAAGATCCTCAACCAGGAGGCCAAAGAGCTGGAGGCGGCGGGCGTCGACATCATCCAGTTCGACGAGCCTGCCTTCAACGTGTTCTTTGACGACCTCAAAGAGTGGGGCGTGACCGCACTGGAGCGAGCGGCCGAGGGACTGCGCAGCAAAACGGCCGTGCATATCTGCTACGGCTACGGCATCAAAGCCAATACCGAGTGGAAGGCGACGCTCGGGTCGGAGTGGCGCCAGTATGAGATGTCATTCCCGCTACTCCAGCAGTCGACGATCGACATGGTCTCCCTGGAACGCCACAACTCCCGCGTCCCGGTCGAGCTCATCGAGCTGCTCCGAGGTAAGCAGGTGATGGTCGGGGCCATCGACGTCGCCAGCGACGCGATCGAAACCCCGGAGGAAGTGGCCAGCACCCTCCGGCAGGTGCTCCGGTTCGTCGATGCGGACAAGCTGTATCCGAGCACCAACTGCGGCATGGCGCCACTGGCTCGACAGGTTGCGCGAGACAAAATGATCGCTCTCGCTGCGGGTGCGGAGATCATCCGAGCGGAACTCTCCGGAGCGACCCCCTCGAAGTGACGGCCAACCAGGGCGTTCAAGACCCGGCGGTGAGCCCCGCCTGACGCCCGAATGAATCGTCCCCGTTTGCGGCCTCGGGAACGGACGGGACTAAACTGCCGCCCAAGCCCACTGTCCGACGTGCTGAAGTGCCAAGACGGACCTATCGTCATCACGGGCACCATCCTGACTTGCCCAGGGCGGTAGTCCACGACCCGGCCATCGGGGTACCTGCGGGTGTTGCCGCTCTTGAAATGGTTTCAATAGTTTCTCCAAGGCAGTCGCCGGGCGCAGATGACAGTGATGGCCAGGGCGACGACAGCGGTGCCCTGCCCGGCGGGGTCGGCAGCGGCGATCGCGCGGGCATCTGCCAAGACACTGGGGCGGGTGGAGGCGGCCATGGGCACACCTTAGAAGACATCCAGTCGGGGTAACGCACCACCGCTTTACATATGGCCGGTTACCGGCCAATTTCCCCGAGAACGACGTTGTAGTAGGGGTTCCGCTTGCGGACATGGTGGCCAATGGCTGCAGTTGTGGGGCCATCGGAATCGAGCCGCCTCACTCCAGAGATGGCTCGATTCCGATCGATGGGTTAGCAGCAACTGGGCTGTTTGGTCGCGGGCTCACTGTCACTCAGCGGCGTGGGCTGGGCGTTCGTGGTGCAACAGGTGCCATCGCCAGCCACCGCGGACTGCTCAGGATCGGTCTTCCCTTCCAGGTCCGGGCGGGCGTCGGCTTTGACGGTGTAGACCTCCCACGGTTCCTTGCCCGGACCGGTGACCCAGACCTTGTCCTGGACGGCGTAGCAGCAGGTGGTCTCCTCCTCGGGGCGGGTATCCAGCCCGGCGTCGGCCAGCTGGTGTGCGGCGGCGTTGACAACCTCGATACTCTCCACTTCCACCCCGAGGTGGTCCATCCGGGTCTCCTCCCCGGGGTCGCCCTCGAGCAGGACGAGCTTGAGCGCAGGTTCGGTGATGGCGAAGTTCGCGTAGCCGGGCCGGCGTTTGGCCGGGGTGGTGTCGAACAGCGTGGAGTAGAACGCGATGGAGGCCTCGAGATCGGCAACACGCAGGGCGAGCTGGACTCTGGACATGGTTGGTTCCCTTCTTAAAGGTACGGCGCATCCTCAGATATAGATCACCGTCGATGTCTTAATGTTGCCTCCGGCATCGACAGAGGTCAATATAGATCTATGTCTATTTCTGGTGACGATTCCTCGGCGACGGCGACCGCCTTAGTCTGCTGCGCTCCGCTGTCGCGGGAGCCGTTGGGGCGGGAGCGGGCGGAGCAGATCGCCCCGTTGCTGAAGGCTTTGGCCGATCCGGTGCGGTTGCAGCTGATGTCGATGGTGCTCTCCCACCCCGGTGGGGAGGCGTGTGTGTGCGACCTGCTGCCGGCCTTCGAGCTGTCTCAACCCACGATCAGCCACCACCTCAAGGTCCTGCACGAGGCCGGGCTGCTGGAGCGGGACAAGCGCGGGGTGTGGGTGTACTACCGCACCCACCCTGAGGCGCTGGAGGCTCTGGTGACACTGTTCACCCCCCAGACGGCCACCGCATGAGTCGATCTCCACCGTGGCCGGTGCGGCACGAGCCACACCACTGACCGGGGTGTGTACCCTTCAGCGCTGCGCCGGGATTCCTTCTGGGGTGGCGAAATGTACCCGAACGCCCATTGCGTGCGTCGCGAGGGGTCCTCGGGCAGGGGAACTCGACGCAGCCTAGAGGAACAGCGTCACGGCCACCAAGGCCAGGCCAGTCAGTATCAGGGTGCCGGCCCCGGCCAGGCCCACGGTCCCACGGGAGGGCAGACGGCGGCCGTTGCGCACCGCACGCCGGGCGAGAGCAGCGTAGTGGCGCTTGGCGTAGAGCTGCCACAGAATACCGGCGAGAATGGTGCATCCGCCCAGTGCGCAGATCACGGTATCGGCCCCCATGCCTGCCATTGTGGCCCGGCTCGACACCGGTTGCGCGGTGGTCGGTGGCCCACCCGGGCGTACTACTCCAGCGGATGGCTCCATATCCGTCCCGCCTCCCCCGGGCACGGGATCGGTGCCAGGCTGCCGGTAGGAGTGGATCGGATGGAATGACTCTCTGCGCCACACCAGGACATCACACCATGTGGCATGTCCGTCGCTCTGGCCGCAGGCAGGTTGCCCTGCCCGGATCCTGCCGTACATGTTCTCGTGTCAGGCTGGGCTCGACCGAAGCGTTCACAAGTCCCGCACCAGCCACCGTCGTGGCGCACGCCCACGGCCCGTCGACCGGTGCCGTGGAGGCGTCCGTCCTGCGGGACAGAAGGTGAGGCACGAGTCGGTGGATGCCGTGGTGGAGGCCTTGTTCGAGCTGAGCGGGTGGCCGGTGTACGCGCTGGTCCTCGTGCTGGTGTTCCTGGAGTCGGCGGTGTTCCTGGGGCTGTTCCTGCCCGGGGAGACCGCTCTGCTGATGGCCGGGCTGCTGGCCGGGGCCGGGAACCTGTCGGTGGCCGTGCTTGTCCCGGCGGCTGTCGTGGCGGCTGTGGCGGGGAATCAGGTGGGCTACCTCATCGGCCTCTACTTCGGTCCCCGTCTGCGTCAGACCGCCCTGGGGCGCCTCATCGGTCCGTCGCGGTGGGAGAAGGCCCTGGATCTGGTGGGCCGGCGCGGGGTGGGGGCGGTCTTCGCCGCCCGGTGGATCACCGTGGTCCGGGCCCTGGTGCCCCCGGTGGCGGGGATGATCGGGATGCCCCAGCGGAAGTTCCTGCTGGCCAACGTCCTGGGGGCGGTGAGCTGGGCTCCGACCGTGGTGCTGATCGGTTACCTGTTGGGGGATTCCCTGGCCCGCGCCGAGCAGGTGCTGTCCTACCTGACCCTGGTGGGCGTGGCCACCGTGGTGCTCATGCTCGCCGTGGTTCGGGCGCGAGTCGTGCTCACCCGGCGCCGCAACGGGCGCCGGCCGGTGGGCACGGCCACGACCGTCGACGCCGGGTAGGGCCAGGAACTGCCCGCCGGCGCACCGGTGGATGGGCCGAAAAAGACCAGCAGGAAACCGGACCCGTTGCCGGTACTGAACCGCCGATGAGGAATGTGACAGGCATCGGCCCGCCCCCCTTGGTGTCTGCTGTCTTGGGCGCCCGCCCATACATCGCAGCCGGAGTGTCGGTCGGCTGGTGGCCCGGGGCGGAGGCGCGTCCAGTGCCGCGGCGGTGAGGGTGCGTGGGATGGGCTGGGGCGGGTTTAAGCGTCGATAGGCTGTCGGGGTGCCTCTTTATGCCCCCCACTCTCGTGTGTTCGTGGACGAGTCCAAGGCCAAGGGCTACTACGTCGCGGCCACGGCCGTTGTTCCGGGGGAGGTCACTGTGGTCAACAAGGCCTTGAGGCAGCTCACCCGTGCCGGGCAGGATCGGATCCATTTCAAGAAGGAGTCCGACTCCTCGCGCCGGAAGCTGCTGTCGCAGTTCTGCACGCTGGACCTCTCCGTGGCCGTGTACGTAACCAAGGGCCTGTCGGACAAGGAAGCCCGGGAGCGGTGTCTGATCGCTCTGGCGACCGATGCGGCCGAAGCCGAGGTCGATCTGCTGATGTTCGAGCGCGATGAGTCCCTGGTGAAGGCTGATAAGAGGATCCTGCGCGAGACGTTGGTCCGCCTGGATTGCCGGACCTTGCGCTATGACCATGCTGTGCCCACAGCTCATCCGGTGCTGTGGGTCAGTGACGCGGTGGCCTGGTGCTACCAAGCAGGTGGGGACTGGTGGCGCCGTGCCCAGCCCCTGGTGTCCGAGGTGCGGAAGCTCTCATGACCGTCATGCTTAAATGCGCGAGCCAGGCTCGTCGAACCGTCCGGATGACTGCCTGGCTAACTTCTCAGGGCTAGTGCCCCTCGCACCACCCACTATACCTACCGGTGGCATTCCCTGTCATGACCTGCAGGACTCGGGGCAGAAAAAGACCACCTCCGCAGGAGAGCTGGCGAGAGCGGCCAGGTCAGCGATGCTGAAGCCCCTCAGCCCCTCGTCAGACCCGGCTCGCCACCGACCGCCACGTGAGCGATCCAGGGTCCCCAGCCCAGGCGCAGGATCTACCCCGGCATGGGGCGGATCACAGGAGTTGCCGGGTTCCTTCTGCTGATCCACCCCTACTCTGGAGGTAGACAACGATGTCGGACCCCCCATTTCCGCACCGAGGTCCATCCGGGCTGTCGGTGCACTCGCTCCCAGGAGATCCGCCACCATGACTGCTTCCCCTCTGGTGCCCACCCCCACCCTTGACGATCGCGCCGCGGAGGCCGCCGACCGTGGCACCGCACGGGCCACTGCCCGGTTGTCGCGCTACCGGATGCACACCGACCGTCCCGGGCTCCGTCTTCGAGCGGGCGAGGTGATCCTCGGCACCCCGTACGCTTCGACCGAGGCCACCATGGTGGTGCCGGTGCGCTGCGAGACCGACGGGCACAATCCAGGCGCCCTGCTCTCGACCGACGAGCTCGAGGACCTCGGGCCCACCGACGAGCTCCTGGGTCCCTGCTCCTGGGGCAAGCCCGGGGTCCGCCACTGACCACCGGCCACCAGCGGCACCTAGAATCCCGTGCGGACCCGTCCGGGTGTCCCTGACCTTGTCCGAATCGCCGGCAGTCGCTCCAGGGCCGAGACGAGGAACGGATCAGTCCCCGACGGCATCCCGGCCCCGGCCCACGATCAGCGGGTCCGGGGGATAGACCACCTCTGGGTCCTTGTCCTGGTAGTCGAACTGGTCCAGGAAGTAGCGCATCGCGTTGAGCCGGGCGCGCTTCTTGTCGTTGGAGCGCACGGTGATCCACGGGGCGTGGTCGGTATCGGTGGCCAGGAACATCTCCTCCTTGGCTTGGGTGTAGTCCTCCCACCGGTCCAGGGAGGCCAGATCGTTGGGGGAGAGCTTCCACCGGCGCACCGGGTCGATCTGGCGGATCGCGAACCGGGTGCGCTGCTCCTGACGGGTGACGGAGAACCAGAACTTGGTCAGATGGATCCCGGAGTCGGCGAGCATCTTCTCGAACACCGGGGCCTGTCCCATGAAGGTCTGATATTCGGTGTCGGTGCAGAAGCCCATGACGCGTTCGACCACCGCCCGGTTGTACCAGGAGCGGTCGAACATCACGATCTCCCCGTTCGTGGGCAGATGGGCGATGTAGCGCTGGAAGTACCACTGCCCGGCCTCCCGGTCCGAAGGCTTGGTGAGCGCCACCACCCGGGCCGCGCGCGGGTTCAGGTGTTCGGTGAACCGCTTGATCGTCCCGCCCTTGCCGGCGGCGTCGCGGCCCTCGAACACGATGACGTGCTGGAGGTCGTGGTCCTGGGCCCAGTACTGGAATTTTAGCAGCTCCACCTGCAACTGGTACTTCGCCAGCTCGTAGGCCTCCCGGTCCAGGAGCTCGTCGTAGGGGTAGTTCTGTCGCCAGGTCTCCACGGCCGATCCGCCGGGGTCGATGAGGTCCGGGTCGTTGGACTGCCCGTCGCGCACCGTGTAGCCCTGGACGGTGAGCTGATCGATGAACTCCCGCAGGTTCTCCCGCCCCGACCACTGGTCCTCGGGCACCCACTGCCTTCTAGCTTCTGACATAACTGCTCCTCCTACTAGGTTCATTCGGGATCTCTGGGCCGTCAGTGTAGGAGATGGCGGTAGCACGGCGGTGAACACACCCGCATCCTTCGGGGGCACGGTGGCCGGCCGGAGGGTCAGAACCACGGGAGTAGGGTCGAGACCATGAGGGACAGGTCGACTGCGCCCGATGCTCAAGGGCCCACCACCACCCATCCGGGGTTCGAAGTCGCCCGCCGAGCCTATTTACGGGCCCGCCATGAGCTGACGATCGCGGCTCTGGAGGAGCTGAGCCTGCGGGTGCGCACCCGCCACCCGGAGGCGGCGAGCATGATGTTCATCTGCGACGACGTCGAGGACGGGCTCTATCTCGCCGAGATCTCCGACAGCCGCGGCCGACGACTGGGAACAGCAGGCCCATTGTTGGAGGACCGCACCTGCCACCAGGTGCTGGGCAATCTGCACGGACCCGACCTGGCGGTGCTGACCGGGGTCGAGCACGACCCCGCAGCTATGACGTTCACGGTCACCATCAGCCACCGCGACCACTGACCCTCAGCAGTCACCCCCTGGGCGGGCCACCGCGTTGTCCCTCGGCGGCCGAGTGGAGGACCGGCCGCCGGGTCCGGTGGCAGTGGGTCAGGTGAGGTCCTTGCGCAGCTGGGCCACCAGCTCGGTCACGATCTCGTGGCCGTCCTCGACCCCGGTGCGCACCGCGGCCAGCTCCGCCCCGTGCAGCAGCCCGACGGCGTATCGATCCTCCCCGGTGCCCTTGGAGGACTCCGCGGTGCGCTCGAGCCAGCCGGCGAGGACCCCGGCGTCCATGATCTCCCCCAGCAGCTCCTGGTGGGCTTTGGCATCGGCGGCGGCGTGGGCCACGGATGTGCCGGGGGTGAATCCGGAGCGTTTCAGGATCGCATTCACGTAGCGCACCCGTTTGACGGCCTTGCGCACCTCGTGCAGATGCTCCAGCCGCTGCTCCGGGTCGGTCTCGGCACCGGAGTCCTCGGCCGCCACTGCGCGTTCTCCCACGCGCACGACCTTGCAGGGCCTGGCGCAGCAACGAGTTCACGACCTTGCCCGCCGAGAGGTGCCGGCACTTCTCGATCAGGGGCGGGGCCTCAGCGAAGGCTTGGACATCGGCCAGCAGCCGCAGGTGCTCCGGGTTGCCCAGATGTCCGCGCACGGTGGCCGCGGCCTCGGCGGCTTGCTGCTCGGCCGTGTGCTGCAGTGCCTGGGCGGCCGTTGGATCCACCGCTGCGTTGAGGGCCGCGATACGGGCGGGCAGCAGCTCGGCGGTGACCTCGGCGTCCCGGGCCCCGGACAGCGCCCGGGCCAGCTCCCGCCACCGCACATCGAGCTCGGCGGCGGAGTCGCCTGCGAAGAACGGGGCGCCCGCCTTGAGCAGGCTGCGCATCGACCGCGACGTCACCCGCGGCTGGTGCACCGCATCGGGCACCTCCAGTCGTGCCTTCAGGTCCCACAGCACCGCCTGCGCGGCCAGCTGGCCCAGCACCGTGACCATCAGATCTGCCCCCGTGGCCTTGTGCGCGGCCTCCGGTTTCCCGGAGTCCTGGCTCTTCGCCCCCGTGGTCGTCGCCGTCGTCCCATCGGCGGGCAGGGGCACGTCGTCGTCGCCTGGGGCGACGTCCTCAGCACCCAGGGCGCGGGCGATCTTCGCCTGAGAGGAGGGGGGCCGGCCCCCGACGGCGAACAGTGCCTGTTCCACGGCGGAGAAGATCCGGTGCTGGTGCTCCTCGGGGGCGGCCCCGTCAGTGAGCTCCACCTCCCACTCCGACCACGACCGGTGCGTGCCGGTGCGGTGGTCCACGGACTCGACGTCGTCGATGGCGACCTCGCCCACCTGCTCCCCGGACACCCCGGCGATGGACAGCACCCGCCGGATGGTGTGCAGCGTGGCGATCGGGTGCAGCGGCTGCCCGCCGGTCAGGGCCTCCACCAGGTGCCGCACCGCATCGGGCATCCGGTCGGGCGCCTGCTCCAACAGCGGGAACTGGGCCTCGTAGCGTCCGTCCGTTTCGCGCAGCTTCACGTGCCATCCGTCATCGGCCCCACCTCGGCGCAACCGCAGCGCCACGTGGTGCCGGTGGAGGGCCATTGAGGCGGTGTCGTAGTACGCCGCTTCCATCCGGTGCTCCACCGCGGCATCGGTGACCGTGTACCCCTCCAGCACGGACCAGTCGATCTGGGCCTTGGCCCCGTCCCGGAGCTCGTACTTGCGCTCGAGCTCACGGTGGGCGGCGACAGTCATGGTGTCCTCCTCGATCCGGGGCCCACGGCGAGGGGCGTCTCCCGCCGAAGTGGGGACGATGATACGCCCCTGAAGTGACGAACCTCACAGCACGGGAGACTGTGAGGCCATCGAGCACCACCCGGTCCCCGCCTGTTGTCCCTGGTGTCACGTCCCGCACCGCAGCGACCGACCCGCCTCATGACCGCGTGGGGTACGGCGGGGCAGGAGAGGGCCGGGATGGCGTGGCACAGTGCTGCGGCCTACCGCCCTTGGTGCCTGGTCATCGGTGTCCTGCGATGGCGATGTCGATGTAGACGGGGCGGTGGTCGGAGGTGGGGAAGGGGTACTCTCCGGTCAGCTCGGCCCCGGGTGTCCCAGGTGCCGGCCACCAGACACCGGCCTCGAGGACCCGTAGGTTCTTCGAGGGAAGCACGTAGTCGGCCCGCAGATTGCCTGGGGCCGGGTCGTCGTTGAAGTCCGCGGTGTCGTATGCGGGGTCCGAAAGGTGCCTCAGGTTGGCTCCGCCCTGCCGGGCAGCCGCTTCGGGCCCGCCCGCGGAGGTCGGCAGAGGGTCCTGCACTCGGGGGTGTTCCAGCAGTTGCTGGATGGCTCCGGGCCAGGAGTCGCCGTCGTGCGGGTCAGAGTTCTGATCCCCCATGACCACGAAACGGGAACCGGGTGTCAGCCCACCGCGTCCGCCCTCGTCGTCGTAGATGTACGACGACGAGGCCCGATCGGACACGTAGTCGGCCCAGAACCGGATCTCGTCGTGGTTGCGCCGCCCGTTGCGGTCCTCGTCGCCGTCGAAGGACGGTGGGGTGGGGTGGGAGGCGAGCACGTGCACTGTTTTCGTGCCGATCCGCACCGGCACGTCCCAGTGCGACTTGCTGGACAGCCGCAGCTGCCCGGCCTGCTCGTCGGTGTAGTAGCCGGTGGGGAGGAGGTTGTCGGGCATGTCCGCCCACCGGAAGTCCTGGAACGTGCGGATGTTGGGCGTGTCGATGGGGTGCTTGGAGTAGACGACCATCCCGTACTGGCCCGGGAAGGCCCCGAAGCCCCACGCGTCCTCAGGTCCGCCCACGGTCCCGTCCTGGTTCAGATCCAGCCCTGAAGGCGCACCGGTGTTCACCGGGGCAGAGTAGACGTAGGGATAGTCCACCGGGTTCTGCCCGTTCTGCGAGACCGCGAGGTAGTTGTCGTGGAACAGCTCGGCGGAACGGCCCTCGGGGTCGTAGTCGAACTCGTTGATGAGCAGGATCTCGGGACCGGTCCGCTGGATCACCTCGGCCACCGCTTGGGCCTGGGCGTTGTCCGCGGTGGCCAGACCCTCGCGCAACTGCCCTTCGGTCCCTCGGTTCAGTGACGCGTTGTAGGTCATGAACCGCACCGGTTCTCGGGTGCCCTTGCCCCGCTGCTCCCCGTGCCCGTGTCCGTGGTCGGGCCCCGCCACGGCCAGGGCACCGGTCCCCATCAGCAACACTGCTGCCAGAGCCGCTGCCGTCATCGGCTGGTGGACGTGCATCATGTCTTCCTCCTCGATCTGTCCGTCTGGACCGACCGTAGGCCCACCGGGCAAACTTCATCTGAACGCTGCTTCGCTCGAGATCTCTACCGCCTGGACGAGCACCAGCCCGAACTGGCCCGACAGACCGTAGGAGCGTTACCCCGCCGGGGCCATGCGGGGCAGCCGCGGAACAGTCCGAGCCCAGGCGGCCGGAGGCTCACCGGGGGCGGGGCTCAACGGTGCGGGACGAGCTCCTGGCTGTAGACCGTGTCGCCGTGGCCGTCGCGCAGGCTCACGGTCAGGACGTCGTCCTCGTCCAGCTGCACGTGGCCGAAGAACTGGAAGCGGCCGTCGCGCGGGGAGCCGCCGGTGGGGCCGGCCTTGGCGAAGACCTGTTCCGGGCCGAAGGTGCCGTCCAGCGCGTTCGGGCCGAAGGTGCCTGCGTTGATCGGGCCGGCCACGAACTCCCAGAACTCGTCGAAGTCGGTGAATGCCGCCCGCTCGGGCGAGTAGTGGTGCGCCGCGCAGTAGTGGACGTCCGCGGTCACCCACACGATGTTGCGCACGCCGGCGTCCTTGAAGGCCTTGAGCACCCGGGCCAGCTCGAGTTCTCGGCCCAGCGGGGCCCCGTCGTCGGCGTTGCTGATGGACTCTTGGGCCTTTCCGTCCGGGACGATCACCCCCAGGGGGAGGTCCGCGGCGATCACCTTCCAGGTGGCGCGCGAGGAGCTCACACCGTCGATGAGCCACTGGACCTGCTCCTCGCCGAGCAGGGGCGTGGCGTGGGGCTCCAGACCGGCGGTGTTCTTGCCCTTGAACGTGCGCATGTCGAGGCAGAAGACGTCCAACTGCGGGCCACGCTCCAACCGGCGGTAAATGCGCTGGTCCTCGAAACCGGTGGTGCCCGGGCGCAGGGCACGGGCCTCGCCGATGGGCTGGTACTCCTGCCAGGCCCGGCGCCCGCGGGCGGCCAGGGTGTTGACGTCGCGCACGGTGTAGCGATCGTCTTCGAGGATCTCCCCGGCCCACCAGTTGTTGGTGGTCTCGTGGTCGTCCCACTGGGCCACCACGGGCACGTCGGCGTACATCGCCCGCACGTTGTCGTCCATGAGGTTGTACCGGTGGCGGGCCCGGTACTCCTCCTGGGTCTCGGCGACCTTGGTGACGCCTTCCGTGACCAGGTTGCGCCAGATGCGGCCGTCGGCTTCGGTGACTTCCGCCTGGATCGGGCCGTCGGCGTAGATCGTGTCCCCGGAGTGGATGAAAAAGTCCGGGTCCAGGTCGTGCATCGCCCGGTAGGTGTACATCCCACCGAGGTCGGGGTTGATGCCCCAGCCCTGTCCGGCCGTATCCCCCGTCCACACGAAGGACTGGCTGCGGCCGCCGGCGCCGTGCCGGTGCCCGTGCCCGTGCCCGCCGGAACCGCCCCTCCCCCGGCCGCCCGGCGCGGTCCGGAAGGTGCCGTGGTGAACGTCGGAGAGCACGCCCTCCTCGTCCTCGAAACGCAC
This sequence comes from Kocuria arenosa, assembly GCF_042879215.1. Taxonomy (NCBI): domain Bacteria; kingdom Bacillati; phylum Actinomycetota; class Actinomycetes; order Micrococcales; family Micrococcaceae; genus Kocuria; species Kocuria arenosa. The sequence continues at coordinate 107,270 of NZ_JBHZTA010000004.1, read as the reverse complement.
CTCGAGGGCGAAGCGCGTGCCCGCGGGCAGGTCTGTGGCCCCGATCTTGACGGTGTGGTCGGTCGCCTCGCTCACCCACCCGGAGGTCAGGGTCCGCTCGAAGCCGCCGCGACCCCGGACGGTCGCGCCCTGGGCGTCCACGGCGCGCAGGCGCGCCACCATGCGTCCTGTCCCGTCCGTGCGGGACCACAGGATCGCCGAAGAAGGCGTCACGTCACCGGTGGCGATGCCGCTGGGCAGGTGCAGGCGTCGGCGCACCAGGGCCGGGGACGACGGGCCGGTCGGCAGCACGGGGCCGGCGGCGGAGGCCGCGGTCGTGCCGGCGACGGTCAGAGCGGAGGCCGCGAGGGAGCCCTGGAGCAGACCGCGGCGGGAGAAAGTAGCCATGGCTTGATCCTCCGCCCCGCGTCTGACCTGGGGTTGAACAGCCGGCGACGTCTCGTCGACCGGCCGGTGCGCGCCCTGCTGACGCAGGCCGGTCACCGGATCAGCCGTGTGGCCACCATGCAGGACCCCACTGTTCCTGGCATCGACCGCACCTCCCGTCCGCCCGGCGCGGTTCGACCACCGCGGTGTCGCGGTGAGGGGGTCCTTATGGGGCTCCACCGGTTGTTCCCTGGCGGGGCAGTGTGGGCTCGGGCCACGTCTCGGGTAGTACCTCCGAGCCTCTGCGGAGCCGGTTTCAGACCTGCACCCCCGGGATGTCTCCCCGGGGGTGCACAGTCTTGGAGCGGATGGGTGATTGGTGGGGAGGTTCTGGCTCAGTTCGCGAAGACGTCCTGCAGCTTGTCCTCGTCGGTCCACAGCGCGACGGAGTCCCCGCCGTTGTTGAGCACGGACCCCGTGCCGCCGTTGTAGTACGCGGCCTCAGTGTTCGTCCCGGGGCCGGTGTAGACGCGCAGCTGCGCGCCCGGGGCCAGCTGGTACCCCTCGCCCACCACCAGAAGGTTGTTGGCGGCGTCGCGCAGCAGCCAGCCGCTGACGTCCACGGTGCGGGTGCCGGTGTTGGTGAGCACCACGTGCTCACCGGTCTCGGGCTGGAGGTCGTTGCCCGGGACGTCGTTGACGGAGTCGGTGATCTCCACACCCTGGTCGGTGGGGTAGGGCTTCTGCCCGTCGAGGTAGCGGTCGGTCTGGATGGGGAAGTCCCCGGTGATCATGTCCACGCCGAGGTCGATGACGTGCTGGACGGCCTCGGGGGAGTTCACGGTGTAGACCCCCAGGTCCAGGCCGGCGGCGTCGACGCGGGCGACTCCACGGGCGTCCAGGGTCCGGTAGTTGGTGCCTACGGAGTCCACGAACCCGGCCCACCGCTCCAGCGTCGCAGTGTCGGGGACGGTGCCGGTGAGCTGCTGCAGGGGCACCTCGGGGGCGAGTTCGGAGAAGGTCCGGTTGGAGGTCTCATCGAATCCGATCACGGTGACCTTGCCCGCGGCGAGCAGCTTCGCCCAGTCCTTGTCCTGGTCCAGGGCGTCGGCGACGACCTGCTCGATGCCCGGGGAGTTGGTGGGGGACTTGATCTCGATGTAGACACCGGTGTTGACGGTGGCGACCTTCGCGGCGTCGTCGAGGTGCGGGATCTTCTCGCCGGCGAACTTCTCATCGAAGTAGGAGCCGGCGTCGAGCTGCTGGAGCTCGGCCCAGGTGAAGGACGTGATCGGGTCGTTCTCGCGGCCCGGGAAGACCTCGGCGACGTTCGTGGTGCGCGCCGGGGTGTTGTCGTGGAACAGGAAGGGCACCCCGTCGGCGCTGAGCTGGACATCGATCTCGAGGTAGTCGACCCCGGCGGCGCAGGCGTCCTTGAACGCGGACACGGTGTTCTCCGGGGCGGTGCCGGCAGCACCGCGGTGGCCGATCACCAGGGGGCGGTCCTCCGCGGCGACGGAGGCGGCCGGGGGCGCCTTGTCGGTGGAGGCAGTGGGGGCGGCCACGGCCGGGGTTGACACGCCGATCAGGGCTGCGGCCGACAGGGCGCCGGCAGCAGCGGCGTGGAGCGGACGGAACGCGGAGCGAGAGGTGCTCATGGGGGGCTTCTTTCCGATCGACTGTGGGGGCGCAGCCAGTCAACGCGGGCGGGGAAACACCAGGATCAACACGAGGTGAAGCGCAAACGAGGTCCTAGCGACTCCGAATTAACCCGCGGGCCGCGGGAGGGGGGGAAGGGCACTGGCTCCGGCGCCCTCGCTGGCATTGTGCTGCGGGGTGCCTGGTACGGTTCGCGTGTGTTCGGCATCAATGGCGGCGAAATGATCGTCCTGGTATTGCTGGCCCTGTTCCTCATCGGGCCGGAGCGGCTGCCGGAGTACGCGCAGAAGCTCAAGGAGCTCGTCAAGGCCGCCAAGCGTTACGCGACCGGTGCCACTGATGGCCTCAAGGAGACCCTGGGGCCCGAGTTCGCCGACGTCGATTGGCGCAAGCTGGATCCGCGCCAGTACGACCCGCGCACCATCGTGCGCCAGGCGTTGCTTGAGGACGACGACGCACCGGCGTCGTCTTCTGTCTCGATCCCTGACCGTCGCGACGAACTCGTGAGCGCACGCCTGGCCCCGGGCGAAAGGGCGCCCTTCGACGGCGAATCCACCTAGCAGCTGCTGCGATGCCTCGCGGTCGGATACGCGCACCTGTCCGCACCATGAGCAGGACAGCCATACTGCTTCGACCCCTTCGGGAGGGGTGATGAGTCCAGGGTTGCGTCCGGATCTCCTGTGATTCGGTCGCCTCCACCCCCGGCGGGAGGCCCTGCATTGGGGGGTTCCGCTGCGATCGCTCCCGTGCCGCCGGCCATCGGCGCCTTCCGGCTCAGACGGGCCACAACCATACTCTCGGGTGGGCAGGGGGAGTGCGGAGGAGCGCCCGCCCCTGCACGGACTGGACCAGGGCCCGTCCGCGACCGTCGTCGACACCGCACCGGCCGTCGCCGAAGCCGGCCGGTCAGGTGCCCGCCGCTCCCGGACCACGCATTGGCGAGCCCCATCATCTTCCTGGTGACCGCTCCGCAGCGCGGTCGCAGGCCTTTGGATGAACGTGTCGGCCACGCTGGACGGCAGCGACTGGGGGTGCCGCGTCCCTCAGGTTCGGGGGCGTCAGGCAGATGCGGAGTGGGAAACACCGGAGCTATCGTGCGCGGGACGGTCGTGACCGTCGGGGTGGGAGCCTGTGATCTGATGCTCTTTCTTGGTCTCCTCCTTGTGGCCGTGCTGGCTGTCCTCCTTCATCTCTTTGATCTCGGTCTTGAAGATGCGCATCGACTGGCCGAGGCTGCGAGCCATCCCCGGCAGTTTCGGCGCGCCGAACAGCAGCACGATCACCAGCAGGACGATCAGCAGCATCATGGGGTTGTCGAACAGTCGGGCCATGGGGGAGTTCCTTTCGTTCAGCCAGTGCGGCTCGGCGCACCGTAGTGGGAGGACGTCACCGCTGGCAGGTCGTGGGCGCGGAAGCCTCGGATTATCGAGTTGGTGAAGTCGTGCCACCCCCAGGGCAGGGCCTGGCCGGGCCGTTGCCAGGAGTGCGCGGGGCCTTCCGCCGCGGTCCCCACCCACCGAGGTGGGCGGGGACCGCGGTCGGCCTCAACGCTGGTTACTGGGCCGCCGTGGTGGAGGCGTTGGAGGGGCGGGTCCAGGGGCCGGTGATGGCCAGGGTGAAGCCGGGGGACTGGATGTTGGCGAACAGCCACTTGCCGTCCTTGGAGAAGGCGGGACCGCAGAATTCGGAGTCGTTGTACTCGTTGCGCGCCATGGGGTAGGACTTGCCCTGATCGGTCACACCCACCAGGTGGGAGACCCCGGAGCCGTCCTCGGCCAGGATCAGCCCGCCCTGGGGGGCCACGGTGATGTTGTCGGGGCCGTCGAAGTGCCCCTCCTGGGCGGGGTCGGGGTTGACTCCGAAGATGGTGCTCAGCGTGATGGTCTCCGTGGCGGGGTCGTAGAGCCAGACCTGGCCGTCGTGCTCGTGGACGGACCCGTCGGAGGTGCGGGCGAAGCTGGAGACGAACCAGGCCCCGCCGTCGGCCCACCACTGGCCCTCGAGCTTGCGGGCCCGGGTGATCTCATCGTCGGTGAACTGCTTGCGCACCGAGGTGGTGCGCGCGTCGCGGTCGGGGACGTCGACCCACTGGACCTTGTAGCGGGTGCCCACCCGGGTGGCCTCGGAGAGGTCGCGGATGTGGGTGTTGCCCTGGAAGCACTTCATGGCCTGCAGCCGCCCGGCGGTGTCCCCGCCGGGGGCCTGGGCGAGGGTGAGCAGGGCGTCCTTGCCGGGGATGAATCCGGCCGGCGGGCTCCAGCGCAGGTACAGGCCGTTGGGGTTGCCCGCGTCCTCGGTGAGGTAGATCTGGGTGGTGTCCGGGTCGATGGCCACGGCCTCGTGGGAGTAGCGGCCCAGGAACTTCAGCGGGACCGCGGACTTGCCGAGGTTGGCCTCACGGCTGGTGGGGTCGACCTCGAAGACGTAGCCGTGATCCTTGGTGTTGGTGCCCGTGCCGGCGCGGGCCTCGGTCTCCTCACACGTCAGCCAGGTGCCCCAGGGAGAGATCCCGCCGGCGCAGTTGTTGTTGGTGCCGGCCACTGAGGTGTACTGGCTGATCCGGTTGCCCGCGGCGTCCACCACGATCGTGGAGGTCCCGCCAATCGCTCCGGGGTCGTAGGTGAGGCCCTCCACGACCGGCACCGGGTGGGGCTCCTTGCCGCTGTTCTCGTGGTTGCAGATCAGCACGGACCCGCCATCGGGACCCTCGAAAACGCCCATACCATCGGGGTCGGAGGGGTGGGTGCCCTCGGCCGTGGGCGTCTGCCCGGAGCGGGCCAGAAGCTTGTAGGAAAAGCCCTCGGGCAGGGCAAGGATGCCCTTGGGGTCGGACACCAGGGAACCGTAGCCCACGGCGTTGCGGGTGGCGGCGTTGGCCGGGCGGGCGAAGGGGGCGAGACTGCCGGCACCCGCGAAGGCGAAGCCCAGGGCGGCAGCACCGGCACCGGCACCCAGGAAACCGCGGCGGGAAACAGGAGTGGACATGAAGGCGCACCTCAAAACTTAGTGGATCGTCGGGGGACACCCCCTACCGTTCTCCGGACGGGTGAACAAAAACTAACGACAGGTCAACACGGAACTAATGGCACCGACCCGAACAACCGGCCGGGACGGGTATAGAACCGCACGGCACCCAGTCCAAGGTGGACAAGCATCGCAGCCGAGAGATCGTCCCCGGGGGCTTTGTTGAGTATTTGGCGTGCGGTCACGTATTCGCGGGGCGCCAGTTACCGGGAACCAGCACGGTGGGACGGACTGCTCCCTGCGACGAAGGATCACAGCCCCATGACGACGATCGCCCACACCCTGGCCACCGGCACCACGGTCCTCACCCTGCTGGCGGCCCCGCAGGCGGCCACCGCCGCTCCCGCTGCCGAGATGGTGGAGCTGGGTACCCCGTTGGCCCAGGCGCACGCCCACAACGACTACGAGCACGATCGGCCGCTGCTGGATGCCCTCGAGCACGGCTTCACCTCCGTGGAGGCCGACGTGTGGCTGGTCGAGGGGGAACTGCGGGTCGCCCACGACGCCTGGGAGCTGGCCGATGCCCCGACCCTGGAAGAGGCCTACCTGGACCCGCTGGCGGAACTGGTCTCACCCAACGGCAAGCAGCTCTACCCCGGCCACGACGGGGACTTCCAGCTGCTGATCGACATTAAGAGCGAAGGCCCCGCCACCTGGGCGGCGATCGAGGAGGAACTGGCCGAGCACAAGAAGTTCATCACCGGCTACCACCAGGGCAAGATCAAGGACCGAGCCGTGGAAGCGGTGATCAGCGGCAACCGGCCTTTGGCGGACATGCAGGCCGCGAAGACCCGGTACTCCTTCTACGACGGGCGCTCCACCGACCTGGCCACCGGGCCGTCCCCGGAGTTCATGCCGCTGGTGAGCGAGAACTGGACCAAGCTGTTCACCTGGCAGGGCGTGGGGGAAATGCCGGCCGCCGAGCGAGAGGCCCTGCACGACTACGTCGAGCAGGCCCATGCCGCCGGGTACCGGGTGCGGTTCTGGGCCACCAACGACTTCGCCGGGCAAGCCCGGGAGAACCTGTGGAGCGAACTGCAAGCGGCAGGGGTCGACCACATCAACACCGACGACCTTCCCGGCCTCCAGGAGTTCCTCACCCGCTGAGGGCATTCGAGCACGACGTCCCCGACCAGGTGCTGCCGCTGCGTGTGGCGAGCCTCTCGCGTGCGTGACAACGGGCCCGCACGGTGGCACCGGGCGTTCACCTGCTGTTGGACGGAGGGTCACAGCGGTTCCCTACGGTGTCGGAGGCCAGCAGGAAACCCCCCAAGCCCTGTCTGACCAGCACGGATGCACCCCCGGGCAGCCGTGCCGAGTGCCCCAGGTGCGCAACCTCAGACCAGCTGGGGCACTCGAATTCCACCGTCGCGGTCGACCCCTCGTCCCGGAGGCGGATTGCCGGCCTGCGGGGAGAGGGGCCGGTCATGCGGGCCGCGGCTCCCAGCCGAGGAACTCGTCCCGGTTGTGGGCGGCGGTGACGGTGGCGATGTAGGAGGCGTAGGCCAGCCAGAGCAGCCGGGGACTCAGCGCCCAGGCGGCACGGCGGTCCAGGCCGGCGGTGGCCACGACGCTGGCGGCGGTGACCCCCAGGGAGGCCACCGTCACGGTCGCCCCGAGCACGGGGCTGCGCAGACCGAAGTACATCGCGGAGAAGGACGCGAACAACGCCCAGTCCACGCCCTCCAGCACCAGCACCGTGGTGCGTCTCGGGGTGCCGGGGGGCAGATTGGCGATGCGCAGGTTGCTCCACGGGGTGGTGGCGTTGTTGAACGCCCACACCGGGCGGAACAGCCAGTCGGGTGGGGTGTCGAGGTCGTTGTAGAAGGAGGGGTCACCGTTGAAGCCCGCCGGCAGGACACTTGCGGCGTTGGCGGTGAGCCCGACCGCGACGGCGTGCCACCAGCGGTAGCGGCGGGCCGGGGCCGGTGTAGCGGCCCGGAGGGTAGTGGTGGTGGTCATGGTGCGGGGTCCTTGCTCGTGTCCGGGGCGGGGTGCTCCTGCGCCGGGGGTTCGTGGGCGAAGTCGAGGAAGTGGCCGGTGGCTGCGCGCAGATAGCGTTCGATCACGGCCTGCTCCTCGGGGGAGAACGTCTCGACGAGTCCGTCGAGGCGTTCGAACAGGGGCTGCAGAGCCCCCAGGGTCGCCTCGAGGGCGGCGTCGGTGGGCGCAAGCACTTTCCGCCGCCGGTCGCTGGGGTGGGCACGGCGTTCCAGGTGCCCGGCCTGTTCCAGCCGGTCCACGAGTTCGGTGGCCGATCCGGTGGAGATGCCCAGCCGCCCGCTGAGCTCGGCCGCACCGAGGCGGTCCTCGCTGCTCATCACGTGATTCATGGCGGAGTAGTCCAGGGGCCGCAATCGGAGCCGGTGGGCCAGCTGTTGGTCCACCTCCGCGGCCGCGCGCAACAGGGCGCGCAACGCCCAGGAGGCCTTCGGGGCCTGGACCCGGTCCCGCTCGGACTCCTCGACCCGCGGCCGCTGCGCCTCCTCCGTCACGGAGTCAACGGTAAATCTGGATGGCTCGGAAAAGGAGATTCTCCGCTACGGAGTTATCAAGGAGTGATTTTCAGGACAGCAGGGCCGCCTAAGCGGCATTTGATGCCCCCGGAGACCGAGGCGCCGGGTGGACCGATCGGACCAGTCGCCCCGAGGGCTCAGGCGCGGTCGCGGGCGTCGAGCTCGCCGAGGACGTCCTGGAGCCGGTCGGTGGTGCAGGGGTGCGGCCCCTGCGGTTGGGTGAGATATTCCTGGTCGAGCTGGCGGCACATCCGGGAGTGCAACACCTGCAGCTCGGTCATGCTCAGCGCCCCCAGTTCAGCCGGGAACGCCTCGTCCGGACGCAGGTCAGAGCGCCCCGCCCGGTCGAAGCTCAGGGGTCGGCACGGGTCTGCTCTGTGTTGGGCGAGAAGAGAAAGTACGCTCATGATCATGTCCTTGCGCGGGGGCGGTGAGTCGCGACGTGTAGGGCTCTGTGCTGAGACGGTCAATCAGCCGCCATGGTTTCTCTTCCAGGCCCTGATCCGAAGAGGGAGCCGGAGTCGAAGATGACATTCTGCGCCCGCTCAGTAAGACCTCCTCTGGTGGTGGGGTCAGCGCAGGCGCAGGTCGTAGCGGATCACGTCCAGCATTTTGCGCTGGCCGGTGCCGGATTCGCGGATCCACAGCACCCCCAGTTCGGGCAGTTTCTCCTCCACGATCCCGAGGTGGTGCAGGACCCCGCTGGACCAGGCCTCCAGCCGGCTTCCGACGTGCGCGGTGGTGAGGTCGTCGATGAACGACACGGTGTCAGCCATGGTGTCCAACCCCTTTCAAGGTCGCGTTGAGCTCCCATCCTCGGCTACGACCATGACCACCCGGTGAGCACTGGGTGGATGGAGGGTGGACGCGCAACGGCGCCCGCACTGTCAGGCTCGGAGAGCGCCGGAGCGCGGCGGACCTCACGGTAGTCAGCGGTATCGGGGTGCTGACCTGCCTCCATAGTCTGGTGGCGGACGACGACGTCGAGCTCCACCTTCGGCATCGGAGTCCATCCGGGCTCTCGGTGCACCTGCTCCCAGGAGGTCCCCGCCATGACCGTTTCGCCTCTGCTCCTCGCCCCTGAGGGCTCCGACGCCGAGCGCCACCCGCATGAGCCGGCCATCGCCGCCCAGAGCACCACCCCGGGTGCGGCCCGGTTGTCGCGCTATCGGATGCACACCGACCGTCCGGGGCTGCGTCTTCGCGCGGGTGAGGTGATCCTCGGGGTTCCCTACGCCTTGGCCGAGGCCACCATGGTGATGCCGGTGCGCTGCGAGAGCGATGGGCACAATCCGGGTGCTCTGCTCTCTCCTGAGGAGCTGGAGGACCTCGGCCCCACCGACCAGCTGCTGGGGCCCTGCTCCTGGGGCAAGGTCGGGGTCCGCCCCTGACCGTCCATCAGAGCGCGGAGAGGAGGAGCATCCCGGCTCCGGCCGCCGCGAGCAGCCCCACCCCCACTCCCTGGGCGTGGGGAACGAACGGGGCCTTGGTCGGTTCGCGTTCCTGCTGGCGGCGGCGTTGGAGGACCTGCTCCACCTGGTCCAGCGCCCATGCCAGCTCGTCGCGCCCCGGGGCCCCGACCTGGTGGGCGGCCACGTGGGCGCAGATCTCCGTGTAGTGGCGTTGCAGGTCCACCTGCAGCCCGTCCAGGCACTGCAGCGCCCAGCGTTGCCGGCGGGCGGCCAGCCACCGTCGAACCCCTTGGGCTGCGAGCCATCCAGCCGCTATCACCAGGGCCCCCGCCCCTACGATCCCGATCAGCACAGACCCATTCTGCCCCAGATCCGCGGCCATGATCCGGGCGTGGGATCGGCGAAAGGCCGGGTCAACCGGGGGTGCGACCTGGCGGTCAGCCGCCGGGGGCAGGGGCTCAGAGGAAGCGGACCGTCACCATCAGGGCCATTGCGGCCGTGGTCAGCGCGACGGGCCCGAGGAAGCCCAGCAGGCTGGTGTGCGGGCTCCGGAGTCGCCGGCCGGTCGTGGTCAGCTGTCGGCGGCGTGCGGCCTGGGTCAGCGCCGGCCACAGGGCCGCTGCCAGGAGCAGGGCAGTGCTGAGCGTGAGAAGTTCCAGATCTAGAGCCATGCCCTCGATCTTAGAATCCGGCACTGGCATGCTCTGGCCGTTCCGGGGCCTGTACCGCGGCTGATGGGGTGCAGTTGCTCACACCGCACCGACGCCACAGAGATGTCGGCCTCCGGTCCCGGGCAGGCCCCGGCCCGGGGCTGGATGGCCTATAAGACCCTATTGAGTGGCTCAGCACCATCGACAACGACGATGGTGAACCTGTGCCGGTGCAGGCTTCCTCCCGCCGGAGCGGAGCCGTGGCCGCGCTATGGCGCCGGTGGGTGGGTGCGGATCTGTTCGTAGAGGGCTTGGACCCGGTCCTGGAGCTCGTCGATGACGGCAACCACCGCCGCCGGGTCGGCCTCGAGCATGTCCTCGACGTCCCAGTCCTGGTGAATGGCTCCGGCCGGGACCGGGATCCCGTGGAGGGTGCCGAAGGTGATGACCCAGTCCGCCCCGGCCACCACGTCGTCGGTGACCGGTTTCGGGTACAGGTCCTCGGTGTCGATGCCGCGCTCAGCCAGGGCCGTGCCGACGTGCGGTTCCAGTGCCGTTCCGGGCAGCAGACCCGCCGAGCGGACCATGAGCGAGTCCTGGGCATGGTGGGTCAGCAGGGCCGCGGCGATCTGGGCGCGGCCGGTGTCGCGCTCGCCGACGAAGAGCACCTGCGGCACCCCCGCATGCCGCGGGTCGGCTGCGGTGGTGGCCCGGGCGTGGGCCAGGGCCGCCAGCCGGTCGGCGGCGAAGTGCCCGGCCAACGGCGCAAGATGGGTGCGCACCCGCGCGGTGCGGGCCAGGGCCGCGTAGGACTCGAAGACCATCCGTTCCACCAGATCGGCGGAGAACACCTCGGCGTACCGGCCGGCCAGGTGCTCGGCGGTGCGTGCCAGCACATGGGTGTCCAGGGGCTGGGCTGACTCCGCGGGATCGGTGGGCTCGCTCATGCCCGCTCCGAAACGGGGTCGGCCGCGGTGCCGGCGGTGATCTCCAGCCACAGGGCCTGTACCCGGGTCTCGAGCTCGGCGAACCCGATGTCCCCGTGGGCACCCAGGGCTGGGACTGCCGGCCAGGACTGACAGTGCGTGCCTTCGCCCATCGGCCTGACCTCGTGGGTTCCGAGGACGATGACCCAGTCGGCGGCCGAGAGGATCGGGGCGGTGAGCGGTTTCGAGGTGGCGGTGTCCGGGGCGATCCCGTGCTCGGCCAGCAGACGCACCGCGTGCCGATCCAGGGTCGTGCCCGGGCTGATCCCGGCCGAGCGGGTCACCACCGCCGGTCCGGCGTGTTCGGCCAGCAGGGCCGCGGCCACGGCGGCCGGGCCGGTGTCGTGGTCGTCCACGAACAGCACCTGGCACACCGACCGGCCCCGGTCGTCCTCGCGGGTCAGGGTCCGCAACCGGTCGGCGGCACCATGCAGGGCCATCGGGGCCAGGTACGTCGGGATTCTCGCCTGCCGGGCCAGATCCGCATGGCACTCGGCCACGCAGCGCTCGATGAGCTCGGGGAAGAAGACCCCGGCGTAGCGATCGGTGAGGTGCTCGGCGGCCCGATGCAGCACCCGTGGGTCCTGCAGATCGGTCTCCTGCTCGGTCATGGTGTCCCCTTGTGCTGATCGCCCACCGGCTTCTCGTTCCGGGCCGAGCGGCAGCTCCAGTGCACGGAGCCGCTGGTGCGATGTGGTCGTGGTGTGCCGGCACCTTGTGGTGATCCGCCACAATCCGGTTCCCCGTGACAGCCTGTCCAGGACCACTGGGGGCGCAGGCGGGCTCCGCCCGATGGGCCCTGTCCTGGCACTGGCATCGTGCCGGCACGATCCCAGTGTGCGACGCGGCGATGACTTCCAGATGACCGGGAGATGGACAGAAGATGACGCAGATCACTCTCATGCCACCCTTGCCTGCCGACCCCGATGTTCCTTCCGGCCGCCCCTCGGGTTGCCTCCGGGCCGGCAGCGATCGACTGTCCGGGGCATGGTCGATCGGGTCGCCCCGGAACCGGGTCGGCGAGGGCGGGCTGATCGGTGATCCGCCGCCGCTCCTGGTGCAGCACAGCGCCCACCACGGCCCCGGGGACCGCGATCAGGACCATGACCGCCGGGGAGTCGGTGGCCACCGCCAGGACCGCCACGGCGGTTGGAGTCGTGAACACGAACAGTCGGACTCCGGTCCGCAGGCCCCGTAGATCGGTCTTCTGCTCGGTCATGGCATCCCCTAGTGTTGGCCGCCCACCAGCTTCTCGTTCCTCCCCTGCACGGCAACTTCACCGCGCGGAACTGCCGGGGCGACATGCTTGCGGTGTCCCCGCATCTTGCGGCAACGCGCCGCGTTGTGGATCCCCCTGTGACAGCGGTGCCAGAGCCGCGAAAGGCGCGCACAGGTTTCACCCGTGGACCCCTGCCCTGGCACTGGCTTCGTGCCGGCACAGCCCCAGTCTGCGACGCGTCGATGACCTCCCGGTGGCCACCGAATGGACAACAGGTGCGGTGTGTCACGCGCAAGCGCCCGGGGGTGCCCGTCCCTGCGGTCGCGTCCGCGCGCCACGATTGCGCTGCACGGTAGTTGCCAGCCGGTGCAGAACACCCATGATGGTCTGCCCACTCCCGGCGCCACTGCCAGGAGTCCGACGGGGTCGCAGAGGGCTGTCAGCTCGATTTGCCCTAGTCAGCGACGGATTCCCAGCCCTGATACAGAGTTTTGATAACTGGGACATATCGGTGGCTGATTCAGTGGAGTTCGTCCTGGGCCCGCCGGTCCGGATCGGTGGGCAGGGGGCCCACCGGCACATCATCGGGGGAGCCCACGCCTGTCATGACCGAATCCGACGGTAGTCCAGTTTCCGCTTCCCCGGCACCAGCTGCGGGAACCACCACCTGAAGGGCGGGGCGAGCACGGCCAACGTGTGCCGGCGGATCCTGCATGAAGCGCTGCAAATCGCGGTGCACGAGCGTGCCATCCCGTCCAACCCGGTGGACCGTGAGGGGCGGAAGTTCAAGCCGGTGAAGCGCAAGTCGCGGCGCACGGTGACGGCCGCGGAGCTGATACGGCTGCGCGCAGTGCTGCTCGCGTGGGAGCGCGGCGGACGCTCAGGCAACCGACAAATGCCACTGGTGGACGGCATGGACCTGCTGGCCGGCACAGGCTTGCCGGTTGGTGAGCTTTGCGCTCTGAATTGGGAAAACCTCGACTTGAACAGCGTCACTATGGCGGTGTCGGCGACCATGGCTTCAGCCGGAACTTCCTACCGGCAGGAGGGCGGCAAGGGGTCCGGGTCGGCGCGAGACCTCGAGCTGCCAACGGTGACGGTGACGCTGCTCAAACGCCGGCACCTGGCGGCCGGCCGGCCGAGCTCGGGGCCGGTGCTGGCGAGCCGCGCCGGCACGCACATCCAGGTGGGCAACTTCGAGCGTTCCTGGCGGGCGGCGCGGGCGGGCACCGAGTTCGAGGACGTCACCCCACACACCATCCGGCGCACGGTGTCCGACTCAGTGAAGGCCGCGACCGGCTCCGACGAGCAGGCTCAGCACCAGCTGGGACACACGTCGGCGGCGACTACCCGCCGGTTCTATCTGACCCGCGGAACCTCTGCCGGCAACGGCGCGGCACTCGACGGATTCCTGTCCTCCGTGTACCGCCCAGAGGAGTCGGAGGCCGGTGGCGCAAGGGGAGCCGGAGCGTGAGCGCGTTCACCATCTATCCTCCATTTTCGACGAGATTCTCCATCTATCCTCCGTTTTCACCGCGTCGGGCTGCACCTAATAGCATCGAGTTGCCCGCCCAGAAGAGCGGTTCTAGGTGCTCGCCACAGGTGCGCGAGTTGATGAACCATATCCCGCTCAGTGTCAGTTCGAGTCTGACTGGGGGCACTCGGGATCCGCCTCCTGGCGCGGACGTCGGAGACCTGGTGCTCCGGCGTCCGCGCCGCGCACGTGGGCTCGGTGCGACGATCCGGACATGCAGGGCCCGCCAACAGGTGGAGCACAGGAAGCGGTGGCAGAGTCAGCACCGATGAGCACACGAGCACCCCACCGCCGGCGACCGACGACGTCGACGACCACGCGCGCGATCACCCGGATGGGCCTGGCCGCACTCACGGGCGTCCTTTTCGCCGCGGCGATCTTCTTCGGCGAGATCGAGTTCGTCACAGCGGCACTGCTCGCCGGGGTGTCCGGCATCGCGGTGGACCTGCGGCAGACCACGAGCCTGGCGCGGGCGAGGGTCGAGCTCTAGCCGAGCGCCACCCCGGGCTCGTGCCGACGGACGGGCCCGGGCCGGTCAGCCCTCCACGGCGATGCCCAGCTGAGCGGCCATCGCCGGTGCCAGCTGCTGCAGCTGGAAGTCGTTGATCGTCGCCCCGCGCAGATGCGCCAGCCCGGTGATCTCCGGCAGGTCCACCGCGCGCAGGTCGACGTCCTCGAGCGTCGCGCCGGAGACGTCGAGGGTGCCGACCTCGGTGTCGTCGAAGGAGAGCCGTTGCACCGCCGCGCCGGTGAGGTCCAGTTCGTCGTCGACGCAGCCGGTGAACCGGACGTCGCGCACCGTCGCCCCGCGCAGGCTCACGTATCCGATCCTGGCGTTGCGGACGTGGACGGAGTCCCAGGTGCCTTCGATGCACTGGAGCACTCCGAGCCGGGAGTCCTCGACCACGACGCCGCGCAGGGCCGCGGAGGCGGCCGAGACGGTGGGAATGTCCAGGTGGTGCAGATGCGAGTCGGTGACGCGGGCGCGGGTCAGCTCCAGCTCGTGGGCGTTGAGGGCGGCGAGCGAGCAGTCGCTGAAGCCGACGTCGGTCAGGTCCGTCCCGGTGAGGTCGTCGCCGCTGAAGGACAGCGCCTCGTACGTGCCGTGGGCGCGGAGCACAGACGGGTCGCCGGGCGTCAGGTCGGGCAGCTGGAGGGTGCGCAGCTTCGGGGGAGCGGGGTCTCGCGTCGGGGCATGCTCTCCACCGTAGCCGCGTCCCGGAGCGGCGCCCGGACGCGCGCGGCCGACGAGCAGGAGCAGCTAGGACCGGCTCAGCGCGGAAGGTGGCGCTGCAGCCACAGCGTGCACCACAGCTTCAGTCGCAGCTCGTCCCACCCGGCGACGTCCACGACCAGGGCGGCGGGCCCGTACCGGTGGACCGACGCGACGCCGTCGCGGTCGCACAGCTCGGCGATCAGGTGCTCCACCACGCCCGGGTGCTGAGCGGGGATGTCCTCGCGCAGTCCGACGTCGAAGCAGTCGAGCTCGGCGACCACCGTCACCAGCGGCTCCTCGACGGCCGCGGCCTCGGGGCCCTCACCGTGCAGGGCATCGATGTTGCGGCGGACGTGGGCGAGCATCTCGGTCCCGCTCATCGGGTCCCGTCCGAGGGCGGACTGGTAGACGCTGTAGAGCGGGATGCCGGGGAGGAAGATCTGGTGGTGGTCCGAGGCCAGCACCGGGTAGTTGAGCAGCGGGTGGTCGGCGATCACGTGCTCGCCGACCTCCCAGCCCGCCTCGGGTGCTGCGGCGCTGATGATCTGCCCGAGGTAGGAGGCGAAACCGTCGACGAGCACGATCGTCGCGGTCGGCGGGTGCGGGTCCACGAGCCGACCGTGCCGGGCCCAGGACGGCCAGGAGGAACGGGACCGGTCCTCGGTGAGCGAGTGCGGGTCCATGCCGAGCTGACCGGCCCGGGCGTTGATCCACGCCCACAACGGGGACACGGAGTAGACCGACGAGTCGAGCATCTTGTCGGGGTCACGGCCGTGGCCGGCCATGGCCGTGCGCAGACGTTCCAGTGCCGCGCCGCGTTCGTCCAGGTAGACGTCGAGCGCGTCGGCGGCCTGGCGTGCGTCCATCAACTCGTAGGGTGTCTCGGGCATGGGCGCGACTCTACTGCGGGTGCGTGCATCAGGCAGAGGCGGTAGTGCGTTTTCCGGACAGAGGCCGTGGGCTCCTCGGTGCGTCGAGGCCCGGCGCCGGACGCGGCGCGGCCCCGCTCCGGGGATCGGAGCGGGGCCGCGACGGGACCGGTGCCGGATCAGCGGTAGTCGATCCGGATGGATCCTCCCGGACGCCAGGTGATGGAACCGCCCCGGAAGTACTGCACCACGGACCGGTCGGCGCGGGTGACCTCACCCGTCCTGGGGAAGCCCAGGCGGCTCGTCGTGCCGCCGAGCGCCACGTAGGCGTTGCCGATCGAGCCCTTGGTCTCCTGGGCGTAGGTGGTGGGGCTCCAGTAGATCCGGCCCTTCTGGAACACCTGGTAGACCCCGCCCGTGCTGGTGGACGCCTCGTCGGTCGTGGGGTAGCCCAGGGCACCGGCTGTGCCGCCGGAACGGTGGTGCTGGGCGCCGATCGAGCCCTTGAGGGCGTGGGCCCCGCCGGCGGCGCTCCAGACGATCCGGCCCTTCTGGAAGGACTGGGAGGTGCCGCCCCGGCCGTCGGGGACGGCCCCGGCGGTGGGGTAGCCCAGCGACCCCCGCTCGCTGCCGGCCCGCGAGTAGGCCGCGCTGGTGGCGCCGGTGATCCCGTGGGCCCCGTGGGCGGAGCTCCAGAGGACCCGGCCGTTCTGGAAGGTCTGGTAGAACCCGCCGATGCCGTTGCTCTGCCGATCCGCGGTGGGGTAGCCCAGGGCGCCCTTCTCGCTTCCCGCCGCGGCGAAGGCCGTCTCGATGTCCCCGGTGAGGGCGTGGGCCCCGGTCCGGGAGGACCAGAGGATCCGGCCGTTCTGGAACAGCTGGTAGGCCCCTCCGATGCCGTTGGACAGCTCGTCTGAGCGCGGGAAGCGCAGGACGCCGGCAGCGGTGCTGTTGCGCTTGTAGGCGGTCTCGACACCGCCCCGCACCCAGTAGGCACCGGTGGCCGAGGACCAGTAGATCGTGCCCTTGGCGAAGGTCTGGCGGACCCCGCCGGCGACGGCCTGCTCGTGCGAGGTCGGGGCCCCTGTCTGGCTCTTGATCCGCTGGTACAGGGACCCGATCGCGCCCTTGGTGGTGTAGGTCGGGGTGGGCGCGGCCGGTGCGGCGGTGACGGCCGGCTTCGTGATCCAGAGCGCGTCGTGGGAGTTCAGCGTCTTGCCCCCGGGGAGGGTGTCCCAGGCGTCCCCGGAGTCGAGGATCAGCTGCTTGTACTGGTCGGAGCTCAGCGACGGGTTCTTCTGCTTGAGCAGCGCCAGGGTGCCCGCCACGTGCGGGGTGGCCATCGAGGTGCCGTAGTCGAAGCGGCTGTTGGGCGCGACCGGTCCCCGCGTGCCGGTGTTGCCGGCGGAGAGGATGTGGTGGCCCGGGGCGTAGATGTCCACGGCGCCGCCGTGGTTGGAGTAGCTGGCCCGCACCCGGTCGGAGCCGATGGCGCCGACCGTGATCACGTTGTAGCAGTTGCCCGGGGCGTACTCGATCGCCGGGCGGCCGCTGTTGCCCGCGGCCACGGCCACGGGGATGTTCCGGAACCAGGCGGTGTTGATGGCGTTCTGCAGCGTCGCCGGGCACGCCCCGCCCATGGACAGGGACATGTTGATCACGTCGGCGCGCTTGCGCGGGGCGGGGGCCCCGGCCACCGGGTCGCCGGCCAGCCAGCGCACGGCGTCGGCCATGTCGGAGACGTAGCCGAAGCCGCACGCGCCCAGGGCACGGGCGTTGAGGAGGGTGGCGTCCGGGGCGACGCCGACGGTGCCGTAGGTGTCCCGTTTGGCGGCCACGGTGCCGGCCACGTGCGAGCCGTGCCAGATGGAGTTGGTGGCCGCGGAGCCGGCGTAGCACTGGCCGGCCGTGGAGTAGGTGCCCGGGTCGCGCGGGTCCGCGTCCCGGCCGTTGCCGTCGTTGCCGAGGGCGGCGGTGGAGACGAAGTCGTAGCCGCCGATGGTCTGGGAGTCCAGGTCCGGGTGGTTGGCGAAGCCGGTGTCGACGACGCCGACCGTGACGCCCTTGCCGGTGGCGGTGTCCCACGCCTCGAAGGCGCGCAGGTTCGTCAGGGCCCACAGGGACGGGACGCCCGGGTCCGCGGCGGTCGCGGCGACGGAGCCCATGGCCTCCGGGTCCGCCTCGTCCGTGCCGGGGATCCGGGCGGTGGAGACGAGGCGGTCGGGCTCGGCGTAGGCCACGGCCGGGTCCTTGGTGAGCTCCTCGGCCAGCTTCTCGGCCCGGTCGGTCGAGACCTCGCCGGCCAGCTCGACGACGGCCGCGCCGTCGCCGGTGGTCCGGACCTCGGTGGTGTTCTCGGCCTCCGGGACGTCGGCCTCGGCGGCGGCGTCCTCGACGACCTGCTCCGACTCGGCGTCGCTGACGGGGGTGCGGTACTTGACGATCATCCGGTCGGTGATCTCGGGCGGGGCCTCGCCGCTGACCTGCTGGGGGGACAGGGACGTGGCGTTCTCGGCGGGGGAGGCCGTCGCGGGCGTGAGAGGAGCCAGCACGAGGGCCAGGGTGAGGGCGGACAGGGTGGGGGCGAGCATGGATCGTTGCATGGGCGAACTCCTGGGGCTGGGGGGATCCCGGAAAAGGTTCTCACATGCAAATCAATGCGAACAGATCTAATTGAAGATCACGGCTTCATCACGAAGTGTGACGCCCGCGGGGCCGGCCGGCGGTCACGGCGGGGCGCGTCAGGTGCTCCGCGCGAGCGCGGCGAGCCACTCGAGATGGCGCAGCATCGTGGGGACGCCCGCGGTCAGCAGGGCCACGGCGGTCGCGGACGCGGCGCGGCCCAGGTGGCTCCGGGCGGAGGCGCGGGCACCGGGGGACCGGCGGCGTGCGTCGGGGGCCAGGTCGAGCGCGGCCTGGACCAGGCTCCACAGGGCGGTGGCGCCCGACCCGGCGACGACGAGGCAGCCGTAGAGGAGCACGGTGCCGGGCAGCTGGACCACGGGAGCGCGGCGCGGCTCAGCCGGCGAGCACGGCGGCGGTCAGGCCCGCGGCGAGCACCCCGGCCACCGCCCACGTGAGGCGGTAGGCCCGGTGGTAGTGCTGCTCGCTGCGGAGCTCGAGCCAGGCGGCGGTGGCCGGGGCGTCATCCGGTGAGGTCCGCGCGCGCTCCAGCCGGCCGATCGCCCCGAGGTAGCGACACCAGTGCAGGACCGCCAGGGCCCCGACGGCGAGCAGCACCGGGATCGCGGCCAGCGGCACCCAGTGGGCGGCGGACTCGGGCATGACGGGCCTCCGGATCGGGTCTGCGGTCGTTCCCCCCAGCATGTGTGCACGAGCAAAAGGTTGTCTGTCCGCTCTCCTGGGGAGCCGCCGTCCGCGCCCGGCGGGTCGCGCGCACGCCCTCGGCTTAAGCACAGCAGTTCTCATGCTTTCGTCAGGCCGGCCTTGCTACGCTGGACGCACATCTCGCACATCAGTGCCACGGAAGGACCCCTCAATGGCCGGCGGTAACCCGCTTCTCCGCGATCTCTCGAAGCCGGGCGCAGGCAGCGCCCAGCCCCACGGGAACCAGTACGGACAGAGCTCGTACGGAACCCCCTACCAGCAGCAGCCCGGCTACGGACGGACCGGCTACCAGCAGCCCGGCCACCCGCAGGGCGGCTACCAGCAGGGCGCCCCGTACTCGGCCGATCGTCTGGACTCGATGTACAACGCCCCGGCCGCCGGGACGAACCAGACCAGCCGGATGACCTACGACGACGTCATCATGCGCACCGCCACGGTGCTCGGCGCCGTGGTCGTCGGCGCGCTCGCGGGCTGGATCATGCCGATCCTCACCATCCCCGGTGCCCTCGTCGGTCTCGTCCTCGGTCTGGTCAACGCCTTCAAGCGCGAGCCCTCGCCCGCGCTGATCCTCGCCTACGGCCTGTTCCAGGGGATGTTCCTCGGCGGCATCTCGGGGATGTTCGAGGCCATGTACCCGGGCATCGTGGTGCAGGCCGTCATCGGCACCATCGCCGTGTTCGTCTCGGTGCTCGTGCTCTTCCGGTCGGGCAAGGTCCGGGCCTCCCCGCGCGCCACCAAGATCTTCATGGTCGCGCTCATGGCGTACGCCCTCTTCGCGCTGGTCAACCTGGGCGCGGTGCTGCTGTTCGGCTTCAACATCCGCACGGACAGCCCGCTCGGCCCCTGGCTGGGCCTGCTCATCGGCGCCGTGGCCATCCTCCTGGCCGCCTACAGCTTCGTGCTGGACTTCGACAACATCAAGCGCGGGGTCGAGGTCGGCGTCCCGGAGAAGATGGCCTGGTCCGCGGCCTTCGGCCTGACGGTCACGCTGATCTGGACCTACGTCGAGATCCTGCGCATCCTGGCCATCATCCGGGAGATGACTTCGAACTAGGCCCTCCCTCCGGCTGCGCCACCCCCGACGGCCCGGCACCCGCTCACTGCGGGTCCCGGGCCGTCGTCGTGCCGGGGCCCGCGGACGCAGGCCGGGCGCGGAGGTGCGGGCTCAGTGGTACGAGATCCGGGGCCCTGGCGTGGGGCGGGTGGCCGCGTGCTCGGCGGCCATCCCACGGGGCGGGCGTCCCACGAACAGCCAGCCGAGGAGCTTCTCCTCCTCCGCCAGCCCGTAGAATCCGCGGACCGCGTCCTCGCCCTCGCCGTCGCGGTGGGACCAGACGGTGCCCCAGCCGGCGGCCCAGAACGCCGCCTCGAGCAGGGGACGGGCGCCGTGCGCCGCGTTCAGCTGCTCCTTGCGGGGGACGCCCAGGGAGTCGTCGGGACTGAAGACGAGCGCGCAGCCCAGGCCGCCCGTGCTCGCCCACTTCAGCGCGCCCCGGAAGGCCGCGAGCCGGCGCAGCTGCTTGCCCTTGAGCCGGGGGAAGGGCGCCGACATGTCGGGCACCCGGGTCAGTCCCGCCAGTGCGGCCGCGAGCTCCGGCGCGGAGCGGCGGGTGGTCACGGCCACCCGCCAGCTCAGCCCCGGATCGGCGGCCGCGGTCCCCGCGGCCGCGCGGAGCACGTCCTCCAGCTCCTCCCGCGGAGGAGCGTCCGGGGTCAGGCCGGGAGCCGGCCGGCGCTGGGCGAGGACGCGGAGGAAGGTGCGTGACATGCCGCCAGTCTTCCACCGCCCGCGCCCGGCGGGCCGGACCGGCCCGCGGATTCGTTCCCCGGCCCCGGCCGGGGAGCGACCGGCGGCCGGACCGGCGTGCCAAGATGGCTCCATGCCTTCGACATCGCACGACGCCGAGCGGCCTCTGCGTCCGGGCCCCGGCACCGAGCTCCCCCCGCTGCACGGCAACGCCGCGGGCGGGGTCGCGGTCTCGGTGCGGGTGGCCGCGGCGTGGTCGTGGCGGCTCCTCATCATCCTCGCGGCCGTGGGGCTGTTCGGGTACATGCTGTCGACGATCACGGTGGTCATCATCCCCGTGCTCATCGCCGGTCTGCTCGCCGGGCTCCTGTTCCCGCTCGTGAAGTGGCTGCGGGGGCAGCACGTGCCGGCGGGTCTGGCGTCGGGGATCGCGGTCCTCGGGCTCCTCGCCCTCGTGACGGGTCTGCTCGTGCTCGCGGGCCGACAGATCGTGCTGGGTTTCGCGCAGCTGTCCGAGAACGTCGTGGTCGGCACCCAGCAGCTGCTGGGCTGGCTCGAGGACGGGCCCCTGAACGTCAGCGCGGACAGCGTGAACGACTGGATCGACGACCTCGGCACCACGGTCCAGGACAACAGTCAGGCCATCCTGGACGGGGCCATGTCCTTCGGCTCCACGGCGGGCAGCGTGCTGACCGGCATCATCATCATGCTCTTCACCCTGCTGTTCTTCCTCATGGACGGGGAGCGGATCTGGCTCTTCCTCGTCCGGCTGTTCCCGGTCAGCGCGCGGCGGGCCGTCAACGGCGCCGGCCGCCGGGGCTGGACCTCGCTCGTGCAGTACGCGCGGATCCAGGGCTTCGTGGCGTTCGTGGACGCCGTGGGCATCGGGCTCGGCGCGGCGCTGCTCGGCGTCCCGCTCGCCCTGCCCATCGGCATCCTCGTGTTCCTCGGCTCCTTCGTCCCGATCGTGGGCGCCGTGCTCACCGGCGCGGTCGCCGTGCTCGTCGCCCTCGTGGCCAACGGCTTCGGCACCGCCCTGGCCATGCTCGCCGTGGTCCTCCTGGTGCAGCAGATCGAGTCCAACGTCCTGCAGCCGCTCGTGATGGGCCGGGCCGTGTCCCTGCACCCCCTCGCGGTCTTCCTCGCCGTCGCGTCCGGCACCATCCTCTTCGGCATCGCCGGCGCGCTGTTCGCGGTGCCCGTGATGGCCTTCCTCAACACGGTGGTGCGCTACCTGGTGGGCGGGACGTGGAAGGAGGACGACGAGATCCCGTGGGAGCCGTACTGGTTCCCGTGGGAGATCAAGAAGCACGCGCGCAAGAACGAGCTCACCCGCGACCAGGTCATGGCGCAGCTCCAGCGCTTCCGCCGGACCCGCGCCAAGGAACGGCTGCAGGCCGCGCTCAAGCGCGGCCGCCGGGACGACCGCGCCCGGGCCGCCGGGGGGACGGGTCCGGGCAGCGGCCGGAGCACCGGACAGGGGAACGCCCGGGGGACCGGCCAGGGGGCCGGCCGCGAGGCTCCCTCCGGGCCCGAGCGGTCACCGGGCAACGACTAGGATGAGGACCGCGCCCGCCGCCGGCGGGCGCTCGCCGTGGCCGGACCCAGGGGGACCGCCGCGGTCCCGCCCTGACGCACCGACCGGGAAAGAAGACCCACCGTGAGCCTGGCCGAACTGCCCGTCCGTCTCGCCGACATCCAGGACGCCGCCGCGCTCCTCGAGGGCGTGATCGACCGGACCCCGGTGACCCACTCCCGGGCGCTCTCCCGGCTGGTCGGCTCCGAGGTCAACCTCAAGGCCGAGAACCTGCAGCGCGCGGGCTCCTTCAAGGTCCGCGGCGCCTACGTGCGGATGGCCAAGCTCACCGACGAGGAGAAGGCCCGGGGCGTCGTGGCGGCCTCCGCCGGCAACCACGCCCAGGGGGTGGCCCTCGCGGCCGCCAAGCTGGGCATCACCGCCCGCATCTACATGCCGCTGGGCGCGGCCCTGCCCAAGATCGCCGCGACCCAGGACCACGGCGCGGAGGTCATCCTGCACGGCACCACCGTGGACGAGGCCCTCGCCGAGGCGCAGCGCCACGCCACCGGGACCGGTGCGGTGTTCGTCCACCCCTTCGACCACCCGGACATCGTGGCCGGACAGGGCACGCTCGGACTCGAGGTGCTCGAGCAGGTGCCCGACGTCGACACCGTCATCACCGGCGTGGGCGGCGGGGGACTGCTCGCCGGCATGGCCGTGGCGGTCAAGGCCCGCGCCGAGCAGCTCGGCCGGCCGATCCGGCTCATCGGCGTGCAGGCGGAGAACGCGGCCGCCTATCCGCCCTCCCTCGCCGGGGACGCGCTCGTGACCCTCGACCGGGTCTCGACCATCGCGGACGGCATCGCCGTGGGCAAGCCGGGGCAGCTGCCGTTCAGCATCATCAAGGAGCTCACCGACGACGTCGTGACGGTCTCGGAGGACTCCCTCGCCCAGGCGCTGATCTTCCTGCTCGAGCGCAACAAGCTCGTGGTGGAGCCGGCCGGCGCCGTCGGCGTCGCGGCCCTCCTGGACGGCCGCCTGCAGGCCGCGTACCCGGACCTCGGCAGCACGGTGGTGGTGCTCTCGGGCGGCAACGTCGACCCCATGCTCATGCTCAAGGTCATCCAGCGGGGGCTCTCCGCGGCCGGCCGGTACATGACCATCAAGATGATGCTCACCGACCGCCCGGGCGAGCTCGCGCGCATCTCCCAGCTCATCGCGGTCCAGGACGCCAACGTCACGGGCGTGGACCACACCCGGATCGGCGGCTCGCTCAGCCTGGGCGACGTGTCCATCACCATCGACATGGAGACCAAGGGGCACGAGCACTGCCGCCAGATCCTCCGGGCGCTCGAGGCGGAGGGCTACCACCCCGTCGTCGTGCACTGATCGTCGTCCGGCACCGGTCCCGGCCTTCCGACGACGACGGCGCCGGTCCCCGCGGGGACCGGCGCCGTTCGTGGACGGGGCGGCGTCAGGAGCGGCGCCGGCCGGTGAGGTAGGTGACGAACGCGCTGACGAACGTCGCGAAGACGAAGACGTTGCGCAGGCTGCCGGGGGCGCTCGCGGCCGGGTCGCCCTGACCCGCGAAGTGCAGCACGACGGCCACGACCCCGAGCACCGCCGTCAGCACCATCAGGACCGTGGTGCCGGGCCCGGGGCTGCGCAACCAGTGGGTCGTCACGGGAGCCTCAGACCTGGAACGGCTTGGCGTCCAGGATCTTCACCGGGATCTCCTTGCCGTTGGGCGCGGTGTAGGACAGCTCGTCGCCGACCCGGTGGCCGGAGATCGCGGAGCCCATCGGGGACTTCTCGGAGAAGACCTCCAGGTCGCTGCCGGCGGCCAGGTCCTCGGCCACCTCGCGGGAGCCGATGAGGAAGGTCATCGCCTCGCCGGCGATCTCCGCGGTGACGACCATGCCGGCCTCGACGACCCCGTCGTCGGCAGGGGCCTCGCCGACCTGCGCGTTCTCCAGCAGGTTCTTGAGGTGGACGATGCGCCCCTCGTTCTTGCTCTGCTCCTCGCGGGCGGCGTGGTAGCCGCCGTTCTCCTTGAGGTCGCCCTCCGAGCGCGCCTGGTCGATGCGCTCCACGATCTCGTGCCGGTACGGGCCGGAGATGTGGTCGAGCTCCTTCTTCAGGCGGTCGTACGCCTCCTGGGTCAGCCAGGCGCCGGTCTTGTTCGTGGTGGTCACAATCTCTCCTCGGTGAACGGGCGGTCGGGCCGCGGCTGCCCGCCCGGGGTCCGGGCGGGTCCGCGGCGGACCGGGACTGACGGCGTGGGGGCCGCCGGCGGTGCGGGGGTCCGCTACGCAAAGACCCCGCCCCGGTGCGGGTCGTCCGTTTCGGACGGGGTCCGGCTGCCGGGGACGGGGAGTCCTGGTCCCCAGTCTAGGCGGGGCGGGCGGACAAGCCCAAAGCTTGACGACGACGGCGACACACGGGCGCCGCGTCCGCCGAGGGGCTCAGTCCTCGAGCCAGCAGGAGTCCACGACCGCGGTGGTCGCCAGGTTGGTGGTGCGCACGGCCGCCCGGTGCGAGCTCGTCGCGCCGTCGCCCAGCCGGTCCTCGGGCACGGCCCCGATGGTCACCTCGGACCAGCCCACCACGGCGTACTCCTGGTTGAGGGCCTGCACCGCGCACGTGACGACGTCCTCGGGGCGCTTGGTGAGCTCGAAGTCCGCCGTGGCCCGCGCCTCCGAGACCACCTCGAAGCCGATGTCCTTGAACGTGGGGGCGCCCTGCCGCGCCGTGACCACCCAGACGACGAAGACGGCCGTGAGCAGGGTGGCCGCCAGGGCGATCCCGGTCCAGCCGCGCGTTCCGATCCGGCGCTCGCGGCGGGCAGCTCCGTAGCGGTCGCGGAGCAGGTCTGGGGAGTCGGTGGACACGGCGGCCTCGGGTCTCGGGGGTCAGGGGGCGGCGCCGGGCCCGGCGACCGCCCGACCACTGTAGCCGAGGCCCCTGGGAGCATCCCGGGCGCAGGACCGTCCGGCGAACGCGTAAAATGGGCCGCGGCCCGTGCCCGCACCGGCCGCGTCCCCGTCTCCCCGACCGTTCCCGAGAGGACCTCCCGAGTGACCTCCCTGTCAGAGATGCGCCTGCTGGCCGTCCACGCCCACCCCGACGACGAGTCGAGCAAGGGCGCCGCGACCATGGCCCACTACGTCCGGCAGGGGGTCGAGGTCATGGTGGCCACGTGCACCGGTGGGGAGCGGGGGTCGATCCTCAACGCCGCGATGGAGGGCCACCCGCACGCCGAGCGGGACCTGACGGGCCTGCGCCGGCACGAGATGGCGCAGGCGGCCACCGCGCTGGACGTCCACCACCGCTGGCTCGGCTTCATGGACTCGGGCCTGCCCGAGGGGGACCCGCTGCCGCCGCTGCCGTGGGGCTGCTTCGCCCTGCAGCCGCTGGAGCGCGCCGCCGCGCCCCTGGTCCGGCTCGTGCGCCGGTTCCGGCCGCACGTGATCCTCACCTACGACGAGAACGGGGGCTATCCCCACCCGGACCACATCCAGACGCACAACGTCTCCGTCGAGGCGTTCCGCGCCGCCGGCGACCCGGAGCGGTACCCGGGCCTCGGCGAGCCGTGGACCCCGCAGAAGCTCTACTACGACCGGGCGTTCAACGTGGAGCGCTTCGTCGCCCTGCACGAGGCCCTCGAGGAGCGCGGCCTGCAGTCCCCGTACGCGGCCCGGATCGCGATGCTGCAGGAGAGCGACCCGGAGGGCCACCGCCCGCCGGCCCCCCGGCACGAGACCACCACCAAGGTGCGGTGCCCGGACACGTTCGCGCTGCGGGACGAGGCGCTGCGCAGCCACCGGACCCAGGTGGCGCCGGACGGGATGTTCTTCGCCGTCTCCGCCGAGCTGCAGTCCCAGGTGTGGCCGTGGGAGGACTACGTCCTGGCGGAGTCCCGGGTGCCGACCGACCTGCCGGAGCACGACCTGTTCGCCGGGATCGTGGGCTGAGCGCCGCGATGACCACCGTGCCGAACGTGCTCGCCCTGCTGCCGGCGATGGCGCCCAACCCGATCGACGAGGGGACCCTGCGCCCCGGCCTGGACCCGAGCCAGGTGACCCCCGGGACGCTCGGCTTCCTCATGACGCTGCTGCTGGCCGTGGCCGTCATCTTCCTCGTGCGGGACTTCAACCGCCGCAACCGGCGCCTGCGCTACCGCGCGGAGTACGCCGAGCGCCGCGCCGCCGAGGAGCGGGCGGCCGGACACGCCGCGGCGGACGGCGCCGGGTCCGGCGGAGCCCGGACCGACCGTGCCCGGGCCGACGGCGCCCCGGCAGGCGGTGCCGGCGCGGGCCGGGCCGGGGGAGAACCGGTGGCGCCGGCCGAGGAGCCGGAGGGCCCCGACCGGCGCGGCTGAGACCGGGGCCCGCCCGCGGGCCCGTGTGCAGGACCCGAGATCCGAGGAGCCCTCGTGCCCAACCGATTGACCGGACAGTCCTCCGCCTACCTGCGCCAGCACGCGGACAACCCCGTGGACTGGCAGCCGTTCGACGACGCCGCGTTCGCGGAGGCCGCCCGCCGCGACGTGCCGGTGTTCCTCTCGGTGGGCTACGCCGCCTGCCACTGGTGCCACGTGATGGCCCACGAGTCCTTCGAGGATCCCGGGATCGGCGCCTATCTCAACGAGCACTTCGTGCCCGTCAAGGTGGACCGCGAGGAGCGCCCCGACGTGGACGCGACCTACATGGCGGCCACGCAGCTGATCACCCGCCAGGGCGGCTGGCCCATGAGCGCGTTCCTCACCCCGGACGGGCGGGCGTTCCACGCGGGCACGTACTTCCCGCCCCGCCCGGCCCACGGCATGCCGTCCTTCCGGCAGGTCCTGGAAGCGGTGGCCGCGACGTGGTCCACCCGCCGGGACGAACTCGAGCAGGCCGCGGACGCGGTCGCCCGGGCGATCGCGGGGCAGGCGGAGGACCTGCGCTCCGCCCTCGACGGTGCCGCCGTGACCGTGCCGGCGACCGTGCCGTCCCAGGAGGACGGGACGGACCCGGCCGCGGTGGCGCTCGAGGCGCTCCTGCGGGAGGAGGACCCCGTGCACGGGGGCTTCGGCGGCGCCCCCAAGTTCCCGCCCTCCACGGTGCTGCCCCTCCTGGAGCGGCTCGCCGCCGGCGACGCCCCGGGGACCGCGGACCGGGCGCAGGGCCTGCTCGGGCGGACGCTCGGCGCGATGCGCGGCTCCGCGCTGTTCGACCACGTGGGCGGCGGCTTCTACCGGTACTCCGTGACCCGGGAGTGGTCCCTGCCGCACTACGAGAAGATGCTCTACGACAACGCCCAGCTGCTGCGGGCCTTCGCGCGCGCCGCGGCCCTCGAACCCGGCGCCGGCCACGGGCGGACCGCCGCGGACACCGCCGGGTTCCTGCTGGCCGGGCTGCGCCTGCCCGGCGGGGCGTTCGCGTCCTCCCTGGACGCGGACACGGCCGCCGCGGACGGCGACGTGCACGGCGGCGAGGGCGCGTTCTACGTGTGGCGCCGGTCCGAGCTGCGGGAGGTCCTGGGCGCCGACCGCGGCACGGCGGTGGCCGACCTCATGGGCGTGGCGGCAGGAGCCCCGCAGCCCCTGCACCCGGGGCGCGTCCTGGACGAGGCGGAGCAGGCCCTGTGGGACGGGGCCCGCCCCGCGCTCGCGGCCGCGCGGGCCCGGCGCCCGGCTCCCGCCCGGGACGACAAGGTCGTGGCCGGCTGGAACGGCATGACGGTCGCCGCGCTCGCGGAGGCCGGGGTGCTGCTGGGGGACCCGGCGCTCGTGCTCGCCGCCGAGGAGGCCGCGGGGCACCTGTGGGCGGTCCACTGGGACGCGTCCCGCCGGAGACTGGCGCGCACCAGCCACGCGGGCTCGGCGGAGCACTCGATCGAGGGCCTGCTCGAGGACTACGCGATGGTGGCCGAGGGCTTCCTGGTCCTGTACCGGGCCACCGGGGCGACGCCCTGGTACGAGCGGGCCCGGGAGCTCGCGGACGTCGCGGGGGAGCGGTTCTCGCAGCGGGGCCCGGACGGCGCGCCGGACGCCCCTGAGCGGGTGTGGTCCGACCTGGCCGACGTCCCCGCGCCGCTGCTCGCCGCCGGCACCTCCGGGCGGGCCGACCCCCTCGACGACGTCACGCCGGCCGGGACGGCCGTGCTCGCCGCGGTGCTCGTGGAGCTGTGGGCCCTCGAGGAGGACGAGCGGAGGATGCGGCCGGTCGCGTCCCTGCTGGGCTCCCTGGACCTGCTGGCCCGCCGCTCGCCCCGCAGCGCCGGACGGGCGCTGGCCGTGCGGGCGGAGCTCGCGTCCGCCCCGGCCCACGTGGTGCTCGCAGGCGGGACCGCCGAGGACAAGCTCGCGGCGCGCCGGGCCGTGGGGCCCGCCGCGGTGCTGAGCACCAGGGTGGTGGACGCCGACGCCCCGGGGGCGCCGGGCGCGGCCCGCGGGAAGACCGCGCTCGGCGGGCGGTTCACGGTGTACGTGTGCCGGGACTTCGCCTGCCGCGCTCCCGTCCACTCGGTCGCGGAGCTCCAGGAGCAGCTGGCCGGGGCGGGACCGCTCAGCTGAGCATCGCGAGCATGATCGCCACGTAGTGCAGCACGAAGCCCAGCACCGTGAAGGCGTGGAAGACCTCGTGGAAGCTGAACACCTCGGGGAGCAGGCGCGGGCGCCGGGTGCCGTAGACCACGGCGCCGGTGATGTAGGCGATGCCCCCGGCGGCGGTCAGCGCAGCCGCCGGGGGGCTGGTCTGCCAGAACTGCGGCAGGTAGAACAGCGCCAGGCAGCCCATCACCACGTACAGCGGCGTGTACAGCCAGCGGGGCGCCAGGGTCCACAGCAGCCGGAAGAGCACCAGGCCGGCGGCGCAGGACCAGATCACCACCAGCAGCAGCCGGGACTGCGGCGGGTCCAGCAGCGCGACCGCCAGCGGGGTGTAGGTGCCGGCGATCAGCAGCGCGATGTTCGAGTGGTCCATCCGGCGCAGGACCATGTGCAGCCGCCGGGGCCAGTAGGCGCGGTGGTAGATCGCCGACACGCCGAACAGCAGGATCCCCGTCACGCCGTACACGGCGCACGCGATCCGCAGCTCGGTGGTGGGCGCCAGCAGGATCGCCACAAGACCCAGGGCGACGACGACGGGCGTGAAACTCGCGTGGATCCAGCCCCGCCACGCGGGCTTGCGCTCCACGAGGCCCTCGAGCCCGTGCTCGACCGCCCCCTCGACGCGGCCGGCGGCCCGGCCCACGGGCCCGTGCGTGTGCTCCATGATCTTCCTTCCGGCGTGCTGGGCGTGAGTCCGTCCGGTCTCCCACCGGGTAGTTTAGGAGGCGTCGCCGAGAGCCGGCCGGGTCCGTGACCACCACCACGCCCGGCACCGTGGCCCCCACCACGTCCGGCCCCACCGCCGACACCGTGCGCGAGAACCCGGGAGGAAGCACAGATGCGCAAGCCACGGCCGCTCTACCGGTTCTACGAGCGCCGGCTCTCCGCCGAGCTCGACCCGCGGCGGCTGCCCAAGCACGTCGGCGTCCTCGTGGACGGCAACCGGCGGTGGGCCAAGCAGTTCGGCGCCTCGACCGAGGACGGGCACAAGGCGGGGGCGCAGAAGATCGTCGAGTTCCTCGGCTGGTGCCGGGAGCTGGACATCGAGGTGGTCACCCTGTACATCCTCTCGACCGAGAACCTCAAGCGCCCGGCCGCGGAGCTGGAGCCCCTGCTCGAGATCATCTCCGACCTCATGGACACCCTCACCGAGGCGGGCATCTGCCGGGTCCAGCCCGTCGGCGCCCTCGAGATGCTGCCGCCGAGGCTCGCGGCGTGCCTGGCGGACCTCACGGAGCGCACCGCGGACAACGCCGGCCCGCACCTGAACATCGCGGTCGGCTACGGCGGCCGCCAGGAGATCGTGGACGCCGTGCGGGAGGTCCTCACCGAGGCCCTCGACGCCGGCACGGACGTCCGGGAGCTCGCGCAGAGCCTGTCCGTGGAGGACATCTCCCAGCACCTCTACACGCGCGGGCAGCCGGACCCGGACCTGCTGATCCGCACCTCGGGCGAGCAGCGGCTCTCCGGGTTCCTCATGTGGCAGTCCGCCTACAGCGAGTACTACTTCTGCGAGGCGCTGTGGCCGGACTTCCGGCGCGTGGACTTCCTGCGGGCGCTGCGCGACTACGCCTCGCGGCAGCGGCGCTTCGGCGGCTGAGCACGCCCGTCCCCGCCCGTCGTCGTCCCGGATGCCGTGCCGGACCTGGGCCCGGGCATCGCCCCCGGTGGTCGCGGGCAATTTCCGCGCCGTTCACCGTTTCTGCTCGCGTGGCGGGTCCGGTCCGCATACGTTGTCCTCAGGTGGACGGCGCGGACGCCGCCGACCGGATCGAGGAGGAAGGGCCGCCATGAGCATCTCCAAGAAGCAGGAGCGCATCGTCGACATCTCCGCCCCCCTGGGCGCCGGGGTGCGCTCCTACGTGATCGACACGTCGGTGCTGCTGTCCGATCCCCGGGCGATCCTGCGCTTCGCCGAGCACCAGGTGGTGCTGCCCGTCATCGTGATCACCGAGCTGGAGGGCAAGCGGCACGACCCGGAGCTGGGCTACTTCGCCCGGCAGGCGCTGCGGCTGCTGGACGACCTGCGCGTGGAGCACGGCGGGCTCAACCGGCCCGTGCCCCTCGGGGACCAGGGCGGGAGCCTCGTCGTGGAGCTCAACCACGTCTCGGACACCGTCCTGCCGGTGAGCTTCCGGCTCAAGGACAACGACTCCCTGATCCTGGCCGTGGCGCTGAGCCTCGCCAACGAGGGCAAGGACGTGTGCATCGTCTCCAAGGACCTGCCGATGCGGGTCAAGGCCTCCGCCCTGGGCCTCGAGGCCGAGGAGTACCGGGCCGAGTGGGTCGGCTCCGACGTCGAGTGGTCCGGGACCGCGGCGCTCGAGGTGCCCGACGACGTGGTGGACCGGCTCTACGGCGGCGAGGCCGTCGTGGTCCCGGGCGCCGAGGGGCTGCCGGCCAACACGGGTCTGACGCTGCACTCCGTGCGGGGCAGCGCCCTGGCCCGGGTCCGCGCCGACGGCTCCGCCCGGGTGGTGCGCGGCGACCGGGACGTCTTCGGCGTGCACGGACGCTCCGCCGAGCAGCGGCTCGCGATCGACCTCCTCCTCGACCCCGAGGTGGGCATCGTGTCGCTGGGCGGGCGAGCCGGCACCGGCAAGTCCGCCCTCGCCCTGTGCGCGGGCCTGGAGACGGTGATGGAGCGCCGCGAGCACCGCAAGGTCATGGTCTTCCGGCCCCTCTACGCGGTGGGCGGTCAGGAGCTCGGCTACCTGCCCGGCTCCGAGGAGGAGAAGATGAACCCGTGGGGCCAGGCGGTGTTCGACACCCTCGGGGCGCTGGTCTCGCAGGAGGTCGTCGAGGAGGTGCTCGACCGGGGCATGCTCGAGGTGCTGCCGCTGACCCACATCCGCGGCCGGTCCCTGCACGACGCCTTCGTGATCGTGGACGAGGCGCAGTCCCTCGAGAAGAACGTGCTGCTCACCGTGCTGTCCCGCATCGGGCAGAACTCCAAGGTGGTCATGACCCACGACGTCGCCCAGCGCGACAACCTCCGGGTCGGCCGCCACGACGGGGTCACCGCCGTGGTCGAGGCGCTCAAGGGCCACCCGCTCTTCGGCCACGTCACGCTGACCCGCTCGGAGCGCTCGCCGATCGCCGCCCTGGTCACGGAGGTGCTGGGCGACCTGGACGGCTGAGCCCCGGCAATCCCCGGACGTGCTGAGGGCCTCCGGAGCCCCGGGGACCCCAGGGGTCCGAGCGGACCTCAGGGGCCGACGGGCCAGGGCAGGTGCCTGCTCACGTCCGTGAGGTCCAGGCGCACCGAGCGGAAGAGGTCGTCGATGAAGTACTCGTCGACGGCCTCGACCCGCAGATCGTGGCCCGTGCCGGCCAGCGGCCCCTCGAGCACCTCGGAGCGGACGCAGATCGCCGTCCGCTCGTCGAGGAGCAACCGGGTGCGGGCCGGGGCGAGGGGGTGCCCCGGCGTCGTCGGGGTGTAGGCGTGGCCGGGGACGACCACGGCGGCGCGCACGCGCCGCCCGTGGTGGGTGCCGGAGCTGACCTCCTCGACCGTGCAGGGCCGCCGCTCCGGCAGATAGGGCGGCACGGGGGCGTCCCCGGCCAGCTCGACCGGGTCGAGGATGGCCTGCCAGCGACCGCCGCCGAAGACGGGGTCCCCGTAGGCCGCCTCGGGCCGGCGCTCGACGAGCCCGGAGTCCGTGAACACCGGGGCCACGAGCTGCGGCGCGAGCAGCCACGAGGCCGAGGTCGAGGCGACGTAGAAGTCGTCGCGGGACTGCTCCCGCGTGCCGGCCGTGTACAGCGGAGTGCCGTCCAGGGCCTCGACGCGCAGCCCGTCCGGGCGGCGGATCCAGGCCCGGACCGGTCGGCGGGGCACGGCGTCCGCCGGGGCCAGCCAGGACAGCACGAAGCGCACGGTGTCCCAGCGCCACGGCGAGGAGCGGCTCAGCGCGCAGAACTCGTCCTGGTCGTCGGGCGCGGGGACGGGGGAGCGGGGCATGGCCCCAGTCTAGGGACGGCCCCGGGCGTCCACAGGCGCCCCGTGCCGGCGGCGGCCGGGGCTACGATGCCCGGTGTGGGCACCTTCCTGACCGAGCAGTTCGCCCGCGGGGACACCGCCGGGTGGGCCGCCGGCGCGCTCGCGGCGCTCGGCACCGCCGTGCTCGCGGTCGCGTGCGCGTGGCTGTGGCGCACGGACGTCCGGGAGCACCGCCTGCCCGGCCGCGTGGTGCGCCCGCTCTACCCCGTGTGCGGGGTGCTGCTGGGCGGGGCGGCGGTCGTGGCCGGCGAGCCCGTCCGGCTGCTGTGGATGCTGTGGGGCCTGGTGGTCGTGGGCGGGCTGTACGTCCTGCTCCGCATGCTCCACCCGGGCGGAATGGGCATGGGCGACGTCCGGCTCTCCGGGCTGCTCGGCATGTGCCTGGGCTTCGTCTCCGTCTGGCACGCCGTGCTGGGGGCGGCGGCCGGGTTCGTGCTCGGCGGGCTCGCCGGCGCCGTGCTCGTGGCGCTGGGCCGTGTCGACGCCCGCTCCCAGGTGGCGTTCGGCCCCGCCATGATCACCGGGGCCCTCGGGGTCCTCCTGCTGCCCTGACCCGGGCCGGCCTGCCACAATGGGCCCGGAGTCCACGCCCCGAGACCCCCACGAGGAGCCCGCATGCCCACCCCCGAGTTCGTCCTGTCCCTGCGGGAGAAGATCGGCCACGACCTGCTCTGGCTGCCCGCCGTCACCGCCGTGGTGCTGCGCGAGGACGGCCGGGTGCTGCTGGCCCGGCGCAGCGACAACGGCAACTGGGGGCTGGTGAGCGGGATCGTGGAGCCCGGCGAGGAACCGGCGGTCACGGCGGTGCGCGAGTGCCTGGAGGAGACCGGCGTCGTCGCCGTCGTGGAGGATCTCGTGGCGGTCAGGGCGGGGGAGCCCGTGCAGTACCCGAACGGGGACCGCTGCCAGTTCCTGGACCACACCTTCCGCTGCCGCTGGGTCGCCGGCGAGGCGCGCGTCAACGACGACGAGTCGCTCGAGGTCGGCTGGTACTCCCCGGACGGGCTCCCGCCCATGCCGCCCCACCAGCTCGAGCGGCTGCGGGCCGCGCGGGCGCACAGCGGCCCACCCCGCTTCGTGGTCTGAGCGCCGTCCCCGTCGGCGGGCGTCGAGACGGTGCGAGCCCGCTCCCTCAGGACCGGGCTGCTGGGACCTGTCCGGCGGGAGAGCCGATGATCGACCGTGCCGTGCGGCGGGCGAGCGCCACGGGATCAGCCGGCGCACCGCGCAGGAGACTGCTGAGCACCCCGTTGTAGAGCAGCAGCAGCGCCGAGGCCGTGGCGGCCGGGTCCTGGCACCCGGCGTCCCGGGCGAGGTCCGCCAGCCGGTCGGTGACCAGCCGGGTGTCCTGCCGGATCAGCTCGAACACCGGGTCCGTCCGCACGTCCTCGGGAGCAGGGCGCTCGGAGGCGGTGGCCAGGAAGCAGCACCACTGGGTCGGTCCGGCCGACGCACGGAAGGACTCGACGGCGTCGAAGACCGCCAGCAGACGCTCCTCCCCGGTGCCGGCGCCGGCGACGGCCTCGTCCCAGTGCCGGGCCCAGGTGTCGAGCCGGCGGGCGAGCACCTCGCGCAGGAGGTTGTCCTTGGAGCCGAAGTGCTTGTAGAGCGTCACGATCGCCACTCCGGCCGCTGCGGCGACCCGGTCGACGCCCGTCGCGGCGATGCCGTCGGAGAAGAACAGCTCCTCGGCGGCGTCGAGGATGCGGTCCCGCGTGTGCTGGGGATTGGCCATGCCCCTAGTGTAACGTTCGTTCTGGTGAAACGACCGTTATGCTCAGGGGGCAGAGATGACCGGAACCACCGTGGACCGCCGGGCGGGAGCCGGCCTCGGGGCGGCAGTGGCGGGCATGCTGCTGATCGCCGCCACCTACGGCATGGCACGTTTCGGGGTGGGCCTCTTCGCTCCGGTCCTGAGCGCCCAGCGGCCGGACCTCACGGGTGTCCTCGGCTGGGCGGGAGCCGCGCAGTTCACCTCGTACTCGCTGGCCGCGGTGGTGGCCGCACGGTGGGTCGACCGGCGCCCTCGTGCCGGGCTGCTGCTCGCCGGGGCCACCGCGGTCCTCGGGTGCCTGGGGGTGGCGGTCGCCTCGACCCCGCTGCTGTTCGTGGTCGCGGTCTTCGTCGGCGGCATGGGCGGAGGATTCGCCTCTCCCGCGCTGGTGCCGGTCATCGACGCGGTCGTCGCCCCGCACACCACCGCGACGGCGCAGTCCGTGGTGAACTCCGGAACGGCCGTGGGCGTGATCGGGGCCGGGGTGGTGGCCTCGACGGCCGCGGCGGTCGGTCCGGCCTGGGTGTTCATGGCGCTGGTGTGCGCGGCGGCCACGGCGGCGGCGTGGTGTTCCGCCCGGGCGGGCACCGGTCCCGCCTCGGCTCGTCGTCCCACCGCGGAGCCGCCCTCCGTGCCCGCCGGGGGCTCGTCCGCCGTGCCTGTCCGGGGTCCGTCCGCCCCGCCGCCCCGGGGCCCGTGGCGGCTCCTCGTCCGCCCCGGCGCGGCGGCGGTCGTCGCAGGCGCCGGCTCGTCCCTGATCTGGACGTTCGGGCCGCTGCTGCTCACCGGCTCCGGTGCTGTCCCCCCGGCGCGGGTCGGAGGGCTGTGGATCGCCCTCGGGCTGGGGGGTCTCCTCGGCGCGCTCACCGGCACACTGGTCCGGCGCGCGGGAATCCGCGGTGCATGGTGCTGGTGCGCGAGTGCGCTGGCCGTGGCCGCCGCCGGAGTCGCGGTGTCCGTGGGGGCCGGCAGCGCCTGGGTGGCCCACGGCAGCATGGCCCTCTTCGGTGCCGGCTACATGGGCCTGTCCGGTGTGCTGATCCTCTGGGCACGCCGGCTCTGGCCGGGCAGCGCCGGGGCGGGCACGTCCGTGCTCTTCATCGCCCTGGCCACCGGGCAGGCGCTGGGCTCTGCCGGTTTCGGGCTGGCCCGGGAGGTGGCGGACCCGGCGGTCCTGGCGGTGCCGGCCGCCGGCCTGTGCGTCCTGGCCGGTGTCACGGCCGGGGTGCGGAAGCGGTGACCGTCCCGGCGCATCCCCTCGGGGCCTGCCGCAGTGCTCCGCGCACAGCGACCTCCGCGTCAGGAGCCACGGCCTGCCCGGCGGCGGCGCCGGCGGACACAAAGCGTACTTACTTGTGACCGGTGTCACCCGATCCTAGACTCGGAGGCGTCCACCCGACGAGCACGAACGAGCAAGGAGGAACGACATGCCCGCAGGACAGACCGGTTTCGACGACGTGACCTACGACCTGGTCTCCGTGCAGTACCACTCGCTCAAGGCAGGCCACGACTACGGCCAGTACGTGCGGGACGCCCGCAACGCCGGCCGTGACGACATCGCCGACTTCTTCGAGCAGGTGATGAGCCAGGACGCCGACCGTGCGCGGAGATGCCACGAGTTCATCAAGGAGCTCTCCAAGTCCGACGAGTCCGGGCCCGCCGTGACGCCCTGACCCGGGCCACCGGTCCGGGGCGGGGCCACGAGCAGCCGCCGCACGACACGAGGGGTCGCGTCCGCAGGGAATGTCGCAGCATTCCCGTGCGGACGCGACCCCTCGGTGCGGAGGGAGCTCCGGGTCAGGCGTTCGGGCCCGTCATGGTGGTGACGTCCAGCGCCCGGTCCAGCTGCTCCTCGGTGAGCTGGCCGTTCTCGACGTAGCCCAGGGCGATCGTCGCCTCGCGCACCGTCATCTTGTTCGCCACGGCGTGCTTGGCGATCTTCGCGGCGGCCTCGTAGCCGATGGCCTTGTTCAGCGGGGTCACGATGGACGGGGACGCCTCGGCGAGGAAGCGGCAGCGCTCCGCGTTGGCCTCGAGCCCGTCGATCATCTTCTCGGCCATCACGCGCGAGGAGTTCGCGAGCAGCCGGATGGACTCCAGCAGGGCCGAGGCCATGACCGGGATGCCCACATTGAGCTCGAACGCGCCGTTGGTGGAGGACAGCGACACCGTGGTGTCGTTGCCGATCACCTGCGCGCAGACCTGGATGGTGGACTCGCAGATCACCGGGTTGACCTTGCCGGGCATGATCGAGGAGCCGGGCTGGAGGTCCGGGATGAGGATCTCGCCGAGGCCGGTGTTGGGGCCGGAGCCCATCCAGCGCAGGTCGTTGTTGATCTTCATGTAGCTGTAGGCGACGTTGCGCAGCTGGCCGGAGGCCTCGACCAGGCCGTCCCGGTTGGCCTGGGCCTCGAAGTGGTTGCGGGCCTCGGTGATCGGCAGCCCGGTCTCCTCGGCGAGTAGCTCGATGACGCGGGCGGAGAAACCGGCCGGGGTGTTGATGCCGGTGCCCACGGCGGTGCCGCCCAGCGGCACCTCGGCCACCCGCGGCAGGGAGGACCGGACCCGCTCGATGCCGTAGCGGACCTGCGCGGCGTAGCCGCCGAACTCCTGGCCCAGTGTCACCGGGGTGGCGTCCATGAGGTGCGTGCGCCCGGACTTCACGACGTCCTGGAACTCCGCGGCCTTCTTCTCGAGGGACTCGGCCAGCTGCGTCATGGCCGGGACCAGGTCGTTGATCAGCGCGCCCGTGACGGCGACGTGCACCGAGGTCGGGAAGACGTCGTTGGAGGACTGGGAGGCGTTGACGTGGTCGTTGGGGTGGACCTCGACGTCCGTGCCCTCGAGCGCCTGGTTGGCGAGGGTCGCCAGCACCTCGTTGGTGTTCATGTTGGAGGACGTCCCGGAGCCGGTCTGGAAGACGTCGATCGGGAAGTGCTCGTCGTACTGCCCCGTGGCGACCTTGTCCGCGGCGGCCGCGATGGCGCGGGCGCGCTCGTCGTCGAGCACCCCCAGCTCCGCGTTCGCCTTGGCGGCGGCCTTCTTGATCTGTGCCAGCGCGACGATGTGCTGGGGCTCGAGGGGCTTGCCCGAGATGGGGAAGTTCTCGACCGCCCGCTGGGTCTGAGCGCGGTACAGGGCGTTCGCGGGAACGCGGACCTCGCCCATGGTGTCGTGCTCGATGCGGTACTCGGTGGTCTCTGCGGTGGTATCAGCCATGGCGCCAGTCTAGGACAGCGCCAGGTGACGCCCGGCAAGGCGACCCCCGGTGACGGTCGCCGGCCGGGGCGCCCGGTTCAGCGGCTCGGCAGCCAGGTGCCGTGCCCGTGGACGAGCTCCGCCTCGCCGTCCTCCAGGTGGTAGAAGACGCCGACGACGGCCACGTCGCCGTTGGAGACGGCATCGGCGATCACCCGGGACTGCTCCATGAGGCGCGACGCCGTCTGCTTGGTGTGCTCCACGACCGCCGCGTTGACGTCCTGCCGGCCGTGGCGCTGGGTCTCGAGCACGGACGGCATGATCCGCTCGATGAGGTCCCGCTGGAAACCGCGGGGCATCTGCCCGGAGCCGGCGACGTCGTGCGCGGCGGTCACGGCCCCGCACGAGTCGTGGCCGAGCACCATGATCAGCGGCGTGCCGAGGTTCGCCACGGAGTACTCGATCGAGCCGAGCACGGCGTCGTCGATGACCTGACCGGCGGTGCGCACCACGAACGCGTCGCCCAGGCCGAGGTCGAAGATGATCTCCGCGGCCAGCCGCGAGTCCGAGCACCCGAAGATCACGGCGAACGGGTTCTGCCCGCCCGCCACCGACTGCCGGCGGGAGGCGTCCTGGTTGGGATGCAGGGACTCGCCGGCCACGAAACGGGCGTTGCCGTCGCGCAGCCGCCGCCAGGCGGCGGCCGGGGTGCGGGGCGAGGTGTCGTCGGGGCGGGTGTCCGGGGTCATGGCATCTCCGTGGTTCGCGGGGCAGGGGCGTCGGTGAGGTCCTCGGCGACGGCGGTGGCCAGCCGGTCCAGCTCGGCGCCGGGCGCGTCGCCCTTGAGCACCACGGTGGAGCCGTTGACCTCTCCGGTGTACACGGTCACGGCGTCCTGGTTCCGGGACTCCTCCCGGACGTGGACGTCCCACGGCACGCCCCCGGCCTCGACCACCGCGGTGGCGGGCAGGGCCTCGGTCTGCTGGGCCAGCCACGTGGGGTTGGCCATGGACGTCTGGACCAGGCCGATGAAGCTGCCCTGCGGAGTGGCCCAGCCGACCTCCCAGAAGGGCACCCCCTCGGCGGCGCCGCCGTTCCACCGGGCGTAGTTGGCGGTCCAGCCCTCGCCCGGCTCCGGCACGACCGGGCTGAAGGGCGCCTCGTCCGCGACGTAGTCCGCCTCCTGGGCGACGTCGACGTCGGGGCGGTACGGCTGCGCGTCGGGGCGGGGCTGGAGCCACACGAACGGCAGGACCAGCAGGAGGAGGACCGCCATGGAGATGATCATCCCCTGCACGGGGGCGTTGAGCCGCCGGGCCTGCTTCTCCGTGATCTGCGGGAGCGGCTGCCC
Organism: Kocuria arenosa; assembly: GCF_042879215.1. Lineage (NCBI taxonomy): Bacteria > Bacillati > Actinomycetota > Actinomycetes > Micrococcales > Micrococcaceae > Kocuria > Kocuria arenosa. The sequence continues at coordinate 68,284 of NZ_JBHZTA010000004.1, read as the reverse complement.
GGGGGCATCGGGACCGGGGGTGCCGGGGCCGGGCGCGGTGCCGGTGCCGGCGGCCGCGGGGTGTTCTGCCGCGCGGTGCTCTGCGGAACGGTCGGGGGTCGAGGAGCTCACCCGTCCATTGTGCCCTGTCCGCCGTCCCCCTGTCCGCCGTCCCCCTGTCCGCCGTCCCCCTGTCCGCCGTCCCCCTGTCCGCCGTCCCCCTGTCCGCCGTCCCCCTGTCCGCCGTCCCCCTGTCCGCCGTCCCCCTGTCCGCCGCGGCCGCTCCGCCCGTCCCGGCCGCCTCCGGCCGCGGATGTGGCGCAGGTCGCGGTCCGCGGGGGAGCGGGCGATATGCTGGGCGGGACGTGGACCGCGCCCGCGGCCGAGCCCGGCCCGGGGGTCCCGCAGAACGTGAACTCGAAGGTGAGGAACAACGTGGCCGAAGAATCCACCGGAACGATCCAGGCGCGCACCAACAACGTGGCCGACCGCAACCTCGCGATGGAGCTGGTGCGGACGACCGAGGCCGCGGCGATCGCCGGCGGCCAGTGGGTCGGCGCCGGCGACAAGAACGCCGCCGACGGGGCCGCGGTCGACGCCATGCGGTCCCTGCTCTCCACCGTGCACTTCAACGGCACCGTGGTCATCGGCGAGGGCGAGAAGGACGAGGCCCCGATGCTGTTCAACGGCGAGCAGGTGGGCGACGGCTCCGGGCCGGCCTCCGACGTCGCCGTGGACCCCATCGACGGCACCCGCCTGACCGCGCTGGGCATGAACAACGCCCTGGCCGTCATCGCGGTGGCCGACGGCGGGTCGATGTTCGATCCCTCCGCCGTCTTCTACATGGACAAGCTCGTGGTGGGCCCGGAGGCCGCGGACTTCGTGGACCTGCGCCTGCCCGTCAAGCAGAACCTGCACCTCGTGGCCCGGGCCAAGGGCATCAACATCAACCAGCTCACCGTGTGCGTGTTGGACCGCCCGCGCCACCAGACGCTCGTCGACGAGATCCGCGCCACCGGTGCCCGCACCCGGATGATCTTCGACGGGGACGTGGCCGGGGCGATCGCGGCCTGCCGCGAGGGCACCGGCGTGGACGTCATGATGGGCATCGGCGGCACCCCGGAGGGCATCATCACCGCGTGCGCCGTCAAGGCCACCGGCGGGATCATCCAGGGCCGGCTGGCGCCCACCGACGACGACGAGAAGCAGAAGGCGCTCGACGCCGGCCTCGACCTCGAGGCCATCATGAGCACCGACGACCTGGTCACCTCCGACAACTGCTTCTTCGCCGCCACGGGCATCACCGACGGCGACCTGCTGCGAGGCGTGCGCTACCGCGGCCCCCGGATCACCACCCAGTCCATCGTGATGCGCTCCCGCTCCGGGACCGTGCGGATGGTCGAGGCGGAGCACCTGGCCTCCAAGTGGGAGAAGTACGCCCGCCACTGAGCCCGGAGGGCGCGGTCCGCGCGGCCGCGGCACAGGACCCCCGCACCGTCCACCGGTACGGGGGTCCCGCCGTCCCCGGTCACACCGTGTCCGGCACCTGTCGCCACCCCTTCCGGCTCTAGACTGGAGGCCGAACTGCGGGCGCCGACCGCGGTCCCCCAGCCGGGGCGGAGCGCCCGGGTGACGAGGAGGATCCCCACGTGAGCACCACGGTCAGCCCCTGTCCCAACCGCAAGACCTGGGACGCCACCGTCCGGGTGACCGGCGGGCACCCGCAGCAGCTCTGGGGCATCGGCGAGGCGCAGGTCTCCGCCGAGGGACCCGGCCTGCGGGTCGACCGGGTCATGGTCCACGACGCCGAGCAGCGCACCGTGGGCTACGCCCAGCTCTACCTGCGCTCCGAGGCCGAGCGCGTGGTCGCCGGGACCGTGCACTGCCACGTCCACCGGCCCGAGGACCTGCCCGTGGTCGCCGCCGCGCTCGCCGACTGGGCGCGGGAGGAGCACTCGGCCGTCCTGCTGCGCTTCCAGGCCGACACCCTGCGCGCCCCCGGCACCGCGGAGGCCCTGGAGGCCACCGGGTTCGCACGTCCCGCCGCGGACGCCGGGTCGGACGAGCCGCGGCGGCTGGAGGTCGTGCTGGGGGAGACCGAGCAGGACCTCTCGCGGCGGCTCTCCGAGGCGACCCTGGACCGGTGCCGCACGGCCCTGCGCACCCCGGGCGTGACGGTGCGCGAGGTCACGGCGGGCAGCCGGGTCCTCGCGAACATCGGGCTGCGGACCCGGCTCATCACCCAGCTGCTGGAGGACCTCGGCGACGACTCGCTGCTGCTCGTGGCCACCGAGGCCGCCGAGGACGGCCGCGAGAGTGCCCTGGGCTACCTGTGGTTCGTGCACACGCGCGGTCTGGCGATGATCTACCGGCTCGGCTTCACCCGCCGGGGGCGGGACCTGGGCGTGGACGACGCCCTGCTGCTGACCGGGATCGTCGAGCTGCAGAAGCGGCGCGTGCAGCGCCTCGACGGCGGCGACCCGGACGAGACGGAGGTGCCGCTGGTGGTCCGCGAGCTCGCCGCGGCGCAGCGGCCGGTGCTGGGCCCGTGGGAGAAGCCCCTGGGGCGGGGCCCGGCCGGGGAGTTCTCGGAGGACGTCGCCGACGCCGCGGCCGAGGCCTCGGGGACGGCGGTCGCCGCGGAGCTGGGCCTGGACGAGTCCGCCCCGGCGTGGTTGCCCGACCGCGGGGAGCCGGACGACGTGCCCGAGGACGACGGCGGCACGGGGCGCCCCGCCCGGGGGCGGGCCCGGCGGGCCAGGGACCTCACCCGCCGCGTGGTCGGGGAGAGCATCTCCGCCCTCCGGGACGCGGCGGGGCGCTGACGCCGGGCCGCAGCCCGCCCGGCCCCCTGCTGGCTCGGCCCCGGTCGGCACCGACCCCGCCGGCCCGATCCGCCAGGTGCCGGTCCGCCGGTCGAGGGAAGCGCTCAGGCCTCCCTGCGGCGCACCCCGGCGACGGCCTGCCGGAGCCGGGCCTTCAGGCCGGGCAGGCTCTTGCGGGCCGAGACGGCGGCCTCCCGGGCGGCGCGCACACCGGTGTACGCGGCGTACTTCCCGCGGCTCAGCGGCAGGTCCCAGGTGCCGGGGTAGGACTCCGGGCGGCCCCCGAAGGACTTCTTGAACTTCGTGAAGCCGTGCCACGCGTGGTCCGGGCCGGCGTCCTCCGGCGCGGTGCCGAAGAGGTCGAACCGGCTCAGGCCCTTCTGCTTGGCGTCGAGGACCATCCGCACGACCAGCGGGATCCCCGCCGAGAGCCTGCGGTGCTCGAAGTCCATGGCGGCGTGGGCGTAGGTGCGGGTGTCGTCGGAGTCGTAGACGAGGGAGGCGCCGATCGGCTCCCCGTCGAGCCGGGCGACGTAGAGGGCCGCCGCGCCCACGGGCATGAGGCTGCGGGCGGCCTCGCGCAGATAGGCGTCCTGCTGGCGGGCGAAGTCCTTGCGCTCGGCCGTGGCCTCCAGGAAGCCCAGCAGCACGTCGACGTCCTTGGGGTCGGTCGAGGTCGTGAAGGTCACGCCCTTCTTGGCGATGTTGCGGTGCAGGTTGCGGTTGGTGGACTTCATGTCCTTGAGGATGGCGTCCGCGTCCTGGGTGAGGTCGATGACCTGGGTGTGCCCGGGCTGCACCTGCCGGGGCGCCGGGCGTAGCCCGCGCCGGCGCAGCGACGCCTCGGGCGTCTCGAGGCCGTCCGTCACCGCGGCGTCGACGGGCTCCACCCGCACGAACCAGCACCGCTCGGTCTTCGCCGTGCGGGCGAGGTCGTCGAGCGCGGCCTCGAAAGCCTGCGGGCTCCGGGCCTCGGGGCCGTACGGGCAGTAGAGGTAGCGACCGGTCCGGCCGCCCTCGAGGATCGCCAGGTAGCGCCATCCGTCCCCGGAGGCCTGGAACACCGTGTGCCCCAGGTTCCGCTGGAATCCGGCCCATGCGTTCGACTGCAGTATGTTCGCCACGTCCCCACTGTACCGGGGCGTCCGGGCGCCGCCGGCGACCCGCGGCCCGGTCCGGTCAGGGCACCGAGCAGGTGCCGTTGGGGGTGAGCTCCTGCGTCCTGACGAGGGGCTTCGCCGCCGCGAGGGGTGCGGTCATCGCGATCCCGGAGCCCACACCCGTGCCGCCCGGCAGGGCCTCCGCGTCCCGCGCGCCACGGTCCGTGGCCTCCTCGAGCACCCGGTCGAGGTCCTCGTGCAGCAGGTCGAAGTCCGGGTAGGTGGGGAAGGACGGGTCGTAGTAGGGCGGGCCGGCGGCGTACTGCACGAGCTCGTGCTCCTTGGCCTTCAGCGCCACGTCCACGAACGAGCCGATCTGGCTCTGCGGGATGTCGGTCTCGACGACCTGGGTGCCCGAGTTCGCGAGGTCCTCGAACCGCGTCAGCACGTTGACGGGGTTGAGCTGCTCGAGCATCGCGGCCTGCACGCAGCGCTGGCGCGCCTGGCGGTCGTAGTCCGTGGCCCCCTCGCGGGACCGGGCGTACCAGAGGGCGTGGTAGCCGTCCAGGTGCTGGACGCCCGGTTCGATGTACCCGAAGATCTCGTTCGGCAGGCCCGTCGTCAGGTCGGTGCCGCCGCCGATCGGGACCCGCCCGCCGACGTCGATGGTGATCCCGCCGAGGGCGTCCACGAGCTGCTCGAAGCCGTTCATCTCGACGATCGCGTAGGCCTGGACCTCGATGCCGAGGACGCCGGACGCGGCGTCCTTCATGGCCTCGGCGCCGGGGTCGGCGGCGTCGGGGTAGAGCTCGGCGTGGTTGTTCGTGACGTCGGTGTAGAGGGAGTTGAGGATGCACTCGTCGCCGCAGTTGAAGCCCTCGGGATAGACGTCCGCCAGCGGCGAGTCGTCGGGGAAGGGCGCGTTCTGCAGGTTGCGGGGCAGGGAGACGGTCACGGTCCGCCCGGAGTCGGCGTCCACGCTGAGCACCGTCATCGAGTCGGGGCGGCGGCCCGAGCGGTCCTCCCCGGAGTCGGTGCCCATGAGCAGGATGTTGTACCGGCCGTCCGAGGGCCGGAAGGGCAGCCCGCCGCCGAAGACGTCCGAGACCGCCCCGCGCGTCACGGACAGCAGATAGGCGGAGTACGCCAGCCCGCCCGAGGTGACGAGCATGAGCGCCACGGTGGCCGCGGCCACCGCCCGCTGGGTCCGCTGCACGAGCAGACCTGGCCGGATGAGCCGGAGCGTGTCGAAGAAGAGGTACGCCCACCCGAGCGCCAGGGCCAGCAGTCCCGCGATCAGCAGCAGCGACGTGAAGGAGTTCGTCAGGAACCAGATCAGGGGAGTCCGCCACAGCACCAGGCAGACGAGGGCCAGCGCGGCGGCGGCCCAGACCACCACGTCGACCTTGAGGGCGGCGCGCCCCGTGGTCCGCCGGCCCGCGACGAGCTGGGCGCTGCCGGGGACCACGAGCGTGGACAGCAGCAGCGTCCAGGCACGCCGGGCCCGGGTGCCGTCCCCGGCGTGCTGGGGGTGGCGCAGGGGGTCCGTGAGCCGGGGCGGGCTCGTCGCCGCGTCGTCGTCGACGCCCCGCACGGCCGTCACGGCGTCGGGCGGGAGGTCCCGGGACGGGGAGTCGTCGGCGGACGCGTCGTGCGGCGGGCGGGGATCGTGCTCAGCGCGGGGGGTGTGGCCGTTCACGGGCAGCTCCGGCGGGGAAGGGCGGGCGGGGGAGGGGCAGGAGGGGAGCGGTCGGCCGGGTCAGCCGTCGAGGCGGGTGCGCAGGGCCGCGCCCTTGTCGTGGGCGGTCTGCCGGAGCTCGGCGGCGAAGCGCAGGAGCTGCCCGCGCAGCGCCTCCGCCTGCGGGTCCGCGCCGGCGGCGAGGATCCGGGCGGCCAGCAGGCCGGCGTTGCGGGCCCCGCCGATGGACACGGTGGCCACCGGGACGCCGGCCGGCATCTGCACGATCGACAGCAGCGAGTCCATGCCGTCGAGGGTCCTCAGGGGGACGGGGACGCCGATCACGGGCAGGGGCGTCACCGAGGCGAGCATCCCCGGCAGGTGGGCGGCGCCGCCGGCCCCGGCGATGATCACCCGCAGCCCCCGGTCGTGGGCCCGCAGGCCGTACTCGATCATCTCGGTGGGCATCCGGTGGGCCGAGACGACGTCGGCCTCGTACGGGATCCCGAACTCCTCGAGCGCGGTGGCGGCCGCCTCCATCACGGGCCAGTCGGAGTCCGAGCCCATCACGACGCCCACGACGGGCTGCTGCTTCTCGTTCACTGCTGCTTCTCGTTCACTGCTGCTCCTGGGCTGCTCGGCGGGTGGGGGCCGCCATCGCGGTCCGGTCTGGGGCTACGGTATCCGTCCCGGCTGGACGGGCCGTGGGAGGCACGCGGGTCAGGCTTGCCCGTCGCGCAGCACGGCCGCCGCGCGGGTGGCCCGCCGGCGCAGCTCCGGGATCTCGTCCGCGGCGCCGGTGAGGTTGACGTGGCCGATCTTGCGCCCGGGCCGCACGGCCTTGCCGTAGTTGTGGATCTTGGCGCGGGGCTCGGCGCTCATCGCCGCCCGGTAGGCGCCGAAGAGGTCCTGGTTGGCCCCGCCCAGGTAGTTCTTCATCACGGCGGACCCGCCGATCAGCCCGGTCTCCCCGAGCGGGAGGTCCAGCACGGCCCGCAGGTGCTGCTCGAACTGGCTCGTCACGGATCCGTCCATGGTCCAGTGCCCGGAGTTGTGCGGGCGCATGGCCAGCTCGTTGACCAGGAACCCTATGCCGCGGCCGGGGGTCTCGAAGAGCTCCACGGCCATCACCCCGGTCACCCCGAGCTCCGTGGCCAGCGTCCGGGCGGCGTCCGCGGCCGCGACCGCGACCTCGGGCAGCAGCTGCGGGGCGGGCGCGAGCACCTCGTCGCAGACGCCGTCCACCTGGATCGACTCCACCACCGGCCACGCCCGCACCTCGCCGGAGGGCGAGCGGGCCACGAGGGCGGAGAGCTCGCGGGCGAACCCGACCTTCTCCTCGGCCAGCAGGGGGCCGTCCGTGCGGGCGAACCACTGCGCCGGTGCGGCGCCGCGGGCGTCCTGGGCGGTGTCGAGCACCATGACGCCCTTGCCGTCGTAGCCGCCGCGCGGCGTCTTGAGCACCACGGGCCAGCCCGAGCGCTCGCCGAAGGAGATCAGCTCCTCGACGTCGGCCACGGCCTCCCACCGAGGGTTCGGCAGCCCGAGGCGCTCCACGGCCGCGCGCATCCACAGCTTGTCCTGGGCGTGCACCAGCGCGTCCGGGCCCGGGCGGACGTCCACGCCCTCGGCGAGCAGGGTCTGCAGGTGCTCGGTGGGCACGTGCTCGTGGTCGAACGTCAGGACGTCGACGCCCTCGGCGAACCGGCGCAGCACGTCGAGGTCGGTGTAGTCGCCCACCGGCGCGGTGGGCACGGCCGCGACGGCCGAGACGTCGGGGCCCTCGGCGAGCACGCGCAGCTCGATCCCCAGGGCGGTGGCGGAGGGCGCCATCATGCGGGCGAGCTGCCCGCCTCCGACGACGCCGACGACAGGGGCGGTCACAGAAGATTTCACCCGACCAGGGTATCCCGGCCCGTCGACCCCTTCCGGCGGGGCACCGCCCCCGCCCTCCGGGACTGTCCTGCCGTCCCGTTCCCGGCACCTGGCCGGGAGCGGCCAGGGGACTGTGCTGTAACTCTCCGGTGCCGCCGAGGAGGGGCGGGGTAGGATGTGCCGAGGTCCGCCGCGGATGCTCTTCCGTGCGCGTCGACCGCCGCGCCGGCCGGCGCCCACCGCCTCACCACCTGGGAGACCTGAAGCCGCGTGAACCGTCTCGTCGACCGATTCGATGCCCTGTGGCACCTCTTCGTCAAGGAACTCATGAAGTTCGGCGTCGTCGGCGCCCTCGCGTTCGTCATCAACGCGTCGCTCACCTGGATCCTGATGCACACGGTGTTCGAGGACGGTCACCTCAAGGCCAAGTTCGTGGCGACGGCGGTGGCCATCGTCTTCGCCTGGGTCGCCAACCGGCTGTGGACCTTCCGGCACAAGCGCCAGTCGGACAAGCGCCGCGAGCTGATCCAGTTCCTCGTGGCCAACGGCATCGGCATGGCCATCGAGCTCGGCTGCCTGGGCTTCAGCTATTACGTGCTGGGTCTCACCAGCACCTACGCGTCCTTCGTGTCCGGCACGATCATCGGGACCATCCTCGGCACGGTCTTCCGGTACTTCGCCTACCGCTTCTGGGTGTTCACCGAGGAGCTCGACGAGGACCCCAACTTCGCGGATACCGCCGCCCTCGAGATCGCCCTGATCACCGGCCACGAGCCCGCGAAGGACGCCGGGCACCCCCACCGCGAGCACACGCATCCCCCCCGGGAGGGCGGCCGCCACCGGACGGGAAGCGCGGCCCGATCCGGCACGGACGCCCACGAGAGCCACGAGAGCACGGAGCCGGTCGAGGGCCGCTGAACCGTCCCGCTCAGAAGGGAACGGCGTTCTCGGCCGCCAGCACCGACCGCCAGGCGTCGTCGGCGGCGTCCGCCGGGCGGTCCGTGACCACCACGGCCCGGCCCCCGACCAGCACGGCCAGCACGCGCAGCAAGAACTCGGCGTCCACCCGCCGCCCCGGCACGTGCACCGCCGACGCCGTGCCCCACGCGGCCTCCCGCCCGGACGCGAGCTCGCCCGCAGCCGGCAGCAGGCGATCGTGCGGCAGGAAGCCGTCGGTGCCCGCGGTTCCGAGCGCGGCACCGTCCGGTGCCGGTTCCTCGGCGCCGTCGTAGACGTCCGCGTGGGAGCGCACCTCGGCGCAGTAGTCGAGGACGTCCCCGCCGGGCAGCTCGCCGCGGCGACCGAGCGAGAGCGCCGGCCGGTCCAGGACCACCGCCCGCGCGCCGGCAGGCACCCGGTCCAGCAGCGGCGGCGTCGCCCCCTGCGCGTCGACGAGCCCCACCACGGCCCGGTCCCCGGGCTCCGCCGCGCCCTCGCGGGGGTCGACCGCTCGCACGGCCGCCCCCATCGTCCACGAGCCCAGGACGACTGCGAGACTGCGCCAGTGCACCTCGTCGCCGAGGGCCACGACGTCGCCCGCCCCGAGGTCCAGCTCGTCCACCCACAGGTTCGCGGTCTTGGCCACCCAGTTGTCGAGGACCCGCCCGGAGAGCTCCACGCGCTCGCCGTCCAGGCCGTACCAGATCAGGGCAGGACGGCTGCTGCTCCGCAGTTTGTCCACCAAGCGGGGGACAGATCGGGGGATCGGCATGACCATGGTTCCTCCTCGTGGATGCCGCGCCCGCGGCGGGGGCATGGCATATGCGTAGGTCCGCATTTTTCGCGTTCTGCGGACGCCTGTCGAAAATTGAGCCGTGACGTGGAAAAACGTCTACTCCCAAAGCCATTCTTCCCGGATATCGTGGCACGGGTGGTCACCCGAGGTGGGTTGACGCCGTACTAGTTACACACGTGTAATTGGGAAGTCCGGCAGACGATCAGCAAGGATACGTTCTCCGGGATGCAAAGGGTCCGCGTCCCCCGTACTGTGCCGGGCCCGAGCGATCGTGTCGGATGGAAGGAAAGTCATGGGAGAGGCCGCACGACAGCAGGTCGTGGAATCCAGCCCCCTCGATGCCCGTCGACGGAGCATGCGCTCGGTGCCCGAGGACTGGTTCGTCGATCCCGTCGATCCGCGCGCCGCCGAGCGGAACGTCCGCCGGGCCGCCGGCAGCCTGGACGACCAGGCCACGGCCTATCTCCGGGCCCACGAGGCCGTCCAGAACCTCTCCGGCGTCGGAGCGGCACCTGCCCTCGACCTGCTCGAGGCACCCGCCGCCGACGAGGGCTCCGACTGGAGCGCCGTGGCCGGGCTGTACGCCGTGGACGAGGACGAGGGAGAGCTCGCGTGGCAGACCGACGCGCTGTGCGCCCAGACCGACCCGGAGGCCTTCTTCCCCGAGAAGGGCGGGTCCACGCGTGACGCCAAGCGCGTGTGCGAGGCCTGCCCCGTGCAGGCGGAGTGCCTCGACTACGCGATGAGCAAGGACGAGAAGTTCGGCATCTGGGGCGGGCTCTCCGAGCGCGAGCGCCGCCGCCTGCGCCGTCTCGCCCGCTGAGGTAGTTTCGGGCCATGAGCTCTTCCGGCAGCGCCACCCGTCTCTGCTCCCGCCAGACCTGTACGCGGGACGCGGTCATGACCCTGACCTACGTGTACTCGGACTCGACCGCGGTGGTCGGGCCGCTCGCCGGCCACGCGGAGCCCCACGCCTACGACCTGTGCGCCGTGCACGCGGACCGGCTCACGGTGCCCCGCGGCTGGCGCGTCGTCCGCCTGGAGCTGCCGGAGGCGCGGGCGCGGCGCGAGGACATCGGTGCCGTGGCGGAGGCGGTCCGGGAGAGCGAGCCCCCGGCGCCCGTCCGTGACCGCCCGCGGACGGTGCTGCGCGACGTCTCCCTGACGCGGCCGTCCTTGCCGCGATCCTCCTCGCCGGGGCCCTCCGTCCCGCGCCCCGAGAGCCCCCCTGCGAGTTCCCGCACCGGCCGGCGGACGCCCGCCCCGGAGAGCGGCGCCCGGAGCGGACCGACGACGGCCCCGCCGCCCGCTCCGGAGAGTCCCCGGAGGCCCGTCCCGGCGAGCGCCTCGCGGCCCAGTCCGGAGCCGGCTCCCGAGGTGCCGTGGCACGACGTCCCGGTGCCCGCAGCCCTGCGCCGGGCGCACCTGCGCCGGCCCGCCGCGCGCGGGGGCTCCGCCCGGCCCGAGGCCTGAACCGCCCGACCCGAGACGTGAACCGCCCGTCCCCAGGCCTGAACGGCTCGGTCCGAGGCGTGAACCGCGCGTCCCCGGCCGGTTCCGGACCACGCCGGTGCTCCGCCCCTAGGATGAGCCGCAGACCGCACCTGCCCGGTGCGGGTGGCTCTTCCCCCCGGAGCACCAGGAGTCCCCCCCATGACTGTCCCTGCAACGACGCAGCCGACGCACGAGCACCTCACCGACGCCCGCCACGGGAGCAGACCCGCCCGGCGCCCCGAGGCGCCCGCCGACCGTCGCCCGGCTCCCTGGGCGCTGCCGGCGCCCGAGCCGGAACCGGCGCCCCCGGTGGCGGCCGCCCTCGCGCCCGACCTCGCCGAGATCCTGCGGTGCCCCCTGACGGGCGGGACGCTCATCCCCGTGGACGCCGACCGGCTGATGAGCGACCGCCCGTTCCGCGACGGCGTGCACCCGGTCTACCCGATCACCCGCGGCATCCCCTGCCTCACCCCCGGGCGCTGAGGCTCCGGCCCCGACGCCGGGGGTCACGAAGGAGTTAACATTCGTGACCGATGGGTGGCGGGTGAGGTCGTGCGCGACCGGTGGACCTATCGTGAAAGCAGTTCGCCAGCGTTCCCCCCGCGCTCCCCCCACCCCCTGACGCTCGAGGTGCCGTTCCCCATGCCCCTGTCCTCCTGCCCGGATCCTGTGCCCCCTGCCCTGCGGGTCCTGCTCGCCCCCCGGCGCCTGGTCGCGCTGGGGGCCCTGACGGTCCTGCTCGCCACCGGTTGCGCGCAGGCCTCCGGAGCCCCTGCGGAAGAGCCCACGGCCACCGCCATCGCCCCGACCACGCCGTCCTCGAGCCGGCCGGCCACGGCGGCGCCGGCGGAGGTCACGGTCGCCCCCGCGGACGCGGCCGTCGAGCACAACCCCGTGGAACCGGTCGTGGTGCGCGCCGACGGCGGCGCGCTGACCGACGTCGTGCTGGTCCCCGCCCCCGGCGGGGAACCGGTGCCCGGGGAGCTCTCCGCCGACGGGCGCACGTGGACCAGCACCGCGGACCTGGCCTTCGACACCCCGTACGTGCTGCACTGGAGCGCCGCGTCCGGGACCGGATCCACGACGACGGGCACGAGCACGTTCACGACCGTCCTGGCGGCCCACGAGGTCGACGCGCGCCTCAACGTCGTCGAGGGCGGGCTGTACGGCACCGGGCAGGTCCTGGAGTTCACCTTCTCGGAGCCCGTCGCGAACAAGGCGCAGGTCGAGGAGGCCGTCACCGTGGACGGCGGCGGGGACCGGACGGGCGCCTTCCGCTGGTACTCGGACACGGTGCTCCGCTACCGCCCGGCCGAGAAGTGGGCGCCGCGCTCGGAGATCACGGTCTCCCTCGACCTGCTCGGTCTCGACGTGGGCCACGGCATGGTGGGCAACCACGACCTGCGCCGGAGCTTCTCGACGGGCGCCGAGCATTACGCCCGGGTGGACAACGAGACCAAGACGCTGACCGCCTGGGTGGACGGCGAGGTCGCGGGGACGTTCCCCGTGACCCTGGGCAACCCGGACTGGCCCTCGACCACCGGGCAGAAGGTCATCATGGAGCAGGCCCCGGAGTACCTGTTCAAGGCCTCCTCCCTCGACCTGCAGCCGGGGGACCCGCACTGGTACGACACGTTCTGGGCCTCCAACGTGTCCCGGCTGACCGCGAGCGGGGAGTTCGTCCACCAGGCGCTGCCCTCCGCGCTGCCCGTCCTGGGGATCGCCAACGTCTCCCACGGGTGCGTGGGCATGCCGCCCGAGGGGGCGAAGTTCATCCACGACGTGTTCCGCCCGGGGGACGTCGTGGAGGTCGTGGGCACCGGCTACCCGCAGGCCGATCCCGACGACGGGTACGGCGACTGGAACATCCCGCTCGAGCACTACGCGGACGAGGAGTGGAAGGGCGACTGGTGAGCGCCCGGCGCTGAGCTCTTGCTGCTCGGTCTCCGCCGTCGAGCTCCTGCTCATGGAGTCTCCGGCGCAGAGCCCCTGGTGGGAAGCGGGTGCAGGAGACCGGTGCGGGACGCCGGTGGGGGAGGCCTGCGGGCGCTGCCGGTGGGGAGGGAGCGGGCCCGCGGTGGGTAGGATCGGGACCGGCCGGAGCGGACCCGCCCGCCCCGGACCCCTGACCCCCTCCGACCGAAGGACCCGCCCGTGGCCACCCCCAGCAACGACAAGGCCCCCTGGCAGCAGGCCGACCCGCCCACCGACGAGCAGCAGCGCGAGGAGCCCGTGTGGACGGGCCTGCTCCCCGCCGTGGTCCCCGCCGAGGCCGAGCACGACGACGAGCACGACGACGGACGCCCCGGCGAGCACGGCGGCGCCGGGCCGCGCCGCGCGACGGGCCGCGCGGGCGGGGGCTCCCGCGCCGTCGGGGCCGACGAGGCCGCGGGGGACGACGACCCGGACGCGGAGGCCCGCCGCCGGGCCGCGCTGCGCCGGGACGCGGTGGCGGACGAGCCGCGGCTGCCGCGACTGCAGCAGGTCTTCCTGGTGCTCGTGCTCCCGCTCGCGCTGCTGGCCGCGGCCGTGCGCGTGGTGGCCACGCCCCTGTTCCTGTGGGCGGAGTACCACCGCCCGGGCTTCCCCGCGGACGCGTACGGCTTCTCCACCGAGGAGCGGATGGTCTTCGGCTCCTACGGACTGGACTACGTCATGAACTGGGCCCCGTCCGGGTTCCTCGGCGGGCTGCAGGACACGGACGGCGCGCAGCTGTTCCTGAGCTCCGAGGTCGCGCACATGACCGACGTGAAGATCGTGCTGCAGAGCGCGCTCGCCGTGGTCGCGGTCCTGGCGCTGCTCGGCATCGTCTCGAGCCTGTACCTGCGGGCGAAGGCCCCGGGCGCCGCCTCGGGCGCCCTGTTCTTCGGCTCGTGGCTGACCGTCGCGCTGCTGGTCGCGCTGGCGGTCGCCGCGGTGCTCGGCTGGCAGCAGTTCTTCGCGCTGTTCCACTCCCTCTTCTTCTCGGACGGGACCTGGACCTTCCGGGCCTCGGACACCCTCATCCGGCTGTACCCCACCCAGTTCTGGATGGACGCCGCGATCGCGGTGGCCGGGCTCGCCCTCCTGGGGGCGCTCGCGGTCATGGCCGCCACCTGGCCCACCGCGTTCCGCCGGCACCGGGCCCTCGACCGGGTGCGCCGGCGGCAGGAGCTCAAGCGGCGGCTGGCCGGTCGCTGAGCCGGCCGCCGAGCCGGTCGCTGAGCCGATCACCGACCAGATCGCCGCGGTTCAGATCCAGGCGGCGAACCACATCCGCTCCCGCCACTGGGCGTACTCGACGGTCTCCGCGTACCAGACGGGCGCGAAGTGCGCGCTCAGCAGGAGCACCGCGGCCGTGAACACCCCCACCACCACGAGACCTGTTTGCCGGCGCCGCACGGTGTCCCCGCGCCGGCCCAGGACCAGACCGAGCATGCCGGCGAGCATGAGCATCAGGACCGGCTGCACGGGCAGCGCGTAGAAGTAGTACATGGTGCGCTCCGGGTACAGGAACCAGGGCAGGTACCCGGCCGCGAACACGCCGGTCAGCGCCCCGGAGCGCCAGTCCCGCCGCACGGCCCACAGCCACGCGGCCACGAGCACGGCGGCGATCCCGGTCCACCACAGCAGCGGATTGCCGATGTTGAGGATCGCCTGCGAGCAGTGCTCCACCGCGCACCCGGCCGTGCCCTGCTCCGGGTCCTCGTAGAAGTAGGAGGTGGGCCGGCCCAGGGTCAGCCACAGCCACGGCAGCGCCTCGTATGAGTGGTCGGTGCCCAGGCCGCTGTGGAAGCCGTAGGCGGAGGAGTGGTAGGCCCACAGCGAGCGCAGGGGCGTGGGCAGCCACTGGGGGCCCTCGCCCGGGTGCTGCTGCGCCCAGGTGCGGTCGTAGGCGTCCTCCGAGGCGAACCAGCCCGCCCAGGCGGACACGTAGACCACCAGGCCCGTCCCGACGACCGCGAGGAACGCGGGCACGCCGTCCTTGAGCACCCCCGCGAGCAGCCAGCGCCGCACCCCGGCCACCCGGCGGGCGTTGAGGTCCCACAGCACCGTGAGCACGCCCAGCCCGGCCACCAGGAACAGGGCGCTCCACTTCACACCGACCGCGAGCCCGCAGGCCGCGCCCGCCGCGATCCGCCACCAGCGCACGCCCAGCCACGGACCCCACTCCAGGCGGCGCAGCAGCTCCGCGTCGGGGACGCCGTGCCCCGGGGCCACGCCCAGCCGGGCGACCAGGCGGCGGCGCCCGTGCTCCCGGTCCAGCAGGAGCAGGACGAACGCGAGCAGGACGAAGAACATGAGGAACACGTCCAGCATCGCGAGCCGGGACTGCACCAGGTGCAGGCCGTCCACGGCGGTGAACAGCCCCGCCAGCGTGGCCACCGTGACCGAGCGGAAGAGCAGCCACCCGGCGGCGCACACGAGCGCGATGGAGAGCGTCCCGACCAGGGCCGCGGAGAAGCGCCACCCCAGGGGGTCCTCGGCGCCGAACAGCCACATGCCGAACGCGATGAGCCACTTCCCGGCCGGCGGGTGCACCACGTAGGAGGGGGTGCCCAGGGCCTCGGGCGGGGTGCCCGCCACGAACAGCTCGTCCGCGCCCTCCGGCCACTGGCGCTCGTAGCCGTGCAGCAGCAACGAGTAGGAGTCCTTCACGTAGTAGGTCTCGTCGAAGACGATCGCGTCCGGGTGGGAGAGCCGGTGGAAGCGCAGCAGTCCCCCGAGCAGGACCACCAGCAGCGGCGCCAGCCACGCGAGCCGGGCCACCGCCGCGGGGGCCGGCAGCAGCCGCTCCCGCAGGGCGGCCGGGGCCAGGGACCGGTGCAGGGTGCTCACCGGTGCGGCCGGCCGAGGCCCCGGGGCCAGGACTGGGGCACGCACCGAGGAACTCACGGTGTCATCGTAGGGGACGCCTCCCGGCGCCCGCGGCCTCGGGCGAGCCCGGCGGAGCGCGCCGTAGAGTGGACCCGTGCACACGGAACCCCACGACGACGCCCCCGACGACGCTCCCGCCGACTCCGCGAGTGGCGCCGCGGGCCCCGGGCAGGTGGTCCTGGCGGGCACCCCGATCGGCAACCTCGGCGACGCGCCGCCCCGGCTGCGGGCGGCACTGGAGACCGCGGACGTGCTCGCCGTGGAGGACACCCGGCGGCTGCGCCGGCTCACCGCCGGGCTCGGCGTCACCACGCGCGGGCGGGTGCTCACCCACCACGAGCACAACGAGGCCGGACGGGTCGCCGAGCTGCTCGACGCCGTCCGCGCCGGCGGTACCGTGCTGGTCCTCTCCGACGCCGGGATGCCCACCGTCTCCGACCCCGGCTACCGGCTCTCGGAGGCCGCGGCCGCCGAGGGCCTGACCGTCACCGCGATCCCCGGTCCCTCGGCGGTGCTCATGGCGCTGGCCGTGTCCGGTCTGCCCACGGACCGGTTCACGTTCGAGGGCTTCCTGCCGCGGAAGTCCTCGGAGCGTACTACCCGGCTCGCCGAGCTCGACGGCGAGCGGCGCACCATGGTCTTCTACGAGGCCCCGCACCGGCTCGAGGTCATGCTCACCGCGCTGCGGGACGCGTTCGGACCCGGCCGCCGGGCGGTGGTCGCCCGGGAGCTCACCAAGCTGCACGAGGAGGTCGTGCGGGGCTCGCTGGCCGAGCTCGTCGACTGGTGCGGGCAGGGGCAGGTGCGCGGGGAGATCGCCGTCGTCGTCGCCGGTGCCCCCGCCCCCGAGGCCGCTCGCCCCGAGGACCTCGTGGCCGAGGTCGAGGCGCTCGTGGCCGACGGGACCCGGCTCAAGGACGCGGCCGGCAGCGTCGCCGAGCGCACGGGCGTGGGCAAGCGGGAGCTCTACGAGACGGTGCTGGCCGCCCGCAAGGGCTGACGGCGGGCCGGTCCGGACACCACCTCACGGGCGGGCCGCGACCCGGTGAGGCCGAGTTGACCCCCGGGAGCGGGCGGGGACACGGTGCCGAAACATCGCCCGGCCAGACTCGGGCGTGCCGGGATCCGGGCACGTGCCGCGCGGGCCCCGGCGTCCTCCTGACCGTCCAGCACCGGAGCCACGCCATGTCCTATGTGATGCCCGCCGACTTCGTCACGAAGATGATCGACGCCGGAGAGGCGAAGGTCGCCATGTCCACCCGCGACACCTTGATCCGTGCTTTCATGGCCGGTGCCATCCTCGCGCTCGCCGCGGCGTTCGCGGTCACCGTCACCGTGCAGACGGGCCAGCCGCTGCTCGGGGCCGTGCTCTTCCCGGTCGGGTTCTGCCTGCTGTACCTGCTGGGCTTCGACCTCCTGACCGGCGTGTTCACCCTCGTGCCCCTGGCGCTCATCGACAGGCGCCCGGGCGTCACCGTCCGCTCGATGCTGCGCAACTGGGGCCTGGTGTTCACCGGCAACTTCGCCGGCGCGTTCGTCGTGGCCGTCCTGATGGCGGTCATCTTCACCTACGGCTTCTCCCTGCCCCCGGACGAGGTCGGCAGCCGGATCGGCGAGATCGGCGAGGGCCGGACCGTCGGCTACGCGGAGTTCGGCGCCGCCGGGATGCTGACGCTGTTCGTCCGCGCCGTCCTGTGCAACTGGATGGTCTCCACCGGGGTGGTCGCCGCGATGATGTCCACCAGTGTTTCCGGGAAGGTCATCGCGATGTGGATGCCCATCATGCTGTTCTTCTACATGGGCTTCGAGCACTCGATCGTCAACATGTTCCTGTTCCCCTCCGGCCTGCTGCTCGGCGGCGGGTTCTCGGTGATGGACTACCTCGTGTGGAACGAGATCCCCACCGTGCTCGGCAACCTGGTGGGCGGGCTCACCTTCGTGGGGCTCACCCTGTACGCCACCCACGCCCGCACCGGGGCTCCCCGCACCGGGCCGGCCCTGCAGGAGGAGCGCGTCCCGGTCGCGTGAGCGCGGCATTCCAGCGATCTTCCTGCGCCGGGTCCCCCGAGTGCTCGTGATTCCCCCGGATCGATCGGGGGAGATGCGAGGACTCGGGGGACTCGGCCTTCGGCTCCGGTCGGCGGCCGATGCTCAGCGTCGGGTCGTCATCGAGCGGGGGAGCCACCGTGCGCGCCGTGCTCCGGGCCCGCCGCGCCCGGCGAGGCCCGTCTGCAGCGCCGCGACGTCCTCCGGGCCCGCCTCGGGCGACCACGCCGTGGTGCCCGGCGCGTAGAGGGCCCGCTCGACGTCCCGGCCGAGCCGCCCGAGCGGCGCCGCGGTGGCCGGCACCACGGCGCCGAGCCGGTCGAGGTAGGCCCGGGGCGTCTCCGCGGCGGCGCGGCCCAGCCCGTGGTCGACGCCGAGGTCCTCGACCTCCGCCCACCCCGCCAGGGCCCGTTGCGCCGCCGGGGCCTGCTCGTCGCCCAGCACCCGCATCCGGCGCCGGCGCCGCCGGGACCGGAGGAGACGGGGGAGGGCGGCCAGCAGGGCCAGCAGCGCGGCGGCCAGGAACCCGGCCGGCCAGGGCAGCCACGCGGCTGGGCCTGTGTCCTCCTCGGGCTGCGGTGCGGCGGGGGCCTCCGGGGTCGGCACTGCGGTCGGCTCGGCGGAGGGCGCGTTCTCGTCGGGGCTGTCCGCCGTGCTCGCCGGGGTGGGGGCGTCGGTCGGCTCGCCGGTCGGCTCCGCGGTGCCCTCGCCCTCCTGGGACTGCCCGTCCCCGTCCTGAGGCCCTTCGGCGGCGTAGCCGGGGAGGTCACCGGTGCCGGGGGTCGGCTCGAAGCGCACCCACCCGGAGCCCTCGAACCACAGCTCCGGCCACGCGTGCGCGTCACGGGGCAGGACCGTGAAGGCGCCCGGGTCCGCCGGGTCCCCGAACGGCTCGTCGGCCTCCGGCGCGCTGCCCGGTCCGGCGCCGGAGCCGGTGGCCGGCAGGTAGCCGACCGCCACGCGGGCCGGGATGCCGAGCTCCCGGGCCATGACGGCCATCGCCGGGGCGAAGTGCCCGGCGTAGCCCGTGCGCACGGCCAGGAACTCCTCGAGGGAGGCCATGCCGCCGGCGTCGTAGCCCTGCTCGAGCGGGGCGTCCACGTCGTAGCGGAACTCGTCCGAGCGCAGCCACTCCTGCAGGGCCAGAGCCTGGTCGAACGCGGTGGGGGCGTCCCCGGCCCGCTCCCGGGCGGCGTCCCGGAGCGCGGCCGGGGTGTCGCCGGGCAGCTCGCGGAACGGGGCGAGCTCCGGGGAGTCCGGCGCGGCGGGGGCCTCGCGCAGCTGGGCGGACGTGGGCTCGGGCACGATCGAGCGGACCTCGTAGGCCGTGCCCTCCGGTGGGACCTGCTCCCCGTGCACGGTGAGGTCGCGGGGGCTCCAGGACCAGCCGTCGTCGTCGAGCCCCGCCACGTCCACGGGCGCCCACGGCAGCGGCAGCCAGCGCTCGGACCAGTCCCGCAGCTCTACGGCGGTGCTGCGCTCGGGGCCGTCTCCCACCGGGTGCAGCGGGGTGGGCCCGAGCTCGTCGAGCCGGGGGTCCAGCCCGGTGGCGTCCGGGAACCACTCCGCCCCGGAGAAGTCGGCGAGGGTGAGCACCCGCAGCAGCTCGGGCTCGTCCGTGCTCGTCGTGTACTCCAGGCGCGGCAGCTGCTCCGCGGAGCGCAGGTCCTGCCCCAGGGCCCGCAGCGGACCCACACCGGAGGCACGGTCACCGGCCGGGCCGCTGCCCTGGGGGAACGCGCCGTTGATGAAGCCGGGCACCAGGCCCGGGACCAGGAGGGTCACCGTGAGCACGCCGGCGCCCACCACGAGGGCCCGCGGCCAGCTGCCGGGCGCCGCGGCGGTGCGGGGCTCCCGCACCGCGCCGAAGCGCCGCCCGCCGCCGAGCAGGACCAGGGCCGCGAGCACGGCGGCCGCCGTCCCGGCCGGTCCCACGCTCTCCGGCAGCACCAGGGCGGGCACCACCAGCAGCGCCAGCACGCCGAGCGCGCTGACCCCCGGCAGCCGCAGCGCCACGAGCACGGTGTCCACGAACAAGGTCACGGCGCCCGTCGCGACGGCGGCGACGAACGCGAGCGCCGCGGCCTCCGGGTACGGGGCGGGACGCTCCGCGACGATCCCTGCGGCCTCCCGCCACAGCTCCGCGCCGAGGGCCAGGCTCCCCGGGGTGGGGACGAGGCCGAGCAGCGCGGGCTCGCGTAGGTGCAGCACCGTGAGCGCGAGCACCAGGGCGCCGGCGCCGAACAGGGGCGCCAGCGGGCCCGGCAGCCGCAGCACCCGGGACGTCGTGGTCGCGGCGACCACGGCGAGGGCGGCGAGCAGGGCACCGGGGACCCAGCCGGCGCCGTCGAGGACGCCGGTCAGCGCCACGAGGGACAGCCCGACCGCCACCAGGACCGTGCCGGCCAGGCCCGGGACGGCGCGCACCGGGCGCCGGCCCGCTCCCGGAGCCTCCGGGGGTGCAGGAGTCTCCGGCGGGCGGGGGGCCGAGGGAGCGCGGACGGCGGCGCTCACCGGACGGCCCCGGCCGCGCGGGCCCCGGTGCCCAGCTGCGCCCACGCGTCCTCGGGCGCGGCGGAGGCGGGCACGACGACGACGGACCAGCCCGCCGCCTCGAGCACTCCCGCCCCGTCCGGGACCGTTCCGGGGGAGGAGGTCACCAGCACCGCGCTGCCCGCGGCCGCCCGCTGCGTGCCGCGCAGGACCCGCTCGGCGGCCGCCGCGGAGAGGTCCCCCGAGACCAGCAGCACGGGGTGGACCAGGCCGTCGCGGTCGAACCGGTCGGCCAGCGCGTCCGCCACTGTCCCGCCGGTGGCTGTCCCGCGGGTGGCCGGCCCCCGGGGCGCTGACGTCTGGGTCGCCGGTCCGCCGGTCGCCGTCTCCTGCGGTGCGGGCTCGGGACGGACCCGCGCCAGCCCGTGCCGGGCGTCCTCGGCGCCGTCGTCGGTGACGGCGGTGGCGCGGGTGCGGGCGGGAGCGTCGTCGTCGTCCTCCCCGCCGCGGGGCAGAGGGCGCCCGAAGGTGTCGAGGGCGTGCAGGGCGGTCTCGCGCTGGGTGAGGTGCTCGAGCACGGCGGCGGTGAAGGACACGGCCCACTCGAACTCGGCGGTGCTGGGGAGCACGCCGGCCCACAGCCGCTCCCCGGGCCAGGAGGTCTCGTCGCGGTCGAGGACCAGGGTGAGGCGGCGGGTGCTGCGGGGGTCCTCCTGGCGGACCATCAGCTGGCCGTGCTTGGCGGAGGCGGCCCAGTGGACCCGCCGCATGGGGTCGCCGTGTCGGTACTCGCGGGTGGTGACGTTGTCCGGGCCCGGCTGCGGCAGCGCCGTCCGGGACGGGTCGGTGCCGGACTCCCGCAGCCGGTCGGCGCTGATCTCCGGCAGCTCCACGGGGTCCGGCGCCACGTGCAGGGACGTGCGCTCGGAGGCGTCGAGCAGCTCGGCGGCGAGCCCGAACGGGTCGGCGACCCGCACGGTGGCCGGCCCCAGAGCGTACACGCCGCGGCGGCGCGGGCGCACGGTGTAGGCGGCGGGCTGCCCGCCGGCCTCCACGCTCAGCTCGCGGTCTCCGCCCAGCGGCTCGGGCACCGTCTCGTGCACGGCGACCGCCCCGGTGACCGTCCCGCCGCGCCGGGTCCGGTGCCGCACGCGCAGCCGCACCACGGCGGAGTCCCCGGCCGTCACGAGCGCCGGGTCCACGCCGCGCTTGAGCAGCACCCTCGGTTTCACCACGTACAGGGACAGGGCCGCGAACAGGGGTGCCCCGCCGAGGAACAGCGCCAGCGCCAGCACGTCCTTGCGCCCCAGCCAGGTGGCCAGCAGCAGGCACAGGGCGCCCGCCCCCAGGAAGGCCCAGCCGCGCCCCGTGAACCGGGCGCGGGAGTCCACGGGCAGCTCCGCCCGCTCGCCCTCCGCCGTGCGCCCCGGCTCCGGCCGGCGCCTCATCGGGTCCGGGGAGTGTGCTCGGCCGGGACCCGCACCTCGTCCAGCACCGCCCGCACCAGCTCCTCCGCGGAGTCGGTGCCGGCGCGGCGGTCCAGGATCAGGCGGTGGGCGAGCACCGGCACCGCGACCGCCCGCACGTCGTCGGGCAGGACGTACTCGCGCCCGCTCAGGGCGGCCTCCGCGCGGGCCGCGGCCTGCAGCTGGAGCAGCGCCCGGGGGCTGGCGCCCAGCCGGATCTGCGGGTGCGAGCGCGTGGCCTGGCCCAGGGCCACGATGTAGGCGCGCACCGCGTCCGAGACGTGGATGCCGCGCACGTGCGCCACCAGGCGGGCCGCGTCCTCCAGGGAGACCACCGGCTGCAGGCCCTCCAGCGGGGAGCCGCCGCCGTGGTCGGTGAGCATCGTCATCTCCGCCTCGGTGTCCGGGTAGCCCATCGAGATCCGGGCCGTGAACCGGTCCCGCTGCGCCTCCGGCAGCGGGAACGTGCCGTCCATCTCCACGGGGTTCTGCGTGGCCACCACCATGAACGGGGTGGACAGCCGGTAGGTCGTGCCGTCCGCGGTGACCTGTCCCTCCGCCATGCACTCGAGCAGCGCGGACTGGGTCTTGGCCGACGCCCGGTTGATCTCGTCCCCGATCACCACGTTGGCGAACACCGGCCCGGGCTTGAACTCGAACTCGCGCCGGGCCTGGTCGTAGACCGAGACGCCCGTGATGTCCGTGGGCAGCAGGTCCGGGGTGAACTGCACGCGCGAGACCGTCCCGCCGATCGCGGTGGCCAGCGTGCGCGCCAGCATGGTCTTGCCCACGCCCGGCACGTCCTCGACCAGCAGGTGCCCGCCGGCCAGCAGCACGCTCAAGGCCGTGCGCGCCGCCTCCGGCTTGCCGTCGATCACCGTGTTGATCCGGTCCAGGATCGCCTGCGTGTACTGGGGGAAGGACTCCATGGGCTCCTCGGCTTCCTGCTCGCGTCTGCTGCTCCCAGTATGTCTGCCCGGTCCCAGCTCGTAGATTGGTCGGTGCCCGCGTGTTTCCCGTCCCTCGTGCATCCCTCGTCCGACCGTGTCCCGTGCCGTCCCCGATCTGCTGTCCGATCCGCTCCCCGATGTCCTGCCCTTCTCCTGCCCGATCTCCTGCCCGATCCGCTCCCCGAAACCTCCTGAGGTGCCGCCCGTGACCGACCCCAACGCCACCCTCCTCGCCGCCTCCCTGTGGCCGGACCCCGCCGCCCGGCCCGCTCCCGCCCCGGGTGCGGCCCCCGCCGCCTACGAGCCGGAGCACTACGCCGTGCCCGAGGACGTCCCCGCCGGGGAGGGCACCCGCCGCCGTTCGGCCCAGGCCGACGACGGGCGCCGCCGCAACCTCGCCTATCCGCCCGCGCCGGAGCCGCTGCCGCACCCGGTGGCCGACAACCACACCCACCTGGACCTGCAGGACGGCCGGGTGCAGGTCTCGGTGCGGGACGCCGCGGACGCCGCAGCCCTGGCCGGGGTGGGCGGGCTCGTGCAGGTCGGCTGCGACGTCCCGTCCTCCGGCTTCGCCGTGGCCGCCGCCCAGGCCGACCCCCGAGTCCTCGCCGCCGTGGCGCTGCACCCCAACGAGGCGCCGAAGCTCGCGGCCGCCGGGACCCTCGACGAGGCGCTCGCCGCGATCCGTTCCCTGGGGGAGCACGAACGGGTCCGGGCCTTCGGCGAGACCGGACTCGACTACTACCGCACCGAGGGGGAGGGGCGGGAGCACCAGAAGCGGTCCTTCCGGGAGCACATCCGCTTCGCCAAGGAGACCGGCAAGGCGCTGCAGATCCACGACCGGGACGCCCACGCCGACGTCGTCGCCGTCCTGCTGGAGGAGGGCGCCCCCGAGCGCACCGTGTTCCACTGCTTCTCCGGGGACGCGGAGCTCGCGCGCACCTGCAACGAGCACGGTTGGTACATGTCCTTCTCCGGGACCGTCACCTTCAAGAACAGTCACGATCTCAAGGCCGCGTTGCGCACCGCCCGCCCCGAGCTGGTGCTCACCGAGACCGACGCGCCGTTCCTCACCCCGCACCCGTACCGGGGCCGGCCCAACGCGAGCTATGTGGTCAACTACACGGTGCGCGGCATGGCGGGGATCCTGGAGCAGGAGCTGGAGCCGCTGTGCGAGCGCCTCTGGGCGAACACGGTCGAGGTGTACGGCCCCTTCTGAGCGACCACAGCCTCTTTCCTCGCCGAGTCCCCCGCTTCGACTACCCCTCCCTGCGGAGTCCCCCATGTGGTGCTGCCTCCACCCGCCGAGTCCCCAGACTTTGGTGCCTCCACACGCCGAGTCCCCAAGGCCTCGCCCCTCTGTGACGCCGAGTCCCCACAACCCGGTGCCTCCACACGCCGAGTCCCCAAAGTGGTCGCAGTTTCCCAGGATATTTCTGGGGAAACAGAAGCACCTTGGGGACTCGGCGGGTCAGCGGTGGGTCAGCGGTGGGTCAGCGGTGGGTCAGCGGTCGGCCAGCGGTCGGCCAGCGGCAGTGCGGCGTGGGTCAGCGGGTGGCTGCCGAGCGGCGCAACGCGGCCGCGATGCGGTCGACGGTCGCGGCAGGGGTGCGCACGACGTCGTGCCACCCCACTCGGATGACGGTCCACCCCAGTTCCTGGATCTCGATCTCCCGTCTCCGCTCGTTGCGGATCACGGTGGCGGGGGCGTCGCCGTACTTCACCTCGCCGTCGAACTCGAGCACCAGCCATTGCTCGGGCCACGCGAAGTCGGCCCGGTAGGTCCCCGTCCGGCCCACGATCACCCACTGCAGCTCCGGCACCGGCAGGACGGACTCCGCCAGCATGAGCCGGGTGAGTGTCTCGCCCACGGACTCGGAGCGCGCGTCCATGGCGTCCAGCACGCGCTGAGCCCTCCGCACGCCCCGCCGTCCTGTCCACTCCGGCAGGCGCTCCTCCAGACGCGTTCGTGTGAGGCCGAAACGGTGCGCCTGGTCCGCCAGGACCACGGCGTCGGTGAAGGGCAGCCGACGGGCGCAGTCCAGCAGTGTTCGTTCGCCCGTGGTGGCGCGCAGCCCGTCGACCGTGACGATGTCCGTCTCCGGCAGCGGTTCCTGGTGCCTGACGACGCCGGCATACCCGTTGTGGGTTCCCTGTCCCGGCCGGGTGAGCGTGTGCAGGCGGGCCGGGACGCGCCGAATGTCCAGGCCGTGCACCACGGCGGCCGAGGCGAGACAGAAGACCGGCGGCACGGAGGCCGCCCGGCTGAGCGCCCGGTGACTGAGCAGCGACTGTTCCTCGGGTCTGAGCCGCCAATAGGTCTCCGACGCCGTGAAGTATCCCGGGTGTACCCGGTGGAGTTCTCCGTCGCGGAGACGGCGCCGGATCTCGTGGCTGCTGAGGCCGGTGTCGTGGAGCTGGGCGAGGCTCATGATGTCGGTCATGACCCGTTGATAGATCCGACGGAGTCCTGGTGGGTGGACGCCGCCGTGCCCGGGGGAAAAGACCGCGGAGCGGACACGCAGCACGGCCATGGGGAGTGGGGATGACGGCCCCGCCGAGTCCCCACTGCGGTGGCATTTCCCCATGCAGATCCGTGGGGACGTGGAGCATCACTGGGGACTCGGCGCCGAGAGGAGCTGGAACATGGGGTCTCGGTGGTCGAGGGGTGCCTGGGTATGGGGACTCGGCGACGGCAGGAGCCGGAACATGGGGACTCAGCGGCGGAACGAGCGCGGAAGCGACAGGAGTCTGGGGGCTCGGCGGCATTGGGGCGCTTGGGTATGGGGGCTTGGCGAGATGACGTTGCGGGATACGGGGGGCTCGGCGAGATGACGGTGCAGGGGTGTGGGGGTTCGGCGGCGGCATGGGTGGCTGGGGGAGAGGGCGGCGGGGCGGGCGGCCGATACGATGTCCCGGTGACAGAATCCACCGCGCCAGAGCCCGCCGCCCGCCCCCTGCTGGGGCCCGCGGAGATCCGGGCGCTCGCCGAGCAGCTCGGGATCCGCCCGACCAAGACACTCGGGCAGAACTTCGTGATCGACCCCAACACGATCCGGCGGATCATCGCCGCTGCGCGGCTGGGGGAGCACGAGACGGTGCTCGAGGTGGGACCGGGCCTGGGCTCGCTGACCCTCGGGCTGCTGGACGCCGCCGAGCAGGTCGTGGCCGTGGAGATCGACCCCCCGCTGGCGGCGCAGCTGCCGCACACGGTGGAGCGGCTGCGCCCCGAGCTGGCGGGACGGCTGACCGTGCTCGAGCAGGACGCCATGCGCGTCGAGGAGCTGCCCGCCGCGCCGACCGCCCTGGTGGCGAACCTGCCCTACAACGTGGCCGTCCCGGTGCTGCTGCACCTGCTGGCCCGCTTCCCCTCGATCCGCCGCGGGCTGGTCATGGTCCAGGAGGAGGTCGCGGACCGGCTGGCCGCGGCGCCGGGCTCCAAGGTCTACGGAGTGCCGTCGGTCAAGGCCTCCTGGTACGCCGAGGTCACGAAGGCCGGGACCATCGGGAAGAACGTCTTCTGGCCGGCCCCGAAGATCGCCTCGGGGCTGGTGCGCTTCGTGCGCCGCGATCAGCCGGTGGCGGACGTGGACCGGGAGCTGGTCTTCGCGGCGGTGGACGCCGCCTTCGCCCAGCGGCGCAAGACCCTGCGGGCCGCCCTCGCCGGGTGGGCGGGCTCCGCCGCGGCGGCGGGAGAGATCCTCGAGGCAGCCGGGATCGACCCGGGGGAGCGCGGCGAGAAGCTGGACGTCCACGAGTTCGCCCGGATCGCGCAGTCCGGCGCCGCCGCGGGTCTGACCGCCGGGGTGCGCGGCGCATGACCACGGCACAGCTCGCGGAGCACGCCGGTGCGCCCGGCGAGGTCGACCTGTTCTGTCCCGCGGGCCCGAGGGCGGGGGTGCGCGGCGCATGACCACGGCACAGCTCACCGAGTGCGCCGAGGCGCCGGGCAAGGTCAATCTGTTCTTCGCCGCTGGCCCGCCGCGTCCGGACGGCTACCACGACGTCGCGAGCCTGTACTGCGCGGTCAGCACGGGGGAGACCGTGACGGCCGCGCTGACCGGCGGCACCGGCACCTCCGTGGGCGTGGCGGCGGTCCCGGGCTCGCTCGTGGCCCAGCAGCTCGACCGCGGGACCTTCTCCCTGGACACGGTGCCCACCGACGGGTCCAACCTGGCGGTCCGGGCCGCCGAGGCGGTGCTCGCGCGCTTCCCGCCGCTGGTGGGCGGAGTGCACCTGCAGATCGACAAGGCCGTGCCTGTGGCCGGCGGCATGGGCGGGGGCTCCGCGGACGCCGCGGCGGCACTGGTCGCCGTGAACCGGCTCGCCGCCCGCGTCCTCGGGTGCCCGGCGCTCGACGACGACGCGCTGCTGGGGCTCGCGGCCGGTCTCGGCGCCGACGTGCCGTTCGCGCTGACGGGCGGGGCGGCGGTCGGCACCGGGACGGGAGCCCGGCTGCGCCCGGTGGCGGTCGGGACGCCGCTGCACCTGGTCCTCGTGGCGGCGGAGGCGGGTCTGTCGACGCCCGCCGTCTACGCCGAGCTGGACCGGCTGCGCGCGGACGAGGACGTCCCGCCGCCGCGGCTGCCGGGGGGCCTCGAGGAGCGCCTGGGCTCCGGCGCGGCCGGAGAGCTGGCGCCGCTGCTGGCCAACGACCTGCAGGCCGCCGCGCTGTCCCTCGCACCGCAGCTGGAGCCGGTGCTGGCCGCGGGCGCGGCCGCCGGCGCCCTGGCGAGCTTCGTGTCCGGGTCCGGGCCCACGGTGGCGCACCTGGTGGCGGACGCCGCCGCGGCCGAGGACCTCGCGGACGTGCTCAGGGGCCAGGGAGCGCCCGCTCTCGCGGTGCGTGCTCCCTGACCCCTGGCGTCCGGCCGCCGGCGCCTGGATCTGACCTGACCTCCCGGGTTCAGGCGGCGCCGGTGGACGATCAGTGGTGCTGCGGCCGGGCGTCCTGGGCGGGCACAGCATCCGTGCCCGGGCGCGCCTGGCGCTGCACGACGAACGCGGGGACCACCGCGGCGCCGCGGCCGCTGAGCCGCTCGAACCGCTCCCGGAACCGGCGCAGCCGGCCCCGGGGCTCCACGGCCAGGACCACGCCGTCCACCCGGTCGGTCAGGGCGGCCAGCTCGGCCGCCCCGGCCCGGGGCGGGACGGTGGCCACGAGCAGCGAGGGCGTGGTGTCGTCCATGCCCAGCCAGTTCGTGTCGCCCAGCGGGCCCACGGCGTCCGTGAGCGTGCGGGCGTCCACGACCTCCACGGTGCCGCCCCACGAGGAGACCACGGCGTCCAGGGCCTGGACGACGACCGTGGCCTGTCCGGGCAGGGACGAGTGCACGGCGATCCGGGAGCCCGGCCGCGGCACCGCGCGGTCCTCGTCCTGGGAGAGCCGGCGCAGCAGCTCGAGCGCGCCGTCCTCGTCGTCCACGGAGCTCAGCACCACGACGGGCGAGCCGGTGGCGTCGGCGAGCCGGTCGGGCCGGCGCACGCTGCGGTCGGCCCGCTCCCGGAACGCACCGGCGAGGGCGCCGAGGACCAGTCCGCCGACCACGCCGCCGGCGAGGAAGAGCGGGATGCCGGCGGAGGAGGGCTCCTGCGGCGGCGTGGCCTCGCTGATCACGCGGCCCGGCGTCGGGGCGATGAGGGCGAGGGCGGTGCGCTGCTCGCGCAGCTGCCGCAGGCTGGAGGAGCCGTCGTCGCTGCGCTCGAGGCCGGCGATGGACTCGTCGATGCGCTTCAGGGTGTCGTCGGCGGTGGTCTGCACGTCCTCGCCGCGGTCGGCGAGGTAGGCGGTGGCCAGGGCGTTGGCCTGCTCGGCGGCCTGGTTGGGGTCGTCGGCGGTCACCGTCACCCGGAGCACCTGGGTGTCGTCCGGGGCGGTGGTCGAGAGCCGCTCGAGCAGGTCCTCGGCCAGCACGGGGTCGGCCTCCTCGACGGGGACGTCCTGCAGCAGGGCGGCGGCCCGCAGGGTGATGCGCTGGGAGGCCATCGTGGCCATCTCCGTCTGCATCTCGACCTCCTCGAAGCCGGCGTCGCCCGTGAGCGGGTTCACCGCGCTCGGCGTGACGGTCATCGAGGCGGTCGCCTGGTAGGACGGCGGCCACAGCAGACCCGCCACGAGGGCCGCGGCCAGCACGACGAGCCAGGTGCTGACGATCGTGGGCCACCGGCGCAGGACACGGCGCCACACCGGCGTCGGGTCCGCCGGCTCCGGGCGGTGCGGCCGGGTCCGGGCGGTGTCGTCCCGGGTTCGGCGCCGTTCGGAGCCGATGGTGTTCAGAGTCTCACTCATGTGGATTTCCCCCCTGGTGGATCGCGGGTCGTCTCGGATGGAGCGGCCGTGCTCGGTGGTCCACCCCCCGGCGGAGCACCGACCCCGGCCTCGGGAAGCGCTGCCGAGTCCAGCCCGGCCGGCGGCGTCCTGATCCGATGTCGATCGATTTGAATGTTACAGATGCAAACTCAACGGGACCACAGCAGGACCTTGTGATCCCGTGGCCTCTTCGGGCCACACGCCTCGGCGTGCGTCCCCCGGACGGCGGTGCGGCGCCGGAGCAGGAGCACCGCCGCGGCGCCGGCCACGAGCAGACCGGTCAGCGCGAGGTGGACGAGCAGGCCGGTGGTGGTGGTGCCGAGCAGGGCGCGGACCAGCAGCCCGCCTCCGCCCGTGAGCACCGCCGCGGCCGCGGCGATGGCGCCCACCACGGACCACCGCGGGGCGATGCCGAGCAGCCGCACGGACTGGAACAGGGCCAGTCCCGTGTCGGTGAGCACCGACGCCGCCCACGCCGTGGCCGCTCCGACCAGGCCCCACTGCGGGATCAGCCACAGGTTCAGGGCCACGGCCACGGCCAGGGCGGCGGACTTGTTCATCAGCTGCCAGCGGCTGCGCCCGGCCATCAGCAGCAGCGACTGCACGCCGCCGGCCGAGACGGCCAGGAGCATGGCGGAGGCGATGACGAGCATCGCGGGGTAGCCGGACTCGAAGCCCTCGCCGAAGAAGGACAGGACCACCGGCCCGAACAGCAGCAGGGTGAGGTAGAAGGGCCAGGCGCCGGCCACGAGCACGGCGGTGGTGCGGGTGAACACGGAGCGGGCGGTGGCGAGGTCGTCGACCGCCAGCGCTGCGCTGATGGACGGGCCGGTGACCATGCGCGCGGTGTGGTCGAGCATGGCGCCCACCCGGATGCACCGGTTGACCACGCCGTAGACGCCGGCCGCGGCGGGGCCCAGGAACGCGGCCACGAGCAGCACGTCGAGCCACTCGAGCAGCGCCTCGACCACCGCGGTCACCCCGCGGGCCGAGGAGAAGGACCAGAACGCCCGCCGCTGCGCGCCTGCCTCCGGCGGGGGAGCGGCCCCGGGCCGGTCGCGCAGCTCGCGCAGGCACCGGCGCAGCAGCACGAGGGCGAGCACGGCGACCACGGCGACCGGCGCCGTCCACGCCGCCGTGAGGGCGAGCAGCCCGCCGCCGGCGACGACGACGCCGAGGACGCCGAGCACCCGCAGCGAGGGCAGCACGACGTTCTGCAGGAAGGAGAAGGTCGGCACCCGGTGCAGCCCGCGCAGGGCGCCGAAGGCGAGGTTGAGCACGGCGCCCAGCACGAGGAAGGGCGCCGCCAGCAGCACGGCGGGGCCCACGCCGTCGGGCAGGACCCCGGGGAGGACCGTGAGCACGGCCGCGGTGGCGGCGACGCCCGCGGCGAGCACGAGCACCGGCCGGCCCGCGATCCGCAGCACCGCGGGCACCGCGGAGCCCTGGCCCCGGGCGGTGAGGGCGGGGAGCGCCCGCACCAGCCCGGTGTCGGCGCCGAAGGTGGACAGGGTCGTGGCGATCGCCAGCACGGCCACCACCTGGAAGAACTGACCGGCCGCCGCCGCGCCCGAGGCGTTGGAGACCACCAGCGTGGCGGCGAAGGCGAGACCCGCGCCGGTGACCACGAAGGCGAAGGTGAGCGAGCCCGAGCGTGCCAGCGGCTGCGGGCTCACAACCCCTCCCCGTAGCGCCGGGAGCGCAGCAGCACGGCCAGGCTCAGGCTGATCAGGATGAACTGCACCGCGTCGAGGCCGTAGTAGGTGAAGAACACGCACGCCGCCACGGGCGCGGAGTGCACGAGCAGCCCGGTGGTGGTGCGGACCTTCAGGGTCACCAGCGTGGTCCCGTGCAGGTAGGCCACGAACAGGCCCAGGCCCACGAGCCCGTAGCAGAACATGAGGGTCCAGACGTAGCCCTGGGTGCCCATCTCGATGCCGACGGTCTCGTCGTACAGGGGCGCCCCGTAGCCCAGCAGCGGGGAGTCCAGGGTGGCCAGGAAGGTGTCCCGGTACAGGTCGGAGCGCGTGCCCGTGCTGTCGCTGTACTCCTGCCGGCCCAGGATCCGCTCGACGGCGCCGCTGGCCACGAGCCACCCGCCGACGGCGGCCACGCCCGCGACCCCGGCCAGGGCCACCCCGATCCGGCCCCGCAGGACCATCCGGACCATCACGTACCCGAGCGCCACCGCGATGCCGAGGAACATGCCCCGGTTGGTCGTGGCCACGGCCGGGGCGAGCGAGGCCAGCAGCCCGGCCACGATCAGCAGGTGCCGGGCGCGGAAGCGGACGGTGGTGAGGTAGGCGAGCACCAGGGGCGTGAGGAGCACGAACCCGGAGCCCCACCCGTTGGTGTACGGGAACGGGGCCGCCGGCCGGTTGTAGGGCTCGGGCGCGCCCCAGGGCATCTGGACCTCCGCCAGGGGCGGGAAGAAGAAGTTCTGCACGAGCGCGTTGGAGGTGATCCCCTCCGGCAGCAGCAGGCCGATCGGGGTGGTCAGCCGCGCCTCGGGGATCACGAACGTCAGCAGGCCGAAGCCCACGAGCGTCGCCCACGCGACGACGGCGGCCCGCAGGAACCGCCGGTGGTCCAGGGTCTCCCGGGCGTTCCAGTAGTAGACGACGTAGACCAGCGCGGCGAGGATGTTCACCCAGCGCAGCGCGAAGCCCATCCAGGAGCCGAACCCCTCGATCTGCACCGAGCTCGCCGCCATCCACAGCAGGAACACCACGAGCACCCACGCCGGCCACGGGACCGTCACCGAGCGGTGGAGCACGAGCAGGAAGAGCATGACCACGGCGAGCAGCGCCGGGGCGAACTGCAGGGCGCCCGAGGCCCAGATCAGGGGCAGCCCCCAGAACAGGACGAGCAGCGGCCAGGCGGGCAGGGCGCCGGTGGTGCGGCGGACCGGGGCCGGCCGCACCACCGAGGGGGCCAGGAGCGCCACGGCCGCCTCACACCCCTCTGCCGAAGAAGGACACGGCGTTCTGCAGCCGCTCGGCGCTGACCGCGCCGGTCGCGACCGCCAGGGCACCCCACGCCCGCAGCTGCCCGCGGTCCCGGCGCAGCGCGGCCCGCGCCCACCGCACCGCCTCCCGGCGGTCGCCGCGGGCGGCGTGGGCGAAGGCCACCTGTCCCGCCATCAGGGCCGTGCCCTGGTCGGAGGTCTCGAACTCGGGGAACTTCCGCAGCATGTAGGTCAGGGCGTCGGCCATGTCCCCCCACTTCTGGCGGAAGAAGGAGGGCCGGTCCCAGCGCACGGTCAGCACGGTCTCGGGCACGGAGTGCACCGGGGCGTGCCGGGCCAGGCGCAGCAGCAGGTCGTAGTCCTCGCCGTAGGAGGACGGCAGGTCCTCGTCGACGAGGCCCACGGGCCCGTACAGGTCGGCGCGGCGGCAGATCAGCGCGGAGGGGTGGATCTCCATCATCCGGTCGGCCAGCAGCTCCGGGAAGGTGGCCACGGCCTGCGGGACCCGCCGGATGGTGCGCTCGTGGGAGACGATGTTGATCGCCCCGGCGATCGCCGACGCCTCCGGGTGCCGGTGCCAGTGCGCCACCTGCCGGGTGAGCTTGCGCGGGGCCCACACGTCGTCGTCGTCGCAGAAGGCGATGATCTCCCCGGTGGCCGCGTGGATTCCGGTGTTGCGGGCGCCCACCAGGCCCGGGGAGCGGGTGTTGGGCACGGTGAGCAGCTGCACGCCGGCCGGGACGTCGACGTCCGTGAGCGGGTCGACCTCGACGCGGTCGAAGACGACGACGACCTGCAGCGGGCCGGCGTATCCCTGCTCGACGATCGCGCGGACCGCCTCGCGGAGCATCTCCGGCCGCCCGGCGGTGGCGATCAGGACGGACACGGACGGGTGGTCGGTGCGGAAACCTGCGGCGGTGGTCGTTGCCGGGGCCGGGGCGAGGACGTCAGCGGACATGGCGGGTGCTCCTGTCGGTCGGGAGGGCGCCGACGGCGTCGGCGTCCGGGGCGGTGTCGGCGGGCCGTGTGGTGAGCCCCAGGTACTTGCGCCGCATGGAGACCGCGCTGATCGCCGCGAGGGCGGCCAGCAGGATCGCGTAGGCGGGCAGGAAGAGCGCGGGGATCCCCCAGAGGAGGAAGATCCAGCAGGTGACCCCCGCGTCGGTGGGCAGGTTGAGGAAGGAGCGCAGCGTCCCGCCCGCGGGCGGCCCGGCGAGGCCGCCCGTGCGCCGCAGCTGCTCGGCGAGGATCTGGCTCATGAACTGGCCGACCTCCACGAGCACGAACAGCGCGGCGAGCACCGCGAGCGCCGCGGCCGGGAACGCCTCGGGCCGCGGGTGCAGCAGGGCGGCGGCCGCCACGGCCAGGTGGAGCGCCGGGGTCCGGATCGAGTCGACCACGTGGTCGAGCCACTCCCCGGCCGGCGAGCCGGTGCCCGTGAGCCGGGCCACCTGCCCGTCGGCGGAGTCCAGGACGTAGCCGGCCGCGAGGAGCACGGCGACGACGACGCCCGTGGCCGGGGCCGGCGGGGCCGCCACGAGCACGACCAGCCCCGCCGCGGAGAGGACCGCGCTGAGGGCGGTCACCCCGTTGGGGGTCAGCCCCGCCGCGGCGGCCTCGGCCGCGGCGTAGCGGGCCAGCGGGCGGTTCACCCACCGGGTGTACGCCGGGACCCCCTGGCCGGGCTTCTGCGCGGCGCGCAGCCCGGCCAGGGCCTCCGGGAAGGTGGGCCGGCGCCGCGGGGCGGCGGTGTCGGTGGAGGCGCTCATCAGGCCTTCGCCTCCGTGCTGGGCACGAGCTCGAGGTCGAACGTCGTGTCGGTGGTGTTCGTCCAGTTGGAGTGCACCTCGGCGGCGATCACGTTCTTGCCGTTGCGCAGCACCGACGCGGGGATCTCCACCACGACCGGGGCGGCCAGCGCGGTGGCCGTCCGGCGCGGCGCCAGCGCGTAGGTGCCGGGTCCCAGGTCGCCGTCCGGCAGGTTGTCCCGGACGACCTCCTGGCCGTTGACGTAGACCGCGACGGCGTCGTCGGCGCGGGTGGTGAGCGTCAGCTTCCCGTACTTGGAGGCGTCGGCCACGTCCACCGTCCGGCGGTAGTACGTGGTGAGCGGACGCGTGCCGTCGGCCACCAGGGTGGTCTTGACCGAGGCGTCGCCCCAGCCGAGCACGGCCGAGCCCTGCTTCCACGCGGTGTCGACGAACGCCGTGCCGGCCCAGTCGTCGGCCGGCGGGGTGGCGCGGTCGTGGTGGTACCTCCAGGTGGCGCCCTCGGCGACCAGCGCGGCCGGACCGGCAGGCTCCTCGGCCGGGGGCTCCTCGGCCGCGGGCGGCGCCGGCTGCGTGCCGGCGGTGACGACCGCGGAGAGGTCGAAGGTGGCGTCCGTGGTGCTGCGCCAGTTGGAGTGCACCTCGGCGGAGATCACGTTCTTGCCGGTCTTCAGCGCCGATCCGGGCACCTCGACGACGACCGGCTCGGCCACGGCGGTGGCGGTCCGGCGCGGTGCCAGGGCGTAGGTCCCGGCGTTCAGCTCGCCCTCGGGGAGGTTGGAGCGGACCACTTCCTTGCCGTTGACGTAGACCGCCACGGCGTCGTCGGCGCGGGTGGTGAGGGTCAGCTTCGCGACCTTCGAGGCGTCGGCCACGTCCACGGTCCGGCGGTAGTAGGTGGTCAGCGGCCGGGTGCCGTCGGCCACCAGCGTGGTCCTGACCGAGGCGTCGCCCCAGCCGAGCACGGCCGAACCCTGCTTCCACGCGGTGTCGTCGAAGGCCGTCCCGGCCCAGTCCGCACCGGGCGCCACGTCCTGGTGGTGGTACTTCCAGGTGGCGCCGTCCGCGATCAGGGTGCTCGTCCCGGGCGCCGGCTGCGGCTCGGGCTCGGGCTCCGGCTGGGGCTCGGGCTGCGGCGCCGGGGCCGGCTGCGAGCCGGCCAGCACCACCGGGGTGGAGGCGGAGACGTTGCCCGCGGCGTCCGCCGCGCGCACCGCGTACCGGGCGCCGTCCACGTGCGGCACCTTGAGGCCCGTGCCCGTGGCCGTGCCGATCGGCCGGTCGTTGCGCAGGACCTGGTAGGTCAGACCGGTCTCGGGGGCAGCGGTCCAGGTGAGGGCGTCGGACGTGCCGTCCGGGACGACCTTCAGACCCGTGGGCGCGGCCGGGGCCTTGGCGTCGCGCGGGGCGAAGCGGAGGAAGCCGCCGGACCACTGCGCGGAGCCGGACCGGGCGACGCTGCGGTTGATGTCGCCACCGGTCCACAGCACCCCGTTGCTGTCCATGAGGGTGGCCCACACGCCCCAGCCGCCGAAGCCCTTGATCTCCGGGTTGAAGCCGGGCAGGTACTTGCCCGCCGCGGCGTCCCACGCGCCGATCGCGTTGATCCGGTCGGCGACGGTCACGGGGCGGGTGTTGCCCCCGGCCTTGATCCACTTGGTGGCGCCGGCGTTGAACCAGTTGAAGCAGTGGCAGGCGCCGTAGACGGTGTCGTCGGTGGAGGTGATCGCCTGCATGTCGCCGCCCAGGGAGGTGATGCCCCAGGAGGTGCGCTTGAAGGTGGAGCGGTCGTAGCCGAACATCGAGTGCTCGGCGCCGCCGGCCCACACCGTGCTGCCCTGCTCGCGCACGGCGAGCTGGAACGCCGTCTGGCCCGGGTTGGCGTAGTCCACGGGCACGGACGGCTCCCAGGTCCACGCGGGCGTGGCCAGCGCGGCGCCCGCGGCCGTCTGCACGGCGGCGAGGCGGAAGGCGGAGGCGCCGCGGGACTGGTTGAAGTACCCGGCCGCGTAGAGCCGGTCACCCTTCGCGGAGGCGTCGATGCTGGCCACGGTGCCGTTGAACTCGGGGTTCCAGTTCGCGTCCGGGGTGCGGGTGGAGATCTTCACGCGGGCGCCGGCGCGGGCGTAGACCTTGCCGGTGGCCTGTCCGCCGCTGAGGTGGGTGAAGGCCCCGCCCAGGTACAGGTGGTCGCCCTGCACGTCGAGCGCCCGGACCTGCAGGACGCCGCCGGTCAGCAGGTTCTCGATCTTGAGGTTCCAGGCGGTGTCCACCTTGCCGGTCGTGGCGTCGAGCACCACGAAGCCGGGGGCGCTCACGCCGTTGACCGTGCTGAAGCGCCCACCGACGGCCAGCCGGTTGTTCGGCAGCTCGGCGAGGGCTTTTACCTGCCCGTTGAAGACCGGGCGGAAGTCGGTGCGCAGCTCTCCGGTGTTGACGTCGAAGGCGGCCAGGTAGGACTGGGCCACGCGCCCGGTGCCCGCGGCGTCGCGCTGCATCGCCTTGAAGTTGCCGCCGGTGAAGACCGTGCTCCCGATCTGCTCGAGGGCCTGCACCTCGGTGTTCATCTCTCCGGTCTGTCCGTCGGCGCGCTCCACGGCCCCCCACTTGGTGGGCTCGGCGCCGCTGTTGGGCAGGGCCCGCTGGGCGATCGCGGCGGTGCCGGAGTCGGGGACCGCCTTGCCGCTGAAGGCCTGCTGGGTGACCTTGGGCCGCAGGTACATCTGGGTGAACGGCATGGCGCCCGCGCCGCCGGCGGCCGGGGACCACAGGTAGGTGGTGCTGGTGTTGCTGCCGATCACGTCGTCGCCGTAGCGGAAGCCGCGCTGCCAGTTGGTCACGGCGACGTCCGCGAAGCGCACGCGGGCCGTGCCGGTGTTCGTGCCGAAGTCGTTGGTGGTGCCGGTGGTCCCGGAGGCCACGCCGGTGCCGTAGGCCAGGGAGAAGGAGGTGACCGGGGTGCGGGAGCCGAACGTCCAGTTCCAGTACGGCTTGGCGGAGATCTTCATCCGCCCCTCCTGCCAGGTGCTGCCCGCGGCGTCACGGGCCCGGCGCAGCCGGATGCCGTCGTCGAGGGCGTCGGGCCGCTGCCCGTTCAGGAGCTCGTCCACCGTCTTCGAGGACAGCTGCTTGGGCGCGAAGGCCGCGGTGCCGGTGACGGTCGAGGAGACGTCCTTGGGCGTGCCCACGCCCTGGTAGTACTCCTTCCAGTCGTTGCGGCCGCGGCCCACGAGGACCCAGCCGCCGCCGTCGGTCACCTGGTCGCAGTAGAACTGCTCGGGTGCGGTCATGGCCGGGGTGACCAGCCAGTAGACGCCGGAGGCGGACTTCGGGTCCTTCTGCTTGATCTCCCAGCAGGACGCCGCGGCCGAGGCCGCGGACTTGCCGTCCACCGGCGGCGCCTCGGCGGCGCCCACCGGGCCGAAGGTCAGCAGCGTCGCGGCGACGGCCATCACGGTGCCGATGCTCAGGGACGCCTTGGTGCGGGCCGTGCGCGCCCGGCGCCGGCTGCGATCCGCCCGGGGCGGGGTGTTCGTGTTTCCCATGGTGTGGTTCCTCAACAGGTTCGTGCGGACGGATCAGCAGGTCGGGTCGTCGGGGAAGCCGTGCTGGACGACTTGCCAGGACTGGCCCGGTTGGCGGAAGAGGTCGTAGTTGTGCAGGGCCTTGCGGTCCTTCTGCTTGCCGCTGACGACCACGCCCTCACGGTCGACGACGGTGACCTCGGAGGCGTCCAGGCAGACCGTCACGCGCACGGCCTCGCCGTCGTCCGTGGGCAGCGGGGCGGAGACGGGATCGCCGACGACGACGGGCGTCCCGCGCTGCTCCCAGCCCTGGTGCTCGAACTCGGCCAGGGACGCGATGACCTCCTGGAGCGCGGCGCCGGTGGCGGACTCCTCGGCCGCCGCGACGACGGCCGGGTCCAGCTCGGCGGGACCGTTCTCGCCGCCGAGCTCGGCGGAGGACTCCGGGTTGGCCGGATCGGCCGGAGCCGGCCGGTCCGACGGGACGAAGGCCTCCTGGGCCTCGAGGACGGCCTCGATCGGCTCGACCTCGGGGGCGTCGGCGGCCACGGGTGCGGCCGAGGGCAGGTCCTTGGCGCGGACCTCCTGCGGCGTCTCCAGCTCCACCACGGTGCTGGCCTCGAGGGCCTCGGCCGCCGTGTCGTCGGTGGCGCCGGCGGCGCCGCAGCCGGTCAGGATGCCGGCGAGCAGGAGCCCGCCCAGCACCGTGCGGGCTGTTCGGGCAGTGGGACCTCGAGTGCTCGATGTGCACGACAGGTCAAGGATCATGTCAGCTCCCCCCAGATCTGAACTTCCGGCGCCGATGGCCGGCGCCGCGGTGATCCGCCGCGGGTCGTGGGTCGAGGGACCCCCGCGGCGTTCCGGACGACCCCCCGTCCGAATTCATTGGATCGCATGGAGTCTAACCCCGGCGTTAACGATCGGGAACGGAATCCGGTGTCCCCTTTTGTGACCCCCGTTTTCAGATGCAAACGCGCGTTTCTCCGCAGTAGGGTAAGGCGATCACCGGAGTTCCCTGTAGCAAACAGGGGTCCGGACGCAGCACGGGACGGCCGCGGCTCGGGGGGAGCGCGGGGTCCGGCGAACGCAGGGGGACGTTGTGGTGGGGGAGACAGCAGGAGCGGTTCCGGCAGGGGCGCGCCGGCGCCCGAGGGCGCAGCTGCCCGTGCGGCAGTTCGCGCACCTCGATGCGATGCGGGCCGCCGCGGTGATGCTCGTGGTGCTCGCGCACGCCGGGCTGGAGCTGGTGCCGGGCGGCAGCGGGGTGACGATCTTCTTCGTCATCTCCGGGTTCATCATCACGCACCTGGTGCTCAAGGAGCACCGGCGCACCGGGGGCTTCGACATCGCGGGGTTCTACCGCCGGCGGGCCCTGAAGCTGGCCCCGCCGCTGCTGGTGGCCCTGGTGCTGCCCACCGCCCTGTACGCGTGGCTGGTGCGGCCGGTGAGCCTCGGGGACTTCCTGGGGCAGGTCTTCTTCTTCTTCAACTGGCGCTACACGGACTCCCAGGTGGACGTCCTGCCCGGCTCGATCGTGGTGTGGAGCCTGTCGATCGAGGAGCAGTTCTACGTGGCGTTCGCGCTGATCTGGCTGCTGCTCGTGGGCCGGCGCCGGCCGGCCACCGCGCTGGCGGTGCTGGCGGGGATCGCCGCGGTCGCCTCGGCGGGCGCGCGGGTGGCCCTGCACCTGGGCGGGGCGAGCGCGGACCGGATCTACTTCGGCACGGACACCCGGCTCGAGGCCATCGCGATCGGGGTGCTCGCCGCCGTCTGGTACGCCCGCACCACCGAGCAGCGTGGTGCCGCGGAGCGTGCCGGCGGAGGGGGTGCCGGCGGTGAGGGTGCCGCGGGCGCCCCGGCGTGGTGGGGCCGGGACCGGGTCCTGGTGCTGGCGGTGCTGCTCTACCTGGGGTCGCTGCTGGTCCGGGAGGAGTTCTTCCGCGAGACCGTGCGCTACACGGCGCAGGCGGTGGCGGCCTGCCTGGTGGTGCTCTGGGGCCTGCACGGGCCCACCGGCCGGATCGGGTCGCGGGTCCTGGCGGGGATGCGGTGGAAGCCGGTCCAGCTGCTGGGACTCGCCAGCTACAGCATCTACCTGCTCCACCTGGGCGCCGGGTACGCGCTGAGCGCGCTGTTCGGGGAGCTGCCCGGGCCGGCGGGGGTGGTCCTGCGCGTGGTGGTCGGCACCGTGGCCGGCATCGCCTGCTGGTGGCTCGTCGAGGAGCCCGTGGCCCGCTGGCACCACCGCCGCCGGCGGGCCGGCCGGCGCCCCGCGGCGGCGGCTGCCCCAGTGCCCGCCGGGCAGGCGTCCGGCTGAGTCCGCACCGGTCCGTCCGCTCCGGGCGGCCGGGCCCACAGATTTCCGCCGCGCACCCACGGTGCCCGCGGCGAGCAGACCGAGAGGGACTCCCGGCGTCGTCCGGGCGGTCCACCGGGCCGGGGCACAGGAGGCCCCGGCAGGATCCCGAGGGGGGAATGACTGACATGAGCACCGACAAGCACACGCCGCGCGTGGGGTACGCGGCCGGGGCGTTCGACCTGTTCCACGTGGGGCACCTGAACATCCTGCGCCAGGCGAAGATGCACTGCGACCACCTGATCGCCGGGGTCGTCTCGGACGACCTGATCGAGATCACCAAGGGCCACCGGCCGGTGGTCTCCCTGCGCGAGCGGATGGAGATCGTCGAGCACATCCGCTACGTGGACCAGGTCCACGCCGAGGTGCTGCTGGACAAGCTGGACACGTGGCAGGTGCTGCGCTTCGACGTGTTCTTCAAGGGCGACGACTGGCGCGGCACCCCGAAGGGGGAGCGGCTCGAGCGGGAGTTCGCGGCGGTGGGCGTGGAGGTCGTGTACTTCCCGTACACGGTCCACACGTCCTCCACGAAGCTGCGGGCGGCCCTCGAGGTGCTCTCGCTCCCGGTGGGCTGAGGCTCAGCGCGGCGGCTCCGGGGGGAGCTGCCGCGCGGAGCCGTCGCCCGACCACGGCGGCCGGGGCTGCGGTGTTCCCTGCGGGCCGTGCCCGGGGCCGGTCGGCCCCGGACCGGCCGGCCGGGAACCGGCCGCTCCTGGATCGGCCTGCCATGAGCTGGGCTTCTGGGGGTCGGCCGGCCGGGAACCGGTCTGCCCGCGGCCGTCCTGCCACGGATCGGTGCGCGGGGAGCCGTCCTGCCGGGAACCGGTCTGCTGGGAGCCTGCAGGCCACGATCCGGCGTCGCCGCCCCGGTCCCGGCCGTGGTCCCGGCCCCGGTCCGCGCGCCGGCGCGCCCGGGAGCGGCGCGCCTCGTCCCAGGCCCACACCACGAGGGCGCCGACACCGAACAGTGCCACGAGCAGGCCGACGATGGGACCCAGGAAGGGCACGGCCCGCAGCAGCACGTAGATCAGCAGGCCGAGGACCAGGGCGAGCAGACGCTTGCCGAAGCCGGCCGGTGCGCCGTCCCGGAGCAGGAGCCCGCCCGCCGTGTACGCCACCACGACCGGAGCCAGCAGGGCCACGGCGAGCACCAGCCCCAGGATCAGCACGAGGTCGAGGACCACGGCCGTCGTCACGACCGCGGCGGCCAGGCCGGCGAGGGTCAGCCAGCCCAGGGCGATGGCCAGCAGGATCGACACGAGGAGCACAGCCAGCACGGCAACGGCCGTTCCCGCGATGGTCAGCGCGCCCCAGCCGAGACTGAGCCAGGGCCGGGCCCGGAGCGTGCTCGCCGCGCCGGTCATGGCCCGGGGCAGCAGCCACAGCGCGAGCAGCCCGACCAGGAGCAGCGTCACGAACAGGCGCAGTCCGGCGATCAGCAGCGCGAGCGGGCCGGCGGGACCGGCCGGTTCCTCCTCGACCACCACCTGCTCGTAGATGACCTCCCCGGTGATGTCGGCGCCCGGGGCGATCGCGGCCTCTGTCCCGGACCGGTAGGACAGGTTCCCGTCGAGACGGGCCGCGTCGGTCAGCGTGAGCCCGGGGTCCACCCGGGGCACGGCGACGCCGGTCGTGGGTGCCCACGCGGCCCCGACGTCGTCGGCGGAGCCCACGTCCGCCTGCACGTCCCCGCCGATCGCGCCGGCCAGGGCGAGGGCGGCGGCCCCGGCGGTCACGTCGCCGTCGATCGTGCCGGCCAGCAGGGCCTGGTAGGCGCCGAGGAGGACGTCCCCGCCGATCTCGGTGCCGGGGCGCGTCTCCAGGCTGTAGCCGGCCGCGACGAGGTCGTCGGCCACCCGCGCCTGCTCGCCGAGGAGGAGCGCCTGGCCGGCCACACGGGCGTCGTCGCCGACGGTGCCCTCGATCACCACGGTCTGGGCCGCGGCCATCAGGTCCCCCTCGACCGTGCCGTTGATCGTCACCGTCCCGCCGGCCACCAGGAGGTCGCCGCGCACGGTGCCGTCGACCACCACGGTCGCGCCGGTCACGTACAGGTCGTCGTCCACGACCTCGTCCGCCGCCACCACCACGTTCTCTCCGTCGCGCACCTCCACGGCCCCGGCGGCGGGGGCGGTGACCAGGGCGCCCGCGAGCGCGAGGACCAGCAGGGTCAGCAGAGCCAGCAGGGTCAGCGGTCGGAGCAGGAACGGGACGGGCGAGGTGCG
The DNA here is from genome assembly GCF_042879215.1 of Kocuria arenosa. Classification (NCBI taxonomy): domain Bacteria; kingdom Bacillati; phylum Actinomycetota; class Actinomycetes; order Micrococcales; family Micrococcaceae; genus Kocuria; species Kocuria arenosa. The sequence continues at coordinate 26,634 of NZ_JBHZTA010000004.1, read as the reverse complement.
GGGCACCGGCAGGGACTCCATGCCCCCGAGTGCACGCCGGGGCGCCGGGGGTGTCAAGGAACGGGCCAGTGTGACGGCGCTCCGCCACCTACCCGCGCGTAGGTCAAGAGGCGGTCACGGTTGACGATCGTTCCTGGTGGGGGTCGGATCACGGTCCTAGCCTGAGGCTGTCGCGCGGCTGGCGCGCGGGTGGATCCGACCGGGGGTGGGTCATGACAGGACAGAGACTCGGAGCAGGCGTGTGCACGGCCGTGGTGGTGCTGGCGGGGCCGCTGCCGGCGGCGCTCGCGCACGGGGACGACAGGCCGTCCGGGCCGCGCGTGGTCGCGGAGGGCCTCGACAACCCGCGGCAGCTGAACCGGGACCAGGACGGGAACCTGGTGGTGGTCGAGGCCGGCCGCGGCGGTCCGGACTGCGTCGGCGAGCGGTGCGCTGGGCCGACCGGCGCCGTCACCCTGATCGAGGACCCCCACCGGGACGAGCCCGCGGTGTCGACAGTGGTCGAGGGACTGCTGTCCGTCGCGGCACCGGACGCGACCTTCGCGGAGGGACCCGGCGGCGCGGACGCCACGGACGTGGACGGTCAGTACATCGTCGCGGGCTACGACCCGGAGCGGCTCGACCTGTCGGTGTTCGAGGCGCGCGGCGGGTCGATGCTCGTTGCGGGCACCGAGGAGAGCGGGGAGGAGTACCTGCTCGCGTACGCCGACCTGCAGGCGGCCGAGGAGGAGCTCAACCCCGACGGCGCGCAGATCGACTCCAACCCCTACGCGGTCCTGTACGTGGACGAGGACGACGAGGTCTCGCCGGACGGCTACGCGCTCGTGGCCGACGCCGGTGCGAACACCGTGTGGAAGGTGGAGCCGGACTTCTCCACCGCCACGGAGGAGTCCCCGCCGGAGTACGAGGTCACCGCGTGGGCCACGTGGCCGACCACCGTGCTGCCGGACGGCACGGACGATCCGGCCGGCCCGGCCGAGTTCGTGCCGACGTCTCTGACCGCTGACCAGGACGGCAACGTCTACGTGGGTGGGCTGGGGTCGATCCGTCCGGGGGAGGCCTCGGTCGTGCAGTTCTCCGCGGACGGCACCGAGCTGGACCGCTGGGACGGCTTCACCGCGATCACCGGGGTGGCGGTGGACCACGGGCACCTGTACGTCTCGCAGCTGTTCGGGCCCACGCCGCCGATGCCTCCGGGGGAGACCCCGGCGGAGGAGGCGCCGCCGACCCCGGGGCAGGTGCCCGGTCAGGTGGTGGTGCTGCACCGGCACCAGGAGGACGCCGCCCGGTACGCGGTCGACGTCCCGCTGCCGGCCGGTCTGGCGACCGGCCGGCACGGCGAGGTCTACGCCGCGGTCAACAGCGTGGCTCCGGCCGAAGGCATCGCGGAGGGACCGATGAACCCGTTCGGCGCCGTCGGCGGCGGAGCGGTCTGGGAGCTGGACTTCTCCGACGCCTACCGCCTGGAGGACGCCGGGTAGCAGGACCAGGCGCCGGAGGAACGACGGCGGCGGTGGCGCGGCACCGGCCCGCCACCGCCGCCGGACCGCACCGACGGGCCTTCGGAGGCCCGCAGGACCACCCGCTAATGACTTTCGAAGCGAGGAAGAGCCATGGCACCGATGACCGAAGATCTGGTCCACCTCATCGCGGAGGGCTTCGTCTGCGCCACCGAGGGCAGGGGCCACGCCACGCCGGGAGGCCGGCCCCCGAGCAGGATCGTGGTCGACGCCACCGAAGGGTTCATCCCCCTGTGGCAACCGAGGTCGATGCTGAAGTGGCGCTTCCAGGAGCGCAGCTTCGCGCTCGCTCCCGACCCGCAGGAGAGCCGGTCGATCGTCGGCGGGCTCATGAGCGAGGCCCTGGTGCGGTGGAGCTCGGCCGCACCGGTCCGGTTCACCCACGACCCCGACCTGTGGGACTTCGAGGTCGTGCTGCGCAACGCCGCGGACTGCACTCCGGAGGGCTGCGTCCTGGCCAGCGCGTTCTTCCCGGACGGGGGGCGGCACGAGCTGACGGTCTATCCCACGATGTTCGAGCAGACCCACGAGGAGCAGATCGAGACGATGATCCACGAGTTCGGTCACGTCTTCGGGCTGCGGCACTTCTTCGCGGCGAACCTCGAGAAGCCCTGGCCCTCGGAGGTCTTCGGGACGCACAGCCCGTTCTCGATCATGAACTACGGGCCGATGAGCAAGCTCACGGACGAGGACCTCGGCGACCTGAGGGAGCTCTACCGGCTGGCCTGGGCCGGTCACCTCATCGACATCAACGGCACTCCGGTCCGGTTCGTGCGGCCCTACAGCGCCTCCGGGTCACCGGTCGCAGAGACCACCGGGGCGCTGCCGGTCACGGCCCGGACGGAGGCCCGCTCCCCCCGGTACTGAGCGGGACCGGCGCCCGCCGCGAGCTCCGTCCGCGGGGCCCGTAGCAGTCGCCTGCTGCTGCCTCCTCGCCCTGTGTCAGCCGTTCGCGCCGGGGAACCGCCGCGCGCCGGGGAACCGCTGCTCGCCGAGGAACCGCTGCGCGATCTCCAGCCGCCGTCGGGCCCGGTCCGGCGGGCCGCCCGAGCGGCGGGCGCCCGCCACGAGGGACAGGGCCACACCGGCGCAGCGCACCCGCAGCGCGGCGGGGTCCACGACCTCGTCGAAGCCGGCGAGCATGCGCTGCGCGGCGGCCGGCGCGTGCCCGTAGCGGTCGTGGACCGTGGGCAGGACCGCCAGGTGGGCCACGAGGCAGGCGAGGTCGTCCACGCGGTGGCCGGGGCCCACGGCGTCGACGTCGAGCAGACCGGTGACCGGGCCGAACGGGCCGCGGACGTCCGGGCCCACGAGCAGGTTGGCCTCGTAGAGGTCCCCGTGCACGGGCACCACCGGGCCGGGATCCGTGCCCCGGCGGGCCTCGTCGATCGCGGCGGCCAGCCGCTCGATCGGTGCGCGCTCCTCCGGCAGGGCCACCGCGGCCGCGTGGCCGTAGGCCAGGACCCGGTCCGTCCAGGAAGCGCGGGCGGGGAGCTCGAGCGCGGCGGCGGGCAAAGCGTCGAGCAGTGCGAGCACGTGCTCGGGATGCAGCGCGGCGGCGCCGTCGTCCCGCACGGACACGGCCAGGGGGGTGCCGGGCAGTTGCCGGAGCACCACCACGTCCCGCACCGGGTCCCCGCAGGGCGCCGGCACGGGCAGCCCGGCCCCGAGCAGGATCCGGTGCCGGGCGTGCAGGGCCGCGGCCCGGTCCTGCCGCAGCACCTTGAGGTAGCGCACCTGCGACCCGTGGGCCGCCCGCAGCACCGCCCGCCGGGTGGGCCAGTAGGAGACCTCGGTGAGTTCCGCGGGCACGGCGGAGGAGAAGACCTCCCGGCCGACGACCTCGGGCGAGGACGCCCAGGCCAGCCCGGGCAGCCAGGGGTCGTGCGGGTGCCGCCACGCCACGAGGTCCACGCCCTCGTGCCGGGTCCGCACCGCTCCCGGGGACGTGCCGCCGGGGGGGGCGGTGCTCACGCACACGACCTCGGCGGCCCGGTGCTCGCCGGCCAGGGCCACGACGTCGAAGACCGCGGTGACCCCGGCGCCCGGGCGGTGGTGCACGCGCCGCCGGGTCCAGCGCTGCAGGCACAGACCGGCCGGGGCCAGCGCGGCCTCCAGGACCGGGCCCGTCCCGGTGCCCGACAGCAGGGCCACGGCCTCCTGTGCTCCGACGGGTGCGTGGGCTCGATGGAGCGGGGTTTCCATGGCGAAGTGGTGGCTCCTGACCGGAGTCGTGGAAAAGTCGGACGGGCGTTTCGGGGCATTGTTGCGGAACAGATGGTCTACTGGCGGAGGACGTCCGACTCATCCGCATCGTGCTCCGTCCCCGCCAGAATAGGGCTGACCTCGCGTTAAGTTCCGCTGCTTCACAATGGGATTCCGGTTGTGACCGATATCGCTCCGAGGGCAAACTGGCGAGGCCGTCCATGAGGGCGGAGCGTGCGGCTTGTCGACTAGGGGGTCGGGGAGCGGACCGCACGATGAATCAACCGGGGGTACACAAGCATGTCTGTCGAACCATCTGTCCGGAGTTCCGCGGAAGGACGCAAGTCTTCCGGTCTCCGGCGAACCAGGGCGCTCGCCGCCATGGCCATCACGTCCGCCGCGCTGGTATTCGTCCCGTCCGGCGCGGCATTGGCCACCCACAGCGTGCTCCATCAGCGACAAATGGCCTGTGCCGCAATCGGGGGAACGTTCTCCGGTATGAACCAGGGTGCCCGGTGCACGGTTGTCACCACCGTGGAGGGCCCGGAACTGCCCAGCGGGGCCCCGACGATCACGGAGGAGGTGCGCTCCGTCGGGGATCCGGTCGTGGTGTCGGAGACGCTGCCGGACGGTCCGCCGGTCGTCGAGGAGGAAGTGCGCTCCGTCGGGGATCCGGTCGTGGTGTCGGAGACGCTGCCGACCGGTCCGCCGGTCGTCGAGGAAGAGATAGTCCGTGGCGCCTCCACCACGAGTACCGCCCCAGGTGCGCCCACTAACTGCCGCCGTGTGAACAATGACAAGGCCAAGCAGCAGGTCGAGCAGTGCGACCGGACGGAGGTGGACACGACTACCACCGAGACGACCGTCGTCCTTACGACGACGACGCCCATGGAGACGGTCACCACGACGACGCAGCAGCGGGAACGCGTGGTGACGACCACCCAACCGACCGAGGTGGTGACCACGACGACGCAGCAGCGGGAACGCGTGGTGACGACCACCCAACCGACCGAGGTGGTGACCACGACGACGCAGCAGCGGGAACGCGTGGTGACGACCACCCAACCGACCGAGGTGGTGACCACGACGACGCAGCAGCGGGAACGCGTGGTGACGACTACCCAACCGACCGAAGCCGCCACTGTTAGGACAACTACTGTTTATCAGTACGTCCCCGGGAGCGGTGTCCTCGTGCCGGATCCGGAACGCGTGACAGAAGTGACAGTTTCGACCCGCCCCGGGGAGCCGGAGGTCACGGAAGAGATCTTGCCGGCTGAGCCGGACGTCACGGTGACCACCGACAACGGGGAGCCGGAGGTCACGGAAGAGGTCTTGTCGGCTGAGCCGGACGTCACGGTGACTTCTGATGAGGGCGCGCCAGTCGTGACCGAGGAGATGCTTCCGGATGAGCCGGAGGTCACTGTGGAACGGACACCCGCAGAGGACGAGGTCGTGGTGACTGAGGCTCCCGGGGCGCCGATCGTCGAGACCGAGACGCGCACCACCGGTACCTGCGTCAAGAATCCCGGCCAAGGCGGCAACCGGGCCAACGCCTGCTAGGCCCACTGGAACGGAAGGAACCGACCCCTGGCGCCACCGGTGCCAGGGGTCGGTCATGTCCGGGTCGAACGCAAGTTACACGAGGTCCTCGGACAGCTCGAGCCAGCGCAGCTCGAGCTCCTCGATCTCGTCCTGGACCGCGGTCAGCCGGGCCGTGATCCGGCCCAGCCCGGTGTAGTCGGACTGGTCGTGCGCCGCCATCTCCGCGTGGAGGGTGTCGACCTTGGTGGACAGCTTCTCCAGCTTCCGCTCGATCGCGCCCACCTCCTTCTGCGCCGCACGGGCCTGTGCGCCCGAGAGCTTCGGCCCGCCGTCCGCCGTCGTCGTCCCGCTCGACGACGACGTCCCCGTCGCCGCCAGCGGGTTCGAGGCGTTGGCGGAGCCGGCGGCCGTGCCGGTGCGGGACTGGGAGGCGAGCTCCAGGTACTGCTCCACGCCCCGGGGCAGGTGCCGGAAGCGGCCGTCGATCACGGCGTACTGCTGGTCGGTGACCCGCTCCAGGAGGTAGCGGTCGTGCGAGACCACCAGGAGGGTGCCCGGCCAGGTGTCGAGCAGGTCCTCCATGGCGGTGAGCATGTCGGTGTCCAGGTCGTTGGACGGCTCGTCGAGGATCAGCACGTTCGGCTCGTCGAGCAAGATCATCAGCAGCTGCAGCCGCCGCTTCTGCCCGCCCGAGAGGTCCTTGACCGGGGTGGCGAGCTGCTCGTTGGTGAAGCCGAGCCGCTCCAGCAGCTGGCCCGGCGTCATCTCCTTGCCGTCGGCCAGGTAGGTGGTGCGCTTCGAGGCGACCACGTCCGAGACCCGGTCCTCGGCGACGTCCTCCAGCTCGGACAGCTGCTGGGTCAGGGTCGCGATCTTCACGGTCTTCCCGCGCTTGACCCGCCCGCTCGTGGGCTGGACCTCGCCGGTGACCAGGCCCAGCAGCGTGGACTTGCCCGCGCCGTTGACGCCCAGGATTCCGGTGCGCTCGCCGGGGGCGATCAGCCAGGTGACATCGCGGAGCACCTCCCGCGGACCGTCGTCCTCGGTGGGGTAGGAGACGGAGACCCTCTCGAGGTCCACCACGTCCTTGCCCAGCCGGGAAACCGCCAGCTGGGACAGGGCCACGGTGTCGCGCGGCGGCGGGACGTCGTTGATCAGCTGGTTGGCGGCCTCGATGCGGAACTTCGGCTTGGCCGTGCGGGCGGGCGCGCCGCGGCGCAGCCACGCCAGCTCCTTCTTCATGAGGTTCTGCCGCTTCGACTCGATGGTGGAGGCCTGCCGGTCCCGCTCCACGCGCTGCAGGACGTAGGCCGCGTAGCCGCCCTCGAAGGGCTCCACCATCCGGTCGTGCACCTCCCACGTGTCGGTGCACACGGCGTCCAGGAACCACCGGTCGTGGGTGACCACGGCGAGTCCGCCCTGGTTCCTGGGCCAGCGGTTGTTGAGGTGGCGGGCCAGCCAGGTGATGCCGTCCACGTCCAGGTGGTTGGTGGGCTCGTCGAGAAAGATGACGTCCCAGTCCCCGGCCAGCAGGGCGGCGAGCGCCACGCGGCGCTTCTGGCCGCCGGAGAGCTCCCCGAGCTTGGCGTCCCAGTCGAGGTCCTTGACCAGCCCCCCGAGAACGTCCCGCACCTTGGCGTCGCCGGCCCACTCGTGCTCCTCGCGGTCGCCGACGACGGCGTGCCCCACGGTCAGCTCCGGGTCCATCACGTCCGCCTGGTCGAGCATGCCGACGCGCACGCCCGAGCGCACGGTCACGCGGCCCCCGTCCGGCTTCAGCCGTCCGGCGAGCAGCTTCATGAGCGTGGACTTGCCGTCGCCGTTGCGGCCCACGATGCCGATCCGGTCGCCCTCGTCGATGCCGAGACTGACGGAGTCGAAGACCGTCTTGGTGGGGAATTCCAGGTGCAGGTTCTCGCCGCCGAGTAGATGTGCCACCCGTCAAGGGTACTCGCGCCCCAGGAACGCCGAGTCCCCACCCTCCGGCGTCCTGATCCGCCGAGTCCCCACCCTAGTCGCAATTCCCCAGGACGAATCGTGGGGATTTGCGACGGGATGGGGGACTCGGCGGAATGGGGGTGCAGACACTGGGGACTCGAAGCACAGAGTCCCCAGCCTCCCGTGCCCTGGCGCGCCGAGTCCCCAAGTACTTGGGCCCCGAACGCTCCGAATCCCCAACCTCCCTCGCCTTGGCGCGCCGAGTCCCCAACGTGGTCGCAATTCCCCAAGCCGAATCGTGGGGAATTGCGACCACGTTGGGGACTCGACGGAATGAGGGGGCAGGACTCTGGGGACTCGGTGCGCCGGGCAGGGCCGAAGGGTAGGGATGGGCAGGGGGAGCGCAGATGTGCGGACAGGAATTCTCAGCGGCGGCTCAAGGGCGGGTGAGAGCATAGGGGCCATGGAGCAGAACCCGACGGAGCGATCCTCCTCGACCCCGAGCACGCGCCCCCTGGGCACCAGGCTGGACGGGATCACGGATCTGGAGACCGCCGTCCGTGCCGTGACGGGGCACCCCGGACCCGTGGAGATCCCGGCGGGACCCGGCCAGCTGATCGGGCGCCACCTCGGCTCGGTGCCGCAGCGGCAGGTGGGGGAGGCGCTGCGCGGAGCGGGCGCCGACCCCCTGATGCTCCGGGCGGACATCTCGATCGACGAGGACATCCCGGACGAGGGCGTCATCGCGGTCCTCGACGACCACCTCTCCCTGGCCGCGGGCGTGGGCGCGGAGTACCTCGTGGTGCCCCGGGCCGGCGTGGGCGGACGGGGCCGCAGCGAGGACCGGATCTTCTCGATGCTCGCCGCGCTCGACGAGGCCGCCTCGGCCCACCGGGTGCACCTGCTGCTGGAGACGGAGGGCGCCACCGCGGACGAGGTGGAGCTGGTCCAGTACCTGGAGCGCGCCCGGGAGGCGGGGACCCTGGACGTGGAGCCGCAGTTCGTGGCGTCCGTGGCCTGGAACGTGGCCGCGTCCTCCGAGGCGGGGGAGGGGCCGGCCGCCGCGTTCGAGCGGATGCGGCCCCTGCTGGACCGCGCGCCGCTGATCATCTCCGGGGTGGACGAGGACGCGGTCGAGGACCTGTTCGCCGCCGTCCCGGAGCTCCGGGAGGCCGCCGCCACGGCCCGGATCATCGTGATCCTGGGGCGCCCGGGAGCGGCCGGGGCCTGACGCCCGAGTGGTAGGGTGACTGCCTGTGCACAGCGTGCACCACTGCCGTTCCACGGCGGTGCTCCGCCTTGGTGTAATCGGCAGCACCCCGGCCTTTGGAGCCGTGGAGTCTAGGTTCGAGTCCTAGAGGCGGAACGTCCGCATCCCGCCAGAAAGCCCGGAAGCTCGAGTGTCCCAGAGCCGACGAGCGCACAAGCTAGTGAGACGGAACAGGGCCGGAGCCGGTGAGCCCACCGGCTCCTCTCTCAGATCGACGACCGAGGAGCTGCATCCCGCCGTGAGCACCCCCCAGACCCCTGCGAACCGTCCGGGGGCGACCGCCGGGCCCGCCGCCGTCATCGTCCTGGCCGCCGGCAAGGGCACGCGCATGAAGTCCAAGACCCCCAAGATCCTGCACCGGATCGGGGGTCGTTCCATGGTCGGGCACTGCCTGGTGGCCGCCAGGAGTCTGCACCCGCGGCGGATGGCGGCCGTGGTGCGCTTCGAGCGGGACCTGGTGGCCCCGCACGTCCTCGAGCAGGACCCCGAGGCGCTGATCGTCGACCAGGACGAGGTCCCCGGCACGGGCCGCGCGGTCCAGTCGGCCGTGGAGGCGCTCGACGCCCAGGAGCGGCTGGCCGGCACCGTGGTGGTCACCTACGGCGACGTCCCCCTGCTGACCCCGGAGGTCCTCCAGAAGCTGGTCGCCCACCACGAGGAGCGCGGCAACGCGGTGACCGTGCTGACCGCGGACCACGAGCAGCCCGGCGGCTACGGCCGGATCCTGCGGGACGCCGACGGCTCGTTCCGCGAGATCAAGGAGGCCAAGGACGCCACCGATGCCGAGCTCGCGGTCGCCGAGATCAACTCCGGGATCTTCGCCTTCGACGCCGACGTCCTGCGCGCCAGCCTCGCGAAGGTCACCTCGGACAACGCGCAGGGCGAGATGTACCTGACCGACGTCCCGCTGCTGGCCCGCGAGGCCGGCCACGCGGTGGACGCGCTGAAGATCGAGGACCGCTGGGAGGTCGAGGGCGCCAACGACCGCGTGCAGCTCGCCCAGCTCGGCGCCCACCTCAACCGCCGGACCCTCGAGGCGCACATGCGCAACGGCGTGACGATCGTGGACCCGGCCAGCACCTGGATCGACGTGCAGGTGCGGATCGCCGCGGACGCCACGATCCTGCCGGGGACCCAGCTGCACGGGGGCACCCGGGTGGGCGAGGACGCCGTCGTCGGCCCGGACACCACCCTCACGGACGTGGAGGTCGGCCCGGGCGCGCACGTGGTGCGCACGCACGGCTCCGGCTCCGTGATCGGGCCCCGCGCGAGCGTGGGCCCGTTCGCCTACCTGCGCCCCGGCACGGTGCTCGGGGACCAGGGCAAGATCGGGACCTTCGTGGAGACGAAGAACTCCCGGATCGGCACCGGCTCGAAGGTCCCGCACCTGTCCTACGTGGGGGACGCCACGATCGGTGAGCACTCCAACATCGGGGCGGCCTCCGTCTTCGTCAACTACGACGGCGTGCGCAAGCACCGCACCGTGATCGGCGACCACGTCCGGATGGGCTCCGACAACATGTACGTGGCGCCCGTGCAGGTCGGCGACGGCGCCTACTCCGGCGCGGGCACCACGATCCGCAAGGACGTGCCGCCCGGGGCCCTGGCCCTGACGGAGGGGGCGCAGCGGGTCGTCGAGAACTGGGTCGTGGAGCACCGTCCCGGCACCGCCGCGGCCGAGGCCGCGGCGCGCGCCCTGGGCAACGGCGCCGCGACCGCGTCCAGGACCGGCGCGTCCGGGACCACCGAGCACTCCAGCGCAGGAACCGGCGCCGACACCACGGCGCACGGCACGGCCGGGGACACCACTGAGGAAAGCGAGTAACAATGACCGCAATCACCAACGCAGGTGCCAAACAGCTGGTCCTGGTCTCGGGACGGGCCCATCCGGAGCTCGCCGAGCGCATCGCCTCGGAGCTGGGCACGGAGCTGATCCCGACCGACGCCTACGACTTCGCCAACGGCGAGACCTACGTGCGGTTCGGGGAGTCGGTGCGCGGCACGGACGCCTTCCTCATCCAGTCCCACCCGGCGCCGATCAACCAGTGGATCATGGAGCAGCTGCTCATGATCGACTCCCTCAAGCGGGCGTCCGCGAAGTCGATCACCGTGGTGTCCCCGTTCTACCCCTACGCCCGGCAGGACAAGAAGCACCGCGGCCGCGAGCCCATCTCGGCCCGCCTCATCGCGGACCTCTACAAGACCGCCGGCGCGGACCGGCTGATGTCCGTGGACCTGCACACCGCGCAGATCCAGGGCTTCTTCGACGGCCCGGTGGACCACCTGATGGCCATCCCGCTGCTGGCGGAGCACGTGCGCTCCGTCGTCGACGTCGAGAACGTCACGGTGGTGTCCCCGGACACCGGGCGCGTGCGCGTGGCGGAGCAGTGGACCGAGCTGCTGGGCGGCTGCCCGCTCGCCTTCGTGCACAAGACCCGCGACATCACCCGGCCGAACCAGGCCACCTCGAAGGAGGTCGTGGGACAGATCGAGGGCCGCACCTGCGTGCTGATCGACGACATGATCGACACGGGCGGGACGATCTCCGGCGCCGTGCAGGTGCTGCGCGAGAAGGGCGCCAAGGACGTCATCATCGCCGCGACCCACGCCGTGTTCTCCGACCCCGCCGTGGAGCGGCTGTCCTCCTGCGGCGCCATCGAAGTGGTCGTCACGGACACCCTCCCGGTGCCGGCGGAGCACCAGTTCGAGAACCTCACGGTCCTCTCGATCGCGCCGCTCATCGCCCGCGCCATCCAGGAGGTCTTCGAGGACGGCTCCGTGACCAGCCTGTTCGACGGCAGGTCCTGACCTGGCCCCGGAAACGGCCGACGACGACGCAGCCCCTCACCGCGCGGTGGGGGGCTGCTCGGCGCGGAGCTCCCGGCGCCTGCGGTCCCTGGTGCTGATCGGCGCCGCAGGACTCGCCCTCACCGGGTGCGGGGCCCAGCCCGAGCCGTGGTTCGGCGGCTACGTCAACGCCACGTCCTACCCGTACTTCGAGTTCGGGACGGAGGCCGCGGGGCAGTCCCGCACGGTGCTGGGCTTCGTGGTGGCCGATCCCGAGGACCCCTGCGCGCCCTCGTGGGGCGGCTACTACGGGCTCGACGAGGCCCGGGAGACCCTGCGGATGGAGCAGCAGATCGCCGGGCTGCGGGAGGCCGGCGGTGACGTGGTGGTCTCCTTCGGCGGTGCGGCCGGCGACGAGCTGGCCACCGCCTGCACCGACCCGGACCGGCTGCTCGCGGCGTACCGGACGGTGCTCGACCGCTACGACCTGCGCACCGTGGACTTCGACATCGAGCTGGACGACCTCGAGGACCAGGAGGCCAACCAGCGGCGGGCCGAGGTGCTGGTGCGGCTGCAGGAGGAGCGCGACGAGCCCCTGGAGGTGTGGGCGACGCTGCCGGTGGCCCCCCACGGACTGGACCAGGACCCGGTGGAGGTCGTGGCCCAGCTGCTCGCGGCCGAGGTGGACCTCGCCGGGGTCAACCTCATGACCATGAACTACAGCGAGAGCAAGCCCGCGGGGCAGTCCATGGCGGCGGCCTCGGAGGAGGCGGTCCGGTCCGCCCACGGCCAGCTCACGGCGCTGTGGGGCGCGGCGGGCCAGGACCTCTCCGCGGAGGAGGTGTGGCACCGCATCGGCCTGACCCCGATGATCGGGGTGAACGACGTCCCCGGGGAGGTCGTCGACCAGGAGGCGGCGGCCGAGCTCAACCGCTTCGCCCGGGAGCAGGGCGTGGGACGGCTCTCCTACTGGTCCCTGAACCGGGACCGGTCCTGCGGCCCCGACGACGGCGACCCCGCCGAGGCCAACGACTTCTGCAGCGGGCTCGACCAGGACGCCGGGGAGTTCACCGGGGTCCTCGGCGAGGGCTTCGACGGATAACCGGTCAGCCGGACAGCGGGCAGCGGCGGCCCGCACGGGGCGGGCCGCCGCTCAGCGGGTCGGGCGCGGAGGAGGGCGCGGGCTCAGACCCGCTGCGCGTCCGCGCCGCGGTTCGCCGCCGCCTCGATGTCCAGCACGCTGTTGGTGCGCTCGGGCTTGTACCAGCCGATCATCCTGCCCTTGAGCGCCTGGAGGACGGAGGCGTAGAGGAGCCAGGCGCGCAGGGGTTCGTAGATGAGCCGGTAGACGGGCACGATCAGCAGGTGGGTCCAGGACTCGCCGACCATCCGGATGGCGATGATGCAGATGACGGCGTGGATGGTCAGCACGAAGGCGGCGAAGGCGGCGATGGGCTGCCAGTTGCCGGCGGCGATGTTGATCCCGGCCATGAGCACGGTCAGGGGCAGGAAGACCAGCGGGACGACGGTGGCGAGCAGGGTGTAGGGCAGGGCGACCATGCCGAGGAAGCCGTGGCGGGGACGGAAGAGCATCCCGGCGTGCTTCCACAGGGCCTGGAGGTTGCCGTAGGTCCAGCGCAGCCGCTGCTTGGCCAGACCGCGCACGGTCATGGGGGCCTCGGTCCAGGCCACGGCCCGGTTCTCCTGGACCACGGCCCAGCCCAGCTTCTGCAGGGTCATGGTGAGGTCGGCGTCCTCGGCGAGGGTGTCGTGGGAGTAGCCCCCGGCGGCCTGCAGGGCGTCCTTGCGCCAGGCGGCGCACGCTCCGGGGACGATGGAGATCGCCCCTGCCACGGACTCGCCCATGCGGGTGACGCAGATCCCGGAGATGTACTCCAGGGACTGCCACATGGTGAGGATCCCGGTGCGGTTGCCGACCTTCACGTGCCCGGCCACGGCCCCCACCGGGCGCTTGCCGGTGGGGTCGGTGAAGTGGCGGGCGAACATGCGGATGGTCTGGGGTTCGAAGAGGGTGTCGCCGTCGAGGGTGACGATGATCTGCCCGCGGGCGGCCATGATCCCGTGGTTGGAGGCGATGGACTTGCCGCCGTTGGGCTGGGCGAGCACCCGCAGGGCCGGCCAGGACTCGGCGAACCGGCGCATGATGGTCAGGGTGTCGTCGGTGGAGCCGTCGTCGACGGCGATGACCTCCAGGTTCGGGTAGTCGCTCGCGCGCAGGGCGGCCAGGGTGCGCTCCACCACGGGTTCCTCGTTGAAGACGGGCAGGATCACCGAGACCAGGGGCAGGTCCTCCTCAGGGATCTGCGGCCAGATCCGGCGGTTCTGGCGGCGGTGGCCGATCAGGGCCAGCACCACGTAGAGGGCGGACATGACGGTCAGGGAGCCGATGCCGAACCAGAACAGCCAGGTCATCACCACGTCCGGGGTGACCGTGAGGGTGGTCAGGGCGAGGGCGGTGGCGTCGTCGGCCAGCACGGGCTGGGTGTCCGCCACCGGGAGGTGGGTCTCCGGGACGATCGGGGCGAGCGTGCTGAAGGTGTAGCCGGCGGCCTTGGCCTCGGTGATCAGCTCCCTCAGCGCGGCCACGGTGGCGGTGCGGTCCCCGCCGCCGTCGTGCATGAGCACCACGCGGCCCTCGCCGTCGAGGGCCGGCAGCTCGATCTTCTCGCCGGGGCCGTACTGCCAGTCCTCGGTGTCGAGATTGAAGTCCACGTGCAGGTAGCCCATCTGCTGGGCCTCCAGCACGGGCAGGGGCTTGTTGTCGGGGTCCCCGGTGGGGAGGCGGAACAGCGGAGTCGCGTAGTCACCGACGGAGCGCATGGCGCGGTCGGTGCCGATGAGCTCCTCGCGGTTGCGGAAGTCGTCCTCCCACGAGGTGAAGTGGGTCATGGTGTGGTTGCCCACCATGTGCCCCTCCCGGATCACGCGCTCGAAGAGCTCGGGATGCTTGACCACGTTGGTCCCGATGCCGAAGAACGTGGCGGGCACTCCCTCGGCCGAGAGCACGTCGAGGATCTCGGGGGTGAACGCGGCGTCGGGTCCGTCGTCGAAGGTGATGACGAGCCGGCGGTCCGGGATCTCGCCGAAGCGTTCCATGGCGTAGGGGTGGTCCCCGACGAGCTCGGCCTCCTCCTCGCTGAGCGTGCGGAGGATCTCGTCGCTGAACGGGTCGGCCAGCACGGTCTCGCCCCCGCTCTCCTGGACCAGGCCGATCCGCGAGAAGGGGTTGGACGCGTTCCCGAGCAGCGGGATGTTCTCGGTGTCGCCGGTGGCGATCAGCTCGCGCGGATAGCCGGTGTCCTGGTTCAGCGGCCGGTCCCAGGGCTGAGCCAGCGCCTGGGGCAGGATCCAGGACAGCAGGCCGGCGAGGAGCGCGAGCAGCACCATCAGCGTGGCCAGGAGGCGGTACCAGCGCCTGCCGCTGGGGTCGTAGAACACCGGCGGCGCCACCGTGCTGCCGGAGCGATCGGCTCGTCGACGGCGCGGAAAGTCGTGATGGTCCTGCCTGTGGCGCACAGCATGCTCGTTCCCCCGGACGGCGATCCGTCACCTCGACGGATCGGCCGGCTCGTCCCCCCGGACGGACCGACGTGGTCAGCGTGCCAGGCCGGAACCGCCGTGTCACAAGCGCAAACATGTGCGGATGCACACCACTTGCATCGAACAACATGCATGTGGGAAAGCAAACCTCAGACAGCACGGAGTACGCCAGTACCGTCTGGTACTTAATGTTCGGGAATGGCCTCGAAGAGGGGGACATCCGCGGACGGATCTGTCCCCCCATGTGCGGACGCAGAAGGATGCCGAGCGCGGATTCGGGGCCCGGAAAGCCTGCCCTGAACGGCCCTCGATGTGAGGCAGACCACGTTCTGACCTGTTGTTTCGTCCCCGCGACCCTCGTGCGGGGGACACTCGGGAGTGCGCCCCCCGCGGCCGCCGGTCGGGGGACAGGGGACAGGGCTGTGGACAGCAGAACGCCCGGCAGGGACGTCCGGCCGGGCGTTCTGGAGGTGGCGAGAAGGTCAGCGGGTGACCCAGATCCGCTTCGTGATCGAGGACCAGTGCACGGTGTAGCCGTTCGAGAACCGCTGGCGCACCTCGGAGCCGTACCGGTACTCGTCGGTGCTCGGGTAGCCGTAGCCGCGCTCGTAGCCGGCGGACTTCCACCGCTGGCCGACCGCGCTGTTCTCCTTCACGGTCTTCGCCCCGGTCCGGGGGCTCCAGAGCACCTTGTGCACGTCGGCGCCGCTGCGGAACACCTGGTAGGCGCCGCCGCCGGGAAGTCCGCCGCGCTCCTGACCGCTGGGGTAGCCGTAGCCGCGCTCGTACCCGGCGGCGGCGTACTTCTGGCCGATGGCGCTGTTGAAGCGCACGGGCCAGGCGCCGGTGGGGGCGCTCCAGTAGAAGGTGGTGCTCTTGGCAAAGCTCTGCAGGGCGCCGCCGCCCACCAGGCCGCCGCGCTCGTTCATGGTGGGGGCGCCGAACACGGCGGCTCCGCCCAGGGCGCGGTACTGGTTGCCGATCCCGCCGCGCACCTGGTACCCGGCGGAGGTGATCGGGGCGGTGGGGGGCTTGGGCGCCGGGACCGTGCCCACCGTGGTGCGGGCGTCCGCGGGGGCCTGGCCGGCGGGGTAGCCGTAGGAGCCCACGGTGCCCACGAGCTTCCAGCCCTGCTTGTTCCCGGTCAGCTGCCCGTCCACGTAGGTCAGGCCGATGCCGACGACGTCCATGTCCGGGTCGGTGAGCACCTTGTTGTGCGCCTTGGAGCCCTTCCACCAGGTCATGAGCTCGGTGACGGTGCCCTGCCAGGACACGGAGTGGATCTCGCCGACGGCGTCCCAGTTCCCGGCGCGCTTGTCCTTCCAGAAGTCGTCCGTGTGGTCGATGACCTCCTCGCGGACCAGCCGGCTGGACTGTTCCTGGCTGATCTGGGAGAGCGTGGCCGAGTACTTCACCGGGGCGAGGCCCTTGGCCTTGCGGTGGGCGTTGATCAGGTCCAGCAGCCGCTGGGTGTCGGCCGAGCGGGTGCCCGAGGAGACGCTCACGATGTCCGAGCTCGCCGCGGTGGCGGGGGCCGCCACGAGGATCCCGGTGGCGGGGACCGCCAGGGCGAGGGCCGCCGCGGTCAGCGCCAGGCGGCCGGGGGTGCGGGTGCGCGCGGTGGCGCGGTGCTTGGCGTTGCTCATCGGGTGGCCCAGGTCCTCTTCGTGGTGGTCGAGTAGTGCACGGTGAAGTTCTTGGAGAACTTCTGGCGGACCTCGGTGCCGTAGCGGTACTCGCCGGTGGTCGGGTAGCCGTAGCCGCGCTCGGAGCCGGCGGCCTTCCACTCCCGGCCGATCGCGCTGTTCTCCTTCACGGCGTGGGCGCCGGAGGCGGAGCTCCAGAGGATCTTGTGGACGTCGTTGCCCTTGCGGAACAGCTGGTAGGAGCCGCCGTTGACCAGGCCGCCGACCTCGGGGGTGGAGGGGTAGCCGTAGCCGCGCTCGTAGCCGGCGCGCTTCCACGCCCCGCCGATCCCGCTGGTCTCCCGGACCGGCTGGGCGCCGGTGGCCGAGCTCCACAGCACCTTGTTCACGGTGCCGCCGCTGCGGAAGACCTGGTACGCGCCGCCGCCGGCGAGCCCGGAGACCTCGCGGCCGGTGGGGTAGCCGAAGCCGTTCTCGTAGCGGTTCGCCGCGAACTTCCGGCCGATGGCGCCGTTGAAGTTCACGGGCCAGGCTCCGGTGGGGGAGCTCCAGTAGAAGGTGTGGTTCTTGGAGAACCGCTGGTAGACGCCGCCGTTGACCAGTCCGCCGCGCTCGTTCATGGTCGGGGTGCCGAAGACCGAGGACCCGCCGAGGGCCCGGTACTGGTTGCCGATGCCGCCCTTGACCACGTATCCGGCGGGGGCCACCTGGGTGGGCGTGCCGGCCGGGGTGCCGGCCGGTGCCCGGCCGCCGATCGGCTTGTGGTAGCGGTTGCGCACCAGGTCCTGGAGCTGCGCCGCGCTGCCGCGGTAGACGTTGGCGTCGATCTGCTCGTTGAAGCCGGCGTCGGTGTACTGCCAGAAGTCGTAGGTGCTCCAGGCGCTGGGCACCCGGGGGGCCGTGGTGCCGTAGGAGGCGATGTGCATGGGGTGGTCGTTGAACGCGGCGGAGTTGCCGGTGCAGTCCTGCCACCAGTAGTAGTTCGTGTAGATGGCCGGCAGGCGCCCGGTGCGGGCCTTGTACCGGTTGGAGAAGTCGCGGATCCAGCCGACCATCTCGGCCTGGCTGAAGCCGTAGCACTGGTTGCCGTACAGGGAGGGGTACGGGTTGTTCTCGACGTCCAGCAGACCGGGCAGGGTCTTGCCGTCCGCGGACCAGCCGCCGCCGTTGTTGACGAAGTAGTCCGCCTGCTTCGCGCCGGAGGAGTCACGGGTGGGGATCGCGAAGTGGTAGCCGCCGCGGTACATGCCCACAGCGCCGGCGCCGGCGTACTGCTGCTGGAAGAGGTTGTTGCGGATGCTGTCGCCCTCGGAGGTCTTCACGTAGGCGAAGCGGGAGCCCTGCTTGTACAGGCTCGACCAGTTCAGGGACGGCTGCCAGTTGGAGACGTCCGTGCCCTTGATGCCGCTGGGGGCCCAGGAGGCGGCGGCACCGAGGGGGTCGGCCGACGCGACCCCCGCGACGGCCTCCTCCGCGGTGTCGGCGTCCGTGGCGCCGGGAGCAGCGCCGGTCCCCGCGTCGTCGTCGGTGTCCCCGGAGAGCTCCTCCGCCGTGCGGGCGGAGGTCGCGGCCAGCTGCTCGAAGTGGTTCTCGGACTTCGCCCACTGGCCCATCACGGCGCCGCCGTGGGGGTCGCCGGCGGTCGGCTGCGTGCCGGCGCGCGCCGGGTCGGGGAGGACGGCCTCGCCGGTGGCCGCGTCCACCAGGGTGGAGACGATCTCGCCGTCGGACTCCACGACCTTGGAGACCAGGCTGCCCTGGCGCTCCTCGGAGAGAGTGGTGGTTCGGGGGGCGGCGGCCTCGTCCAGGGCCGCGACCGGAGTCAGTGTGGTGATGGCCAGCACCGCCGCCGTGATGGCGGCGGGCAGCGTCAGTCGGGGGGATGCTTTCACGCTGGAACGCCTATCTCGCATGGATCGTTGGGGGGAACGACTCGTGCAAGGCCATCGGGATGGGGGGAAGATCCTCGGAGCCACGTCGAGTATAAAGGCGCGTTTGCATAAATAATCAATAACGACGGGCCGTGTTACGCACCCGTACCTCTCTGTGCGTAGTGATTGGGTCCGAGTGTTTCGCTCCGAGGGACGACGACGACGGACCCGGGGCCCCCCGACTCCCGTCGACGGCGCGATCCCGGTGGGCGGGGAAAGGCCCAGCCCCGGACCCGGTGCCGGATACGATGAACCGGACTCGACCCCCAGAGGAGAACCATGGCCCCCACGCGCATCCTGACGGTCTGCACGGGCAACGTGTGCCGCTCACCCATGGCGGCGGTCGAGCTCGACCACGGCCTCAACGAGATCTCGCCCGGCGGCTTCGAGGTGACGAGCGCCGGGATGCACGCGCTGGTGGACGAGGGCTTCGAGCAGCGGGTCGGCAGGCTGGCCCAGGACCGTGGCCTGGAGGCCGCCGCGGCACACCGGGCCCGGCAGGTCACCCCGGACGTGCTGCGGGACGTCGACCTGGTGCTCGTGATGGCCCGGGAGCACACCCAGCCGGTGCTCCAGCAGTCGCCGCGGCTGCTGAAGAAGGTGTTCACCCTGCGGGAGTTCGCCCGGATCCTGCTGTACCTCTCCACCGACCCGGAGCTCGACCGTGCGGTGCCGGCGGACCGCGCCGAGCGCTGGGCCTGGCTGGTGCAGCAGGCGCCGCGGCTGCGGCAGCGGGTGCCGGTGCGCCACCCCGAGCGCAACGACGTGATCGACCCCTACCGCCAGGAGGACGCGGTGCTCCAGCAGATGGCGGACGAGCTGTTCGAGGCCACGGACGCGATTCTCTCCTTCGAGCGCCGATACGCGGAGCGCGTGCCCACGGCTTCGTAGGACGCCGGGCCGCCGGCAGGTCCGCCACGACAACCTCGGGGGAGGTGGATTCCGGCCCGGTGGACCTGCCTTTCGTGGTCCGCGGTCATCCGCTCGTCAGGCGGGCATCCTGCGCAGCGTGAGATAGGAGCCGATCGCGAGCAGCGTGCTCACCAGGACGGCCCACATCGTCAGGCCCAGGGAGCCGGTCTCGAGGATCCACGTCCCCACCTCCGGCCAGGCCTGGCGCAGGCTCACCAGGGCGATGAGCCCGACGACCACGAGGCCCATCGCGAGCATGACGATCACGAGCCTGGTCGTGCCGAACCGCTTGAAGACCGTCGCGAACCAGAAGCCGATGATGAAGAACAGCATCGTCGACACGAAGTACGTCAGACCCGCCGCGAGCGGCCCCGCCGCCCACACCCATTCGAGGTAGGCGAAGTACCCGTTCATGCCGTACCCGTCGGTCGCCTGCTCGATCAGTCCGAGCAGCACGAAGATCAGCGACATCCCGAGGCCGCTCACTGCCGCGGCCGCCAGCGAGCCGACGTAGAACTCCCGGCGCGTCAGGCTCATCGCCTGCGAGAACGGGAACGTCAGCGTCATGGCCTGGACGCCGACGACGAGGAAGTACCACAGCGGTGCCTGCGAGCCCCCGCCGATCTTGACGTCGACACCGCCCGCGCTCTGGATGATCCAGTAGATGAGCAGAGTCAGCACCCAGGCGCCCCCGAGCACGAGCGCCGGCACCCAGACGAACGTCTGCGTGTTCACGAACTGCAGGCGCACCACGTTGAGCGTGCGATGGCGCACCGCGGCGGGGCGCGTGACGCTGCCGGCATCGAGGGTGGTCATCGGAGGGCTCCTTCCTGGGTGGCCGCGGCGAACGCGTCGCGGCCGGATGTGCGCCGCTGCGTGCGGCGCACGATGAGCTGCTGCAGCGAGACGGGCGCGAGCTCGAGTCCTGCCGCGGCGAGTGCGGCGCGCTCGGCGCCGTCGAGGCAGCCGAGGAATGTGACGGACGAGACGCGGCCGAGGCTCTCGCGGTGAATGACCTCGCGGCCGCGCACCGCCTCCTCGACCGCGGCGGCGTCGCCGACGACGTTCGTGGCCTGTGCCCGGGCGTCGTCGGTGGACTCGTCCATGATGATGCGGCCCTCGTCGATCACGAGCACCCGCTCGAGGAGGTTCGCGACCTCGTCGATGAGGTGGCTCGAGAGGAGGACCGTGCGCGGGTGCTCCGCGTAGTCCGCCAGCAGGCGGTCGTAGAAGATCTGCCGCGCGACGGCGTCGAGGCCGAGGTACGGCTCGTCGAAGAAGGTGATCTCCGCGCGGGAGGCGAGGCCGAGGATGACGCCGACGGCCGAGAGCTGCCCGCGGGAGAGCTTCTTGATCGTACGCTTCAGCGGCAGCTGGAACTCGTCGACGAGCTCGTCGGCGAGCTCCTGGTCCCACCGCGGGAAGAACAGCCGCGCGGAGGCGAAGGCGTGACGCGGCGTGGCGTCGTCCGGGTACTTCTGGCTCTCGCGCACGAAGCACATGCGACTGAGGACCCGCGCGTTCTCGTAGGGGTTCTCGCCGAACACACGCACCTCACCACTCGTGGGGAGGTTCTGGGCCGTGAGGATTGACATCGCGGTCGTCTTGCCGGCGCCGTTGCGGCCCAGCAGGCCGTAGATGGTGTCCTTCTGGACGTCGAAGCTCACGTCGTCGAGAGCCACCTTGTCCTTGTAGCGTTTCGTGAGGTTCCGGACCTCGATCACGGGATTCATGGTGTCCTTCGATCTGGCGTGGCTGGTGAGGTCGTCCGTTCGGCACCGGCCCGGACGAGGTCGGCGACGTCGTCGGGTCCGAGTCCGATCTTGCGCGCCTCCGCCAGCAGCGGCTGCACGTAGCGGCGGGCGAAGGCGCTGCGGCGTTCCTCGAGCAGGAGGTCCCGAGCTCCGGGGGCGACGAAGATCCCGATTCCCCGGCGCTTGTAGAGCACCTTCTTGTCGACCAGCATGTTCACGCCCTTCGCGGCGGTGGCCGGATTGATGCGGTAGAAGGTGGCGAGCTCGGTCGTGGACGGAGCTTGCGCCTCCTCGGCGAGGCTTCCGTCCACGACCGAGTCCTCGACCTGTTCGGCGATCTGCACGAACAGGGGCTTGCCTTCCTCCATCAATGCGGCCTCCGAGTTATCTGGTTAGTTACTTCACTAGTAGACCGCAAGAGCAAAGGTGCGTCAAGGGTGTTGCTGGATTCCCCGTTCTGTGTCCGGCGCCCGCCCGCACCCGGCTGTCCGGCACGGGAACGTCCGGCACCGTTCGCACCGGCAGGGCGTGCAACACGGGGGGCGTGGCCGGTGCGGGACGTGCGAGGGCAGCGAACGAGCACGTCACACGCCTGTTCGCGGCTTGACCGGCGAACCGGGCCAGTCCCTTAATGGAGCCCAGGTCGGCCACGCCGTCGAGGAGAAACCATTCCCGGGCCCGTGGGCGATGATCAGGCGGTGCACCGATCGTTCGCGAGGAGTTCCTGATGCCTGCTGACCGAGCCCTGCCGGAGGACTTCCACGCCCTGTACGACACGGGCGCCCGGACCGCCCGCGGCACCGCGCCGTCCGCCGCCCCGCCGCTCGCGTCGCCCGGCCTGCGCCGACTGGACGCCCAGCTCGGCGACCTGGAGGTGGACTACGACCAGGCGACGGCACTGCCGAACCGCATCACGCGGCGGGCCCCGGCGGCCGGGCTGTCGGGGGAGGCGGGCGCGTCGCCGGAGGAGACCGTCCAGCGGTTCCTCACCGAGCACGGCGATCTGTGGCGGTTGTCCGAGGCGGACGCGCAGGGCGTCGAGGTCGTGTCGGTGAGCGGACAGGGGCTGCGCACGGTGCAGCTCGTGCAGCGGGCCGATGGCACGGAGGTCTTCAGCTCTGAGGCGACCGCGGCGATCGGCCCGGACGGTCGCATGATTTCCGTGGCCGGCCAGTTCTTCCCCGGCGCCGCGGAAGCCGGCAGCGCCCGCTCGGCCGCCGCCACCAGCACCACTGCGGAGGAGGCGATCGCCGTGGCGGCGCTCGACCTGACCGGTGTCGAGCACGCCTCCACGTCCTTCTCCGAGACGAGCGCCGAGGCCGGCGACGCCGCCGGCGGGACCTACCGGTCCTACCGCTCCACCGCGCCGGCCGGTGCGGGGCGGCCTGCGTTCGAGCGGGCGGTGCGCGTGAAGGACGTGCTGTTCCCCCTGGGGGAGCAGCAGTTCACCCCCGGCTACTACCTCGAGCTCTGGATCGAGGGCTTTCCCGCGTTCAGCTACGTGATCGACGCGCTCGGGGAGCCGGAGGTGCTGTTCCGGAAGAACCTCCGGGCCGACGCCGCCTTCACCTACCGGGTGTTCAACACCGGCGACGCCCTGTTCCGCCCCGAGGACGGGCCGGCGCCCGGGTCGCCGCACCCGACCGGGCGCCCGGACGGCTTCCAGGCCGCGACCATCCCCGACCGGCTGGTCACGCTCGAGAGCCTGCTCCCGGGCGCCCCGTGGCTGCCCGAGGACGCCACGACCACCCGGGGCAACAACTGCATCGCCTACGCCGACCTCCGGGCACCCGACGGGAACAGCTCCGGCGACGTGGAGGGCCGGACCACCGGGCCGCACACCTTCGACCACGCCTACGACTCCACCCGGCCCGCCGGCGACCCCACCAATCTGCAGGCCAGTCTCGTCGGGATGTTCTTCCACGTGAACTGGCTGCACGACCGCTGGTACGAGGCCGGCTTCGACGAGGCGGCCGGCAACGCCCAGCAGGTCAACCTCACGGGGTCCGGCCTCGGCGGGGACCCGATCCTGGCGGAGGGCAACGACTTCAGCGGCACCGACAACGCCAACATGCAGACCCCGGCCGACGGCGCCAGCCCGCGGATGCAGATGTACGAGTTCCGCGGCGTCACCCCGCTCCCGTCGCGCACCAGCAACTTCGACGCGCTGATCACGTACCACGAGCTGGGGCACTACATCACCAACCGTCTCGTCGGGAACGCCGCCGGGCTGGCCAACCAGCAGGGCAGGGCGATGGGCGAGGGCTGGGGGGACTTCTTCGCCATCACCATGACCTCCCAGGCCTCCGACGACTTCGGCACCGGAGCCTTCCCCGCCGGGGGATGGACCGACCTCACCCCCCGCTTCACGGACAACTACTACTTCTCCATCCGCCGCTTCCCCTACTCCGCGGACCCGGCCAAGAACCCGCTGACGTTCCAGCACATCAGCAACGGGGTGGTGCTGCCGGCCGGGCCGCCGCGCCATCCGCACGGGGGCGGGCCGAACAGCGAGGTGCACAACGCCGGCGAGGTATGGTGCGCCGCCCTGTGGGAGGTGTTCGTCAACCTCGTCGCCGCGCACGGCCACGTCGAGGCCGAGCGCCGCGTGCTCGAGTACGTGGTGGGCGGGCTCAAGCTCACGCCCAGCATGCCGACCTTCACGCTGGCCCGCGACGGCATCATCACCGCCGTCTCCGTCCTGAACCCCGGGGACCTCGACGCGGTGTGGCGCGGTTTCGCCAAGCGCGGCCTGGGCGCCGGCGCCGTCTCCCCGCCCAGCACCTCCACCTCGCTCGCGGGCGTGGTCGAGAGCTTCACCACGCCGTAGGAGGCGCACCATGACGGTCGTCCGCTTCGACCTGGGGACCACCCCGCGGAACGACGACGTGCTCCGCTCCGCGACGCCGGACGCACTGCGGACACTGACCGCGGCGGCCACGGACGCCGGCGCGAGCTGGACGCAGCTCGGCGGCACGCTCCTGGTGGCCGGACACCCGGCCCAGCTGGAGCGGACGGCCGCCGGCCGCACTCCTGCGGACCGGATCGAGGTCCCCGCCGCCCGCCTGCACCTGGTGATCCAGAACGGCCGGCAGTTCCAGCAGGAGCACCCCGAGGTCCCGGTCCTGGTCGACCAGGGCCGCTACCTCGTCGTCGACCTCGACCCCGCCGAGGCGGGGAGGATCGTCGAGCCGTCCGAGCGGCACGTGCCGTGCTTCGGCGTCCGCCCTCTGCCGGCGAACACCGTCGTGTTCGCGCAGCGGCCACCGGCACCGGAAGGGGCACGGGCCGTGGCCGAGCCGCTTGTGGCCGCCGTGTCCCGTGACGCGTTCGCGGCGGACCTGCGCACGCTCGCCGGGTTCCGGACACGGCACTCGACGAGCACGGACTTCCGCACCGCCCTCGACTGGGCCGACGGTGTGCTGAGCGCCCTGGGCTTCGAAACGCGGGTCCAGACGGTCGCCCTTCCCGGGGGGAGCACGCAGAACCTCATCGCCGAGCGGCCGGGCAGCGGCGGGGACGGGCGCGCGGTGCTCGTCACGGCGCACCTCGACTCCATCAACGTCCGGGACGGCGCCGATGCCCCCGCACCGGGTGCGGACGACAACGGGTCCGGTGCCGCCGGCGTGCTCGCCGTCGCCCGGGCCCTGCAGGGCCACCCGGGCGCTCGCGACCTGCGTCTGATCCTGTTCGGGGGCGAGGAGCAGGGGCTGTTCGGCAGCCGCCACTACGTCGCGGAGCTGGACCAGGCGGAACGAGACCGCATCCGTGCGGTCGTCAACATGGACATGATCGCCGGCCGGAACACGCCCTCGCCCACGGTGCTGCTCGAAGGGGCCGCCGTGTCCCAGGCCGTGCTGGCGGAGCTGGCCGCCGCGGCGCAGGCCTACACGGGCCTGACCGTGCAGACCAGTCTGATGCCCTTCAACAGCGACCACGTGCCCTTTCTCGACAGCGGCATTCCCGCCGTGCTCACGATCGAGGGAGCCGACGGCGCCAACGACCGCATCCACACCGCCGGCGACACCCTGGAGCACCTCGACCACGACCTCGCCCTCGAGATCCTGCGGATGAACGTCGCCTACCTCGTTCAGGCCCTCGGCCAGGTGTGAACCAGGCCCGGCGCCGCACCCCTGCCTGACTCCCACCACCGGTGTGCTTCCCGAGGGGAGGCGCACGGCCCCGAACCGGGACGCCACCCGTCTCGCGACTCGGGCCCAGCCCCCGGGGTGCACCGGACGGTCGTCGGGTGGAACGGGTCGGTAGCGTAGGGGCCATGACAGTGGAAACTGAGAGGCCGGAGGAGGAAGCCCGGGTCCGAGCCCTGCACGCGCTGCACATCCTCGACACGCCGCGGGAGGAGCGCTACGACCGAGTGGTGCGCATCGCCCGCGAGGTGTTCGGGGTGAAGGCCGCCGCGGTGAACCTCATCGACACCGATCGGCAGTTCACGAAGGCCGAGGCCGGTCTGGACGGGCTGATCCACGCCACGCGCACCGACTCGTTGTGCGCCCGCACCGTGGAGGCCGACGAGATGCTGGTCGTGCCGGACGCGGTGACCGACGAGCGGTTCACCGGCAGCTCCTTCATCACCGCACCGGACCCGGTGCGGTTCTACGCAGGGCATCCGTTGCACGCCCCCGGCGGGGAGACCGTGGGGTCGCTGTGTCTGGTCGACGACCACCCGAGGGAACTGGACGAGCGGGAGCGGCGACTGCTGGGCGAGATGGCCGGGTGGGTCGAACGCGAGTTGGCCGCAGCCCAGGAGATGGAGCGGGCCGAGCAGGTGCAGCGGATGCTGATGCCCCGCACCGGGCTCACCACCCCCACGATCGAAGCCGCCGGGCGGTGCCTGCCGGCGAGATCGCTGGGCGGGGACTTCTACGACTGGATGGTCCAGGGCGAGCAGGTGCAGGTCATGGTGGCCGATGTGATGGGCAAGGGGATCCCGGCCGCCCTGCTGGCCGCCTCGGCCCGAGCCGTGCTGCGCGGCACCTTCCAGTACAACGCCGCGCCCGAGGCGATGACCCGCGCGGCCGGGGCGTTGACCCCGCTGCTGGAGAACGCCGGGGCGTTCATCACCACGTTCATCGCCCGGCTGGACACTCGCAGCGGTGACATCGAGTACATCGACGCCGGCCACGGCCTGGCCCTGCTCCTGCGCCCCGATGGGACCTGGCGCCGGCTGGCCTCCTCCGGGCCCCCGCTGGGCGTGATGCCGGACTGGACCTGGGACCTCCACACGGACACCCTGCAGCCGGGGGAGACGCTGCTGGTGGTCTCCGACGGGTTCCTGGACTTCTTCGCCGATCTCGACGAGGCGATCTCCACCGCCGCGGCGCTGAACACCCTGGCCACGACGGCCGAGGAGCTCGTGGTGCTGTGCAGCGACTACGCCGACTCCTCGGCGGCCGAGGACGACACGACCGTGATGGCCCTGCGCCGTCTCGCCTGAGCGGGGGTGCCGTCGAAGGCCGGTGCTGTCCTCGGGGGGGGGGGGGGGGGGGGGGCGCGGGGGGGGGGGGGGGGCTCCCCCCCGCGGGGTCCCGCCGGGGGGGCGGCGGGGGC